>ONHG01000006.1:131768-140470 GCA_900317585.1 uncultured Lachnospiraceae bacterium | reverse complement strand
CGGTATGCATCACTGTAATACCAGTCATGTCTTCCAAATATTTCCTTATGCCCCGTATGAGGCTTTCCGTCATAATCTGCATATTCTGCGCTAAGTCCTGTCTTTTCATGGCATGCACTGTGCAGATATGCTCTGCTGGCAGCTGCTGCTTCTTTCCAGAAATCTCGGTCCTCCTCATAAGCCCTTTGGGCAAAAAGTTCATAAAAATGCGGCAGATGGTAAGAAGGATCACTGAAATCCATATTTGTGACAAACTTTATCAGCTTGTTGGAAGGCTCCCACATTGGCTCTCCGCTGTGTCCCGGCTCACCCTTGTGTACACACTCCCTTAAGATATTTTGTGCCTCTTTGCTGTAGCAGAATATACCATCGCCATCTCCCCATCTTTTAGAGGCGAAAAACAATGCCATTGCAAAATACTCTTCACCATCAGGTGCCGGTCCTTCGGCATTTCGCTTTCCGTTTGTCTGACATGACCACGCAAAATAATTTTTTGCCGGACCATCTTCTATGTACATATATGTGCGCACCCATTTCCACAGTCTGTCAAACTCTGCTTTTTTATCCAGCTGTACACATACCATCATGCCATATGACATTCCCTCGGTTCTCACATCATGATTGCCGGTATCCTCCATATATCCCATATCATCACCGACTTCATGATAAAAACGTTCATCATCATTCCCATAGAATATCGTGTTAAAAGTATCCTCTACTCTTTTTTGAATTTCTTCTTCCGGATACCCATACTCTTTGAATATATTTCTGTATTTGCCTGTCTTATATGCTCCTGCCATTTTTCTCTCCTTTTTGTCGCTGTTTTACTGTATCCCGCACATTAAATTTACAAATCTGTGTCTGCATGATGTCCAGGATTCATTATCTCCTTTTTTGAACCATTCTTTCTGTACACTGTCCTTAATTCCGTATATGGCTGTTATGTTCCCGATGATATCATCAGATATCGTGCTGTCTGCCATTATTATCATAATTCCTTTTATCCTGCCTTCGCCTGACAGATTATCCATGATATTTGCTATCTTTCCCTGATATATCCAGCAAAAATCTCTTTCGTCCGCAGCACACTCAAGCACACATACTCTGCCGGTGTCACAGTTATCCTCTCCATAACCGGCTGGTGTATAAACATAATTCATACTGACCTGTCCGTCTCCATCACACGAATAATGGATATGTATCTGACCATGATCTGTTTTCTTAAGCTCATGCCAGCTAAAGTTTCTCTCAGGTACCTCAACAAAGTTTACAGCCCTGTTATATCCGAACCCGACAGGTGCCGCAGGGTTTACTACAGGTGTTCCATTTACCATAAATGTCACATAGTTAAATCCCTCTGCCGGATTGCCTATTGTTTTTTCCCAGTAACCATCATTTTTCTTTGATCTGTAAAGAAGCTCCTCTGTGCCATTTTCAAGAACTACGCTCACGCTTTTTGCATCAGGTGCAAAAAGATTTACTTCAATGCTGTTATCCTCCGTCACACGGATACCATGTATGACATCCGGATATTTGCCAGCCGGTTTTCCATCCTCGTCATTTTCGAACTGTATCTGCCTGTACACCGGATCAAAAAATACCATGCTCTCATCCGCCTGTACCGGTGTGGTAAAATCAATATTCTTTGATCTGACCGGGACAGCTTTATTAATATCATCAAGTTCTGCGTCATCCCATCTAAAAAGCATCTGTGCGAAATCCTTAAAGCTCTTTCTCCATACATGCCATTCATGATAGCCCTCATATACTTTTTGTGTACTGTTTTTCCCCTGTCGTGAAAATTCCTTTACCATCTCATTGATTCCAAGCAGTATCTCTTTTTCTTCATCTCCTGCCGACATAAAGACAGCTTCAAACCGATATGGGCTGTCGATGATTTTTTTCATTAGATGTATTGCAACACCTGAAAATACTCCAACTGCTGAAAAAAGCTCCGGGTGTCTTGCCGCTATATCCGTAGCCTGCCCTGAACCAAGTGAAAGTCCTGCCACAGCACGGTTGTTTCTTCCTTTTTTGACCTTAAAATTTTCCTCTATATAAGGGATTATGCTATTTACAAGCTCACTGTCAAAATCTCCCGGAAAAAATACAGGGTATTCGTTATCCTTAAATGCGTAGCCACTGCTTGCAACTATGATCATCGGCACACATTTTTTGTCTGCTATCAGATTGTCCATGATGAAATTCATCTTACCCTGCCATACCCATCCGGTCTCATTCTCCCCGACACCATGCTGTAAATACAATACAGGATACCTTCCATCTCCGCTCTCATATCCAGGTGGAGTATACACATAGCTCTCCTTTATGTGACCGTTTACCTGTGAGGTATATTTGCACAGACTTACCGTTCCATGCGGCACATCCCTGACAAAATAGAAATCCTCGCCCTCTTCCGGCACTTCAAATGTGTTTATTGCAGCAAAACAACCATATGATATAGCCGCATGAGGATTTGTTATGCAGACATCATCTACATACCAGAAATAATAATGCATTGCCCAGTGGAAATCTTTAATGTTTGCCGAAAATCCACCCTGCATATCAGGCTTTAACTGTATGCGTTCTGAGCTGAAATAGCCTCCCATTCCGGCTACTTCTACTTTATTGGCATTTGGCGCATAGATATAAAAGGTAACGCTTCCATCATCCTCAAGTGTGACCGAGCATCTGTTATTGTCCATTGATGATGGTATCGTGCCTATATACAAAGCACCGTTTTTTAAATAATCCAAAATAAATCCCCCCATTCGTTTATTGATATATACAAGTGTAAACGAACAGGGGCTTGTTATTCTATTAATAAATTGCCAAACAGTATTCAAATATTGCTAATTTTCATTTACCTTTTGCTGTAAATAATCAAAATATATCTGTGGATTACAGGCATTGTACTCCTCCATATACTGATTCCAGGCAGCATCAAAATCATCCGCCATGATAACCTGCGGCAGCCATATTTTCTTTACTGCCACAATATTATTCTTTACTTTCCCACATTCAGAGGTCGAGGGAATTGAATCTGAATATGAATACATCGGATACCACGAGCCGGGAGCCTCATTTTTTCCAAGCATATCTACATAGTTTTCCACTCCATAGGCTTTAAAACATTCCTGAATATCCACAGGCTGATTTCTGAAAAACTCGTTCTGCTGAAACTCCGTTGAAAACGCATTTATACCATCATCAAGCATTCCCTCCACTCTTGGAAAGTATGAGTACGAACACATATGCGCTGCCTGATATGAGCTGTCACTTTTTTTCTCTGCCTGCTCATTGGTAAGGTAAAACAAACCGTTTTCATCGACTGAATAGTCCTTGCCCTCCTCTCCCCAGAACCTTTCTCTTATTATATCAGATTCCAGAAGATCACTGACAAACTTCATCGCACCTTCGATATCTTTACAGGAGGTGGTAATGGACACTCCTGAAGAATAATCTATTTCTGCCATCCTGTTTGTATGCCATCTGTTGTGAATACCATCATCAATCGTGACAGGAAGAGGGACATAATCACACCCAAGCTGTGCCAGATTCTGTTTTTTGAATACAGGATCTATTACATAATAAAACTGCCACCACTGGTCGACCATCCCAAGCACTGCTCCTGTTGACAGCTTATCCAGATATTGATCATAGGTGGCATTGAACGCCCCGGGATCCATTATTCCCTTATGGAACTCTTCGTTAAGCTTTCCGAAATATCTTTTGGCTGTGTCGGTCACATTGTAATCCATCACTTTTTTGGTTTCCGTGTCTACCATACAGCTTCCATCGTTTGGAAATCCGTCCAGAAACTGCGGCACATTTTCAAGGCAAAAATACCGCCAGTCATCACAAAGTATCGTAAATGGTATATTTTCTGTTCCATCCGGCATTGTGGGATTTGCCTGTACATAGCTTTCTATCAGGTCAAAGTACTGCTCTATCGTTGTAATCTTTGGATATCCAGCCCATTTTAATACTCTTGTCTGAATCCAGAAGGCTTCACCATTATGCAGCATCTCCACATTATCCCCATGTGATACTCCAAACTGTGGAATCCAATATATGTGTCCATCCGGCTGTCTGAACTTTTCCCATTGTTCATCACTGAGATATTCTTTTATGTTCGGATAATCGTCCCAGTATTCATCTATTGGAATGAGTGCACCTGCCTCATACAGCGCAGTCTCACCCAATACAAAATCCGGATATTCCCCGGTTGCTATGAGAGAATTTATTGCATCGTCCTTATCCTGTCCAACAAGCCAGGTTTCCTCACATTCAGCACCGATCTGCTCTGCTATGAGCTGCTTTATATCATTATCCGGATCTATATTATCTCCTTCTACAGAAAAAAAAGCCGTAAAATGCTTTATTTCGTTTTTATCTGACGCTTTAAAAGTAACACCGGCTATAAGTCCGATAAACAATGCCACTGTAACCGCTGCGGAAACCAATCTTTTTTTCATACCATGTTTTCTCCCTATTTTCTTTTGTTCAGTCTCTGCTATAAAATTGCATAATAGTCATTATATCCCATAAAAAATATTTTTACAAATCCTAAAATAAATATTAACTAGGGTATAAAACAATAATTTATCCTGCTGACATTTTCTCTGTCATACATTATAATTTTTTAAATTTTAAAAATCAGGAGGACCATATAATGATCATACATGAAATAACAGAAGAATGTTTTAAGAAATATGGAAAGGTGATCGACTCAATAGATCTTACAGAGCTGGTCAGCACAATGCAGACAGTAGAAATTCCTGCTGATGTGGTTTATGAGCCATCCGTTTCTGCACTCGAAAAGCTAAAATGCGCTACAGAATTACAACAGAAAACATACGGGGAGCTTCCTATACAGATAGGCTGGTGCATAGGCAACAATCATAAGCTCAATGCTGTTGAGTATCACAGATGCTCTGAGGTCAATATTGCCGCAACTGATGCCATACTGATACTCGGCCGACAGCAGGATATCTCTGTGGAAAATACATATGATACCTCTTTGATGGAAGCTTTCAGGATTCCTTCCGGAACAGCAGTCGAGCTTTATGCCACAACACTGCACTACGCACCATGTAATGCATCTGATGGCGGATTTCTGGTAGCCGTTGTACTTCCAAAAGGCACAAATGAAGCCCTGGAACATCCACACGCCGGCGGAGAAGATGCCCTTCTTGCAGCTAAAAACAAATGGCTTATCGGACATCCTGAAGGTGGACTTCCTGAGGGATCATACATAGGACTTACAGGTGAAAATCTGGAAATTAAATAGAAATCAAAAACAGCCCGGGCTTTCACCCGGGCAATTATTATATTACGCTTTAACTTTATGATAAAATTAAGCCTTCGCCTCGTCCTCGTTGTCTCCCCAGAAATCCACCGGCTCATAATCCTGCAGCTTTGCAAGGAAGCCCTTCTGCTTAAGCTCCACCTGTATGGCATCAAGCACCTCTTCACTCTCCGCACATATTGTGTGATAGTGATAACCTGAAGTTACATTTTTAAGAAGGCTGGACTTTCCTGTACGGATTTCCTCTAGGTAATTTCTGACGTCACGTCTTGACTTGATGTCCATATGGGCGCGGAGCACTCCGTAGACCTTGTGGTATACAAATACGTCCTTCACATGGCCTCCGGCATCAACTATTGTTGAAAGCTCCTCCTCTACTTCATCATCCTCGTGAACCACCTTTAATACTCTCGAATACTGCTTATCCGCCTGTATAAGATATCCTCTGTTTGTCGAAAAAATCGCGGCTCCGTTTGCTCGAAGCAGTGCTATGTCCTGCACAATCACCTGACGACTCACATCAAGCTCCTTTGCAAGCGCAACTCCCGCCACAGGCGACTTTGACGAGGATAGAATATTTATTATTTTTTTTCTTCTCTCATCACCGTTCATTTTCGTTCCTTTCTGTAAAACATTACTGTCACAGCATAGTGCGACCGCAATCTAAAATCTATACTGCATGTAGATTTTTAAGTGATAAATCCATAATAGGCGCTGAATGTGTGAGCGCACCACTTGATACATAGTCTACACCAAGACCCTTTATTCTTTCAATATTTTCTTTGGTAACATTTCCCGAAACCTCGATCTCGGCTCTGCCGTCAATGTAGTCGATGCACTGCTTTAAAAGCTCTGTGGACATGTTGTCGAGCATGATAATATCGGCACCGGCTTCAACCGCATCCTTCACCATATCAAAGCTCTCTACCTCAACCTCAATCTTTCTGACAAACGGAGCATAGTCCTTTGCCATGGCGATTGCCTCTTTTACACCGCCAGCTGCTCCGATGTGGTTATCCTTAAGAAGCACTCCATCTGAGAGATTGTATCTGTGGTTGTTTCCACCACCGACTCTGACCGAGTATTTTTCAAAAATTCTATTGTTTGGAGTTGTCTTTCTGGTATCCAAAAGCCTGATGCCGGTGCCCTCTAAGAGCGCTGCAACCTGACTGGTATAAGTGGCAATTCCACTCATGCGCTGTAAATAATTGAGCGCAGTTCTCTCACCGCACAAGAGTACTCTGATATCCCCGTAAACCTTGCCGATAAGCTGCTTATTTTCTACCTTATCGCCATCCTTTACGTAAAACTCTACCTTTGTATCTGCATCAAGCAGTGTGAAAACTCTCTCAAAAACCTGCAGTCCACAGATGATTCCGTCCTGTTTACAGATTAAATCCACCTCTCCTGCCTGTGGATGTGGCATCACGCTGTTTGTGGATACGTCCTCGCTTGTGATGTCCTCCTTTAATGCGCTTAATATGAATGGGTCTACATTGAGGCCCAGTGTTACCTGATCGTACATATATTTAGATTCCTTTCGTTCAAATTCATTCTTATTTATGACGGTTTCGCACTTTTTATGCTGTGCGGTGCCGGGGTAGTACGCAGTATATTCCTCAGAAAAATATGAAGTCAGCCACGGGGTTTTTGGGGATAGTGCTTTGTAATTTGCCACTTGTTCTCATTAACTGCGTTAATGGAACCCCGTGGCAGTTCATATTTTTCTTCAGAATACACTGTGTACTCTCCGGCTTCCTAGTTTTTTGAGTGCGAAACCTGGTTACTACAGCTATTACCGCACTTAAAATTGCCTCTACTGGGCATGGACTGTATTCTACCAATATTTTTGATGACGCTCGTATGGCCAGCTTTTGGCTGTCCACTCGCATCTAGGCTGAAACACAGATTCTATGCCTGAATATAGGCAATGCCTGATTCGACAGTCTCTTCTGTACCTACGCTGGTGCAGCCCTCTATTGCCTCCATGGCGAGCTTCCTGTATTCTCTCTCTACAGCTTTTTCATCACTGTAGTCTGCGAGGTCGATGCTATCTGCGGCCTTTTTGGCTGCTATCTCATCATTTACAAAGCCAATCTCCGCCATCTGTCCTGCTGCACGCTTTGCGAATACCAGGCTCTCAAGCAGTGAATTGCTTGCAAGACGGTTTCTTCCGTGCACTCCGTTGCAAGCGCTCTCTCCAACTGCATAGAGACATTCCATGGATGTGCGGCTGTGGTGATTCACCTTGACGCCGCCCATGAAATAGTGCTGTGCCGGAACAACAGGAATAGGCTCCTTAAAGACATCATATCCCATCTCCTTGCAATGTTCAATGATATTTGGAAAATGTGATACAAGCTCATCCCTTGGAATGGTACGCAAATCCTCCCAGACAAATTCTGTGCCGTCCTTTTTCATCTGCTCACGGATTTTGCCGGTCAGCACGTCTCTTGGTAAGAGCTCATCGACAAACCTGTTCATATTCTTGTCCAAAAGCTTAGCACCCTCGCCTCTTACGGACTCTGAAATGAGAAAGCTTCTCTCCTCATGCTTTTTCGTGTAAAAGGTCGTTGGGTGAATCTGCACATAGTCTGGGTTTTTAAGCTCTATGCCATGCTTTTTTGCAATGGCAAGCGAGTCACCTGTCAGATGTCTGAAATTTGTTGAAAATCTGTACAGTCCTCCAACTCCGCCACAAGCCATGACAGTGTATGCCGCTGTCACCTTTTCCAGCGTGCCATCCTGTTTTCTGATGATGGCGCCGTAGCATTTGTTATCCCTTTCGATGATGTCAACCATCGTCGTATACTCCATGAGTGTCACATTTGAAAGCTTCTTAACCTGTGCAAGCAATGTGCTTGTTATCTCTTTTCCGGTCACATCTTCATGGAAAATAATTCTGTTGTGTGAATGAGCTCCCTCTCTCGTATAGGCAAGTGAGCCGTCATCATTTCTCGCAAAATCTGCTCCGTATGAAACGAGATCCTTCACCACCTCAGGTGATGAGTTTATCATTATCCCAACCGACTCCCTGTCATTCTCGTAGTGACCGGCCTTTAAGGTATCCTCAAAAAAGCTGTCGAAATCAGACTGCTCTTTAAGCATGCACATGCCACCCTGCGCCAGAAATGAATCATTGCTCTCAAGATCTGACTTTGTTATCAGTGTAATTCTTATGTCTCTTGGAAGCTTAAGCGCACAATAAAGACCTGAGCAGCCGCTTCCCACAATAAGTACATCTGTATTCATAGTATGTTACCTCTTTTATTTACCTGCATCCACCGATGTAGCCGCTTCTTTAGCAACATCCCCCTGGATGCGATTTACTGTAATGGGCGTATTATAACACTAAAATTTACAACTGACAAGACACCTGTAAAACTTTTGT
>ONHG01000006.1:0-131754 GCA_900317585.1 uncultured Lachnospiraceae bacterium | reverse complement strand
TGGTTTACAGCTAAGTATAATGACAAGTAACTTATTTATTTTGGCCGGTTCTTTATGTAAAATCCAAAAGGGGCTTACATTGATATAACTGTGCTTCAATCACACTAGGAATTTCAAGAGGTATATCATATTATGATGACAACAAGAGAATTACAGGATGAGATTATCCGATTAAAGAAGGAAAATGATATCTGTATATTAGCTCACGCTTATCAGAGTCACGAGATACTTGAGGTTGCCGACTTCACAGGCGACTCATATGGACTCAGCAAGCAGGCTGCCACAGCACCACAGAAGAATGTGCTCATGTGCGGTGTCCGCTTCATGGCAGAGACCTGCAAGATTTTATCTCCTGACAAGCATGTATTTTTGTCAAACAGCGCAGCAGGCTGTCCTATGGCGGAGCAGCTCGATGTAGAGCTCTTACAATCGTTAAAGGCTGAGAACCCTGACTATACAGTGGTTGCCTACATAAACACCACATCAGAGCTTAAAACCATATGCGATGTGTGCGTCACATCTTCATCCGCTGTAAAAATTGTTAAAAATATTGACAATAACAAGATTCTTTTCATCCCTGACTGCAATCTGGGCGCATGGGTTGAGAAACAGGTTCCGGAAAAGACCTTCAAATTTGTACATGGTGGCTGTCCTACTCACCTGCGCATGTCAATAGCAGATGTTGAGAGAGCAAAAGCGGCTCATCCTGCTGCAAAGCTTCTCGTACATCCTGAGTGCCTTGCTGAGGTTTCAAAGGCTGCAGACTATATCGGAAGCACCACCGGCATCATTGACTATGCTAAAAACAGCACAGACAGGGAATTTATCATCGGAACTGAAAACAGCATACTGCAGCACTTACAGTATGAGTGCCCTGAAAAGAGCTTCTATCCGCTCTCAAAGGACTGCGTATGCCACAATATGAAGCTCACTACCCTGATGGATGTATACAATTGTGTTAAGGGAGCAGGCGGAGAAGAAATCATACTGCCTGACGATATAAGAACAAAGGCCAAGGCCTGCATAGATACCATGCTCACACTTGGAGAATAATTTAATTGCAAGTTAAAAGACCACAGAGTCTCTGTTTTGCTCTGTGGTCTTTTTTAATACTCCTTATTTCACATCCGTCTAATTAAATCCGACAAGCTTCTGTGACAGCTTATACGCACCGATAGCTACCTTTCTGCCTCCCTTGCCCGGCAGGTTCATTACCTGTCCCATGACGCCATGGCGCAGCTTCTTGTAGGTTTCTTCATCGTGCTCCTTCATGTATGCCCACAGTTCATCCTTCTTAGCCATGTTCTCATCGGTGCCTGAGATAATTGCCAGAATAGTAGAAATAGTCGTAATAATCTCCAGATAGCTGTACATATACTTCCTGCACATCTCATTTGTTATCTCATTCAATTTGACATCGTCAAACATAATCTTATTTACACGAATCTGCTGGTCAATACGGCGTATCATCACCTGCTCATTGACCGACTGGTCATCGCGACCGATAAAATATCTGTAGAAGTCCACATCCAGATAGTACATCGTGCGCACATACGGAAGCGGCTTATATACATAGATATTATCCACATAAAAGGTATGCTTTGGCAGCTCAAGTCCAAAGCTTCTCAAAAGCTCTGTCCTGTATATTACCGAATGCATCAGTATGTAATGTCCCTTGTGAATATGCTTTATATCACTCCATGTAAATATCTCATTGCGTGGAAAGCCGGTCTGACGCATAACCTTTTTACGTCTTGCTCCTTCTTTCTCGTAGACATAGTTGGCAAGAAGCATATCAATCTGTGTATTCTCCTGCTCAAACTCCCTTAGCTTGTCCAGTATCTTCCTGTATGATTCCAAATCCACCCAGTCATCGCTGTCAACGACCTTGAAATATTTGCCTGTGGCATTTTTGAGACCTGTGTTTACAGCCTCTCCATGTCCACCGTTCTCCTGGTGTACAGCCTTTACTATGTCAGGATATTCGGCTGCATATCTGTCAGCTATCGCTGCTGTCTCATCCTTTGAACCGTCATCAACAATAATTATCTCCACATCATCTCCACCCGGCAGGATAGACTCTATACAATGCTCCATGTAATCCTTTGAATTGTAACATGGGATTGCAAAACTTAATAATTTCATCTTCTTCCCCTTGTAAAAAAAAATAATATCGCTGTTTGATTATGCATAAAATTTTTCCTATATGCAATAACAAATACCGATACTATAATTATACACAAAATCATGATATTGTCTAAGGATTTTTTGTGGTACCTTAGCCCTACACAATTTGTTCATATTTTGTTTACAGAAAAGTGAAAATCAAAACACACGGTTTTCACAATTGATTTGTATACTAACATCATAAACGAAAGATACAAAACAAAAACAACAAAACATATTAATTACGCAATACTCATACTAATCTTTTTCATATATAGCCGATGCAAGCCACATGCATCGGCTTCCTCTTTTTAGTATTATAGTAACTATGTTATTATTTCTATCAGCTTCTCTTTATCTTACGTGAAGCCGTCTTTTCAAACTCACTTTCCCTCACTTTAAGGCTATAGATACGCTTGTAGGCAGGTGCCTTGATATTGTACCCATCAATAAGCTCCTGCAGAGCTGGCCTTATATCGGCGATGCCGGTATTTTGAGCATACTCGCTGTCCGGGAAAATCTCAGCTTCAATCACACCTTCAGACTCACGCACTATGATTTCCCTTATGAGATGATTTACGCTCAGAGCGTTTTCAAGCTCCTCCGGTGACACATTCTCACCGTTTTTGGTGATAATCAGATTCTTTCTTCTGCCGGTCAGATAAATATATCCATCCTCGTCCACATAGCCTAAGTCACCCGTGTGAAGCCAGCCGTCCGACAGTGTCTCCTCTGTCTCCTTTGGCATCTTATAATAGCCCTGCATCACACTTGTACCGCGGACTAAAAGCTCACCGCCAACTGTTTTTGCCTCACAGTTTGGCATCAGCTTGCCTACCGAGTTTTTGCGGATATCCCAGCTTAGATTTGTGCTTATGACCGGAGAACACTCCGTCATTCCATAGCCCTGCAATATGGTGATACCAAACTCTGCAAATAAATCAACATAATCAGGATTTAGGTACGCACCGCCACTGCAGATTGTATGAAGCCTCTCTCCAAATATTTTCTTACGGACCGGCTCTGCAGGAAGTCCTGCTGCCCTTACCTCCTCAAGCTTTCTGGCAAATGTCTCAATCATGAGAGGCACCATAAGAATCATGTCGGGAGTAAAAAGCTGTATATTTTTTGCCATGCGCATGATGGAATCATTGATGCATATTACCGAACCCAGTGAAATTCCTTTCAGAATATCCATGCTCAGACAGTATGCATGGTGTATCGGAAGCACAGACAAAATTACCGTGTGAGGTCCAATTTTCATGTCAAGGCATGTGGCATTTTCAGCCAGGTTGTTCTGCGTCAGCATTACTCCCTTGCTCTTTCCTGTGGTTCCGGACGTAAACATGATAGTGCAAAGCGCATCCTCTGCCACTGCCGGCTCGTAGCTTCCCCTGTTGTCATCTATAAGCCCTTTAAACGAAAGCACCTGTGGACAATGCTCTGTACTGTTCATAGACACATACACATTTATATCATGACAGCTTTTAGCTGCGGCCTCAGCCACATCCGAACGTGCCTCATCAAATATAAGCATCCTCACATCGGCTCTGTCCAAAAGCTCACATATATCCTCTGCCGGAAGCGATGCATCGATTGGAACCGCAACACTTCCGCTTTCTGTGATTGCCAGATAGGATACTATCCACTCATATGATGAAGGGCCTATTACAGCGATATGCTGCCCTTTTTTGCCAAGCTTTTCGATGGCATTGGCAAAGCTGTCTGTGTCATCCTTAAGCTCACTGTAGCTTCTTGACTCTATCTCATTTTTGGATTTTTTCCATCTTATCGCATCATCCGCGCCGTAAGCTTCATTTGCATATGAAAGAATATCTGGAATTGTGTGAAATAACATATTTTCTCCTATCTGCACCCATTATGCGTCTTTTAATGCCTCAAGATAATCGATTGCTTCCTGTACTGTGCGGATTTCTGCAGCCTTTGTCTGCTCAATCTCCACATCAAAGGTATCCTCTATCTCTCCGAGCATGCTCATGAAGTCAAATGATGTGAAGCCAAGATCCTCCATAAAACGTGACTCTTCGTGCACATCTGCCGGCTGAACATCAACATAATTACAGATAATTTCCACTAATTCATCAAACATAATAATCTCCTTTTACCTAATACGTTTCCTAATCCACTACACTAATTTAATGATTTCGCCTATTGTAAGCTCAGGGTTTTCTGCACCCTTGAACATGATTTTGCACAGGTAATAGTACATATACTCAAGCTGCTTTCTTGAGACTGCCTTGACCTGATGCTCGAAGCTGAAATCCAGTCCGTTGTCCTCCGGACGGTGCATTACCGTTAGATACATAGCCTGTGTAGTCATGCCGTTCGGGTACCACTTAGTCTTGTATTTTATATCTCCCAGGTCGTTTAAGCCCTTTTCCTTTAATGTCATAGGCTGATATGTAAGCGACATCGGCTCATATGTAAGCCCCGCCTTTGGCTGCGGATACGTCTTTGAGCGCAGTGCAAAGTACTCTGTCGGGTTGTAGTTTGCATGGCGGAACAGCTCGTTTTGCTTATCCCTGATGGTATACACGGCATCGATAAAGCGTACATCCTTTGAAAAGCACGTCCTAAACGGAAACGAATGAATACGTGTGCCGCCTGACCTCTTCTCCTTGAGTGTCGCACGTCTGGCGATGGCATTATTTACGGAGACATCATCGAAGCCGTTTTCCTTCTGGAAAAACGTCCTGATTCCCATGAGAAGCAGACATGCAAGCGAAACATGATATTTCTCGCAAAAATCCATAAGACGCTTTGTCGGCTCAGCCTCCAGATGAAAGATATCAAGCGCTGAGGTGACATCATCCGATACATTGAATGCACTCCTTAGCCTGTTATCATGCATCAGTTCTCTTGCCTTCTCAAGCTTTGCTGTGCCGTCAATTCCGTTGTAGATTGGCTCCGACTGTCTGATAAGCTTCTCAAAGAACTCTCTGTCCCTAAGCTGTGCCTTGCTTCCGGCTTCGTATGCCAGATCCTTCTTTATCTGCTCAATGTATGAACACATATCCTTAGGAAAAGGTAATCCCTCATACATGGCATTGCAGTATATCTCAATAATATCCTTTAAAAATGTAATAAGTGACTGCGCATCAACCACCATGTGATGACCTAAGAAGTACACGCCATTGAATCCATCAGGCATCTTTATCATCACAATTTTAGTCATAGGAGAGTCCTCAAACTCAAACGGCACCTGTGTCCAGCCTCGCATCTCATTCTCTGCCTCCTCCATAGTTACATCAGTAAAATCCCTGAAATCGACAGTTCTCTCATTAAAATCCTCATCCACATCCGCAATATACTGATAGCACTCTCCATCCTTATCCCTTGTAAAGCGGATACGCATGGCCTCGTTTCTGGCATACGCGTAGTTGATCGAATCCCTTAGCACGTTCCAGTCAAGCTCCGTACCGATTGTCAGGCTTGTACCTATATTGAGTACTGCCATATTCGGACAGTACTTTGCATAGTACAAATGAAATTTTTGTGCAACCGTAATCGGATATACATTGTGTCCCTTTCTCGTCTTCATCATCTCATAACTCCTTCCAAAAATTTATCAAGTGCGTCCTCGAAAGCTTTCGTATTCTTGTAATAGCTCTCGCAGTGCCCTGCACCCTTTACTATCAGCTTTGTCTTTTGTGACGCGCAGCTTGCATAAAGCTCATCACACATACTGCATGGCACAAATGTATCCTTATCACCATGGATAAACAGAATAGGCAGCTTCGCCTTTTGCACCTCTTTTGCAGCATTGCATTCATCAAGCCCATACCCTGCCATTTTTCTGTTTACAAAATCTGCAATCTGAATCATCGGAAAAGCCGGCAGATGGTACATGCTGTGAAGCACATGTGTAAATACCGCCTTAGGCGAGGTAAATGCACAGTCTGACACAATTCCCTTCACCTGCGATGGCAGATTAAGCCCACTAGCCATAAGCACAGTGGCACCTCCCATGGAATTTCCCATCAGCACTATTCTAATGTCATTGCCTGCCTTCTTAATCATCCAGTCAATCCATTTAAGCGCATCATAGCGGTCCTTGCAGCCGAAGCCTATGAATTTACCCTCGCTTTGTCCATGCGCCCTCGCATCTACAAGCAGCATGCTATAGCCCTTCTTTAAATAGTAATTGGATATGCTGCTGTAATCAGACATAGCTTCACTTGTGTATCCGTGGAAGCATATGACAGCTTTATCCGGATTACCTCCATCTATCCCCGGAAAATATGTGGCATGCAGTCTTAATCCATCATCAGACTTAATCCACACATCCTCATGAGTCTGTGCTCTCATCCACTCTCCGCGCGGCTTCATAAAGCTGTAATAGCTCTCCCAGTCAACCCCCGACATCTTCATCGTGCGCTCCTTCTTGACATTGTAGCGCATCATGGTTCTCCTGTAGAAATAAGCACTGCCGCCTGCCTCTGCTGCAGCAATACCACCTAAAACACCTGCAATTATTCCCCGCTTCATCCTCATCACCTACGCCTTCTTACTATCTATAATCTGCTTCAGGCGAAGTGCCTTATCAATATTTCCCTGCACCTTGAGCTTGCCTGTTGTAAATGCAAGAATCGGATCAAGCCTTCCATCTGCCAGCTTGAAAAGAGTCTCAGCGCTGCATATAAAAATCGCATCCCTGTCAAAATACTCATACGGCTCCACTGCCAGCACACCATCATTTACCTCGGCATAGAAAATTCCCTCTGCCTCTCCTGTTATATTGAACTGAAAAGCAAGATGCTCGCTTATATCGCTCACATCAGACTCCATAAACAGTCCCTTTACCTTTGAAAACATGTCTGCATAAGTCATATCAACTCTCCTTTTCGACCACCGGTCAATTTGTTACTTCATTACAGTATCACTTTTTCGACTGGCGGTCAATATAAATATTTTCATTTTCAAACTATTCTGTTATTTTTTCATAAACTATCCAAACATATAGTATCATTATCACCAAAACCTATTACCACGGTAAAATTTCATGGAAGAATCATGTGGATTGTGATAATATATATTAAAATGAACGTAACTAATAAAAGAGGAGCCACTATGCCACATTCCGCAAGACCAAATTCGGAAAAATACGAGAAAATACTTGAAGCGCTAAGAACCCTTTTAGAAACAAAAAAAATATCCCAGATATCTGTCAGCGAAATCGCACAGACAGCCGGGATAGGCAAGGGTAGCATATATTATTATTTTTCATCAAAGGAGGCTATCTTTGATGCACTTATGGCAAAAAGCTACGAAGAGCCGCTTGCCACCGCAAAGGAGCTTGCAAAGCGCACCGATATATCTCCGTTTGTGCGCATGGCGATGATATTTCAGGCGTGTCGCAACTCCTCTGCCGCCTTTTTAAAAATCCATTCCGATGCCGGAAATGGTGTACAGGAGAATGCATTTTTGCACAACAAATACATCAATTACCTGATTACCGAGCTAAAGCCGGTGACCGGTGAAATCATAAGGCAGGGAGCAGCTGATGGACTTATCGTGTGCCGACAGCCTGATGCGCTTGCAGAGATTGTGCTTCTCGTGCTCGTCGTGAAGCTTGACAATACACTGATTCCGTCCACAAAAGAAGAGACCGAACAGACTATCTCTGAGCTCATCTCACTGCTTGAGAAGGGCACTGATAATCCTGAGGGGTCTCTAAATTTCCTCAAGCTGTAAAAATTCCAACTTAAATTTTCCTATAGTGATACGCAAAGTAAATATTACCGGCGATTGCGGTGAGCGTCCACGAAATGACATATATGAGATATAATGACTGCAGTGTCTTAAAATACGCAAACACTGTGAGCAGCCATATAATCCTGAATACGACAGAGCCCATAACCACTATGATGGTAGGTGCTACACTTTTTCCGATGCCCCTGGCGGCGGCTGTGGCATTGTCCATGAATGCTGATACACAGTAGACGAATGCCATCACACCAATTCTGATCTGTCCATAGTGTATCACGGCATCATCACTCGTAAAGAGCAAAAGGAACGGTCTTTGGAATATAAACAATGCCACTCCAAGCACCAGTCCCATCAGAAACGAGTATGCAAGTGTGATGAAAAATGTCCTCAGCACTCTTTCCTTTTTTCTTGCGCCCAGATTCTGCGCTATGAAGCTGGTACATGCGGTGTAAAATGCTGCCATCATGTCATAGATGAGTGAATCCGCATTGGTGGCGGCTGAATTGCCCTCCACGACCACATGGCTGAAGGAGTTGATGGATGTCTGGATGCATATATTTGCTATGGCAAAGAGCGAGTACTGTATCGCTGCCGGAACTCCAATCCGAAGCACTGCTGCGGCTGCATCCCTGTCAATCGCTATATCCTTCATGCGCAAACCGTAGCTGCCGTATGTCTTCATGAGAAACCTGATGATGAGAGCCGCTGAGATGTACTGTGCTATGATGCTTGCGATGGCTACTCCTATCACTCCCAGTCTGCATACTATTACAAAAAACAGGTTGAGCACTATATTGATAATTCCCGAGACACTCAGGTATATAAGAGGCCTCTTTGTATCTCCTACTGCGCTCAGCACACCGTTACCGAAATTATAAAGCGCAAGCGCCGGCGAACCGCACAGGTATATCATCAGATATGCTGTGGCACCGTCTATCAGCTCCGGCTTTGTATTCATCACTTCAAGCAGGGGCTTTGAAAAAGCCAGTCCTGCCACTAACAGTAAAAGTCCCGCTATAAAGCACAGAATGACCGATGTGTGGACGGTCTTATGCACCCTCTGATAGTCCTCTGCTCCCATGTGCAGTGCCGTGACAGCATTGACACCGCCTCCCATGCCAAGCAGTATGCCTGTTGTGAGTGTGATGATGATTGTCGTGGAACCGACTGAGCCGAGTGCTCTTGCACCCGCAAATTTCCCCACCACTGCTACATCCGTCATATTAAAAAATACCTGAAGCAGGTTTGAAAACATGAGCGGTATGGAGTAAATCAGTATCTTCCTTGCGAGTGGTCCGTTCACCATATCCAGTTCTTTGGTCTGTGCTGCTCTTGACATCATTTTTCCTCTTGTAAAGCTTAAATTATATTTCTATGACAATATATTTTCTCACGAAATAGTTACAAATACTTTCTTGCCATACTCCGATAAATCAAATATTAATTTATTATAGAAACATTTTCTACTTTTTTCAAGACCTGTAAACATCTAAAAGGGCAGAAAAAACCGGTGCTAAAACGCACCGGCTTTTATACCTTAAACCTTACATATTTACACTGCTGCACACAGCCTGATATCATGATGTTAGCCCCACGTCCAGACAGCGTCTGTATATCATAATTTAGAAATCTGTGAGGTTTGCAGCTCTCTTCTCAAGGAATGCTCCCATTCCCTCTTTCTTGTCGTTTGTATCATTTACAACACCGAAGAGGTTTGCTTCCATCTCAACAGCGTTCTTGATATCCATATCATATCCGTTGTTGATAGCAGCCTTAGCAACTGCGATTGCGTAGCTTCCCTTAGAGATGATCTTTGCAGCCATAGCCTTAGCTGTTGGCATAAGCTCCTCTTTTGCTACTACTTTATTAACGAGACCGATGCGGTATGCTTCAGCAGCGTCTACATTGTCGCATGTGAAAATCATTTCCTTAGCACGTCCCATTCCAACTAAACGAGCAAGTCTCTGTGTACCGCCAAAGCCAGGGATGATTCCAAGTCCTGTCTCAGGCTGTCCGAAAATTGCGTTCTCAGAAGCGATTCTGATATCACATGCCATAGAAATCTCGCATCCTCCACCGAGTGCGAATCCATTGACAGCTGCGATTGTTACCTGACGCATATTCATGAGCTTGAAGAATGGCTCTGAAGCCTTGATTCCGAATGCTCTTGCCTGTGGTGCTGTGAAGTTAACCATCTCTGCGATATCTGCTCCTGCTACGAATGACTTGAACTCGTTGCCCTTCTTGTCAGGACCACCTGTAAGGATAAGCACCTTAACATCGTCTCTTGCCTCTATCTCTGTTAATGCTACATTTAACTCATCAAGAGTCTCACTGTTTAATGCATTAAGAGCAGCCGGTCTTGAGATTGTAAGTACTGCAATCTGATCTGCTACGTCAAGTGTTAAATTTTTGAACTCGCTCATTGTATAAATCCTCCTTAAAAAACCTATGTATAACCGACATTTCTGTCTTAATTTATAAAAAAATAGTAACACTTTGACAAATTTTTGTCAATGTCTGAATGACCTTTTTCAATAATATTTACCGTTTAATTTAATATACAAAATTTAAGGAGACAGTCTGCACATGATATTCCGGTGATGAACTTAATGGGGCATGTGATGCCTATCGACTCCATAGCTGTGTAAAGTACCACTACGGCTGTGACAGCACATATGAGCTCTTTTCTTTCATTTTTTCTTTTATTAATTCTTTTATTGTCCATACAAATGTTATCTCAAAAAGTATGCACTGTAAGGTGGCAGCTCAAGGCCACCGTTTAATGTAACCTGCTCACCTGTAATCAGGTCTGTTGCATCACCCTTTCCCATATCAAAGCCTGCGAAAAACGGCTGGTCTGCAGCATTAATGCACACTAATACCCTTTCACCATCACATTCTCGACCAAAAACACACTGGCCATTTGTGAGCACAACCGAATAGAAATTACCGTAACACAGTGCCTTTGACTGCTTCTTTGCCTCTGTAAGCTTTGAAATCCACTCAGTCAGTTCATTCCACTGTGGGGCTTCAAAGCATGCCCTAAGCGCCGGGTCACCGTCTTCTTTTTTTGCCTTCTCTCCCCACTCACTGCCATAGTACACACAAGGGATGCCCGGCATACCAAATGCAAGTGCATAGATTAGTGGCAGATGCTTTTCATTGGTCAGTATGCTTGCCACTCTTGTCACATCATGATTGTCCACGAATGACAGCAGGTGCTTACCCTTGTAGAGAGTCCACTGCTCCGGTCCGAACTGTCTGAGAAGCGAATGATTTATCTCAAACATATTCATGGAATTAAAGCTCGAGTACAGACCCTTATAGCACTCATAGTTCGTTACCGAGTGAAGCATCACATCATTCATAATCTGGTTGTAGTCACCATGCAGTGTCTCTCCCACCAGGAAGAAATCCGGCTTTAGTGAGTCGCAGAACTCCCTTAGTCTTCTGAGGAAATCATGGTCGAGGCAGTATGCCACATCAAGTCTCAGCCCGTCTATATCAAACTCGTCTACCCAGCCCTTTATCGCTGAAAAGATATGCTGGATTACATCCTCATTTCTCAGATTAAGCTTGACCAGATCATAGTTTCCTTCCCAGCCCTCGTACCACAATCCATCATTATAGTTTGAATTGCCATCGAACGCTATACGACCAAACCAGTTCACATACGGTGAGCTTTCTCTGTTTTTAAGCACATCCTGAAATGCCCAGAAGCCTCTTCCCACATGATTGAACACACCATCCAGCACCACCCTTATGCCGTCCTTGTGCAGATTATCACAGACCTGTGCGAAGTCCTCGTTTGTGCCAAGCCTTGTGTCTATTTTTGTATAATCCCTTGTATTATATCCGTGTGTATCAGATTCAAACACCGGTGAAAAATAGATTGCATCTGCCCCAAGCTTTTTGATATGAGGTATCCAGTCATTTACTTTCAAAATTCTGTGTTCCAAAACACCATCATTCTCAAATGGTGCCCCACAGAATCCTAACGGATAAATCTGATAAAATACACTTTCATATGCCCACATTATTTGGCCCTCCTTGATAGTTGTGTAGTGGTTTTTGTTATATAGCTGATTATTTCTATAGTTAGTTATCCCTATAGTCAGTTTAGTTATTTATTCGTTTGTTTCATTATATTCGGTATCGTTATTAAAATATTTATCAAGTCCATGCGAATACTCAAGTATACTTTGAAGCATCTGCTTTGCATTATCTGAACTTTCCCTGTTGTTCGCCGAAATATCAGATGCCTCTGAGCTGCTTGCGGTTATCTCCTCACTCGTTGCTGAAAGCTGGTTGATACTGTCAACAATAGCATTATTTGAATCCTTGAGACCTGTTATCATCGTATCAATTTCATTCATCTGACCGGTGAGCTCCTGTATATCAGAATTAATCAAAGTGAAATTGTCAGATGCCGTTCCTATCAAAGCAGACTGCTGCTGTGTTGCTTCAAGAGATTCTTTAATTGCCTCTGATGCGCCCCTTGAATAGTCACTAAGTTGCTCCACAATCTGAGTAATGCTTTCCGTTGATTTCTTGGTCTGCTCTGCAAGCTGTCTGATCTGGTCTGCAACTACTGCAAAGCCTTTGCCGGCTTCACCTGCTCTTGCCGCCTCAATAGACGCATTTAGTGCCAGCAGATTAGTCTGGTTTGAGATATCAAGAATCATATCTGTAATATTTCGCACATCCTCTGTCTTTTTCCCGAGATTTTCCATAGAGTTAACAACCTTGTTATTTGTTTCAGCAATTGTATCTGAATGTCTGCTCAGCTCATTCATTGTTGAGAGACTTTCTCTAATCACATCCATAGAAGCCATTGCCTTCTCAGCCGCATTCTCAGTTCTGTCAGCGACATCATCAATTGCATCCTGTATCTTCTGTGTCATTACAGTCTGATTCTGAATATTTTCTGCTGTATTGTAGGTTCCCTGTGTAATCTCTGAAACTGCATCATTGATATTCTGTGCTGAGGCTGAAAGCTGTCCAAGCACTTCATTCGCCTCACCCGTTTTATTCTGTACACCCTTTGCAATATCAAGGACATCATCCATAATAATTTTCTGTATTTCCTGCTCGTCCTTCATTGAATACATTGCATCATGGTTGAATCTCCATGAAATCCTGTTAGCAATTGCAACTGCCAGAATTGTAACAAGGTTTACACCAAGCACACCCCCCTCATGTCCTACACTATCATACGAATAAACAACACCGGTAAAAATCAATAGATATCGAGCTATGTTAGATACTGCTAATGCAATACATGACAGATCCATAAGCTTTATATCCATATACGGCATTATAGCAATGAGTACCGGGATAAATGCTGCATTTATACAACTGTTACCATTTTCCATTATAGCAAGAAAATACAAAATAATAAATTGAATAAGACAGACCTTGTTTAGATAAGGGCAGCTCTTGTCCTTAAAGTAAAGTGCTCCGCATACCAATACCCCCAGTATTATCCATACAATTCCCAGGATACCGGGTACACTCATTCCATTATAAAATGATATAAATGCAAAATTACAAAATATCCCAAATTCAAGTAATGCATGCAATCCCAGTAAAAACATATTGTTTAGATAAATCTTTGGTTCCTTTGTCTTATATTTTCTGCCATCTATCTTATTTCGCAGATAATCAAGACGTTCCTGTCTGGACATATCATTTTCCATTATATAGCCTCCCTATTTTTAATTTTAAGTTGTTTACAAGTACTATTGTACTATATCACTGTCATAAAATCAATTTTATTACATTAATTTTTAAAAATTAATCTGAAGAAACTCTAATAAAAATTCCTGTAGATAACACATGCAATAACCACATGGATAAAGAAAATAAGCGGCATCCCCTTTACAAAATACCAATGCTTTGTCTTGTGCCTGAAGGCATACATCCCAGCCCAGGTACCGGCGCTTCCGCCCAGCAGGCTGAGCCCAAATAATGTCTTCTCCGGGATGCGCCATGCGTGTGCCTTGGCCTTACACTTGTCAATTCCCATCGCAGCAAAGCCTGCTATATTCATAAGAAACAGATAAATCAGAAAAATTTTCATATAAATAATGCTCCATTCTATTGCTCCGCACATAAATTTATAAATATATAAACATATCTGCATATGTTAATAAGTCCACAAAAAACAATAGCCCAGCCTTTAAAGGCCGGGCCATAAGTTAATTATTAATTCTTGGCTTTTTTAGAACCCTTAGCCGGTGCAGCCGCCTGCTTTTTGATGGCGCTCCTGCCCAGATAAAGCTTCATCACATACCACAGCTCTGTAGCGATGCAGATTGAAGAATATGTTCCGCAAAGCACACCTATCATGAGTGGTAATGAGAACTCTCTGATTGATGTATGACCAAAGATAAAGAGTAACAATACCATAACAAATGTAGTAAGCGAAGTATTGATGCTTCGTGAAAGTGTCTGTGTAAGGGACTCGTTTGCTATATCAGCAAGCTCATCTGCTGAGTACTTCTTGATACCGTGAAGGTTCTCACGGATACGGTCAAAGATAACGATTGTATCGTTGACCGAGTAACCTACGATTGTAAGTATACATGCGATAAACGTACTGCCGACCGAGATTCTGATAAGTGCATATGCTGTGACAACAACAAGCACATCATGTACCAGCGCAAGGATAGCACTTGAAGCAAATCTGATATCCTTGAATCTGAACCAGATATATAACAGCATGAAAATACATGAAATAATAACTGCCTTTACAGCGTTTGTTCTCATCTCTCCACTGATTGTTGAGCTGATACTCTGAGTCTCTATAGTTGATGCATCAACTTTGAAATCCTTCTCAAGAAGAGCTGCGAGATCCTGTCTCTCATCAAGTGAAAGTGTACGTGTCTTTAATGTGACATCATGGCTGCCCTGGACTGTAGTAACCTGCACTGCACTATTGCCAAGGAGCTTTGATACTGAAGGCACGATGTCCTTCTCAACCTCTGCGGCTGTATAATCCTTGCCAAAGTCTGCAGTGGTTGATGTACCACCTACGAACTCAAGGCTGTAGTTTAATGCATTGCCGCTTGTAGCACCGAAATAAATCATGCCGCCGATACCTGCAAGTATGACTACACCTGAGACAACAAAGTATTTGACTCTGTTCTGTACAAATCTGATAACCTTTCTCTTCTTTGCCTTGCCGTAGAACTTCTCAGCTCTGACACCGACACCGTAAAATGCTCTTGTAAGGTATTTTGCAATAAAAAGAGCTGTAAACAGTGACAGAATAATTGAAATCATAAGTGTGTATGCAAAGCCCTTTACTGTACCTGAACCGAGTACCATAAGCACAAGTGCTGCGATAAAGGTTGTAACCTGTCCATCGAGGATGGCTGAAAGAGCCTTCTTGTAGCCCTCATTTACTGCAGCAAGCACTGATTTGCCACCTGCGATTTCCTCACGGATACGGGCAAATACAATAACATTTGCATCTACTGCCATACCGATACCAAGGATGATACCCGCGATACCCGGCAGTGTAAGTGTAATCTCAAACCAGTAAATAAACAGTACTGTAAGCATTGAGTAGAGTGCAAGTCCGATAGATGCAGCCACACCGAGTATACCATAGAGCACAATCATGAATATCATGATTAAGATAATTCCGATAATTGCAGCCTTTACTGCATTTGTGAGCGCTGATCCACCGAGCTGTGCACCAACAACATTTGACTCTAACTCCTCGAGCTGGAGGTTGATGGCTCCGACACGGATAAATGTTGCAAGGCTTGTTGCCTCGTCGAAATCCTTCATTCCGTTGATTACACAGTTACCATCTGAGATAACGGCGCTTACTGTAGGAACGCTGATGAAATGATCATCATAGTATATACCGATTGACTGTCCTGCATCCTTTGCCTTCTTTGTGGCATCTGCCCATGTGTCAATAGCCTCATCCTTGAGCTTTAATGAAACAACAGGCTCCTTGGTTGATGTAGATGATGACTGGTCATACTGGGCGCTTGCATCCTTTACATCGTTACCATCGAGGATGACTGAACCATTGGCCTTTAAGGTGTCAATATCATAGTTGAGCTTGTAGCCGCCCTCAACCGATGTGTCCTGTGTATAGTTGGCATTTCCTTCACTGTCATACTGGGCGATGAAGTACAGTGATCCCGGACTTCCAAGATCCTCGAGTACCTTGTTAGGGTCGTCAACACCCGGAATCTCTGCAGTGATACGGTCATCCCCGCTCTTGTATACAGAGTACTCTGTTGTGTAGCTCTCTGCACGTTCCTCGAGCTTTGCGATAGTATCATTTACGTCCTTGTCTGAAGGATTCTTGTCCTTGATATGGTAGGTGATTGAAACACCACCTGAGAGGTCGAGACCAAGCTTGATATTCTGATAATCCTTATCCTTGGTGCTCTCACCATTAGCAGTTGCCTCCTGCTTTTGCTTTGTGTCGGTGATTACTGCAGTGGAATACCAGCCCAGCAAGCCGATACAAATGACTGCCACAAGGATAATCACCCAACTCTTTCCTTTTTTCATTTTCTTATACCTTCCTGTCATTTTGCTACCATCCATATAGGTATACAGATGGCAAATATATTCGCACACGGGTCACAAATACCGCTATCCGTTTCCCGTGACAAATTCAAATTATTGTGCATCATCTGCCATATCAGCCTCTGCTGCCTTAATCATGATAGCGCACTCTATACGCTTCTTCTGCAGCTCACAGCCTAAATCATAGGCATCAGTGATTGTGCCGTGGAAGTTGTATGAGTTGGCGGCACAGCCACCGCTGCAATAGAATCTGGCAAAACAGTTGCGACATTTTTCCTTGGCATAAACATTACAGCACTTAAACTCATCCTGGATGTCAGTGGCCTTGATGCCATCCCAGACATTCCCCATAAGGAAGTCCTCATTGCCCACAAACTGGTGGCATGGATATAAATCTCCCCATGGAGTCACTGCCAGGTACTCTGTTCCTGAGCCACAGCCGGAAAGACGCTTATATACACAAGGTCCTCCCTCTAAATCTATCATAAAATGGAAGAAATTGAAGCCGTTTCCTGCCTTATTCCTCTTTACCATCTCTGCTGCAAGTCTGTCGTACTCATCAAAGAGCACAGGTAAATCAGATTCCTTAAGTGCATACTCATCTGTAGGCTGTGCCACTACAGGCTCAACCGAAATCTGCTTGAAGCCTAAATCAGCCAGATGAAGCACATCCTTTGAAAAATCAGTATTGAAATGTGTGTATGTACCTCTCACATAGTACTTGTCCTGATGTCTGCTCTCTGCAAACTTCTGGAATTTCGGAACAATAAGGTCATAGCTGCCGGCACCCTTTCTGAAAGGCCTCATGCGGTCATGAACCTCCTTGCGTCCGTCTATACTAAGAACTACATTGTCCATCTCTTTGTTGGCGAACTCCATAATCTCGTCATTTAAGAGCACACCGTTTGTGGTGAGTGTGAACCTGAAATGCTTGTCATGAAGCTTCTCCTGCTCTCTTCCATATGCCACAAGCTGCTTCACCACATCCCAGTTCATGAGAGGCTCTCCTCCAAAGAAGTCTACCTCTAAGTTTCTTCTGCTGCCTGAATTGGCAATCAGGAAATCAAGTGCCTGTTTTCCTGTCTCGTAGCTCATGAGAGCTCGTCTGCCGTGATACTCGCCCTCCTCTGCAAAACAATATCTGCAGGCAAGGTTGCAGTCGTGCGCTATGTGAAGGCAGAGTGCCTTTACAACTGTCTGGCGCTTCTTGAAATCTATGATACGCTCTTTGTATGTATCTTCTGTGAAGAGCTCTTCATTATCCTTAAGCTCATTTACTTCCTGTATCGCTTCTTCTATCTCCGTCTGTGGATACCTGTCCACAAGCTTTTCAATAATCTCCTTAGCTGAGTTGTCCTCAAACAGCTCAATAACGTCATATGTGACATCATCCACCACATGGATTGCGCCACTGTTGACATCTAAGACAATATTATAGCCGTTGTTCTTGTACTGATGAACCACTACAATATTCCTCTCTTTCTATACACATTTTAAAATTACCACTGCGAAAAGAGTGTGCACCTATCAGCGCACACTCTTTAAATCCGCTTCACCTATGACTATTTGTACTGCTCACAAGTCTGGTTTCCAACTGTACAAGATGTCTTGCAAGCTGACTGGCATGATGTCTGGCACTCGCCACATCCGCCCTTTTTAACTGTGTTCTGTAATTTTCTTGTATTTAATGTCTTTACGTGTTTCATTTTTATCTCCTTTTCATTTAACGATGTCTGATTGAAACATCATATTTGCTTTCAATATTATATCACAGCATTATCAATATGAAAAGTCCTTTTTTAGCGAAAAACAAGCGCTGAAAACATTACCAGAAGGAGTATTATCAAAAGCTCGAATATATTTTTTGATTCACCTATATCTATGACCACTGTTGCTATCACATACGTTATCCAGTATGCTGCGACCGTCACCCTGATAAAACGTCTGCGGTGAAAGCAGCATTTGAGCAAAAATCCGCACACAAGCCCCACCACTATATTGACCGCCATGGCAAGTGCAAACTGTATCCACTCCGCCATGTCGACAAAGCACTGTACTATGGAAAGTATGATAAGGCACAAAAGCGCCGTAAGATGCATGATACATATTGTTATCACAGGACCTTTGATTTTTCTCCACATAAAAACGCCCTCCACACATCATATATATGTGCAGAGGGCGGTAATTATTCATGTATGAAATTCATTCGTGATTACAGCTCACAGTTATTAACTGTTCTAGGGAATGGGATAACGTCACGGATATTGCCCATGCCGGTAAGATACATTACGCATCTCTCAAAGCCCAATCCAAAGCCTGCGTGTCTTGCAGAGCCGTATTTTCTTAAGTCAAGGTAGAACTTGTAGTCATCCTCTGAAAGTCCAAGCTCATTTATTCTGGCAAGGAGCTTGTCGTAGTCATCCTCTCTCTGGCTTCCACCGATGATTTCTCCGATTCCCGGTACAAGACAGTCAACTGCTGCAACGGTCTTTCCGTCGTCATTCAGCTTCATGTAGAAGGCCTTTATCTCCTTCGGATAATCTGTGACAAATACAGGGCGCTTGTAAATCTGCTCTGTAAGGTATCTCTCATGCTCTGTCTGTAAATCACAACCCCATGATACCTTATAATCAAACTTGTCATTGTGCTTTGAAAGGATGTCGATAGCCTCTGTGTATGTCACACGGGCAAAATCATTTTCCACAACATTTCTTAATCTGTCAAGGAGTCCCTTATCCACAAAATTGTTGAAAAATGCCATCTCCTCAGGTGCATTTTCAAGCACATAGTTGATAACATACTTGAGCATGCTCTCTGCAAGCATCATATCATCCTCAAGGTCTGCAAAAGCAATCTCAGGCTCAATCATCCAGAACTCTGCCGCATGACGTGTGGTGTTTGAATTCTCCGCACGGAAGGTAGGTCCGAAGGTGTAGATATTCTTGAATGCCATAGCATATGTCTCGCCGTTTAACTGTCCTGAAACAGTGAGGTTTGTAGGTTTACTAAAGAAATCCTTTGAGAAATCCACCTTTCCATCCTCTGTCATAGGGAGATTGTTCAAATCAAGTGTGGTCACCTGGAACATCTCTCCTGCACCCTCACAGTCACTTCCTGTGATAAGCGGTGTGTGCACGTACACAAAATTCCTCTCCTGGAAGAATTTGTGAATAGCATATGCGCAAAGTGAGCGCACTCTGAAAACTGCCTCAAAAGTATTGGTACGAGGTCTTAAGTGTGAGATTGTACGAAGATACTCAAATGTATGTCTCTTCTTCTGCAGAGGATAATCCGGTGTGGATGCACCCTCAACAGTCACGTAAACGGCCTGAATCTCAAATGGCTGCTTTGCATCCGGAGTAAGTACAAGTGTACCTCTTACGATAATTGCAGCTCCGACATTGATCTTGCCAACCTCATCATAGTTGTCTAAGCCATTTCCGTATACAACCTGGATTGGCTCAAAAAATGTACCGTCGTTTACCACGATAAATCCAAAATTCTTTGAATTACGATTGCTTCTGACCCATCCTCCGATAGTCACCTCTTTGTCAGCGAATTTGTCCTTGTTGCGGAAAATCTCGCGTATGTTTGTAAGTTCCATTATCTAATCCTCCATTTAAGCTGCCTGTGCATCACCACAGACAGCATATTTATCGTTATTATTCGGCATCCGCGCTGCCACTTGAAGTATCAGGTGCTGCACTGCCATCCTCAAATGTCACATTTGCTTTCTCTGTGACTTTATCGATAGCCTTGTTTACAAGGTACTGGTTCTTAAGGTATGCCTTTCCCTCATCCTTGTGTCCGCTTCCAAAATACTTGTATACCTCAGAAGCCTTGCTGAACTGGCCATTGCTGGCTGATACGATATAATCCACATAGCTGTTGAAGGTATCATCATCCATCTTGATATTTTCCTTCTCAGCGATAAGCCCAAAGATGAACTCTGTCTTTATCTGGTCTGTCAGATTCTCCTTCCACTTCTCTGTGGCCTGATCCACTGTCATGTTGTAGTTGGACTTTAAATATTTCTTAAGTGTCTGTCCATCCTTGACATTTTCCTTGGTAAAGGAAGCAATATACTCATTGAGTCTCGCCTGTAGATACTCATCAGGAATCTCGACTGTGCTGTTTTCAATCATGTAGCTCTTGACCTTATTGACCTCAGCGCTGTAGAGCTGCTTATTCAAATCCTTTTCAATCTGTGTGCTAAGCTGGGCATTTGTTGTCACTCCGGCCTTTCCAAACACTGTGTTGACCTGCTCGTCTGTCATATCAGCAAGTGCAACAGGATCTGCTGAGTAAATGCCCTTTACTGTATACTCAAATGTAACTGTCTGTCCGTTTAAGTCGTCATTGCCATAATCCTCAGGGAATGTCACGTCACCCTTAACCTTGTCACCCACCTTGGCTCCGATTATAGGCTTTGTAAATCCATCAATAAAGGATGAACCACCAACCTGGCTGTTATTTGTCACATCAAGCATCACATCTGTAGCAGAACCACCATCAAATGCTGTGCCATCCTTATAACCTGTGTAATCAACCTTGACATAATCGCCATCTGCAACTGTATCACGATCTGTAACCTGCTTGTACGCATCTGCACCATATGACTGAAGCACATTGGTCAGATATGTCTGCTTTGCTGTATCGTTTATCTCATAATCGTTTGAGACTGTAATTGCAATACCTGAATAGTCTGCAAGCTTTGTAACCTGCTTTGCGTAGTCTATGTCAAACTGTCCACTTCGCATCGTCTCGCTGCCTGCCTCGGTGCCTGCCTCTGTTGCGCTCTTTGAGCCATCCTTTTTGCTCTTGCCGCTTATCACAGCAACAAGCGCAATAATTACCACGATAAGTGCAATCACAATCACTGCTATGACTGCCTTCTTACCTGTATTCTTTTTCTCACTCATTGGAATCCTCCTGAAATCTGTAAGTCATGTTATTTATATGTATAATGCCCTGCCACGGCAAAAAACGCGTTCACAAAGCACCATACCTGTCTACAATATCACATATCAGATTAAATTACAACGAGTGAAAATTTCTTTATCTTTGCAAACACCGGAGGAGTATGCATCTTTAGTCCTACTGTCACCTTTGCATTTTTCTTTATTTCAATATTATCAACCACATGTGTCACAAATCTGACATCTGCCGGGAAAATTTCCACGGTATATGTATTGACTCCGTTTTCATCGGAAACTGTCACAAAAAGCGACACCTCGACACCTGTAGTGTTTGTGCCTCTGTAATCCACTGCTGCCATATATTTTCCTGTCTGTGCTATATCTACGGTCTGGCTGATGATAAAGTCAAAGTTGGCATCAGATGAAATAAATAATCCATCCTCTGTTTTATTATATTTTACCTCAGACGAGGATATATCTATCTGCCATTCATCACATCCGTTTGCAAAATCCGAATTGGACAGCAGATTGTTACCTTTTTCCAGAAGCTGTGATATTCTCCTGTCTTCCTCTGATTCCTCAAATTCATAAAGCGATTCAATACATTTATCAAGATCCTCAATCGAAAGCTTTTTGGGATCAAAATCCCTGAATGCCTCCCAGCCGCACAATGCCCTGCCGTCCGTATCTAACATGCCCATATTTGTAAACCAGCTTCCAAAGCCACAATCCGGTACACCTACAGGCTCCCAGTAATATACTCCGGTCTTTCCGTTTGCCTTTGAGGCTTCTGCCGCAATCTGCATGATTATCTCAAGAGCTTTTTTCTGTTCCTCTTTTCCGGCAGCAAGTCCTGCACTCTCCATCATCTCTACCGAAATATGATCATCTTCACAATGTCTCCACGGATAAGCTGTCTCTACAATATATACTGGCAGGTCGTATGTCTGTATCAGCCTGCTCATCGTGTGCTTCAAATCCATGTATGTACCATGCCAGAAAGGATAATATGAAATGCCTATCGCATCAATTGGCTGCATTCCTGCCTCAAACATAGCATCAAACCACAGCTTTAAGCAGTCAAACCTGCCTCCCTGATCCAAATGTATCATCACCTGTGCTTCCGGAAGCAGTTCCCTTGTGGCGCGTATTCCCTCGTTCACAAGCTCTGCCAGATTGTTAAAATTCGGCACTGCCCCATCCGGAAACAGCATACCGCTTCTTATCTCATTTCCAATCTGCACCATATTTGGAGCACAATCCATGATTTTTAACCTATAAAGCACATCATAGGTATACTTGTATACAGCAGCTTTAAGTTCCTCAAAGCTAAGCTCACTCCATGCTTTCGGCTTATTCTGCTGTCCCGGGTCAGCCCAGTAATCCGAATAATGGAAATCCAGCAGAAAATTCATATTATATTTTTTTATTACATGAGCCATCTCAAGAACATAGGCCAGACTACAATATCCGCCGGACTCCGGCACATTTCCCGGCTCATTCCATATGCGAAGCCTTACCGAGTCTATGTTATTGGCCTTTAACAGGTCAAATACTCTGCTTTCATTACCGTCTTTATCCTTTATATGGATTCCATTGTCTATAAGCTGTGGAATTGATGATATATCCACACCCTTTAAAAAGCTGCTCTTTCTTTTCTTTTTGTGCTGCTGCTTAAAGCTGTACATCTGCTTGTCTGCAATGACAAGATAATCATCAAAGCTCTTTCCGCTGCCTGGCTTTGTATGGATAATGCCATGGCTGATATACATATTGTGCTGCTCCATAATATTGTATACACGCTCAATATACTTCTCTGTGAGCACATGATCCTCTCCCGGAATAAATACGATAAACTCATCACCGCCAAATCTGTAGACCGTGCTGCCTGAAGGCTTTTGCTCATCAAGCACTCCTGCTACGGTTCTCAGCAGATTGTCTCCATACTTGTGTCCGTAAGTATCATTAATATCCTTGAAATCATCCACATCCAAAAATATTATCGTACAGCCAACATTATTGGATGCAAGCCAGTCAAACTGCGGAATAACCATCTCATTGCAGGCTACACGATTGTAGAGTCCTGTGAGTGCATCACGATTGTAGAGATTTTTAAGCTCCTCATTTGTGTTCTCAAGCACCTTTTGCTTGAAAAGGTTCTCAAGCTTTTTTATAAGCGCAGACTGAATATCAAACTGCTCCGGATGATCGTATAAGAACTCGGGATTCCTGAGTATCACATATCCCACTATATCATCCCTGAAATGCAGAGAACAATGCATAAAGCAGGTGTTTTCCCCGGCACTCTCCATATATTGCATAAGCTCCTGTACGCTTTGAAATTCAAGATGACCGCTTTCCTTGTCCTCAGCAAACAATACCACTTCATCATCAGCATCATAGCCTTTTTTTCTGAAATGTGCATTCGTACTCGCCTCTGAAAGGTCACGTACCACAACAGCGTAGACTCCATCACACTTCATAGTCTGGATATAGTCTGAATATTTTTTGAACAGATCATAGAAATCATTGCATTCCTCAAGCTTATTCTGGAGGATCATTACTGCATCCTCCTCCTGTTCCTTTGTCACCGAGTTCTTGACTATTTCCTTCATATAATTACGATAATCCACTCTGCCGGTGTTTGGACATCCGCAGCTCTCTGCCGGAATAAACTCGGAATCAAGGAACTTGTCTGCGGCCTTACCCGTGCCATTCCAAAGCTCCTTTAATATTTCAAGAGCCTTCCTTCCTATATTGCCTCTATTGTGCTCGACAGTGGTAATCTGTGGATTAAAATATGCGGCCTTGTCCAGGTTGTCAAAGCCTGTTACCTTAAAGTCCTGTGGCACTCTGTAGCCTAATGCTTCAGCAGTCGCACACAGTCCTGCCGCTATATTGTCATTTGCACACACAAACACATCCGGAAACGTTCTTTTTTTCTCATACCACTCACTCATATATCTGACACCGGTCTGATAGTCAAACTCGCCAAACATGTACATATCCTCAGTAAGCGGTATCCCATAATCGCACAGAGCTTCCTTAAAAGCCTCAAAACGCACCCTGTTCTCATAATTATATGCCGGACCTCCTGCAAATACGAAGCTTCTGCAGTTGTGCTCGTAATACATATGATCCATCACCTTGCGCAACAGCTTTTTATTGTCATTGCCAACATAGTAAAAACCATCTATCTTATACCCAATGCTCACAACAGGTACCTTTACCTCTGAAAGCATTTTGAGCATCCTATATACCTGGCTTTGGTCTGTCGTGTTTGAGCAATCAAAAACAATACCATCAAAGCTGTTTAAATCAGGCAGATCGTACAGCGCGTACTCACCGCTGTTAAACTTTGGATCATGACTCCATGTACCATTCGTGCTGTAAAAATACAGACACAAGTCCAGTCCCAGCTCTTTTGAGCCTCCCATGATACCCTCAATCCACGAATATGTTACATATCTTCTCCAGCCGTCTGCCAGAAGAGCTATCTTCTTCATCTATAAATATACCCCTTTATGTCTTCTAATATAGATCTTTGTAACTATTCAGAATAGTTATCTTTTAAAAATATAGTTCTATTATACTACGATTTCACCTATTCTTGCAATAAAGATTGATTTTTTTTAGCTTATTTGATAAAATTGATTTAATTAAGCAAATTTTTAGGAGGGATACGTTTTGAATCCAGCATTAATCGTACTTATTGTTATCGCAGTAGTGCTTGTGGTAGCATTTATAGTATTAACAATCCTCGGTAAAAAAGCACAAAAAAGAAAGGAAGAGCAGGACGAGCAGATAGCTGCTGCATCACAGACAGTCAACATGCTAATCATTGATAAAAAGCGTATGAAGCTAAAGGATGCCGGTCTCCCACAGCAGATTATTGAGCAGACACCAAAGCTTATGCGCCGCTCAAAGCTGCCTGTAGTCAAGGCCAAGGTCGGACCAAGAGTCATGTCTCTTATCGCCGACGAGCAGATCTTTGATGAGATTCCTTTAAAGAAAGAGGTTAAGGCTTCTGTCAGCGGTATCTACATCACAGCTGTACGCGGTATCAGAGGACCTCTTGAGAAGCCTAAGAAGAAAAAGGGCTTCCGTGCAAGAATGGCAGAAAACTACAGCAAGGCCAACGAACAGCTCAAGGCTGAGGAGGCTGCAAAGGCTGAAAGAAAAGCTGCTAAAGAGGCTGCCAAAAAGGCTAAGCAGAAATAATATCATGATTTAATTTTCATGTACATAAACAGAGCATGTGGGATGGCATTCATCCTCACATGCTCTGTTTTTTATATGCTTTATATTTTTTTACCCCATAGGCCTGGCAGACTTTTATGCAATTTTGACTGCTGCGCCTTTTTTCTTCACAGTTATATTGATGTGACAGTCACCTACAAATTCATAGTTGACATCAAGTGCATACTTTACCTCCGCCCTTATCTCGTCCTCAGTCTCCTTTACCTCTATGCTTGTGGCATCAATACCTATCTGGATACTTCCAAACGGTGTATAATAATATGTCAGGTTTTTCTTTCCCTTCTCAAATATCATATGTACGCTCATCGGTCCCTTGCGGGTGAACTCAAGATAATTTTCATTGAATTTAAGCATATTTTTGAGTGTCTGGGTCTCACCCTCCATTATCTCCTCAAAAAGCACATAGTGCTTGTTATTTCTTATATAATACTCTCCCGGGGCAATCACCTCTACCGCATCAGACTGCTGGTCCGGTGCGAGCTGCAGGCCCTTTAATGATACTACTACATCCTTTGTCATTTCTTTCTCCTTATCCTCTTCTACATTTAAATTAATTCGTAACTGTCAGTACCTTCACAGTTGTAAGCCACATATTTCTGTTCTGAATAGTTACATCAATTCATTCTTTAATAATTAGTCATTACATATTTTCATATTTTCAGCATGAATATACTAACTGTTTTATCTGAAAATATCAAGGATTTTTAGTTTTATTTCATATTTTCCGCTGTCAAATATGCTCTCATACTCATCCGGTGTGAGCACCTCCTTAAGATTTTCCTTTGCATCATCATCCACCACCTCGTACACACTGCCCCTGAAGCACATGTTTGGATACAGCACGCACCACCAGTTATGACCGGCTCCATCGCCCAGTGTTATTTCAAGTGCCTCATAATTTCCAGCTGGAAATGTATAGTCCCCATACGTCTTTTCCGGGAAATCGGTGTGTGTAAGCTCTGCCGATGCGCCATATGTAAAGCCGTTTGCTGCAAGCGTCTCCTTTGATACCGCTATTATTTCGTCCATATGGTCATTTACGGTGGCTCTGGTTTCTTCGATATTTTCGCACTCCAGCAGATATGGCTCTATGTAAGCCCCTACCGCATCGCGCACCTGCTTTTTCACATTCTGGTCTGCTTCACTGTCGCTGTTTGCCAGCACGTGGAAACGCAGGATTTTGCCAGCGATGGATTTTTGCATGTCGGATGTACATGCTGTACTGTTTGTGCTTATCGCAGGTGCATGATTTTTTGCAGCGATTACTGCCGCAAGAGATATTATTGCTATGGTTGTTATTGTTATTATTATTCTCTTTCTCATGTAAACAAGTATTGCCTTATTTGAAAAGATTATTCATCCTTTTTGAAATTTTTACCATGCTCCATGAATTTCATTCGTATAGTCATCCAGTAAGGTGCCAAGTGTAATTATCGGTTCCCCATCCTCATGATTCTCCTTATTCATTTTCTGCTCATAATAATCACCCATGTTGTCAAAGATATCGTTTATATCATCTGCTATGCACACGTATGTGTTTCTCGGAAATTTTTTGGATGTCTTGCAGTATTCCATGAAGCTTGCATAAGCTGCTTTATCATTTCTAAGCGTTTTTCCTATTAATATCACCTTTAGATGATTGGTATCGGCTTTTTGTGACAGCCGCTCCTCGAAGCTGTCCACGGCTGTTTTGATATCATCTGCATATTCGGGCTCATAGGATTTGTCCATGTTATAATAAAACTCTATATATCCGCTACTTTCATTTGCCAAATCATCTCTGTGGCTAACATATTCTTTGTAATCAGTTACCTCTTTACCTGTTACTTCTTTATCGGTTATTTCGTCAGTATCTACAGCTACAACATCCACCGCAGCAAGTGTCGGAAAGCAACGCTCCTCAAGCTCCACTGCACTACAGCCGGTAAGCATGAGACCTATCGTCAGCACTACTATGACCGGTATCGCTATGCACAATAAAAATCCAAGATATTTTTTCACGATTTCATCTCCACTTTCAAGAATATATGCTAAGGTCACTATGATTGCTATGACAAATATGATGCACCAGCTTCTCATACTGCTATTTTCTTCGTCATGGCTTTCCTGTCTGTCACAGCTTAATTGTTTATTGTTACTGAAGCCTCGGCTTTTATTAAATGTAAATATAACTTTTGTCGTATTTTTAGCAAAATTCTCACATCTTAAAACCGCATAATAAAGGCTCATAATGAGCACTGAAAACAGCGTGAAAAACCACACCGACAGCATCAGTGCATCTGCCCTCTTAAAGAAGCTTCCCTTTATCTGCACATCACTCATCAGTACGACAGCCGGAAACTCGATTTCTGACAATGAATATTTTCCGAAGCTCCCAAGCAATACTGCATACAATAAAAAAAGAATGCCTGCATATGTGAGTATTGCTTTACTCACACTCCATCGTATCTGTGAGGCAGTGCGCTCCCTTACAAACAGTATATTGAACACGGAAATGGATGCTGCAAACACATAGTATGCGCCCGCAAATATATCCGCTATGCCAAAGTCCACACCGACTCTGTCCTTAATCATCAGATAGTCAAATCTCACATCCGATATCGCAAACAAAAGCATAGCAGCAAGCGGTATCAGCACAAAGAAAAATACTACCTCGTATACCCTGGCACGGCACTCCACTCCGCCACTTAGCGCATAAGCGCACACTGCCATTATCACAAGAAGTACAACTGTAAATGACTCATCCGGTATAAGGCTGTCACGTATCAGCTTTACAAATATCCATGCAAGAAATGCGGCCTGTGACAGCTCGTATATTGCAATAATTAAATCATAAATTAACATTTTTGCATATGCTGTTTTACCAAAGCTTCTGTCATATATACTTTTCTTCTGTTCTCGTACCTCGCTTACTATCCACATAAATAGCCATGCCATGAAAACACCGAGTGCGATTGAAATAAAACCATACTTTCCCAGTTTCGCCAGATTGTTTGGAAGCACCAGTGTGCCGACTCCAAGCAGATTAAAGACGTATAGTCTGTATAGCTGGCGGGGCGATATGCTTTCGTTTTGTGCAAATGTATCTCTTTTACCCATATTTTTAGTCATACTTATTTCCTTTCAGCTTTCTGCACTCCTTTTCTCTTGCAAATACAGGCCGTCTCCACAGTCTGCGAAGCGGAAATCGTATGATACTGTCCTTTTCATCCTCGCTGCCTGTCAGCTCGCTGCCCACGAATGGCATCATGTATGGATAACCACAGCTTTTGAGCTTTGCAAGATGCAAAAGTATCACCATCAGACTTATTAAAAATCCAAAGTATCCAAGCCATGCCGACATAATTATTACAGCGAATTTGAGTATCCTAAATGAAAATGCAAACTCCTCACTCGGTATGGCAAACGAGCAGAGTGCGGTGAATGCAACCAGGATGACCACTATAGGGCTTACTAAATTTGCATCCACTGCTGCCTGTCCGATTATGAGGCCTCCGACTATGCCTATCGTATTTCCCATGGCTCCGGGAAGTCTTATGCCGGCTTCACGAAGCAGTTCAAAGGACAGCTCCATCATGAGCACCTCTATGAGCTGCAGAAATGGGCAGCCGAGTCTTGCTTCATAAAATGCCAGTATGAGAGGTGTCGGCAGTATCTGTGTATGAAAATTTGTGACTGCCAGATAAAGCCCCGGCAATGTAAATGACATGAAGGCTGCCACGTACCTTATCAATCTGGCAAAGCTTGCCGCTATCGTTCTGTTATAGTAATCATCTGCGGTTTTTAAAAAATTGTTCATGGTGGTTGGCAGTATTATTGCTATCGGTGAATTATCGCACAGCACCACCACCCTCCCCTCCAGGAGCGCATTTACCGCCACATCCGGCCGCTTTGTGGTCTGAAGCTGTGGGAACGGTGAATACCATTTTGCCTCAGCAAACTGTTCCAGAACTCCCGAATCCCCCACATGGTCTATCACATAGCTGCCCAGATTCTTTTCTACTTCCTCTACAAGCCCCGGTTTTACGAGGTCTCTCACATATAATATGTCCACATTGCTGTGTCCGCGAAGCCCCTTTTTCACCTCCTTGCACTTTAAGCGAGTGCTCCTTAACCTGCGCCTGATGAGTGCCGTATTTATCTTTATGGAATCAGCAAAACCCTCATTGGAGCCTCTTATGACCTTTTCCGAGTCAATCTCCTGAATTGACAGGGCAGGATATCCCTTGTCTGGAAGCTTGAAGGCATCCGGATAGCCATCCACAAAAAATATCACGTCTCCTGTCAGCATCATCTGAGCTGCCTCATTTACCGAGTGAAGATGCGCAAATTCAGATAAAGCTGCCTGATTTTTGTCAAGTACTTCCTTAACCTGATCCCGGTCTATCCCTTCAAGGTATGATGTAAATCGTCCAAACGCACTGTTATTGATACCGGAGCCTGCACATGTCACCTCAATATATGCAACAAAACACTTTATGGACGCATCACGCCCCAGATACATCTCCTGCATCTTGATATCTGAACAGTCAGAATATATCTGCCTGAAGCTTTTTATGTTCTCATCTATGTTTGTGGTCATCTTTAACTCTCCTATATACCCAATAAATCCCGTCAGATTTAAAATCCCTGATATAGTATGACCATACAAGCTCGCAAATATCCCTGATTGTTTATTTTGTAACTATCTAAGCCACTAAAAAAGGGCACCGTTCACACGTCAGTGTGGCCGGCAGCCCTTGGTTTTGTTATATTTCTGTTTTATTTCTTTTCTTCATCCTGCTTTTGTATCACAGCCTTCACAGCAACCGCCTGATTAGCCACATGCGTATGCATTTCTGTAGTCACAAGATCCATATTTCTTGCCTCAAGCGCCCTGTAGATGGCGTCATGCTCCTTCACAAGCATCGGATAATTCTTTGGGTCCTTCAAATACTCCACTCTGTAGCGGTACATCTGCTCGCGGATATTGTTCATCATAGATACAAGCTTCGCATTGTCGGTTGCCTCGTAGATAGCATCGTGAAACTTCACATCCTCCTCAGCTATCTTTTTCACATCACCCGAGTCCATGCTCTTTTTGAATTCATCCTTTATTGTCTTTAGCTTTGCGAGCTGCTCATCACTGATTTTCTTACATGCAATTTTGGCTGCAAGCTCATCGAGAGCCTCTCTCACCTCAAGCACATCCTCCATATCCTTGAGAGTCATCTTGGCAACCTCTGCGCCTTTTCGTGGCATTGTAACTGCAAGCCCCTCCTGCTCGAGCATTCTGATTGCTTCACGTATAGGTGTACGGCTGACTCCAAGCTTTGACGCAAGCTGCAGCTCCATAAGTCTCTCGCCCGGCTTGAGCTCTCCCTTTAAAATTGCCTCACGAAGTGTGTTAAAAACCACATCACGCAGTGGCAGATATGCATCCATATTTAAAGTTAAATTATCAGTCATCAAACTTCTCCTATCTCTTGTATTATCATTCTAATCTATAAGAAAATAAGGTAACTATAAAGCACCTGCTATGCTGTCACGGTATCATATCATTTGCGATTATTGTATACAGATGTCAGATACACCTGTCTGGCAAGATGTGAGCTTCGCATGGCTTTATATGCTTTCTTTGCGGTATCTTCATCGTCAAACAATCCAAAAACTGTCGGACCACTGCCACTCATCATGGCTCCCACTGCACCATGGGAAAGCATATGCTTCTTTATCTCGTCTATCACCGGATAGTTTGGTATGGTCACGGTCTCTAAGACATTTCCCATGTGTGCTGCAATGTCATGCAGATTCTCAGCCTTTATATCCTCTATCAGTAGGTCTATATCCGGATGAATTGTCGTATCATCAAGCTTCAGATTCTGGTACACAAACTTGGTGGATACTGAGATGGACGGCTTTGCAATGAGCACCGGACACTTTACCATTGGTGGAAGCGGACTAAGCTCCTCTCCTATGCCCTCAGCCAGCGCCGTACCTCTCATAATACAGTATGGCACATCCGCGCCAATCTGCACACCTCTTTCCATAAGCTGTCTCTTTGTCAGCCCCAGTGAAAAAAGCCTGTTCATGCCAAAAAGCATGGCTGCTGCATCAGTACTGCCCCCTGCCATTCCTGCCGCAACAGGGATACGCTTGTCCAGCTTCACTGATACACCGTCAGTTATAGAAAACTCATCCATAAGAAGCTTCGCAGCCTTGTATATGAGATTATTCTCATTTACAGGGAGAAAAGACAGATTTGTCTGTATCTGTATGCCCGGCTCCTTTGTCCTTTTGATATCAAGCCTGTCATACAGATAAATGGTCTGCATAATCATACGGACCTCATGATATCCGTCCTCTCTGCGCCTCACAACATCGAGCCCCAGATTAATCTTGGCTAATGCTTTTAATGAAATATCGTTATTACTACCCATATTGTATTACCTCTGTTTTTTGTATACAAAGATTATAACACACCCTACCAAAAAGAGCAAATTTAAATATTCTCATTTAATTGTTAATTTTTACATCTCATCTGTTAAATTAACCTAAAAAGGGACTGCACGTTGCGCGCAGTCCCTCTAATATATCATATTCTGTTTTTAGCCCGGTCTTAGTACAGTTTAATAACCGAATAAATACCGTACTAGCCCTGTACCTGTGTGTCCTCTGTGCCATTCTTCCAGTCATCAAACTTCTTGAGCACTGCATCATATGTATCCTGACATATTGATGGCAGCTTGTCTCCCCAGGCTCCTGTTGCCTGTGAAAAGCCTTTCTTGAATGCATTCAAAAGCTCATCAGCCTTGTCCTTGTCGCCTCCCGACAGTGCCTTTGCAAAGTCAAGAATACGGTCTGAGGTCTTCTCAACTCCCCAGTATCCATCCTCTGCGATGTCCTTTTTGGCCTGCGCTATTGTGTCTGCATCTACAGTCAGATTCTCAAACAGACTCTTTAAGCCCTGTGACTTGTCCCAGGTTGAAGCCTGTCCTGTCATGGACTTTCTGACGATCTCGATAAGCTGCTGCTGTCTGGCATTGGCATCATCCTTAAGTGCCTGTACCAGTGCATCTCTGTCTGCCTTGCTCATCTTCTGGTTTACTGTGCTCTTTGCAGTATCCTTTGAATCATCCATGCTGTCTGATTTCTCATATACAGCTGCCTCCTCGCTGAAGCCTGCAGTCTTTGCATCCGACTTATCCGTCTTTGCATCCTGCTTCTTTGAAGCGGTATTAGTATTCTTTGTCTGCGCCTCGTCCTTTGCTGTGACACTCTGCGCCGCTACTGCTGAAACTACACTTGAAATAGCATCTAACATTTCTCATCCCTCCCTGGTAATGTGCGTGCGGGAATCCTTTCCCGCTATACTATTATCACCCTGTATAGCGTCTGATATAGCTAAACAGTTTATCTCTTATACTGTGTATCGGCTGTTTTGCGTCTGTTGCTTATAGCTTTAGCCGTTATTTTTTCAATTTTCTGCCAAATATAAATGTCGAAAAATATATTACCGATGCAATAATCACTATCATCGGACCTGTTGCCACATTGGTGTAGTATGACACTGCGAGGCCGACTATACCGGAAAATACTGAAAATATCACTGAAAAGAAATGATACTCACGCATATTTTCTGAAATATTCCTTGATGAAGCCGCCGGCAGTATAAGCAGCGCATTTATGATAAGTATGCCTATCCACTTGATGGATAGCATAACTATGAGTGCGACAAGCACTGCAAACATATTGTCCAAAAGACGCACATGTATGCCCTTGCTTTTTGCCACGCTTCTGTGTATGCAGATGGCGTTGAGCTTATTGAAGCAAAACACCCAGAACACTATCGTGACCACAAAAATCACGATGAGATACACTATCTCAGTCTTTGTGATGCTTAGCACATCGCCCACCAATATGCTTGAGTATTTGCTGAAATTGCCGCCCTTTGACAGTATCGCAAGACCTATAGCCACAGAGCACGATGAAAATACAGATATAATGGTATCTGTTGACGCTGTGTTCAGACTGCCGATCTTGTTTAAAAGAAGCGCAAACACTATCGCAAATATCACCATGGCAAGTGAGGTATCAGCCATGCCGCATACCACACCGACAGCGATTCCGGTAAGTGCCGAATGTCCGAGCGCGTCTGAAAAGTATGCCATTTTTTTGTTTACAATCATGGTTCCCATTATGCCAAATAGCGGTGTGATGATGAGTACAGCGATAAGGGCATTTCTCATGAAATCATATTGAAGCCAGGAGGTTATATTCATTTGTGCTCCTCCTCTCTCACCCAGGATTCCTCTCCTGTGTAGAAAATTCTCTCAAATTCCTTGCTCTCAAACACTTCCTTCACAGTTCCCTGCTTTGCTACTGTCTTATCAAGCAGTACAACATGGTCTGCGTACTTTGCCACATAGTCCAAATCGTGCGATATCAGTATGATTGCAAGGTCATAGTGTGTCTTTAAATAATCCATGGTCTTGTAGAAAAGCTCCATACCGTTTTGGTCTATTCCCGACACCGGCTCATCCAAAAGGAGCAGATTCGGCTCATCCATGATTGCCATGGAAAGAAGCACTCTCTGCAACTGTCCTCCCGAGAGGTTGCACACCTGCTTGTCGATAAGCTCCTCAGCCTCAAATACCTCAAGTGTCTCCTTTATTTTTGCCTCTATCTTTTTGCTCTTCGGCAGAAAAACCGGATAATTGTACCGGTAGCTTGCTATGAGGTCATACACACTGACCGGTGTATTTTTCTCAATATTGACAGACTGCGGCACATAGCCGATTTTGAGCTTTGCCATATGTCCGTCCTTCGTATCCTTGAACTCAATCGTACCGGTGTGAGGTATCTCGCCCAGTATCGCCTTTATGAGTGTGGATTTTCCGGCACCGTTCTGGCCTATTATGACATTGAAGGAGCCACAGTGTATGTGCATATTTACATCCTCAAGCACCGTCTGCTCTCCAAAGCTCACTCCAAGGTTATTTATTTTTATGCAATGAAAGCCACATGGCTGTATAATTTTCCGCATATATTCTCGAATAGTCACCTCCAATTTTATTTAGTGAATGCATCTTTGATAAGCTCTATATTTTGCTCCATACCATCAAGATAGCTGTCCTTGTCGTACTCTCCCCTGTTGAGAGGATCGATATAAACCACATGCACATCTGTCTCACACGATACGGTATCTCCCATGCTCTTTCCGTAGAGCTCCTCAGCGAGTATTACCGACACTCCGTCATCCTTTATTGCACTAATTACCTGCTTTATCTCACCTGCGCTGACTGAGCGCTCCTCGTCAAGGTCTAACAGGTAGCATGCATTCATGGAAAAATCATCAGCCACATACGCATAGGCCTCATGGAATATGACGATATTCTGCCCATCTGTTAAGCTTTTTAAGCTGTCCTGCTCTTTTTCGAGCTTTGCAAGTTTGGCGTCATATTTTTCGGCATTCGCATAATATTCTTCAGCGTGTGCCTCATCCTTTTGTGCCAGATGAGAGGCGATGGTTTTGACCATGGTGCGGTAACGCGGCACACTCATCCATGCATGGGCATTCTCATCACCGTGGTCATGATCGTGCGCGCTATCTGATTCTGCGTCTGCTTCGTGGTCATGGTCACTGTCCGATTCTGCATCTGCATCGTGATCATGGTCGTGGTCACTGTCCGATTCTGCATCTGCAGTCGTGGTCACTGTCCGATTCTGCATCTGCATCGTGATCATGGTCGTGGTCACTGTCCGATTCTGCATCTGCATCGTGATCATGGTCGTGGTCACTGTCTGCATCATCCTCAGAAAGAAGTGCCACATCCTCACAAGCCTCAACCACATCAAGCTTCGGATACGCCTTTGCCACATCAGACATAAACGACTCTATACCGCCTCCGTTTATTACAAAAACATCGGCTGTGGATAAAAGCTTCATATCCTCCGGTGTGAGCTGGAAATCGTGCAGACAGCCGGTCTGTGGCTCGCTTAGATTTTCGAGTCTCACTCCTTTCACACCATCCACTATGTTTAAAGTGGCAATGTACATAGGATAGAAGGATGTCACGACAGTAAGCATATCATCAGCTTCGTCAGTATTTTTTGCACTGTCCGAAGCATCTGACATTTCACCGGCAGCTCCTGTTTTACCTGCTGTGTGTTCATATGCCATTACGGCAAGCGTACACACTATCAATATACACAAAAACATAATGCCTACAAATTTGCATTTATTCTTCATATATTAAATATTCGCCTTTCTTTCTATAGCTTTATTTCTTTTTATGATTATTAGCGCTTTTTTTGCTCTTGGCCTTATCTCTGCGCTCTTTCGTCTTTTTCGCAACCGGCTTTCCGGTCTTCTTCCAGCGCTCCTTTTTGTGTGGCTCCGATGAAACGGCTTTTTTTGCCGCCGATTTTGCCTCGCGCTTTGCTGCCTCCTCCTGCTTCATGGCAAGAAGGGTCTCCTCGTCAAATACGAGTGAATCTATGAGCTTCCAGATTTCATCCCTGCCATCCTTTGACATGGACGAAAACGGTATGACTACCGTGCCCGGCTTCACATGAAGCACATCCTTGATGGTCTTTATGTGTGCGGCAATCTGGCTTTTTTTCAATTTATCAGATTTGGTTGCAATGATGATCGGTGCAAAACCCTGGTTTACCATCCAGTCATACATCATGATATCATTGTCCGATGGCTCATGCCTTATATCTATTAAAAGAAACACTGCCTGAAGCTTTTTTGAGGTGTGCAGATAGTTTTCTATCATCTGTCCCCATTTGGCTTTTATCTCGATATTGGCGTTGGCATAGCCATAGCCCGGCAGATCGACCAGATACATGGCATCATTGACGTTGTAAAAATTGATGGTCTGCGTCTTGCCGGGCTGTGAAGAGATTCTGGCAAGTGACTTTCTGTTCATGAGCGCATTGATCAGCGACGATTTGCCTACATTGGATTTGCCGGCAAATGCCACCTCATTATACTCATTGTCAGGGATTGTGCTTGTAATTCCGCAAACTGTCTCTAAATTAACACTTTTAATTACCATAATCTCTTCCTCATTCTTATTTTACAAATGCAATCTTCTCTACCTGTGAAAATTTCTCCACCGGCACGATTTCCATGCCGTCTGTTATTTCCTTTGAAATCTCCTCCAGGTCCTTTTCATTATCCTTTGGAATACACACTGTTTTTATTCCGATTACTTTGGCTGCAAGCAGCTTTTCCTTGAGTCCTCCTATCGGAAGTACCCTGCCGCGCAGTGTTATCTCGCCTGTCATGGCTACATCTGCCCTGACAGCTCTGTCTGTAATAGCCGAGAGCATGGCTGTTGCCATAGTAATGCCTGCGGATGGACCGTCCTTCGGCACTGCTCCCTCGGGAATATGTATATGGATGTCATGCTTCGTATAAAACTCTGCATCAATGCCATATCCTTCGCTTATTGAGCGCACATAGCTAAGTGCCGCCTGTGCCGACTCCTTCATCACATCACCAAGCTTACCTGTGAGAACAAGCTCACCCTTGCCCGGCAACACATTCACCTCGACCTCGAGTGTGACACCGCCCACGCTGGTCCATGCGAGTCCTCTTACGATTCCCACCTCAGCGTGATCATTTTTCTTCTCCGGGCTGTACTTCGGATTGCCCAGATATGTCTTTAGATTGGTCTTTGTAACCTTTATAGCCGCTTCGCTGTCCTTAAAGATTTCTCTTGCAGCCTTGCGGCACAGCTTGCCGATAGTCCTCTCAAGGCTTCTGACTCCGGCCTCTCTGGTGTACAGCCTGATGATGTCCTTTAAAGCACCGTCTGTTATCGTAAGCTGTTCCTTTTTAATTCCGTTTTTGCTCTTTTGCTTCTCAACCAGGTGCTCCTTCGCGATGTGAAACTTCTCATTTTCAGTGTAGCTTGACACCTCGATAAGCTCCATCCTGTCAAGAAGCGGCTTTGGAATTCCTGAAACCTCATTTGCAGTTGCAATAAAAAGCACCTCCGACAAATCTACAGGCATCTCAATGTAATGATCCCTGAATTTGCAGTTCTGCTCACTGTCAAGCACCTCAAGAAGAGCGGCTGATGTGTCACCCTTGTAGTCACTTGACACCTTATCTATCTCATCCAACAGCATGAGAGGATTTGAAACGCCTGCCTGTCTTAAGCCATTTACTATACGGCCCGGCATGGCACCGATATATGTCTTTCTGTGTCCACGAATTTCTGCCTCATCGCGCACACCGCCAAGAGAAATACGCACGTATTTTTTCTCCAGTGCAGCCGCAATTGAGCGTGCTATGCTTGTCTTTCCGGTTCCCGGAGGACCTACAAGGCAAATTATAGGACTCTCTCCCTTGCTAGTCAGGTTTCTGACTGCCAGAAACTCAAGTATCCTCTCCTTGACGTCCTTTAATCCGTAGTGATCATCATCAAGTACCTTTGCTGCATGGTCAAGATCCTTGTTGTCCACAGACATTTTGTTCCATGGAAGCTCAAGTACAGTCTCTATATAGCCTCTCTCAACCGTGCTCTCTGATGAGCTGCTGCTCATATTTCTAAAGCGCTTTATCTCTTTTTTCGTCTTTTCCTTTACGTAGTCAGGCGCATCTAACTCAGATAGCTTTTTCTCATATTCATCAGCCTCCGAGTCAGCATTCTCGCCCAGCTCCTCGCGTATCACGCCGAGCTGTTCACGAAGCACATACTCCTTCTGATGCTTATCCACACGAACCTTTACTTTTTTCTGAAGCTCATTCTTTATGGAAATAACCTCCACCTGGGAGAGAAGTAATGAGACTATAACCTGATATCTGTCATTGATATCCTCTGCCTCAAGCACCTGCTGCTTCTGCTCATATGACACCGGCAGATTGTTGGTGACATAGTCTATGAGCTTTTCAAGATCCTCATTCTGATCTATCTGTCTGATAAGCTCCTTGCTGATTTTGCCGATGACTGCCGCATATCTGTGAAAAGCCTCTCTGACTCCGAGAAGCATAGCCTCCCTGAGATCCTCCGGCAGGCTGTCTTTATTACTGTCAAAATAACAGATTTCTGCCTCAAGGTACTTCTCACAACCGGTAAAGCCAAGCAGCTTTGCCCGGCTTATTCCATCTACAAGTATTCTCACAACATCATTCTGAAGTCTGACAACCTGCTTAATGTCGGCCACTATTCCCATCTGATAGAGGTCTTCCTGAGTCGGGTCCTCCCTGTCCAAATTCTTTTGTGTGACAAGATAAATCCTTTGATCCTGCTCCATAGCCTCCTCGATAGCACGAAGTGAGCGCTCTCTGCTGACGTCGAAATGAGCAATCATTCCCGGCAGGATAGTAAGCCCTCTCAGCGCTACTGCAGGCATATTAATAATCTGTTCTTCCACTTGTATCTCCTGTATTTATTGCACAGCGGGCAAAACAAGCCGCTGTGCAATTTATATTATCTGATGCTGTATCTTTGGTAAAATACCACCATGTATTTACGATGCTGCCTTTTCCTCGATATATGCCTCCGGCACACACTCACCATCGAGCTTTAAGTTATTCTCCACCGTATCCTTGTCGATCACGCACCTGCTGATGCTCTTGTCTGACGGTATACGATACATAAGGTCAAGCATAACGGCCTCCATGATGGCACGAAGACCTCTGGCTCCTGTCTTTCTCTCAAGTGCCTTGTCAGCGATGGCATTGACTGCATCATCCGTGAACTCAAGGCCGACTCCGTCAAGCTCCAAGAGCTTTGTGTACTGCTTGATAAGTGAGTTCTTAGGCTCCTTAAGTATACGGATAAGTGCATCCCTGTCGAGTGCCTCAAGTGAAACTGTGATAGGTACACGTCCTATAAACTCCGGAATCAGTCCAAACTTCACAAAATCCTGTGGCAGTGCATGCTTAAATGCCTCTCCCACATTGAGCTCTGTCTTTGACTTTACATCTGAATTGAAGCCTATAGATGATGTATCCATACGGCTGTCGATGATTTTCTCCAGACCGTCAAATGCTCCACCGCAGATAAAAAGTATATTCGTAGTGTCAATAGAGATAAGCTCCTGCTGTGGATGCTTTCTGCCGCCCTGTGGCGGTACAGATGCCACTGTACCCTCAAGAATCTTTAAAAGAGCCTGCTGCACACCCTCACCTGACACATCTCTGGTGATTGAGACATTCTCTGATTTCTTTGTGATTTTGTCTATCTCATCTATATAAATGATACCATGCTCTGCACGCCCGATATCATAATCTGCCGCCTGAATAAGCTTTAAGAGGATATTCTCCACATCCTCACCTACATATCCTGCCTCTGTGAGTGTTGTAGCGTCTGCGATGGCAAACGGAACATTTATCACTCTGGCAAGTGTCTGCGCAAGAAGTGTCTTTCCTGAGCCTGTAGGTCCAAGCATGAGAATATTACTCTTCTGCAGCTCAACATCCGATGTATCTCCAGCCAGTACTCTCTTGTAGTGATTGTAAACAGCAACCGAAAGCACCTTCTTGGCCTGGTCCTGTCCTATTACATAATCATCCAGAAATGCCTTAAGCTCCTCCGGAGTAACGAGATTTATATCATCCTTAGCGCTGCCATTGCTCTCATGGCCTTCTACGCCTTCCTCCTCAAGAATCTCGGCACATATATCTATACACTCATCGCAGATAAAAGCTCCATTAGGTCCGGAAATCAAACGATTTACCTGGTCCTGTGTCTTACCGCAAAATGAGCAGCGAATCTTTCCGTCGTTTTTTCCTGCCATTATTAACTCCTTTTATTGCATGAGGGCATCCCATACGGGGTACCCTCTTAAATTCATCTAACTTCTGATTATCTGTTTGTTATTACACTGTCTATGAGACCATACTCTGCTGCTTCCTGTGCTGACATATAGTTGTCACGCTCTGTATCTGCTGCGATTGTCTCATATGGCTTGCCTGTATTGGCTGCTAAAATTTCGTTTAATCTTTTCTTTGTCTTTAAGATATTCTCTGCTGCAATCTGAATCTCTGTAGCCTGACCCTTTGCACCGCCCGATGGCTGGTGAATCATAATCTCTGCATTTGGAAGAGCATATCTCTTGCCCTTTGCACCACCTGCAAGCAGGAAAGCGCCCATGCTGGCTGCAAGACCTATACAGATTGTTGATACATCACACTTGATGTACTGCATAGTATCGTAAATAGCAAGTCCTGCTGTAACCATTCCACCCGGTGAATTGATGTAAAGGTGGATGTCCTTATTTGGATCCTCAGACTCAAGGAATAAAAGCTGGGCAACAACAAGGCTGGCTGTTGTCTCGTTTACTTCCTCACCAAGGAAAATGATACGGTCTTTTAATAATCTGGAGTAAATGTCGTAGTTGCGCTCTCCTCTGCTGGTCTGTTCAATGACATATGGTACTAAACTCATATAAAATGCCTCCTTTATAAAAGTTCAAAAGACCGGCTCAGAAAATAGGCTTCTGAGCCAGTCCATCAAATTTTGATTCAAAAATCTTATTCTTCTGTAGACTCCTCTGCATCAGCCTTTCTCTTTGCCTTTGCACGCTCTTTAACGTTGTCCATGACAAGATCTACAGCCTTTGTGATAGCGAGGTCTTTCTTCATAGACTCTTTCTCAGCATCTCCCATGTACTCTTTAAGCTTATCAGCCTCCATGCCGTATGCCTTAGCCATCTTCTCTACCTCAGCATCGATATCTGCATCAGTAACCTCGATATTCTCCTCCTTGGCAATCTGCGCAAGTACAAGGCTGCTCTGGATACGTGTTGTAGCCTCCGGACGAACCTGATCTTTAAGCTGGTCAACTGTCATGCCTGAGAACTGTAAGTACTGCTCCATTGTAAGACCGCTCTGTGCGATTCTCTGAGCGAACTCCTCAACCATTGTCTCACACTGTGTCTCAATCATTGCCTCAGGAAGATCCATCTTTGACTTGTCGATAATCTTCTGGATAGCCTCATCCTCTTTAGTCTTCTTAGCTTCTGTCTCTTTCTTCTCTGTGAGGTTCTTCTTGATTTCCTCTTTGTACTCAGCTAATGTATCAACACCTGCTACATCCTGTGCAAACTCATCATCAAGCTCAGGAAGCTCCTTAGCCTTGATCTCGTTGATCTTAACCTTGAATGTTGCCGGCTTTCCTGCAAGGTCTGCTGCCTGATACTGCTCAGGGAATGTTACATTGACCTCAACCTCATCGCCTGTGTTCTTTCCTACTAACTGATCCTCGAATGTATCGATGAATGTGTGTGAACCGATCTCTAATGGATGATTCTCACCTTTTCCACCATCGAAAGCTACTCCGTCAACAAATCCCTCGAAGTCGATAACTGCTGTATCTCCCTCTGCTACAGGACGATCTGTAACTGTAACTGTTCTTGCATTTTTGTTTCTCTGGTTCTCAAGCTCAGCGTCAACCTCTTCATCAGAAACTGATGTGTCAATCTTTGTAACTGTAACGCCCATGTACTTACCAAGAGTAACCTCAGGTCTTACAGCAACCTCTGCTGTGTAGATGAAAGGCTGTCCCTTCTCAATCTGAGTAACCTCAACTGTAGGACGTGAAACAATGTCAACACCACTCTCGTCAACCGCACCTGCGTATGTCTGCTGCATAAGGATATTTGCTGCATCCTCGTAGAACACACCTGCTCCATACATTTTCTCAATCATAGCTCTTGGCACTTTTCCTTTACGGAATCCAGGTACACTAATCTGTTTCTTCTGCTTCTGATATGCAGAATCCAATGCTTTCTCTAATTCCTCGGCTGCTACCTCAATAGTAAGCTTCGCCATATTATGCTCTAAATTCTCAACCTGTACACTCATGTCAATCGTTATCCTCCTTAAAAATATATATGAATGGTATGTACATCAAATGTAATGTGGGCATGCTTTTTAAACTGCTAAGCCCAGTCATTGGATGATTATAACACAACAAATCCACTATTTCCAGTGTTTTTTACATTAAATTTGCTTTTGTGTATAATTCCATAAATTGTCAGCAATACCAAAACATATTTTTGTCATTTTACGGCATAATATTTCCATACACATACAGCTTGTGTATAACGTTTTAAAAGGAGGTATTGTATTATGGCAGCATCAAGTAGTAAAAAAGCTTCTGTACCGGAGGCAAAAGAGGCTATGAACCGTTTCAAGGAAGAGGTTGCTTCTGAGCTTGGAGTTCCTTTAAAGGAGGGCTACAACGGTGACCTTACTTCTAAGCAGGCCGGTTCAATCGGTGGCGAGATGGTCAAGCAGATGATCATGAAGCAGGAGCAGCAGATGAAATAAGCTCTGCAATAACAAGCACAAAAAGAGGCCGCACACCATGGGGTTTGGTGTGTGACCTCTTTTGTTATAATACTAATGATACCTTTTGACCCTTTAATCATACTAATCATGCCGGTCTGATTATTTGCTGAATGTTGTATTAGTATACCAGTCCCTGTCGAATATGCTCTACTGTGGCATCGTCTGTGAAGTATCTGACAATCTCGAGTGCAAACGCAATAGCTGTTCCCATTCCACGGCTTGTAATCACGTTGCCGTCCACAACTACAGGCTGCTCAAGCCACTGTGCACCGAGAAGCTTCTCCTCAAAGCCCGGATGGCATGTAGCCTTTTTTCCCTCAAGTATATGATTCTCACCGAGCACGCTAGGCGCTGCACATATTGCTGCAACAAGCTTTCCCTCAGTGGCAAAGCTCTTAATAGTCTTTACCACGATCTCATCCGCACCCAGGTTTAATGTACCCGGCATACCTCCCGGCAGTACGATTGCATCATAGCTGTCAAAGTCAGCCTGCGCCGTTGTGGTATCTGTCTTAAATGTCACCTGATGCGAGCTTGTCACCTCTGCTTTTTCTGTGATTGATATGGTCTCAATCTCAAGCTTTGCTCTTCTAACTATATCGACCACTGTAAGTCCTTCAATCTCCTCACAGCCGTCTGCCATAAAAATTCCTACTTTACTCATATTTTTCTCCTTCTTTTTCTCTAATAATACTATAGAAATTACTGCATATCAGTAACACCTATAAAAAGTTACTGCTCATAAGCCTGGATTCACCGCTTGAATTTTTAAATACCGGTCATTATAATCAGATATGTGTAACAATAAACCCACACATAACCCGAAAGGATATACCATGGAAATCGAAAGAAAATACTTACTTAAACAGCTTCCTTCCAATTTAGACAGCTACGCGAGCAAAAAAATCGCCCAGGGCTATCTGTGCACCTCTCCTGTTGTCAGGGTCAGACGCTCAAATGACAGCTATTATATGACCTACAAGGGAGCCGGGCTTATGGTGCGCGAGGAGTACAATCTTCCTCTCACAAAAGAAGCCTACGACCATCTTGTCCAAAAGATTGACGGCCGACTCATCGAAAAGACACGCTATCTCATACCTCTTGACGGTGGCCTGACCGCAGAGCTTGATGTATTTGAGGGTGATCTGGCTCCTCTTACACTTGTGGAGGTCGAATTCGACTCTGTTGACGCAGCAAATGAATTCGCAGCCCCTGACTGGTTTGGCGAGGATGTCACCGAATCCGGTAAATATCACAACAGCTATCTGAGCCGGTTGGCAAACTCATAATGCTGACGGGTTCTGATAATATTTTTCAAATCCTCATATCTCTCCATTAAAGGAGCCTCAGGAAGTACAACATCCATCACTACAGCCATATCATCAAGCAGCCTGTCTGTAATAGTATCACTCATTGATACAAGGATGTTGTATTTTTCCTCAAGGGTATCCGCATCGAGAAACTTTATAAGTTGCGGATTTGGTGCCTGGTCATCATCTGCATCTGCTACCTGTGCCTTACTTGTCTGCAATTGTACACTTCCGGCTTCCGGCATCTTAGCTGCAGACTGCCTGACAGCCTCACTCTTTACCTGCGTATCCATTTGCTTCGTCTGTGGCGTAATCCTCTCAAACCTGTATTTCTGCTTCACATCAGGATATTTCTCATGATCCACCTCACTTACAAACATGTCAAGTGGTCTGGCATATACTCCAAAATTATCATATAAAGCCTGATAAATTACCAGCTTTTCCCCTGTCTCTGAATGTGTCGCCACTGTAACTATCTGATACAGCTTATTCTTAAAGTGCCTGTAAAGCTCTCCGGGCTTTGGTGTTCTGTCCATCATTTCTGCCTCTTTTCCTATTATTTAAAAGTTGTTAATCATGTCTAAGCCTTCCCCAAGGAAATCTCTCTCAAACTCCAGATTGCCGCTGTATCCCATGGCAATCAGATCATCAACACTGCCAAACATGCTCTGTGTCTCAGCTTCTATAATCTTTGTACCGTCTGCCGCTTTGGTATGCAGTGTCTGGCAATTTCTTGAGTGCTCCTGAGCCAGCCTCTGCTGCGCCTCGCTATGTCCGTGCATAGTCTCAATCTCTTTTTGTGTCGTATCATCCGCAAAGCGTGCGTTATTTTTCACGGCCCTCTGCACTATATCCGGATTGCTTTGCTGCGGTCTCTGCTGTGGCTGTACTCTCTGCTGCATCTGTGGTCTCTGAGGTTGCTGTACTCTCTGCTGCATCTGTGGCTGTGGTTTCTGCTGATATGTCTGGTTCAATGCATTCATACCCGACTGAACTGTATTCTGCATGCTGTTCCATATCTGCTGCATCTGCTTCTGCTGCGATCTCGGTTTGTTGGGCTGCGTATTTTTGCTGCCTGCGTTCTTTGATTTTTTATTAATATAAAAAATTGCTCCTAATATAATAACCCAAATTATAATATTCATATTCTGCTCCTTTATCAATCTGCATTTTCTATGTCAATCCCTGAATATCCTGCACATATCGCGCAGTATGTACTCTGCTGTCTGTTCCGGCTCCCATTGCTTTGCAACACCCACAAGCAGCGGCTTAAGCTCCGACAGTATCCTTGCCGTGCGCCGGTCTGTCGTGCCCTCATACTTATCGTTTATGGCCTCAGCCTGCTTCACACATGCCTCAAGCTGCTTTAATATATCCTTCCAGAACTCCTCGTAATATATATCATGCACTCTCTTAGTCTTTTGTGTGAAATTTAGCTCTGCAAGCTCTTTGTTGCTGTGCCCCAGATAGAAATATGACAGAGCAAACAAATCAGGCTTTTTCCTTTCAAGCCCTTCACCAGTCAGATGTATCAGGTTCTCTATCTCACTCTGTAAAATGATACCGTTGTCAAAGGATGACAGATATCTCTCCCCCTGCTTTACAACAGAGTCCAGAGTCGTGTGAAAATCCGTGTCCACCTTGCTGATTAAAAATTCATCGTCAAACATGCCGCTTTTCGCTTTGCAAGCCTTTATCAGCTCTCCAAAGTGCTTCCGGTCGGTTCCTGTGAGCTCACAATACCCTATAACAAGCTGCTCAAGCTCCTTTAAATCTGAAAGCAGGCTGCTTAAGCCTGTCTTCACGCCATAATAGCGCTTTGCAACACCGGAGGAATTCTTTTTGGTTTTGACATACAGCTTAAGCCAGCTGTTGACCACTGTCATGTCGGCACCTGCCGTATCCATCGCTGTCTTAAATTTCTTTTCCGTATCACTTAGTCCTAAAATCATCACACACCCTCAAACATCATTCTAAAACTATATAATAACAATTCTACACCATTATCATATTTTTTTAAAGAGCCTTTTTTCTCTCTGAAAAGCTCTCTGAAAAGCCCACTTTAAACGCAAAAAAAGGAAGCCATACAATAGCTGTATGACTTCCTATATACTCTGAATGTTATTCGCATTGTCGTGCGAATGGCATGAGCGGCTTTGTTATGATAGCAAAATCAGATTAACGACCGAACTGCATATCGTTGTTACCTGATTTTGTTGTGAACATCTCAAGCATGTTGATTGGATCGTTGTAATCCATAAGCCATCCCTCACGGGCGAAATCAAACTGTCCGTCCTTACGGCTGTTAAGGAATACGTTCCACTCCTGCTGCTCAACCTTTAAGTTGATACCTACCTTTGAAAGATCAGCCTGAATAGCCTCACCAATCTTTACATTTGACTCTGAGTTGTTTGTAAGGTATGAGAACTCGATAGTCTGGTTTACCTGGCCTGTGCTCTCATCTAATAATCCGATAGAAGCAAGAAGCTCTTTAGCCTCCTCAAAGTTCTTATCGTAATCTGTGCCGTAGTAATCTTTGTTCTTGAACTCGCCACCGTTACCATCTGTAACACCCTCTGGGATAAATGTTGTGGCAATCTTCTGTCCGCCCTGGGCGATTGTATCGATGATGTACTGACGATCGATAAGAAGACAGATTGCATGTCTGAATACCTTAGCCTGGTCAGCATCTAATCCAAGGTCTGAGTAAAGCTTAGAGTTGATGTTGAAGCCTGCGTAGTATGTTCCAAGGTTGTCTACTGTGTAGAACTCGCTTGTCTTCTTAGCTGACTCAATCTCTGCTGTAGGAATTGAATCAATAAAATCAAGGTCACCGTTCTGGTAAGCTGTGTAAGCTGAAACATCATCAGATGTAAGCATTACGTTCATCTCATCAACTGTTACATTGTCAGCATCCCAGTAGTTAGGATTCTTAACATATGTCATGCTTGAATCATGCTTCCACTCCTTGAGTGTGAATGCACCGTTTGTAACGAACTTGTCGCCTGCATCGTTTGCCCAGTCATCATTTCCCTCTACTGAGTTCTGGTTTACAGGGAAGAAGAATGGGAATGCACATAAGTCAAGGAAGTATGGTGTAACTGCTTTAAGCTTGACTGTAAGAGTCTTTCCATCATCAGAAGCAACTACATCATCAGCAGCAAGCCCCTTTGTATCATCATATCCTGCGAATACTGCGCAAAGGTAGCTGTAATCTGCAGCTGTCTTAGGATCTGCAGCTCTCTTCCAAGACCACTCGAAATCCTTTGCAGTAAGCTCATCACCATTTGACCACTTAAGACCGTCACGCATTGTGAATGTGTATGTGAGGCCATCCTCAGAAACCTCATAGCTCTCTGCACATGCAGGCTCAAGCTTGCCCTCAGCGTTGTAACGCATAAGACCCTCAAAGCTGTTTACTGCAAGACATCCGCCGTCAACAGTACTGTTTAATGCAGGATCGATATGATCAGGCTCTGATGCCATGAAAATGTTTAACTTTCCGGCATTCTTTGTGTTCTTTGCATTGTAGAAGTATTTCATACCCTCTACTGTTGAGTATATGTCTGTTACATAATCCTTGAGCATATACTGGTCATTGTAGTAGTAAAGTGGAATAACACACCATGTATCCATAAGCATATCCTCTGCCTGGTGCATCATCTCTGCACGCTTTGCAAGATCTGTTTCTGTACGGATAGAATCTACTAACTCGTCATAGCTTGTCCAGTCTACCGCTGTTGATACAGCAGTATCAGGAGTGTCGTTATTAGTTGTTTTGTTGTTGCTCTTGCTTCCACAAGCAGTCATGCCAAGTGCCATAGCTGCAACAAGAGTAAGTGCTACTAATCTCTTTTTCATCTTTCTTCCTCCTTATATAATGAAAAATAAATTTATGTTAGAACCGGCACAAGCGGCTTAAGCTATATGCCGGTAAAAACCTTATATTAGCGGTTGAAACATGCAACCATATGTCCGTTTCCTCTGTCTGTAAGCTCCGGACGTGCTGCTGCACACTGTTCTGTCGCATATTTACAACGTGAACGGAACGGACAGCCGCTAGGCATGCGAAGAGGTGAAGGAACATCTCCCTCAAGCACGATTCGCTTGCTGTGTCTGGCAGTCTCAGGATCCGGAATCGGAACCGCTGAAAGCAGCGACTGTGTGTACGGATGAATTGGATTGTCCATCAGCTCATCAGCATCTGCAAGCTCCATCATATGACCTAAGTACATAACTGCTATTCTATCAGAGATATGCTGCACTACAAGCAGATCATGCGCTATAAACAGGTATGATAACCCTCTCTCCTTCTGCAGATCCTCAAACATGTTGACTACCTGAGCCTGAATTGAAACATCAAGTGCCGATACCGGCTCATCACATACGATAAACTTCGGATCTACTGCAAGCGCTCTTGCTATTCCGATACGCTGTCTCTGTCCACCCGAAAACTCATGTGCATAGCGTGTGGCATGGTCTGCGTTTAGTCCAACTGTCTCCATGAGATCCATAATCATCTCATGGCGCTCTTTCTTGCTATTGTAAAGCTTGTGCACATCGAGAGGCTCTCCGATGATATCCTCAACCGTCATACGAGGGTTGAGTGATGAATACGGATCCTGGAATACCATCTGCATCTGCTTACGGTAAGGATGCATATTCACATCTATCTTCTTCTCACTGTCAAACAATACATTGCCGTCGAACTCAATGCGTCCTGCTGTAGGCTGGTACAGACGTAAAAGAGTACGTCCTACGGTTGTCTTTCCACAGCCTGACTCGCCAACAAGTCCAAGCGTCTCACCCGGCTTTATGGCAAATGACACATCATCGACTGCCTTTAATTCCATCTTTTTAAATCCGTCATGAACAGGGAAATACTGCTTCAAATGGTCTACCTTGAGCAGGTACTCGTTGTTATTTGTCTCATTACTCATTTGATTTTCCCTCCTCCATCATATTCTTAATATTCATCCAGCATGATGCGAGATGATCCTCTCCAACCCAGATTTCCTCCGGCTTTTCGGTGAGACATATCTTCATAGCGGCATCACAGCGAGGGCAGAATGCACAGCCCTTTGGCATGTTTAGCATATTGATTGGTGTGCCTCCGATAGGAACAAGCCTGGTTTTTGAATTGGTCTTTGTAGGGATTGAACGAAGCAGTCCCTTTGTGTACTCATGCGCCGGGCTGTAAAATATGGCATCTGCTGTTCCTCTCTCACACACACGGCCACCGTACATAACTATGATTTCATCACACATTGAAGCAATGACACCCAGATCATGTGTAACCATGATGATTGCCATGCCAAGCTTTTCCTGCAGTGACTGCATAAGCTCAAGAATCTGTGCCTGGATAGTCACATCAAGAGCTGTTGTCGGCTCATCTGCAATAAGGATATCCGGCTCACAGGCCAATGCCATAGCTATCATGACACGCTGTCTCATACCACCCGAAAGCTCATGAGGGTACTGATTTACACGCTTCTCAGGCTCATTTACTCCTACAAGTGTGAGCATCTCTATAGCGCGCTCCTTTGCTTCCTTCTTTGTACGGTCTGTGTGAAGAAGCACTGCCTCCTCAAGCTGGTAGCCTACCGTAAATACCGGATTAAGCGATGTCATAGGATCCTGGAAAATGATTGAACAGCATTTTCCTCTGAAATCTGCCATTTTCTTTTTGTTCCATTTGGTGATATCCTCACCCTTATATTTTACTGAGCCGCCTGTGATGGCACCATTCTCAGCAAGAATCTGCATGATTGAATATGCTGTAACTGACTTTCCTGAGCCTGACTCTCCTACGATTCCAAGGGTCTTTCCCGGCTCAAGCTTAAAGCTGACACCGTTTACAGCTGATACGTCTCCGTTATCGGTCTTGAAGGTAGTGTGCAGATCAGATACTTCAAGAACAAACTTATTATCTTCCATCTTACTCACTCCTTACTATTTCGATAATTTAGGGTCAAATGCATCTCTTAAGCCGTCACCGATAAGATTCAATGTAAGAACAATGATACAAATCGTAAGCGCCGGAAAAATAAGACGCAATGGGTAGCTCTGGAGTCCGCCACGCGCTGTATTTGCCAACGAACCAAGTGAAGGCATAGGAGCCGAAACACCAAGTCCGATAAATGACAGATAACTCTCCGTAAAGATGGCTGATGGTATCTGAAGCGCTGTAGTAATGATGATTACTGACAGACAGTTCGGTAAAATGTGTTTTCTGATAGTGCGGGCTGATGATGTTCCGATACACTTTGCTGCGAGAATGTACTCATTCTGCTTGATGGTAAGAATCTGACCTCTTATAAGTCTTGCCATTCCTACCCAGTAAAGCAATCCAAACACTATGAAAAGTGCAATCATGTTGACACCGAGCTTTGAAAGCACTGTACCCTTTATTACAGGTGTCAGCACCTCATTTAATACAACTGCGAGTAAAATGATGAGCAGCATATCCGGCAATGAATAAATGATATCTACTATTCTCATCATAATCATATCTACCTTGCCACCGCAGAAGCCTGATACGGAACCGTAAATGATACCGATTATAAGCACAAGCAGTGATGCAAACACACCGACTCCCAGCGATACACGAGCTCCGTAAACAACACGGATAAAATAGTCTCTTCCGAGCTCATCTGTACCAAAAATGTGCGGGAACAGCTTCTCACCTGCATCAAGCTGTGCCTGCTCAGCCTCGCTGTACTGGAAAGGTTCTAAGTTCTGTGCACCCTTAACGATATCTGCATAGCCGTAAGGCACAATCTTTGGTGCCAGAAGAATAACCAAAATAAGTAAAACCAAAACTATAATAGAACCCATAGCCAGTGGATTTTTGCGGAGTCTCTTAAGACCATCCTTAAAGAAGGTAGTTGACTCACCCATAACCTCCTGCTGGCGTTTTTCTTCATCTGATGCCTTGGCAAAATCCTTCATATCGAACTTACTAAGGTCAATCTGTGTGGAGAAAGGTGCTCTCTTCATATTATCTTTCATCTTTATCTCTCCTTAATCAAGCTTAATACGTGGATCAATCACTTTGTATACAATATCTGTAATGAGGTTCGCGCCTACCATGATGACAGCAAGGAAAAGCGTTGTGGCCATAATCATTGTGTAATCACGGTTTGTGATACAGCTTACGAACTTGGAACCGAGTCCTCCGATATTGAAAATACTCTCAATAACCATTGAACCTGTGAGGATACCACCAATCATAGGTCCCACATATGTGATGACCGGAATAAGCGCATTACGAAGTGCATGTACAAATATAATCTTGTACTGATGTACACCCTTGGCCTTTGCCGTACGGATGTAATCCTGTCCGAGTGCATCAAGCATTGAAGTCTTTGTAAGTCTTGTAATATATGCCATCGGTGAAAGTGACAGTGACAGCACCGGAAGTAATACCATGTTGCTTCCTGAGTTGAAGGCCTGCACCACACCAAGCTTTATACAGAAGAAATAAAGTAATAACGTAGCGATGACAAATGACGGCATCGACGTAATCAGTGTGACGAAGAATACTATAACTCGATCCGGCCACCTGTTTCGCATCAGCGCTGCTATCGAACCGAGCACCACTCCGAATACTATCGCAGTGAGCGCCGCTAAAAGTCCAAGCTTCGCTGAAATCGGGAAGCTCTCCCCAATGATATCTGAGATCGGACGGTCTGTCTTAAGACTAACACCGAAATCTCCGTGCAGCACGCCTGCCATGTAGTTCTTGTACTGGACTATAAGTGGCTGATCCAGTCCGTAGCGTGCCTCAAGCTCTTTCATTACCGCCGGACTCTTTGCCTTCTCCGAATTGAATGGACCACCCGGAATTGCATTCATGGCAAAGAATGTAATAAGACTGATAATGAAGATTGTAAAAATCGCGAGAATAACTCTCTTTACAATGTACTTACCCATATTTTTCTCTCCCTCTTGGATTTGTATCGATAATGCATTATTTTTATTTTTTAAAGCATTATCACTGTACCACGTCAAAGTATTTTGTCTAATACGCAAAAAAGTGCGAATGACGTCATTGTCATTACACACTCCCTAATCTTGCTGTCTGATACAACTGTCGTTCTGACGCGAACAATTCTTTTTTATTATACACAGAAATCATACTTTGTCAATTGGATATATTTTCCTATATAATTTTCATTTCTGCATAAAAATTAGTTATTTTTTTATAATACTCATTAATAAGGGTAATTTATGCAGTTTATAAGCATTATTTATACATTTTTATTCATTTTTATTTTTGCATTAAAATATTAGTTTTCAGTGCATGATTACTTTGAATTGTTAAGTACCGGCGTTATTCTGGCATTAAACGGATATTTGGTGTATAATTACTTATCATTATATATCAAGGAGCCACCTATGCTTACATACGACGATGCACTCAACCTCAACTACTATAAAAAAACAACCTTTACCGGCTGGATGAACGGCATGCGCTTTCTCATAAAGCGTGAGGAGCCTGTCCTTAAGGAAGCCACCGAGGATACACCCGAGGAAAAGGGTGAGCCAATATTTCATGCATGGATATGGCCGGGGCCGTATATTTTTGACCTGACTGACGACAGCAAAAAAACTGACAATACCTTTCCATTTACAGATGACGGAAAAAAACAGTGTGTAGACTGGATTAATAAGGTCATCAGTGCACACTCAAACGAATATCCGAAAAATAAAACAGATGGAGAAAACCTCTAAAAAAACTCTTGACTTCTCACCAAAAATATTGTACTATACGTTTTGTGCAAAACACAAGGGCTTGTAGCTCAGCCGGTTAGAGCGCACGCCTGATAAGCGTGAGGTCGGAAGTTCGAGTCTTCTCAAGCCCATCCTTGTAATAAGTGTATTATGAAAGCCACGGATTGCTCCGTGGCTTTTGTTTTATGCGTATCTACACCTGCACAATGCGTCCGTGTCTGCCTATTCCTTTAAAAAATCCCGCATTTATTCCATCATACTTTTTGGCACTGCACTCAGAAACCATGAGCTGCTGCTTATATTTGTAATCATCCCACTCGAGAATTGCTGTGACGTAGGGCTGTTCCTCCATTACACGCACAGTCGTATTTTTCTTTGAAAACACAGGGTATTGTCCGGTGTATCCCTTTTGGAGCAGCTCCTTTTCAAGCGCTTTACGCTTTTCTTTTATACGTTCATTTATCTGATTTCCGTAATTTCTCTCCGGATAATCCTTTGATGCCTTTATCACAAGCTTATAAATATACTGATAAAGCGGTACTCTTTTTGCATCGGCTAAATGTCTGCTTAAAAGCTTTTCCGTTTTCTCACATGGATTTGCCCTGTAGCGTGCAATGAGCTTAAGATAATCAGTGTCCGAAACCTTCCTGCAAAGCTCCTCCATAATGTCGATTCCCTCTACACGCGCCGGAAAATGATACTCCATCAAATCGCCAGGTACCGGTGTCCATCTGCGAAACGGTGCAAAGTAAATAAGGCTCTGGATAAAGCATTCTGTCTCGTTGCAGTATTCCTTTCCCATGTACATATACTTATCAGCGATTGTTCCTACCATATATACAAGCATACGCCACTGCTCCTGTCCCTTTACCCAGAAATGTCCTATTTCATGGTATTTAAAGCATGCCTTATGCACATGCAAATTATCAAACCAGAGTGTGACCACATTGTCCTGCTGGTGCAGAATGAGTCCATAACCTTTTTCACTTCCTAAAACCAACGATGCCGAAATGATTTCTTCCTCGCTATGATAATCGCCCTTTAACACTGCATTTTCCAAAGTCAGATAGCATTCCACCGCATCATTCATGATATATGGGATTATATATTTGTCATCACTTCTGCATATATCAAATGAACCGTAATCAAAGAGCTCTGCGAGCATGTAAAATGCGCGTGGCATATCCTCTTTTAAGCCAGGAAGTGCTTCTACTAAATCCTTGTAAGCCTGCATTGTGGTATCCTTTCGTATAGGAAAAATGATAAAAAAATAAGAATTTCAGAAGTAATAAAAACCTCTGAAACCCTTGTAAATAGTACGGGCAACAGGACTTGAACCTGCACGGTCTCCCACTAGAACCTAAATCTAGCGCGTCTGCCAATTCCGCCATGCCCGCAAACACTTTGACAGTATATCATTTTGTTTCAGGTGTGTCAACATTATTTATCACATTACAAGTCAGCTTCCAAAAGCTTCTATTTATCCCCATAATGAAACCTGCAGGCAAGTATATATACATTTTCATCATCTATCTTATAGATTAATCTGTCCTTGTCATTTATTCTCCTGCTCCAAAAGCCGGCTAAATCTCCACTTAATGCCTCCGGCTTTCCGATTCCCTCATTTCCATTCCTTTTAATATCTTCAAGCAGATTATTTATTTTCCGTAAAGTCTTTCTGTCCTCGGTCTGCCAATATACATAATCCTTCCAGCCATTTTCCGTAAAAACATTATTCATCACCTGATACCTCAATCAGTTTATGCTGCTTAAAATTACCATTTTCGAGCTGTTTTTTTGATTCCAGCAGCCAGTCATAATTAGCCTTGTTCCCCATCACATAAACATTTTCCATAAGATTATTGTATGACTCCTCCGAAATCATAACTACGTTACGATTATCCTTTCGCGTAACTATCATTGTCTCATAGTCATCCGTCACCTTATCCATATATGTTTTCATATTCTCGCGCAAATTTGTATAATTGACAGCCAACATAATAACACCCCCACTCGATACGTACAGTTTTCTGTACTTTAATTATATGATATACATTTATTTCTGTCAATAATCAATCTTGAAGTAACTTGTTCAGTACCTTATTCACTTTCAAACAGTATTTCCACAACAAACCGTTTTCCCTCAAGTCTTGCTTCAATACTTCCGCCCATTCTCTCCACAAGCTCCTTTGCAATCGAAAGCCCAAGCCCGCTCGATGATATGCTCCTCGCCTCATCAGCCTTGTAAAAGCGCTCAAACACCTTGTCCACGTCTATATCATCAGGATTTTTTACATCGTTTGAAACCAAAATATGGACAATCCTATTTTTTGAAGTACGCTCGTCATCTGAAGCCCTGCAATTGCACGAATCCTGCTGCCTCATCTGTATGCAGATGCTCTTCTGCCCATGCACCAGCGCATTTTTTATTACATTCTGAAACACCCGCCTGAGCGCCTGCACATTTGCAGTGATAAATATCGTGTCCTCACATATATCAAGTGACGGCTCAATGCTCTGCTTTTTCCACTCCTCATAATACGAAAACACTGTCTGCTTTAAAAGTCTGCTGACACAGCAATTAGACAGCTCCAACTTGAAGCTGTCATTTTTAAGCTTTGTGAACATAAAAAGCTCCTCGAGCATATCCTTAAGGCTTGTGATACGCTCCTGGATGATATCTATATAATGCTCCTGCGCGCTCTTGTCAGTCTCATCCCTAAGCAGCTGAAAATAGCCGTCCAGCGAGGTAAGCGGAGTGCGGATATCGTGCGACAGGTTTGTGTACGTGTCAGATATCATCTGCTCCTTTTTTGCCGCCGCCTCACGCTGCCTGTGCCATTGCTCTAAAAATCTGTTTATGCGCTCCTTAAGCCTTCCGATATCAGCCATGTTGGTATCGGTTAAAAGGAGCATATTTGTATCCTTTTCGCATAAAAAATCAAGCTGTTCATTAATGTCACGAAGCTGTGCCCTTATTTTTACGAGCACAGCTATTAAGACAGCTACCGAAACTGCAAGTATTACAGTCAGTATTTTCCAAATCATGTTTTATTCCTCATTCAAAACACATTATATATCCCTGCGTTTAAATACACCGTAAACTGCAATCAGTGACACCACTGCCCACACAGCGGCTACCGCAAATGCACCGCCTACGGTCTTTGCAGACGCACTCAGATCAAGCTCAGAAATCTGATTAACAATAAGGTAATCATTTATATCAAAGTTCTTTACTCCGATTTTTTCAATAAGTATATTGATTCCACTGAAAATCAGTGTAAAGATACCTGCACACATGCACACAGCGATAATCATGCTGATTACATTGTTTTTTATAATGATTGCCATTGCCATGACAAAATATACAAATAAAAGTGTGACCACATACTGGCTGCCAAGCATCTTAAATAAGTCTGCTGCATCTCCGAATTCTGCTCCATGTAAAAACAGAGGTGTCGCAATACACTGGACGATCACATCAAGTGCCATGGCCACAAAGGTAAAAACCGAAAGCGCTATCATCTTTGAAAACAGCAGCACTCCACGGCACTTCACCTGTCCGCCTACGCTCTTTATATAGCCGCTGTTTAGGTCTGCTGTTGAAAAGAGCACCGTAAATATTGCAAGTAAAAGTGCCAGGTCAAGACCCGCTATATCGCTTTCAACCATATCTGCTATGGTCGGTACCTCATCTGACATGTCGGAGTTGTCCACTTCAAGCCCGACTGTTGCCGTTGGTCCATTTGACGATTCCACTGATGCTGTATCGTATTCATCTGCTATCTCACTGTCTGACTCACTTACCATAGTGACCTCATCAGTTGTTTCCACGATGCTCTCTGCCGCCATGCTTCTGACAAGAGCTGTCATACCGCTCATAGCTATTGCGAGTGCCATAGCTATTACCAGTATAACATAAGCTGACTTTGTATGTATCAGTCTGTAAATATCCATTCTTACCGCATTAAACATTTGTCGCACCTCCTGTGATACTAAGGAAATATGTCTCAAGCTCCATTCCTGTGACCGCTAGCTGTGCCACCGAAACTCCTGCTGTGACCAGCGCTGTATTTAAGGCGGCGCTATCATTCAGGCGCTCATAGACATCTATATGATTTTTGTCCACTATCATGTAGTGCACAAAGCCCATCTTATCGAGCACAGGCACTGCTTTATTTGGATTGTCCACTGTCAGTGTAATCTTCTCACTGCACTTGGAAAGCAGCTCCTCTCTGGTAATTTCCTGAAGCAGGACTCCATTATTTATAATGCCGTAATCTGTGGCAAGCTTTGAAAGCTCCTCCAATATATGGCTTGAAATAAACACAGTCATATCCTGCTGTGCACACAGATTCTGAATCGTATCACGCACCTCTGCAATTCCCTGTGGATCAAGTCCGTTGATAGGCTCATCAAGCACTAAAAGGTCAGGCTCTCCAACCAGCGCCATGCCGATTCCAAGCCTCTGCTTCATACCAAGTGAAAAATTCTTTGTCTTTTTCTTTCCCACATTTAACAGGCCTACCTTATCCAGTATGCCCTCTGCATAGCCCTTTTTACTGATGCCGAAGAGACGGCACTTCATCTCGATATTTTCCTTCGCCGTCATGTTTGGATATACACCCGGTGCCTCAATCAGGCAGCCCACTCTTGAGCGTACCTTTGACAAATCCTTTCCAGCGTATCCAAACATGGATATCTCTCCGCTTGTCGGCTTTGCCAGACCACCGATCATTCTCATACAGGTAGTCTTGCCGGCACCGTTTCTGCCGATAAATCCATAGATTGCACCCTTTTTGATGTGGATGTCCACATTGTCAACTGCCTTCTGGTGCCCATACTGCTTGGTCAGTGCCTTTGTCTGCAATAATATTTCACTCACAATCAAATCTCCTTTTCTTTTATTCCTTAGCAACCCTTTAATCATAATATAAATGTAAAATCCTAATACATCGCTAACAAAAAGTAAAAAAAGAGTAAAGCTTGTTTACCTTTACTCTTTCATTTTGTAACCGATGCCCCACACTGTCTCTATGTACTCGTCATCGGTCAGCTTTTTTATCTTCTTTCTGATATTGCTGATGTGCACATCAAGAGTCTTTGTCTCACCCATGTACGGCTCATCCCAGGCATATTCAAATATGTCCTCCTTGGCAAACACCTGTCTGGGATGCGCCATGAGAAGCTCGAGTATGGCAAACTCCTGCTTTGTGATACCGTCAACAGCATTATCAGCTACATAAAGCTGTCTTGAAATCCGATCGAGCACAAGCTGTCTGTGCTCTATTTTAACGGGTCCCGCTATGTATGTATTTGCAGTATCTCCCTGTCCGGTATCATTTTCTGCTTTTGTCTGGTTTTCTCCTGCCTTGCCCGACTTTGAAGGCACATCTGCCACCGCATGACGCAGCTGCACAGCCACTCTGGCAACGACCTCCTTTATCTCAAACGGCTTTGTGATGTAATCATCAGCGCCTGCCACGAGCAGATTGATTTTCTCATCCAGCTCATCCTTTGCCGTAAGTATTATCACCGGAAGTGACGCATCCATCTGCCGTATCCGTGCCAGAAGCTCCTCCCCTGAAAGCCCCGGAAGCATCAGATCCAGTAGCACAAGCGCATAAGCTTCCCTTTCCAGCTTAAGCAAAAGCTCTCCTTCTGTGCCTGACCATGCCTGTCTTGTCCTATATCCGGCTTTTGAGAGTGCTGTCGCAAGCAGATCATTAATGTCCTTGTCATCCTCTATTATGAGTATCTCCCCGGATTTGTTGTCTGTCATAATATTCCCTTTCTCTATCTGTTGTACCACTTCTATAATAACACTTCTATACTGAAAAAATCATGCCGGACGCATTTATCTCACTATGCGTCCTATTCATTTGAATCCGCCTGCTCATCGCATGTATAGGTAAGCTTCTTCTTATAGGTCTCTTCATAAACCGCTTTCCATGCCTCGTAGTTCTTATCAAGCATCTCCCTTGCATTTACCGCCTGCTTCTTTGACGGATCCGGATAGATTGGCTCACAGAAATGCACTGTGTATTCCTGCACGTAAAAACCATCTGCATCGATTACATCGCTGTCACTCATAGTGATAAACACCGGAAGCACCGGCTTATTATTCCTTGCAGCAAATGTGAAGGCTCCCTTCTGAAGCGGTCTTGGCTTTCTGTAATTCCACCACATGCCCTGCTCCGGATAGACAAGCACAAACTGTTTTTTCTGAAGCACATGGTCCACCGCCGTAATAAACTTCTCCATGGTCTTGAAATTCGAGCTTAGAGGCAACGTGTTGCAGTGCCTCATCAAAAATCCGTAAAAGCCCGGAAAGCCCGTGTAATTGCCCTCTCTTATGACACGATACAGCTTTTTCTTTTTAAGCTTTCCCTGCTCAAACGCAAGTGTGATAGCAAAGCTGTCAAATGCATTGAAATGATTGCACGTAATCACAGCTCCGTCAGCCACTTTCTCAAGATTTTCAACGCCCTTGTACTCCTTGATGATAAGCTGCTTTTTCTTGATCAGCAGATTTACAAACCATCTGGCAAGCTTAAACGCATACTTGGTCTGTGTCTTGCTCTTTAAGCTCGTTGACAGATAGTTGATATCCTCCGGCAAAAGCGGCGGCGCCGGTGGATTAGCCTGCGCATCCTCTGCAAAGCGTCCTTCCTTTTCCAGCTCTTCAATGTGCTTTAAAAGCTCAAGCTTTTCCTCTGAACGGTGTGTATTTGTCACCTGTCGCAGATAATTGTCCTCCCTGTTGATTTCCGATACTGCAAGCGCAACGAGCTTTTCTCCCGAAACACTGTCCACATATCGCTGCTCGTCTGTATAGCTTTCAAGTCCCTCTTTTATCTCACCATAGCTTGATGTATACTTTGCATATTTCCAGAAATACTCTGCCAGACGGCAATCCTTATAGTGCCATGGCTTGGCCGCCATATTGAAATGGAACAGCCCAACCTCCTCGACAGGACATGCCAGCTCACCAAACACCTGCGCATTCCACTTCGGCTCCATGTAAAGCACCTGGTCCTTGCACAGAATATTCAGATAATCCTGATCCTGTGCCACAACAAACAGATACACATGCAGCAGCTCAAGAAATTCGTCAAGCAGATGATTTTCCCTGAACTGGCTGCAGTTTATGAGCATTACTCCGGCATTAAAGTATTTCTCACGCTTTACACCCAGTACCTTCTCCACATATTCACCGAGTATTTCATTCTGCGCCACTACCCTGTCAGGACACACACCCGCATAGAGCCTTCCAAGCCTGTGGTCATACATCTGTGAAATGTCACCGACCACTATAGTGTCACTGTCGATATAAAGTGCCTTTCTGTACTGTGGAAACATATCAGGGATAAAAAGCCTGAAATATGTCGTATTCGAATAATAATCCCTGATTGGCAGCTTGCCTGCAATGGAATTCATCTTCTCTGTCACATCAACAAAATCAATATCAAAATCAGCATCCGCCATTGCCGTCACGCGGCTCTGCGTTGCCGCCAAAATTCCCATGTGTAGTATATATATATGATATCTGCGGTCTCTCGATGCATTTTCCATGATAGACTTTATGGACACCATCGTGTACTTCACAAAGCCCTCATCGCATGCAAAAAATATTGGTATTTCCCTTAAGCTTTTAAGATTAAATTCTTTTATTTCCATTTCGTCCGATTCTCCCTGTTAGTATTGTACTTTTTTGTAAAACTATTCCAAACTACCGCATTCGGCGTATTTCTTTTTCAGATAAATATACTCAAACAATATATCATCAAACCGGTCATACTTAAAAATCCTGTGAACCGCGCTGACATTCCACTGCTTTATATTGGCAGTATGCGGATACGGCAGCCAGAAAAGCCTCTTTGAAAAATGTCTGACTATCGTGTGATCGTGCAGAAATTTTTGATCGTTGAAGCGCTGTGGCAGCATTTTCTTGCGTGTGGTGCTCTTATATATTGCATCCTGGTCTGCAAACAAAAGCTTTTTCGTCCTTATGAGTGTCCTCGCCTTTTCAAAAAGCCCGGTCTGTTTTATCTGCTTCATATTTAGGAGCAATACACCCGCATTGATATAGTTCGGATTCAGCAGATATTTGCCGTAGTGGTCTCTCGCAGCCGCATATTCAAAGCCTGTCACATCTATGTCATATAAAAGCTCCGGCTCCCTGTTAAACAGGATATCTGCGTCCAGATAAAGCAGCTTGTCCGGTATCTGCGGTATTTTGTCTGCAAAAAGTCGAAGCAGCGTATACGGCGAGCAGTACGCTCCCTCGTTCGGACACCCCGAAAACTCACTCATATACAAATCAGTCACATCTATTTTTATGACCTCATTGGCTTTATTATAGCTCTTTGCCACATCATCCAAAAATGTAATCTGCTCATCTGAAACCGGAACAAAATCAGCCCTCAGATGCGACACATCCATCGTAAATATATAAAAGCGGTACGGCTCATCTGACCTTGTGCGCATGAATATCGAAAGCATACACGTCAGTATGCCATCAAATACCTTTATATTTCCCGAAAATAAAATGTTTCTCATAAAATCCCCTATTTCTTAATATACTTCGCAAGCTCTATCGTATTTAACTTACTCCGCTCCACCATGGCTTCATATACCTGATTTCTGAGTGCCTCCTTGCGCGCCTTTCCCTTAAGACTCTCATCCGGGTAAAAAGGTCCGTCAATATATGTGACGATGCGTGGCTTTTGTCCGTGTTTTCTCTTCTGGTAGGTATTCGTAAAACACATGACAGGACACTTAAGCTGCGCCGGATAGCGGAACGATGCATCCGTAAATGGACGTATCTTCGTGTAATACGGCCATATATGCGCCTCCGGATATATCATCACACATTTGTCCTGCTCTATCTTTTTTGCTATCTCGTAAAGAAAATGCTTCATCGCCTCGCGGTCATCCGGCAGCGGAAGCGCTCCAAGATACGGTGTAACATGCCCGAAAACAGGCATCGACACATTGTTAGGATGGACTATCACATACGTATCCTGCGGATGAGACACCATGGTAGGAATAAGTGCGTCTGCACCTGCGTTGGTATGATTGCCGTACAGGAAAAAGCCCTTTCCCCTTACAGCCTCCATTTTCTCAAGACCCACTATCCTGTGCCGGAATTTAAGCTGCAAAAACAATCGTGCTATAGGCTTTGCTATAATTTTATACCAAAAGAAGTGCAGAAATCGCCTTCCTGCACTATCCATACTGTAGTCATAGTCTGCGTCTATCTTTTTTGCCTTGATTGAAGCAGAGGAAAACTCGTCCTCCAGCTCGTTTTCGTAATAATATACTCGCATGTATGACATTTTACTATTATTCGGTTGTTTTTGCAAACTTTAGTTTTCCGGCTCATTATGATATGTGTTCTTAATAAAATTTTCAAATAAACATCACTCTACTAATAAGTGTAATAATCCTTACATTATAAGCACCTTTTTGCCCTCAAAAGCAAAGCCATAATGCTTTATCCTATCCTTTATTATTCCTTTAGCTATCAGTTCTGCATCATAATTTTTTCTTCTATCTGTGCGAGTGCTGAAGCCGCCGTCTCCTTTAGTGACTTTTCCTCATCCGGATCATGTACCCTAAATTCCAGCACCTCCTCAAAGCACTCTTTTAGAAATATCCCTCGACTCCCTGCACCAGTCCGTCTGCCAGATTTTCAAGTGTGGAATCGCTGTGGTCAGAGCATGCGTTGCCAAGCTCTACATCCACTGATGGTACCGTGCTGTATGAGGTCTGTGTCAGGTCTATTGCCATAGAGCCATTACCGTTTATCTTTGCTCCATGAGCGCGCAGTCCTTCTATCAGGCTTGCCCCAAGTGCATCATGCTGCTGCCAGTGTGATGCAACCGGCTCCATTCCCTTTATGCCTCCCGGCACTGATATGTAAAAGCAGCCCTTATCGTAGCTTAGTCCGTCGCCATCCCAGTGCAGAGCAATATGACAGTCTGCCGCATTATTGCATATGACAGTACGTGCCACATTGTCAAGCTGCACATCGCTTCCGTCTCTTACCATAAGCACATCATAGCCTGCCGCAAGCAGCTTGTCCTTTAATATCTGCGCCATACGGAGTGTGACAGAGCTCTCCGGTGTACCGTCATTAAAGGACATACCACCTGAAACTGCTACTGCTTTTGTTGCGCCTGCGCCTGTTGTACCACCTGTGGTCTTTGCCGAGCCGTCCGGATGACAAAGTGTCTTCACCGAAGTTCCTCCGCTTGTACCATGACCTGCATTCACACCCACTACTATGTTTTTGCGGTTTGCTGTAGCCTTGTACATGACCGCACAGCCTGAATTTATCGCTGAATGGTCTGCATACTGCCATGAAGGATTTAGTGATACTGATTCTCCATTCTCGTATGACGCCTTGTCCGTGTACTGATACTCTGACTGCTGTGCACTGTTATCAGCCTGATTTTCCGGCTGTTGTGGCTCTGCTGTCTGAGTCTCAGCAGTCTGGGTTTCGGGCTGTTTTGCTTCAGTTGCCTGGGTCTCAGTTTCCTGTGGCTTTGTTTCTGATTCCTCAATCTGCTCTGTGGCTTGTGTATGCGCCTCAACCTTTTCTGCTGCTGTGTCCTTTGCTTCCTGTGGTTTTTTACCACATGACGTGAGGGAAAATATCATAATACCTGTAAGTAATATTGCTGTAAATCTTTTCATTTAATAAAGCTCCATTTTCTTTTTCTTACATTATAGACAAACCCATGATATTGTTCAAGTATTAGGCAACATTACTTTCATTTCAAAAATTTCTGCTGTTGATTCCCAATTAAAAAGGCGTAGGAATTTAATCCTACGCCTTTTTTATAGTTTTAAACTATTAACCTGACTAATATTTGCCTTTTAATGCTGGATAAAACTGCTTAAATTTTGCATAGCCCTTCTCGTATTTTTCAACAAGCTGTGGACTTGGCATGGTCGTATCCTTCTTTCTCACAATAGCCGCTGCCGCAGCCTCCACATTTTCAAAGCAGCCGTTTGCAACTGCAGCCAGTATTGCACCGCCGTATGCCGGTCCTTCCTCGACCTCTACCGTGTCAACCTGCATATTCATGACGTTTGCAACTATCTTTCTCCAAAGTACACTCTTTGCACCACCACCACAGATTGTTGTGCTTTTTGGTGCCACACCCAGGCTCTTTGCCACCTCAAGTGAATCGCGAAGGCCATATGCCACACCCTCAAACACAGCCTGCAGCATGTCGGCTCTGTCAGTATCCATGCTCATCCCGATAAACGCTGCCCTTGCAGACGGATCATTGTGCGGAGAGCGCTCTCCCATCAGATAAGGCAGAAAATACACATGATTCTCACCAAGTCTGCCATCCTCCTCAAGAGGCTTCTGCTCATTCACAAAGTCATCGGAATGAAGGATATCCTTCATCCACCAGTTGTTGCAGCTTGCAGCAGAGAGCATACAGCCCATCAGATGATAGCCGCCATCAGCATGGTCAAACGAATGAAGCGCATTGTGCGAATCCACTCTGAACTCATCACTTGTAATGAAAAGTGTGCCGCTTGTTCCAAGAGAAAGGTTACACTTTCCGGCTCCGACCGTACCTGTTCCTATAGCTGCAGCCGCATTATCTCCTGCCCCGGCTGCAACTATGCAGTCTTTAGGAAAGCCAAGCTCACATGCCACATCAGCTTTCAGAGTGCCTGTCTTTTCACTGCTCTCATAAAGCCCTGGAAGCCACTCCTCTCTTACATCGCATATGTCAAGCATCTCCTTTGACCAGCACTTATTTTTGACATCCAGAAGAAGCATTCCCGATGCATCTGAATAATCGGTACTAAATACACCTGTCATGCGGTATGCAATATAATCCTTTGGCAGCATAAGCTTTTTTATTCTGGCAAAGTTTTCCGGTTCATTTGCTTTTAGCCATAAAATCTTTGGCGCTGTAAATCCGGCAAACGCTATATTTCCGGTGAGCTCAGACAGCTTTTCTTTTCCTATTACATTATTTAAATAGTCTGTCTCCTTCTGTGTTCTTCCGTCATTCCAAAGTATAGCAGGTCTTATTACATTGTCGTTTTCATCCAATACGACAAGTCCATGCATCTGACCGCCGAAGCTGATTCCCGCAACAGCGCTCCTGTCAAAATCTTTAGTCAGCTCTATAAGCCCAGCCACGGTCTGCTCCCACCAGTCACATGGATTCTGCTCTGACCAGCCCGGCTTTGGAAAGCTGATTGGATACTCCTTTGAGACTATATTTAATACCTTTCCGCTCTCATCCATGAGCAGAAGCTTTACTGCACTTGTGCCTAAATCCACACCTATATATAGCATATCTATTCTCCATTCACGTAATATGTTTACATCAGATAACGTAACTATTCAGAACCCACTAACAGAAAGGATTTTCTGTCTTGTATGGCAGTGATGCCGGCTGATTGTAGTTAATATCCTCAACTGGCACGCCAAGATATTTAAATACCTCAAAAAGGGCTTTTCCATAATGACCGAAGGCTACAGCTCCGTGATGAGGATAGTTCTTCTCGATAAGCACATGGCGGTAGAAACGTCCCATCTCCTTTATCGCAAACACTCCGATACTGCCGAATGAGCGTGTTGCAACAGGAAGCACCTCACCCTGAGCCACATAAGCGCGAATCTTACAGTCTGCTGTAGACTGGAGACGGTAAAATGTAATTTCTCCCGGCACTATATCTCCCTCGAGAGTTCCGTTTGTCACCTCTACAGGAAGGCTTCTTGCCATAATCATCTGATACTTCATCTGTGGGTTGCAAACCTTGCTTGAACAGGTGTTTCCACAGTGGAAGCCCATAAATGTGTCTGTATGCTTGTAGTCAAATCTGCCCTCGATTGACTCCTTGTACATATCCTTCGGCACTGAGTTGTTGATATCGAGAAGTGTTACCGCATCCTCGCTGACGCAGGTTCCGATAAACTCACTGAGCACTCCATAGATGTCCACCTCGCATGAAACCGGGATACCTCTTCCTGTAAGACGGCTGTTTACATAGCATGGTACAAATCCAAACTGTGTCTGGAAGGCAGGCCAGCATTTTCCTGCGATTGCCACATACTTTCTGTAGCCCTTATGCTCATCAACCCAGTCTAAAAGTGTGAGCTCATACTGTGCAAGCTTCTCAAGGATCTCAGGCTTTTTGTTTCCCTCGCCAAGTTCCTTTTCCATGTCCTTTACCACATCCGGTATTCTCTCATCACCGGCATGCTTGTTAAATGCCTCAAACAAATCAAGCTCTGAATTTTCCTCAATCTCAACACCCACGTTGTATAGCTGCTTGATTGGCGCATTGCATGCAAGGAAATTGAGTGGTCTTGGTCCGAATGAAATAATCTTAAGATTATTAAGTCCGTATATAGCCCTTGCTATTGGCAGGAATTCATGTATCATATCTGCGCAGTCATCTGCATCGCCCACAGGATACTCCGGAATATACGCTCCTATATTTCTGAGTGCCAGATTGTAGCTTGCGTTTAACATACCGCAGTATGCATCTCCACGTCCCTGAATTAAGTTATCCTGTGTCTCCTCTGCTGCTGCAACAAACATCTTTGGTCCGTCAAAGTGCTTTGCAAGAAGAGTCTCTGAAATCTCCGGTCCAAAGTTTCCAAGGTAAACACAAAGTGCATTGCAGCCTGCTGCCTTTATGTCCTCAAGTGCCTGTACCATATGTATTTCGCTCTCCACGATACATACAGGACACTCGTATATGTCTGCTGCATCATACTTTGCAGCGTATGCATCGACAAGTGCTTTTCTTCTGTTTACTGACAGACTTTCCGGAAAACAGTCACGGCTTACCGCAACTATACCGATTTTCATTTTTGGAATATTGTTCATAGTGTAAATCTCCTTCTCTCATATGCCCCATCGGACAGATTAATTGTTTTTATGTGCTAAGTATATATCCGGTCCAGCTTAATTGATACCTATAATTTAGTAAATTTAGTGTATTTTTCAACTTAATTTACTAAATTATAATGTTAATACTATATTGTCATGTTATAATGAGGCAAATAAAACATAAGGAGCCATGCCATGTCTATCACAGCAAAAGAACTTGCCAAACAACTTAATCTTTCTGAAGCAGCTATATCGATGGCACTTAATAATAAGCCCGGTGTCAGCACACTCACCAGAAAACGTGTGCTCGAAGCTGCGGTCTCTGCCGGATATGATTTTTCAAGGATATCAAATACCAATGAAGCTCCGGCCTCCAATGGCACATTATATTTTGTAATATACAGAAAGAATGGCGCTGTAGTTCCTAATTCTCCTGTTTACACACATACAGAGCACGGCGTTTTGGTACAGGATGTTCCATTCTTTTCACAGCTGTCAGAGGGTATTGATTTGGGCTGCAGGCACTGCCACTACTACCTGAATATCAGCTACATATACGAAAATGACGATATTGAAGCTTTGCTGTCTGAGTGGAAAAGACTTGGAGCAAAGGGTATCCTGCTGCTTGGAACCGAGATGGAAGAGCATGACATAAAGCCATTTACAAGGTGTGGTCTGCCTGTTGTGCTAATAGACAACTATTTCGAAGCCTTAAACCTCGATTGCGTGACTATAAATAACCTTCAGGGTGCCTATCTTGCCACAGACTATCTGATCAAACAAACACATGCACAGCCGGGATATCTGCATTCCTCATACATTATAACAGGCTTTGAGGAGAGAGCCGACGGCTTCTATAAAGCAATACGCAAAAACGGTATGTCAACATCGCGCTCAGTCGTACATCACCTCTCCCCTACAGTTGACGGTGCTTACTGCGATATGAGGGCAGTTATAGAAAGCGGTGACGAGCTTGCCCGATGCTACTTTGCCGACAATGACCTGATTGCTGCCGGAGCTATGCGCGCACTTTCAGAGGCAGGCTACCGCATCCCTGAAGACATATCAGTAATAGGCTTTGATGATATGCCAATGTGTACCTACATCACACCGCCTCTTTCGACTGTGCATGTGCCTAAGCAGTACATGGGTGAAATTGCAGTAAAAAGGCTTGCAGAGATAATAAATTCTACCTCTGCAAGCCATGTAAAAATTGAAATAAGCACAGAAATTGTAAAGAGAAAGAGTTGTTAATTTCTATACATTCACTTATGCATTTCTCTGAACTGCCGATGCACTAAGTTTGTCATCCTTCACATCTATAAGAATGGTATCTCCTGCTCTCACACCATCTGCCAGAATCAGCTTTGCCGCGAGTGTCTCGACATGCTTCTGCAGATATCTCTTGAGTGGTCTTGCTCCGTATACCGGATCGTAGCCATTGTCGGTGATAAACTGCTTTGCAGTGTCTGTCAGCTCGACTGTGATTTCCTTGTCTACAAGACGCTTGTTTAAGTCTGCCATGAGCAGGGTGATGATATGACCGATGTTGTCCTTTGTGAGAGGCTTGAACATGATGATCTCATCAAGTCTGTTTAAAAACTCCGGTCTGAAATGCCCCTTAAGCTCATCCATGACGCGGTTCTCACACTCTGTGCTGATGCTGCCGTCTGCATCTATGCCCTCAAGAAGCTCCTGTGAGCCGAGGTTACTTGTCATAATGATGATAGTGTTTTTGAAATCCACGGTACGTCCCTGTGAGTCAGTAATTCGTCCGTCATCAAGCACCTGAAGCAACACGTTGAATACATCCGGATGGGCTTTTTCCACCTCATCAAAGAGTACTACTGAGTATGGCTTACGCCTTACAGCCTCTGTGAGCTGTCCACCCTCATCATAGCCTACATATCCAGGAGGCGCTCCGATGAGTCGTGACACTGAGTATTTCTCCATGTACTCACTCATATCGAGTCTGACCATGTTGTTCTCATCATCAAACAGACTTGCCGCAAGTGCCTTTGCAAGCTCTGTCTTACCTACACCTGTAGGTCCGAGGAACATAAACGAACCTATCGGCTTTGTAGGATCCTTGATGCCTGCCTTTGATCGGATGATAGCCTCTGTCACCTTTGTGACTCCGTCATCCTGTCCTATTACCCTCTTGTGCAGCTCCTCATCGAGGTGAAGTGTCTTATTACGCTCACTCTCCGTAAGCTTTGCAACAGGTATTCCTGTCCAGCGCGAGATAATGAGTGCAATCTCCTCATCGCCCACGTTCTCTCGCACAAGCGATAAGTCTCTGTCCTTAAGCAGTGCCTCCTCTGATTCCAGCTCCTTCTTAAGGTTTGGAAGCACGCCGTACTGCAGCTCTGCTGCCTTTTCCAGGTCATAGTTCTGCTGTGCTGTCTTGATTTCATTCTTTGTGGACTCAATCTTTTCACGAAGCTTGCTGACCTTGTCAACAGCTCCCTTCTCGTTTAGCCACTGTGCCTTTTTTGCATTAAAGTCATCACGCAGCTCTGCAAGCTCCTTCTGAAGTGCTGCAAGTCTGTCCTGACTTAAGTGGTCTGTCTCTTTCTTTAGAGCTGTCTCCTCTATCTCAAGCTGCATAATCTTACGATTCTGCTCATCAAGCTCTGCCGGCATTGAATCAAGCTCCGTCTTTATCATGGCGCATGCCTCATCCACAAGATCTATTGCCTTATCAGGCAAAAATCTGTCTGTGATGTATCTGTTTGAAAGCACTGCCGCTGTGACAAGTGCCGAGTCTGTGATTTTAACGCCGTGGAATACCTCGTATCTGTCCTTAAGGCCACGAAGTATCGAGATAGTGTCCTCTACTGTCGGTTCGTCTACCATAACAGGCTGGAAACGTCTCTCAAGGGCTGCATCCTTCTCAATATACTCACGGTACTCATCGAGTGTTGTGGCGCCCACGCAGTGCAGCTCACCTCTTGCAAGCATTGGCTTAAGAAGCTGTCCTGCATCCATGGCTCCGTCTGTCTTTCCGGCTCCTACTATTGTATGAAGCTCATCGATAAAGAGAATTATCTGTCCGTCAGAGGCTTTTACCTCCTCAAGCACTGCCTTAAGTCTCTCCTCAAACTCGCCCCTGTACTTAGCTCCTGCAATCAGAGAGCCCATATCGAGTGCAAACAGTTTTTTGTCCTTTAAGCCCTCAGGCACATCGCCCTTTACGATACGCTGCGCCAGTCCCTCAACGACTGCCGTTTTACCAACACCCGGCTCACCTATAAGTACCGGGTTATTTTTAGTTTTACGCGAGAGGATGCGCACTACATTTCGTATCTCGTCGTCACGGCCGATAACAGGATCAAGCTTCTGCTGTCTTGCACGCTCCACCATGTCGTAGCCGTATTTCTCAAGTGTATCATAGGTGGCCTCAGGGTTATCGGATGTGACCTTCTGATTGCCCCTGACCGTAGAAAGCGCTGTGAGGAATCTGTCTCTTGTGAGACCGTACTCCTTTATCAGCTCCTTCATTGCCTTGTTTGGATACTTAAGCAGACACAGGAAAAGATGCTCTACCGAAACATACTCATCTCCCATTGCCTTTGCCTCGTCCTCAGCATGGATAAGAACCTTGTTTAGATCATTGCCCACATAGACCTGTGCACTGCTGCCACTTACCTTTGTGCGCGCTGCCAGATGACGCTTTGCATTCTCTGTGAAATGCTCTACGTTTATCTCCATCTTGTCAATCAACTTCGGTATCAGTCCATCCTCCTGTGAAAGCAATGCCACAAGCAGATGCTCCTGTTCTATCTCCTGATTGCCGTAATCATATGCAAGCTTCTCGCAGTCATTGACTGCCTCTATTGATTTCTGTGTGAATTTTTGAATGTTCATAGTCTCACTCCCTTCTACTATGTTATCCATAAATAATCCTTCAATATTTCCTTGTGACTATGTTATAGCACGCAAATTAGCACTCGTCAAGTGAGAGTGCTAACAATTTTTATTAAATAAATATAAACTTTTGATTTACAAGCAAAAAAGAGTGACTTACATCACTCTCTTTTACTCAATCGGCTGCACAATCCCCGAAACATTTGCCAGATTCTGCATCTTGTCATCAGCGTCTGCCATGATATCCGCACATTTCTTGAGCTCCTGCTGCATCTCCTCCGTGAATACACGGCTCTTCTTGTAGCGAAGCTGATGCTCTGTGCTGGCCCAGAAATTCATGGCAATGGTACGAAACTGTATCTCTATCGGCACCTTGTCCTTGTGATCCGAAAAATACACATCAACCAGCACTATCATATGAAGACTCCTGTATCCATTTTCCTTTGGTTTTTTTATGTAGTCCTTTATAGTGACAATCTCGACATCCGCCTGATTTACAAGCATATTGGCCACCTGATATACATCGGATATAAATGGACAAATGACCCTGACGCCGGCTATATCCTTTATCTCACGCTTCATGGCGTTGGTGGTGAGTGGAATGCCCTTTCGCTTCATTTTGTCTATTATACTGTCAAGTGACTTTACACGGCTCTTTATGTTCTCGATTGGATTTCTTTCGTGATTGTTTTTGAATTCATTATTTAATATCTGCAGCTTTGCTACTATCTGCTGTATGCCCGATTCGTAGTAGAACATGATGTGTTCATACTGCGAGGCAATTGAACTGAATTCGCCCAGCACCGGCAGCATCTCTATTTGTATATCATCCATGTTTACCCCCCTTACATATAATATATTTCCGCTTCCCACTTTATAATCTATGCAAGCCGGCATAGCATGCAGTATATTCCTCTGTAAAATTATGAAGTCAGTCACGAGCACACATAGAATTAGATGGTTTTTATTTTATCATTTCTTTCAACTACTATTTTTATGGAACCTCGTGACAGTTCATAATTTTTCTTCGGAACACACCGCATACTCTCCGGCAGAAGGTTTACGGGTGGGAAGCTGCATTCTAATTAATTATTTACTTAATTTAGTAAGTAACAGCCGTGAAATTCGGTATGTTACTTCGATGAGGATCACTCCTGCCACTACATCATATATCACATGCTGCTTTGTAGTCAATGTGGATATGAATACTGCTATAGCGCAAATCCAGAAGGTTGTACGTATCCACTGCGGTACTTTTTTATTGCCACGAATGCCGATATAGCACAGCCAGCTTACAAGGCAGTGTATAGATGGAAAAAGATTGTCCGCTGCATCCATACTATATAAAAAGCGCATGAGATGTGCCCATATGTCTGAGCCTACAATTTCCGGGCGTGTATTGGTTGTAGGATACACGATATAACAGATAAAACAGACTGCCTTTGCCAGCCAGTCTGCCATAAGGAAACGATAACAGTGCGTTCTATCCATCGCTGCATTGTACAGATATCCTATAATCCAAAAAATATAGCAGCCAAAATAAATGACTACTGTAGGGTACACAACCGGTATCATGCCATCGAGCGCAGTCTCTATATTGTGATGTGTAAAACCGCCTGCAATTGCTCTCGCGCCCCAGTATACACTGAAATTAAGCACTACTGTAAAAAGCAGTGGAATACGGCTGTATTTTGGAAGTATTCTGTTAAAAAGCTGTCCTGTTTGCGATATGCTGTCCCTGGATAACACGTACTTCTTTGTCTCCTTTTATACACTCTTTGATTTCCGGAAGCAGGTCGATATGACCTTTTTTAAACAAAAGCACAATTGTGGAGCCAATCAGCTCAAAATGCCCCATCTCTGTGCCCTTTCTCATCATGACATTCTCGTGGTCATTGACTATGCCGCCCACGAGCAGCGCGCCTACCTCAATCTGTGCCACCTTGCCAAAATTAACTGTATCAAGAATTGTCCACATACGCCTGTTTTTCCTGTAAACAGGAGCATTTTCCAGTGCAATCGGCTGAACGCTGTGAAGCAGCCCTTTCACGAAATGATTCTTTCCCTGAAAGCCGTCATCTATATAGCAGTAATGATGATAATCATTGGCACAAAGACGCAGTATCACGCAGTCTCCTCCGACAAATTCCTTTGCAATTTTTTTATCGGTGACAAGATCCGTCACCTTGTACCATGAGCCCTTGATGTAAAAGCTGTTGTTACTTTTTATCCTGTAGGCACTCAGGTAGCCGTCACACGGACTGATAAGATGCTCAGCCTGCCTGTCCACCCCAATATCATCGCGCTTTCTGGAGAAAAAATCCTGAAAGCTGTTATATTTCTGTCCCTTAAAATCAGACATGTCTATATTGTTATTCTTTATATACCGGCTTATAAACGGCTTAGACAGCGGGGAGCGTGCTACTATTTCTCCGAGCTTAAGTGCACCTGTATACAGAAGCACCTTAAGTGTCACACGCCCAGGTGCCGTGGTGTAAAGCCAGTCTACAAACGATTTTTTTGCCATTAAATAAGAACCTCCGCAATGAGAATACAAAACTCAACTGCTCCTATACCTACAAGCAGAACCTCGCCAAAAAGAGATGGTTTTTTGAGCTTTACCGGGAGCACGTAGCATATGCCTATGACTAAAAGGGCAAGTGCTGCGATTGTCTCTATATGTATAGCAGTGAACTCGCCAATCAGATATACCGCCGGGATAGCAAGAGCACTGGAGGTGATTGGAAGCCCCAGATAGTACTGTCTGCGCTCTGCTGTGGCTGCCTGTCTGTTAGCCTCATCCACATTAAAGTATGCCAGACGGATAAGCCCGCAAAGCATGAATACAAATATGGCGACAAATGCAACTGATATCTTTGGTGTCACGCAAAATACCCACACTGCCGGAAGCACACCGAAACATATGATATCACTTAATGAATCTATCTGTATGCCAAATGTGCGCTCGTCCCTGGTACGATCCTTCTTTGTGGATGCAATGGTGCCGTCAAACATATCGCAGACACCGGCGAGCATAAGGCAGATTAATGAGCCCACATACCTATCCTTTATGGCAAGCATCACTCCAAGGAAGCCTATCCACATGCCTATGTATGTAAGCACTACCGTATAATTATAAAAGCCTATGAGCCCTGTCTTTTTTTCTGTGTTTGTATTTCCTATATCCATAGTATCTGCTATTGCAGAATTAATATTCATATTATTCATATTATCCATATTGATTCCCTTACTTTAATTCTTTTGTTTCTATCAGATAAAACATGATAAGTTTTCTCATTTACCATTAAACGATAATATTATACGCCTTTACCTGATATATAATATCATATTTCCAACGTAAACTCATTAATTATTTGTTTAAACTTTTCTTAATATATCCTTTTTTCAGCAAAAAGAACAGGGCAGAACACCTGAATTGATTCTGCCCTTATAAAAAATACTCCCTGCTTAGTACTTCAGTATCATCTTACATCATAATAGAAGATAAAGCAAGTCTTTTTATGACTTTTGTACTATTTTTTAGAGCATTTTATTAATTAATTCTTTAATCTCCTGCTTGTCTTTTTTCAAAACAAAAGAAAGCTCTGCATTGAGATTGTGCTCTGCCATCTTGCCATAGCGCTCATCGACGGCTGTAGCCTTCTTGCCAGCCCGGGCACGCTGCTCGCTTCTGATATGTAAACACTTTATGAGACTGACTACATTATCCGGCTCACAACTTCTGACTGCCTCCTTGTAGCGTGTTTCGCGCTCCTTCTCTTTGTCTACCACGAGTGCCTCTATCTCAGGAATCCTATCCAGCACTGCCTGTGCCTCACCCTTTGTTATTACCTTACGTATCCTCTTATCGGCATTGTCAACAGGAATATACACTCTGTCATTCTCCTCCTCAATAGGACGAAGCAAAAAATATGACTTGAGCTGCTTGTCTCCTGACATGTCTAACTCCACGATTTCGCTTATTTTGCAAATACCATTTGTAGCATTTAATACGTAATCACCTATTTCGAACATATCACACCTCTTTCGTTATACGTTATCATTTTATCACTTTTTCACGAATTTTGTAAGAGGAATTTTTAAAATGTCAAATATATCAAAAAAGCGTGTTTTACGTCAATAAAACACGCTTTAAAAAACTACTCCATCAGCTGATTCACACGGTCATCGAGCTGGAGCATACGGATGATAAGCTCTATTGAGCCCTTGATACCGTAGCTGGCACTGTTGATACAGATATCATAGTTACTTGCCTTGCTCCACTTTCTGCCGGTATAGAATTTGTAGGTCTTCAGATGTCTCTTATCCTCAGACTCTATCCACTTCTTTGCCTGATTCGGAGTCACATTCTTGTTTATCTCAAGGAAACGCTGTACTCGTCTCTTCTCCGGTGCTGTGATAAAGATACTGATGTGAGGAATATGATTGTTTGTCAGAATCGCATCCGCGAAACGTCCCATGACAATGAAGTCCTCCTGCTTTGCCTTCTCTACAAGGAACTTGCTCGTATCAAAGAAAAGCACATCCTCTGATGAAAGTCCGTGGTATCTCTTAAAAGCTTTTATGCGCTTTTTGATTCCCATTCGCTCTTTTTTCTGGAAGGTAGCTGTAGCCTGGGCAGCTTCCTCTCCATCCTTCTGTCTGAACACCTCATTCATGACAGACACATCATAGAAATTCATACGAAGCTTGTCTGCAAGTGCAAATCCAATCTCATTTCCACCACATCCGCAGGAACGTCCTATACAGATAATCAGATGATCGCCCGTCTTGAAACGATCCTTCAGGTTTACGGTATTTAAATCCGCTATCTTTGGATCGAGGATATCTCCGTCAGCAAAGCCTGTCGGGAGCTCCGCTATCTCCTCTACTATGTTGTTGTATCTGACCATGATATCATGCCTTGTATCGTGATCAGGTATTGTTCTTGCCATGTTGCTTATCAGGGCAAGCTCGCTTCGGATTCTTGAGCTGTTCTGCCTTGAGTGCAGATCCTCCATGATGTTGCGGATACATATATCCTTCTCGCCACCAAATACCCTGCCGAGGGATGAGCCTAATTTGTTGTATACTTCGGCATCAAGCTCATAGATTTCGATGGCAAGAGCTTTAATTTTCTCGTCATAAAATTCCATAATTCATCCCTCCTATAAAAAGAATATGATCATATCTATGATGAAAACAGGGAACAGATAACGCACTGACCACCACATGTAACCGAAGAACGATGGCATGTTGATACCGTTTTCGTCTGATAATGACTTGACCATAAAGTTCGGTGCATTTCCAATATATGTGTTGGCTCCCATAAATACAGCGCCACACGAAATTGCCATAAGCATCTTGACCGGCACCACTCCCAGTGTGGTTGCGACACCTGTAGTAAAGTGCATGGCTCCCGCTGTAGTAAGGAAAACCAGATATGTCGGTGTATTGTCGAGGAAGCTTGAAAGTGCTCCTGTTGCCCAGAACATCTCAAACGGCTCCGTGATTCCAAGACCTGAACCGACGCTCTTTAATACCATAAGAGCCGGCTGCATGGTGATGAAGATTCCGATGAAAAGCACCGCAACCTCCTGAATTGCTCCCCATGTGAAATGGTTCTGCACACGAACCTCCTTCGGTGTTGTCTTGAAGGAAAGTAAGGCTGCAAGCAGAATAATTGCAATCTCAATGATTGCAGGCACAGTGAGTGTAACCTCCCTGAATATCGGAATACCGATAACCTCTCCTGCAGCGTTCTGGAATGCAGAAAGCTTAGGAAGCACACCGCTTAGTATAACGGCTATGACAATCATTACTATATATAAAAAGTTGTGAGCACCCTTTATTCTAATTAAAGGCTCATTCTCCTTAACCTCAGGCATAAGTCCCTTAGTGATATCCTTCTGATATGCCTTCTTGTCCAAATGATAAAATATGCCCAAAAGTAATATCATATTTATTACCAGAACCGGAAACAGTCTCATGCTCCAGAAAAATGATACTCCTCTTGAAAATCCCATGAGCAGTGGAGGGTCACCGATAGGTGTAAGGCAGCCTCCGATATTTGACACAAGGAAAATGAAAAATACCATGATATGACGCTTGTTCTTTCTCCATGAGTTCATCTGGATGATTGGTCTGACAAAGAGCATACTGGCTCCGGTAGTTCCTATACAGCTTGAAAAAAGTGTTCCAACGGCAAGCATGATAACGTTTACCTTTGGATTGCCGACCAGACTTCCCTCCAGCTTGATATTTCCGGCTACGCAGAACAGTCCAAAGAGCAGCACGATAAAGGTCAGATAGTCGCCTATCAGACACTCCAGTACCGTCTCTGCGGCTTTTGGTGCTCCATAGAACAGCGCGAACGGAATGGCAAAAAGCAGTGACCATAAGATAACTGCATGAGCTTGATGCTTCTCCCACCATTCAGGCTTCACAAGCGGCATAACTGCTATGCACAGTAATAAGCCCGCAAATGGGATACACAACATTAATAATGTGTTTGACATTCTTATCACCTCTACTTTGTTAAAAAATAAACTAATTCAAATCTAGTTCATTTTACACCATTATATTTTATTTGCAACTGTTTATAAAAAGTTTTTAATTTATATATGTTTTTTATGTAGTATTCACATTTTTATAAACAATAATGCATTACCAGTTGGTAAAATTATCTATAACATAGTCTGCGTCATGAGCCATATCATCCTTTGGCGATATATTTGATTTCACATAAAATGCGTCCATCCGGCATTCCTTTGCACCCTTGATATCGGTAGTCGAATCATTTCCTATAAAGAGCGATTTTGCCACGTCAATATCATGCTTATCTATCAGCTCCTTTGCCTCATACCATTGTAATATTCTTTTGAATTTGGGTGCAAGTACTTTTCTTTTTTTCAATAGTTTCCAATAATTTCAATAGTTTCAATAATACGTGGCATAAGCCGGTGGTGGAGGCAGGCGGTGCTGTCGTGCGGGCTACGCTTCGCTGTCGAGTGTCTGTACGAATTATGCCCCGGGTTTTCTATGCTCGACGAAACCGTCGAAACTCGCCATCCATGGCTCGATTTCTCCTTGCCTCGGCGTCCATGCCTCGGCATTTCTGTGCTTTACAGCATAATTCTACAGACACTAAACAGCTGCGCTATTCGCCCGCCCTACAGTACCGCCTGCCTCCACCCCGGCATCCTCTCAGCCTTTATGTGGGAAGCTCAAAACCTACGACGCTTCCCACTCAACACACTAAATTCGCCGCAGGGCATGCAGTGTGTTCTGAAGAAAATTATGAACTGCCACGAGGTTCCATATTCCCTAATAACAAAAAAAGCCCCGGCATATCCTCAATCTATCCGTACATGGGCTCGGGGCTGCCTTCATAATTTCCTGAAGAATATACTACATGCCACCCCGGCATCCTCTCAGCCTTTATGTGGGAAGCTCAAAACCTACGACGCTTCCCACTCACATCATCGCCCTGCGAAGCTTCGCCAACGTATTCTTCTCCATTCGTGATATGGCCACCTGGTTGCGTCCAAGCACATCTGCCACCTGCTTCTGTGTCTTATCCTGCATATAGCGAAGCTTAATCAGTCTGCGCTCGCTCTCATCAAGTGAATCAAACGCCTGCTTCATTGCGATATGATTTATCACTTTGTCTGTCTCTGATGACTTATCCGCTGTCTCTGTACTCATTTTGTTATCCAGAAAATCAAGAACATTTTCATTCTCTATCGATGCAGCATTTTTGTCGGCTTCCATGGCAATTATTATATCCTGTTTCGACATGCCGGAAATATTTTCCAGTTCTTCAAGTGATATTTCACTGTTTTCGCTCATTTTGTATTTTTCTCTGATAATTGCAATTTTTCTGGCATCATCCTGTATTTTTCTGCTGATATGTACCATTCCGTCATCACGAAGAAATCGCTGTATTTCCCCTATTATCAATGGTACTGCGTATGTAGAGAAGGCAAAGCCCCTGCTTTCATCAAATCTCTGCGCTGCCTTTATCAGCCCCACTGCTCCTATCTGAAATAAATCATCCTGTTCTATGCCTCTATTTCTGAATCGTTTCATGACTAAATAAATCAGGTTTATATTTTCCGTGACAAGTCTGCTGTTTTTATCACTGCTCATAGAACTTTTTTCATCTTTACTGTTGTTCCGTGTCCCGGTTCCGATGTGACCGTAAGCTCGTCCATGAATGCTTCCATAAATGAGAAGCCCATACCCGACCTTTCAAGCTGTGGCTTGGATGTGTATAACGGTTCCATTGCTTTGGCTACATCCTTTATGCCTACTCCGTCATCCGATATTTCCACATATAACTCTCTCCCATGATATTTGCATTTCATATGTACCTGCTTTTTTGTACTGTTATTTATACTGTTTTTCATATTTGTTTCTGTTTCATGTATTTCATGATTTTGGGACTTATCTATACACTCATGAGTACATAATTCGTGCTGTATAGCATCCTCATCTTCAAACACCTCATAGCCATGAATAATCGCATTCGTCACAGCCTCTGACACTGCCGTCTTCACATCTTCCACCTGGTCTATCGTCGGATTTAATTGTGCCATAAAAAATGCTACTGTCATTCTCGCAAATGCCTCATTTTCGGAAATGGCATCAAAACTGAGCGATATATGATTTATAATATTATTTTTCATTATGCTTCCTTTCTTGACTTTTCTATTTACTATTATTGTTTTGTAACTATTCTATATATCCCTGCACATTTAAGTATCATGTTTACCCTGTCTGATGTATTGCGCACTGCCACACTGCTGTCATTGAAATATTTAAGTTTTTTTGCTCTGCCAATTATCACGCCTATACCCGAGCTGTCCATAAAACTTGTATTTGTCATGTCAAATACTATTTTTCTGGCAATGCCACTGTCGATAAGTCCATCAAGCTCTGCAGCAATATTCTTTACAGAATGATGGTCCACCTCTTCCGGCATAAAATAGATTACCTCGTCATCCTTCATGCAATAATTTAAGCTCAATTTAATTTCCTCCCTGTTATTGTTATTTATGCATATTTCACAAGTATGAAATATCAACTATAATTCATAGCTTCCACACATTCATATTTATACAGTAACCATTCGAAAAAAAAGACACCGGCATAAAGCCGATGTCTTTTGTAAATCCTGATATAATTTTCATTCTATTGTTCTTGATTGATGTAATTCTTTGATGTTCTTGCTTTCTCAGTACCCGGATAATTATCAACCACATATTGATAATACTGCTTTGCCGATGCCAGATCTCCTGATTTTCTGAATGACTGCGCCAGGTAATATGCAACCGAGCCATCTCTATATGCCTCATCCATACCGATAAGCTTCTGGAAGGTTGGAATAGCACCCTGATAATCACCCTTACTGTATGCTGAATATGCCTGATTATACAATGCCTCTTTATATGAATCCGATATGGAACCATTCAGGGTATCATATATCTGTTTGGCTGAATCGCTCAAGTCATCTCTCTTTATATTCTCTAGAGCCTCTCCGGTCTTTACTATATCTCCCGATGCATAAAGCCCATATGCGTTCAGAAGCGATTCATATGATGCAATCTGTTCAGCCACACCACTGTTCTTTTGCTGCTCGTCCTCAAGCTGTGTCTTAAGTGATTTAATCTGATCATTAAGACCGCTTATAGTCTGTCCGTTTGTGGAAAGCTGGTCGCTTGTCGAAAGAAGCTGCTTCTTTGCATCCTGCTTTGCCTTATTCTGCACACCCGGAACAACGAGAAAGCTGGTAACTGCCACTCCGACAACAAGACCAATAATCAGATAAACTATATTTGTCCACATAGAAGTTTCTCTGAATCTCTTAGGCATTATGATGGTTTCATTTCCGCTTTGATAAGAAATTAAATCGTCATTTTTCTTTTTCTTTTCCTTACCCTTTTCCTTGAGGCATCGATTTACCTCTTTCAGATAGCGAAGAGTGGTGGTATTGTCTGTATCAATCTTGCCTGCATCCCTGAGAGCCTTTTTTGCCTTCTCATAATACCCCTCCTCGATATAAAGCAATGCGATAAGCTGATGAGCCTTTACAAGCTTTGGATTAAGTGAAAGTACTTTTTTAAGCTGTATCACCGCAAGATCCTTGCTGTCTTGCTTGCAATAAATTAAAGCCTGATTATATTTTTTTATTGTTTGATTTATAGTGTCAAGCTGATTTCTGTTGCGGTGTATCTGCTCGATATATTTTTTGGCCAGATTGTCCTCTGACTGGTAATTTGCACTGATAACCCACTCGCTTAAGGCATCAACAACCTCGCCCATCTCATAATACACAAGTCCGAGCAGATTTCTTGCCTGTATATTGTATTTGTAAAACTTAAGACTCTGTCTGAGACTGATTATTGCACCGGAGAGATTTCTTACCTGCGCCTTCTGCAAACCGTCATTGTAGTATGAATTAGATATCCTCACAACCTTCTTGAAGATTTTCATATCGGCTCCGCAGGCAGGGCAGCTATCCTCCCAGCCGGTTTCTTGTCCACATTTATAACAAATCATTTTGTATTCTCCTAATAAAAACTACTTTTGCTGACCACGTAATATCTCTGCGATAATATCTGTAGCATCTGTCAGATCATGACTGTAAATAGCTGACTCTGCCTCATCTATCTCAAGGCTTGGTTCATAATTTTTGAGTTCTTCTTCAAAGTTAAGCATAATTGCCTCCATAATTAATTAGTATAATAAATAATAAAATCATTTTCCTCATCAAAAAGGGTCACTATATATTATAATATAGTAACCCCTTTATGCAAGTGAAATTCCATTAAGATTTAATAAAAATATCGCATTTTTCTACAAAGACATCATAACAATGCCTGCATCCTTCTCCATAAATTCTGCCGGTCCGACCTCATCCTTTGTGACAAGTTTTGAATTATTGATATATACCTCAACATTTGGATATGTCAGCTCAGTAACCTTTACGGTAGCATTTGTCGAACGCTCAACAATGCTCTGCAAGCGCCCAAGCTCCTCCTTATTTGCGGTAATGTCAGCCGTCTTTTCTATTTTTGCGCGGGTAAGCGCCATCTTTTTCTCATCCAGATTTTCTCTGTCGGCTGTCTTTTCTTCGAGCATTTCTATCTGCTTTAACCCGGCGGTGATGTTGTCCAACAACTGCTGTTTTTGCATTATCAGCCTTTCAAGCTCCGCTATCTTTATCTTGATTTTTTTGTGAACCCCCACATGTACCTCAGTCTTGATAAATGCATCATTTCCGAGGTTCGCAACCTCTATTCCGGCACAGCCGTATACCTTGCCTCCCACTATACTGGCATGGCCTCCCTTAAAGAGTACCATGTCATTGCTTACAATAATACTGTTTACAGCCGAATCAGCCTCAACATAACCCTCAACATTGACCTCTGTATACTCTATAAACTTTGCAAAAAGATTGCCCTTCACTATGAGTCTGGCCTTGTTTCTTCCTATCATTCCGCTTCGCAAAATAATATCCTTACCTGCTTCAAGCACACAGCCTTCACATATACCGTCAACCGTAATTGACTGGGATGACATTATTCTTGCACCGGTTCTGACGTTGCCATGAACAATAACGTCTCCTATAAAATCAATATTACCTGTTCCGACATCCACATCTCCATTTATCTCAAGCACCGGATTTATGAGTATGCGGTTTTTATTTTTCTCAATCTTTCCGTCAATTGTCGCCACGTATAACAGACCATCTGCAGACTTTTCAAAGCCTCTGCCTGCCAATGGTGGAAGCGGCTTGCCTCTTTTTGCCTGTATAACTTTTCCAAAGACATCCTTTCCATCCTTTCCCTCTACAGGCTCTATGTATCTGGCAATTTCCTGTCCCTTTTTGACAACCTCAACCGAATGTACACTCCAATAATCAACAGAGCCGTCATCTCGTATCTTTGGCTTCTTATTCAGATTATAGTCGAACAGAAATTCATATCGTCCATCCTCTCCATCCTGTGGCTTCTGACCTCTGGCAAAGCATATTTCATGACCAAAGTTGCGTGACTCCACCATATCTGAAATCAAATCACAGTCAATGCCAAATACTACACCATTTTTTGCTGCTGCATCAATCAGCTCATCGACTGTATACGCTTCATTATCCCCAAGTATAGGCAGCAGTATATATGCTTCCATCCTGTCATAGCTTATTCTGATAACTGGTTCTCTCTTTATACCGGTATCATCCATATCTTTCCCTCACTGAACATCAGACTATGTTTGTTTCTATTAAATGCATTATATCACTATTCGGATTTTAAGAAAAGCCACTAAATATAAAAAATCCGGGCAATATCATTCTATTGATACTATGCCCGGATTTTTCTGCAATCTGAATCTTTTACGGAATTGACTGTATTTATCAAGCATATAGTACTGAACAGGCAAAACGGATTATTTATCTTATGTATTTCATCAGAAATTTAACCAGACTCTTATTGCTTACATTACATCCATGCGCATTCTGAAACATATTTTGTTTTTCCTCTGCTTCACTATACAATACCGTTGTAAAAACCAATGTCCAAAGCAGGAAAAATTTGAGTAAATTCCGACACTTATTTTATGTAGTTCTATCTTTATGAGATTTCATCAACATCATAATACTTAAAATCCCGGAAGCAGGCACTTCCTCCTGTTTCCTCTGCCGCATAGCAGAACAGACCAAACCGGCAACCAGTAAAATGATCCAGTTTGAAGTACAGCTTATGCACGGTTCCGATAGGTAGCCAGTCTCCCTTATTTACCCGGTAATAGCAGCGTGCTTCATCCTTCATGTTACAGAAATCTGCTTCCAGACGAAAATCCATCTGGTGTGATTCAACAACAGTTCCTTCCGTCATATCCAATATACCATCTTCTTTTTTATCCAGCATAAGGACTTCATATTTTCCATGATGTTTTGTAATTCCAACTGCAGCATAACAGCTCTGCAACGCACACAAACCTGCGACATCGCCCTCTTTCAATGCAGAAGCATCAACAGTAACCTCAGCTGCGCATGACGGATAACTCATCCTTTGCGTAAGCGTATTTACTGCCTGTATAAGCTCTGTACAAACTTCCCGTGTTGTAATTGTATAGGTTCCCTGCAATGCATCCAGATGATAGTACCGTGGATCTGGATCATGATTAAACTGCCAGCGCGGAAGCAGCCCATTACAGAAATCATCACTTCCCACTAATGGCTGATAAATATATCCTGGTCTGGTACTGTGAACCTCTATTTCTTCCGGCACATGTCCGTTCTGTCCAAAAACCGGAAAATGATCCTTCCAGGTAACCGGAAGCAGAATAGGAATCCGTCCAACTGCTCCGGAATCCTGAAACAGCATTGCATACCACTTTCCATCCGGCGTATCCACTATTCCTCCCTGTGCCACGCCCTGTCCACAATATCCACGATCATCACAAAGTACATCTCCACCCGTGAATTCTCCTTCCAGAGAATCACTGTAAAAGCATGCTTCCGTCCGCATCCAGCGGTCTCTCAGGGAATGAATCAGAAAAATATAATAATAGCCGTTTATTTTTTGAATATGAGCCCCCTCATAGCCTAGCTCCGGGTTCTTATGATCACTGACTAAAAGACGATGTAATCCGTCCTTCTTTGGTGCAGTCAAATCTTCATTCAATTCTGTAATCCAGATTTCATCATTTCCATATACAATATAGTTTCTGCCATCCTCATCAAATAATAAAGAGCCGTCATGATAAAAGCCTTCTATCAGCTGCTTTTTCCATGGACCATCTATTTTTTCCGAAGTATACAAATAAGTCTTACGGGTATCATTTGCCACAAAGCAGATAAAAAATCGGCCTTCATGATAGCGCAGGGAAGCTGCCCACATGCCCTGTCCGTAAATATTCTGACCGCTTTTCAGTTGCTGCGCATCCGTATGATCCAACGTCTCATAGACATAAGTCACATGCTCCCAGTGCACCAGATCAAAAGACTGCAGAATCTCACAGCCCGGCATAAAGTGCATGGTTGTGGATACCATATAATAGGTGTCTTCTACGCGGATCACGTCCGGATCTGGATAATCCAATCTTGTTATAGGATTTACATTCATTGTTTATTCCTTTCTGTTTTATCTCCATATTCTTTCTTTGTTCTATTCTATTTTTACTATTTTATCTTTGTTTCTTATCCGTCTGCCTTTTCAACTCTTCTCTGCACCATGTTATTCATCAGAAATTTCCGGTTTGCACAGATTTACCGGCAGCCGGGCATTTCTTTTTAGTTGTACGTAAAATGATATGCCCTAGCACCATGACTCTTTAATGACACACTAAGGTTCTTTGGCTCTTCCACGTGCTCTCCGCTCCAAAGCTCCGTTCCATTTACTCCATCATAAATCTCCATATCGGCAAGCGGTATGGATATATCACTGTCTTTATCACCCAGATTAAATACCGCGACATAATATCCACCCTTTGTATCTGCTGCAATCCACAATGCATGCTCTATACCATCGATTTCACGTCTCCACACCTGATGCGAATGCCGTGCATTTGCATGCATGGCAAGTATTTCAGAATTGGTTACCAGATTCATAGTGAATTCGTCAAACCCTGTCAGCTCTCCTCCCAGCATCAAAGGAGAACGCATAATACTCCAGAGTGTCATCATGGTGATCTGCTCATCCTGTGTGAAATTCGTCCAGTTATTCACATCATATACCTGCCGTATCGGTCCGACCGGAAGCATATCGGCATCCGGCCAGTGCCCTGCACCTGCATGGGTGCACCATTTTTCTGCTCTTGAAAACATATCATATAACAGTTCCCACTTATCCCAGAAATCATCGGTGATTCTCCACATATTGGAAATCTGCTTATAAAGCTCTGCCTTTTCTAAAAGAGCAGGTCCCGGCGACAGACTTAAAACCATGGGTCTTCCGCAACCATGCAATGCCTTGCTCAGCATAATCAGTTCGGATTCCTCATGTGGCAGTTCCCGTGCAATATCATCACATTTAATAAAATCCACACCCCAGGAAGCATATAATTCAAAAATACTGTTATAGTATTCCCGTGCCCCGTCTTTCTCAGGATCTACGCCATACATATCCGTATTCCAGGCACAGATACTGTTTGTTTTGGCAATTTCCCGGGCATGTCTGTCACTGTTCATGATTTTCGTGTTCTGATGTACAGCCTGTCGTGGAATCCCTCTCATAATATGAATGCCGAACTTCAATCCAAGAGAATGGACATATTCTGCCAATGGTCCAAAGCCCGCACCGTTTGCTGCGGAAGGAAAACGATTTACTGCGGGAAGCAGTCTTCCATACTCATCCATTACTACATCCGCAAAAGGATGATACTCATTGGTTGCAGCATAAGGCTCATACCATTGGATATCCACCACAATATATTCCCAACCGTACTCCTTCAGATGCTCAGCCATAAATTCAGCGTTCCGTCGTACGATATCTTCTGTAACAGCCGCTCCATAACAATCCCAGCTGTTCCACCCCATAGGTGCTGTTTTCATCTTCATCTGTTTTATACCCTCTCGATATCCTGTTAATTCTGTCCGTAATATGCATTTGCACCATGCTTACGGAAATAATGCTTATCCTGTAATTCCTGCGGGGCAGGTGCTACCTGCGGATGAATCAGCCCGGTTCGATATGCCATCTTGGCAACCTCTTCAAGAACCACCGCATTGTGTACGGCCTCCTTTGCATCCTTGCCCCAGGAAAACAGTGTTCACAAAATATAATCTGTATTTAATTATTTAAACTGAGCCAGACGTTCCTCTACCTGAGCCATCATCTGCTCATACTTTGCAAGCTTGTCCTTTTCCTCCTGAACCTTTTCAGGCTTTGCATTGTTTAAGAATTTCTCATTTGAGAGCATGCCCCTTGAGCGCGCAAGCTCCTTTGTAAGCTTATCCTTTTCTTTATTGAGTCTTTCCTTTTCCTTCTCAAAATCAACAAGGTCCTCAAGCGGCAGGTATGCAACCGCATCAGGTATCACTACTGATACAGCGTCATCTCCAATACCGGCCTTGCCCTGCTGTACTGTAATCTCGCTGGTAAATGCAAGATTTACATATACCTCCTTGTTGTCCTCGAATATCTTTCTGACTGACTCATCATCACTTGTGATGAAAAGCTTTGCCTTTCTTGAAGGTGGAACATCCATCTGTGTACGGACATTTCTGATACCCTTTACGAGATCCTTGCAGTGCTCGATTGCGGCTTCTTCTGCCGGGAAATTCCACTCTTCCTTGTACTCAGGCCATTTAGAGAGCATGATAGTCTCCTCGTCTGACTGAAGTGTGCAGAAGATTTCCTCTGTGATAAACGGCATATATGGATGAAGGAGCTTCAGTGCATTTACAAGTACTGTCTTAAGCGTCCAGAGTGCTGCATTTGCTGACTCTGGTTTTTCATCCTTCTTGTAGGTACGAACCTTTGCAATCTCGATATACCAGTCACAGAACTCATCCCAGATGAAGTCGTATACCTTTTGTACTGCGATTCCAAGCTCGAACTTGTCCATGTTTTCTGTGGCATCCTTTGCAAGTGTATTTACCCTTGAAAGAATCCACTTGTCTGCTGCATGAAGCTCATCAAGCTTTGGCTCTCTAAGCTCTACACCTTCAAGGTTCATCATGATAAATCTTGATGCATTCCATACCTTGTTGGCGAAGTTTCTTGAAGCCTCAACTCTCTCCCAGTAGAAACGCATGTCATTTCCCGGTGCATTTCCTGTGATAAGTGTCAGACGAAGTGCATCTGCACCATACTTGTCGATAACCTCAAGCGGATCAATTCCGTTTCCGAGTGATTTACTCATCTTGCGGCCCTGAGAATCTCTTACGAGTCCATGGAAAAGCACTGTGTGGAATGGTGCCTTGCCCATCTGCTCATAGCCTGAGAAAATCATTCTGATTACCCAGAAGAAAATGATATCGTAGCCTGTTACGAGCACATCGTTTGGATAGAAATAGTCAAGATCCTCTGTCTTTTCAGGCCAGCCGAGTGTTGAGAATGGCCAGAGCGCTGATGAGAACCATGTATCAAGTGTATCAGGATCCTGCGTCCAGTGCTCCTTGCCACACTTAGGACATTTGCCCGGCTTTTCTATTGAAACTACCATCTCTCCACAGTCATCACAGTACCATGTAGGTATTCTGTGTCCCCACCAGAGCTGACGGCTGATACACCAGTCGCGGATATTGTCTGTCCAGTTGAAGTATGTCTTGTCCATTCTTGAAGGAAGGAGCTTGATTTCTCCGTTCTTTACTCCCTCAACTGCAGGCTTAATCATCTCGTCCATCTTGACGAACCACTGCTGCTTGATCATTGGCTCAACTGTTGTGTGACAGCGGTCATGCACACCTACATTGTGTGAGTGTGGTACAACCTTTACTAAAAGGCCCTGCTCCTTAAGATCCTCAACCAGTGCCTTTCTGCACTCGTATCTATCCATTCCGGCATATTTTCCGGCCTTTTCGTTCATTGTGGCATCATCATTGATTACAACGATTTCCTCTAAGCTGTGGCGTTTTCCTACCTCAAAATCGTTAGGGTCGTGTGCAGGTGTAATCTTTACACAGCCTGTTCCAAACTCTTTATCTACGTATGAATCTGCGATTACCGGAATCTCCCTGTCTGTGCATGGAAGCTTCAATGTCTTTCCGATGATATCCTGATAACGCTCATCATCAGGGTTTACAGCTACGGCTGTATCTCCGAAAAGTGTCTCAGGACGTGTTGTTGCTATCTCTACGAATCTGCCTTCCTCGCCAACTACAGGATAGTTGATGTGCCAGAAGAAGCCGTCCTGCTCCTCATGCTCTACCTCTGCATCTGAAATAGATGTCTTACATACCGGACACCAGTTTACGATTCTTGAGCCCTTATAAATCCAGCCCTTCTTATAAAGCTTTGTAAATACCTCCTGTACTGCGTGTGAGCATCCCTCATCCATTGTAAATCTCTCACGCTGCCAGTCTGCTGATGATCCGAGCTTACGAAGCTGCTTTACAATACGTCCGCCGTACTCTTTTCTCCAGTCCCAGCATTTCTCGAGGAACTCTTCTCTTGTAAGGTCTGCCTTGTTGATTCCCTGCTCTTTAAGTGCCTGGATGACCTTTACCTCTGTTGCGATGGATGCGTGGTCTGTTCCCGGCTGCCAGAGTGCATTGTAGCCCTGCATTCTCTTGTATCTGATAAGGATATCCTGCATGGTGTTGTCAAGGGCATGTCCCATGTGCAGCTGTCCTGTGATGTTTGGTGGTGGCATCACGATTGTGAATGGTTTTTTGCTGCGGTCTACCTCTGCATGAAAGTAGCCATTGTCTTCCCACTTTTTGTAAAGACGATCCTCGATGTCCTTTGGATCGTAGGTTTTGTTTAGTTCTTTGCTCATGTTTTCCTCCTTTTATATGAATGACGCAAAAGCTTTGGGGGTGTTTTGTATCAGGTCGCGCATTATGTATGGAATTATGTTTATGATTACATAATTCCATACATAATGCGCGACCTGATAATTCAGGCTGTGAGCTTTTGCTGTTTTTCTTTTCATTTAGCGACGGGCGACCGATTGGATTGCATGCGCAATCTTCCGGTCTTACAGTTTTAGTACATGCCATGACGGAAATAAATAAATTTGCGCTATATGTGCACATCTCAGTCTACAAAAAAAGCCCCTCCGGTCTACGACCGGAAGGGCGAATAAGCGCTGTACCACCTTCGTTTACATCAGAGCGACATATGCACTAAAATATATAACATATACGCTACGCTCGAATGCCTCTTGTCCTGTAACGTGGACGAATCGGAAGAACTTATGTCAAATCTTGTTATATATAGATTTAACTTTCTGGGTTCTTCGGCTCAAAAGCTACCTTCCATGATTTCTGTCTTAAGCATCTTTCAGCCTGTCCAAAATGTATCACCATCTTACGGACCGGATGCTCTCTCTGAAAGCTTTCGTCATGTACTCCTCTTTCTTATGCCTTTAAATATTTGCCTGTTTCTTTCTACAATATTAAAGTGCATTGGGTGATTTGTCAATATGATTTTTGCACAACATTCTTCGTTGCGACTATATCCACACCGGTTGCTGCAACATCGCTTAGCAGTACATCACCTATATGCACCGGTGCCTCTACCGTGATTTGGTTGATACACTCCATCACATCCATTATCTTTTCCTTTGGAATATCCTGTGCCGTCTTTACGGATACCATCGGTATTGTGCCATTTTTCACACAGACTGTACTTGTCACAATTCGTGTCGGATGCGTCACTTCCTTTGCTCCGTAGTCTGCTCCGCGCTTGCAGGTATTTCCGGTTACCGTGACATTTTCTCCATCTATTGTCACCTTAAGGGCACAGCCCAGAGGGCAGCCTATACATGTCAAATTTCTTTCTTCCATGATACTATGCCTCCTCAATCTTTATCGTAATTGTGCGGGGATTGTCTGTTTCGATGAGCTGCTTCTTCTTAAGCACTACCTGCTCCATCTCACCCGGCGCCATAACAGGACGCTTGCGGTGCTGCAGCTGTTTATCATCCAGATATACTGCAATATAACAATTCTTATACACAGCTCCCACTCGAAATCTTACCGTCACAGTATCATCCATTTGTGCAGTATTTATAGTGCTTGGGACAGTATATCTGACTCCGCCTGTAGCGGTTATTGATATTTCTTTGCCATCGCAACTCTTATCACCGCCATTTTTCACATATTCTGCGGCATGGCGGCCTGCTGCTGTCGCTTCCTCTGACACGTAATCCACGAGGTCATGCACATGAAGCACATTTCCGCAGGCAAATACACCGGGCACATTAGTCTCAAGGCTTTCATTTACGACCGGTCCGCTTGTTACCGGATTGAGCTCTACACCGGCTGTTTTTGAAATCTCATTTTCCGGAATGAGTCCGCATGAGAGTAAAAGCGTGTCGCACTCGTAAAACTCCTCTGTTCCCTCAATAGGCTTGTTATGCTCGTCCACCTGTGCGAGAGTGATGCCCTCCACACGCTCCCTGCCCTTTATATCAACCACTGTGTGGCTGAGCTTAAGCGGGATTTTAAAATCATCAAGGCACTGCACGATATTACGCTTCAAACCTCCTGAATACGGCATGAGTTCTGCAACCACCTGCACAGTGGCACCCTCTAAGGTCATTCTCCTGGCCATGATAAGACCAATGTCTCCTGAACCGAGTATTACTACCTTTCGTCCCGGCATGTAGCCCTCTATATTCACCAGTCTCTGAGCTGTGCCCGCCGAGAAAATTCCTGCCGGTCTGTAGCCGGGTATGTTAAGAGCACCCCTTGCTCTCTCCCTGCAGCCCATCGCAAGTATTACGGTCTTTGCAGCGATATGAAAAAGTCCGTCGGTGCGGTTCATAGCTGTAACTATTTTATCGTTTGCCTCATCTTTTATCTTTACATCATGCCTGTCATCTGCCCTGTTTTCGAACTCGTCACCGGTTGAGATATCCATGACCATCGTATTGAGCCTGTACTCTATGCCAAGCTCTTTGACCTCTTTGATAAATCTGCCGGCATATTCAGGACCTGTGAGTTCCTCCTTAAAGGTGTGCAGGCCAAAGCCGTTGTGTATACACTGATTTAAGATACCCCCAAGCTCACAGTCTCTTTCCAGTATAAGTATTTTATCTATTCCATTTTTCTTAGCGGAAGCTGCTGCCGCAAGACCTGCCGGGCCTCCTCCTACTATCACAATATCGTAAAATTCCATATTGTCCCCCTATGTTAATCTGATATTAATCCAATATCAATCTATCGTTACCTGTCTCTTTGAAGTATGACAGGCTATCCGCGGTTCTTGCTCATTCCAACAACAATCCCTGACTTTCCACCGCTCTTAGTGATGTCAAGCTGTGAAATGCCTCTCTCTCTGGCGATAATCTCCATAGTTCTCGGAGAACAGAAGCCTGCCTGACATCTGCCCATTCCGGCTCTGGTGCGTCTCTTCACACCATCAAGTGACTTTGCGCCCAGCGGTCTGTTTACCGCATCCATTATCTCGCCCTCCGTAATCATCTCACAGCGGCAGATTATATTGCCATACTCAGGCTTTTCTTTTATCAGCTTTTTATACTCATCCTCTGAAAGCTTCTTTGGATTTAAGATACCTTTTCTTGTCTCGATGAAGTCCGCATTTTTAGAAGGATTAAAAAGCCCCTCAACTATTGCTGCCACTCTCTCACCGATAGCCGGCGCACTTGATAAGCCCGGTGACTCTATACCTGCGCAGTCAATAAAATACGGTGCGTCAGAAAGCTCCTCGATGATAAACTCATGTCCGTCCTCATGTGCACGGTTTCCTGCAAACGATGTTATGACCTGACGCATAGGAAGTGACGGCACCGAACGTGTGCCGGATGTCACAACATGATCTAAGCCTGCTCTCGTTGTATTTGTACCATCCTTGTCCTCATGGTCATCTGCTGTAGGTCCGATTAGGATATTTCCGTGTACTGTCGGAGTTACGAGCACACCTTTGCCGTATTTGCCCGGGAGCTGGAAAATGGTCTTGTCAACGATACCTCCCGCAGCCCTGTCTAAAAGCTCGTACTCTCCGCGCCTTGGTGTAATATGTATTTTGTTTTCACTTACCATGTTGTGGAACACGTCAGCATATACACCGGCTGCATTCACAACGCAGCGTGCATGAATTTCGCCATTTTGAGTAATGAGAATATAGCCTGTCTGCTCCTTTTGTATCGCCTTCACCTCGGTGTTAAATAAAAACTCCACACCGTTTGCTGCCGCATTCTCAGCAAATGCGATATTCATGCCAAACGGACATACAATACCTCCTGTCGGGCAGTAAATAGCTGCCACAACTTCATCAGACAGATTCGGCTCCATCTCATGCGCTTCGCCTGCATCAAGAATTTCAAGTCCCGGCACCCCGTTTGCAATCCCCTGATTATAAAGCTCCTTAAGCCTTGGCATATCGTCATCGCTAAAGCACACTATCAGTGAGCCGTTTCTTCTAAACTCAAAATCAAGCTTCTTCGAAAGCTCATCCATCATCTCATTTCCACGGAGATTCATCTGTGCCATAAGTGTACCGGTCTTACAATCAATTCCGGAATGAACAATAGCACTGTTTGCCTTTGAAGTGCCACAGCACACGTCCTCCTCCTTTTCCACCACACAGATGGACAGGTTATATTTCGAAAGCTCTCTGGCACAGGCGCTTCCCGATACTCCCGCTCCTATAATTACTACATCATACATGTTATTTTCTCCTACCAATTTCCATATATTGTTTAATTGCTGTATCACTAAGCTCATTTAAAACAATGCAAGCATCAGCTATTATTCATCCTTCGCCCAGTTAAATGCGCAGGCGACAGCCTTTTTCCACATTTTAAGCTTCTTTTCTCTCAAATCAGCTGCTATCTCCGGCTCAAACACACGGTCAATAGACCAGTTTCTCTTTATATCATCCATGCTTTCCCAGTAGCCCACCGCAAGCCCTGCGAGGTACGCTGCGCCCATGGCTGTTGTTTCCACGCACACAGGCCTGTTGACCGGTGCATTGCTGATATCAGCCTGCATCTGCATGAGCAGATTATTGGCACTGGCACCGCCGTCCACCTTAAGTGATGTGAGATTGATGCCCGAATCAGCCTTCATTGCCTCAAGCACATCATTTACCTGAAATGCCATTGATTCCAGAGTTGCCCTTATGACATGGTACTTGTTTACACATCTCGTAAGCCCCACAATGGTTCCTCTGGCATACTGATCCCAGTACGGTGCTCCAAGCCCTGTAAATGCCGGCACCACGTAGCAGCCGTTTGTATCCTTTACCTTTCTCGCCATATACTCTGAATCTGTTGAGGAATCGATAAATTTCATCTCATCGCGGAGCCACTGGATAGAAGCTCCTGCCACAAATATTGATCCCTCCAGCGCATATACCACCTTGCCGTCTATGCCCCAGGCTATAGTGGTAACAAGTCCGTTCTTTGAGGATACCGGCATCTCACCTGTGTTCATCAGCAGAAAACAGCCTGTACCGTATGTATTTTTGGCTTCTCCTGCCCTAAAGCAGGTCTGTCCAAAAAGCGCTGCCTGCTGGTCTCCTGCCGCTCCCGCGATAGGAATCGGACCCCCGAAAAACACAGGATTCACCTCACCATATACACAGCTTGACGGCATCGGCTTTGGAAGCATGCTCTTTGGTATATCAAGCTCTTTAAGTATCTCATCATCCCACTTTAAGGTATTGATATTAAACATCATGGTTCTTGAAGCATTGGAATAATCCGTGACATGCACCTGTCCCTGAGTGAGCTTCCATATAAGCCATGTCTCGACTGTTCCAAACAAAAGCTCGCCACTTTCGGCTCTCTCCCTCGCTCCCGGCACATTGTCAAGGAGCCACTTGAGCTTAGTTGCCGAAAAATAAGCATCTATCACAAGCCCTGTCTTTTTTCTGAAGGTATCGGTAAGCCCCTTTTCCTTCAGCGAATCCGCATACTCTGCCGTGCGTCTGCACTGCCATACTATCGCGTGATAAATTGGCTCTCCTGTATTTTTATCCCATACAATTGTGGTCTCTCTCTGGTTAGTAATGCCTATCGCACATATGTCGGCTGCCGTAGCCTTAATATTGGCCATAGCCTCCTTTGCCACCTCAAGCTGTGTGGCCCAGATTTCCTCTGCATCATGCTCCACCCAGCCCGGCTTTGGAAAAAACTGCGTAAATTCCTTCTGTGCCACACTGCACATCTCGCCCTTCTCATTGAAAAGTATACACCTGTTGCTGGTCGTGCCCGCATCTAATGCCATAATATACTTTGCCATGTAAAAATCCTCCAACTCTCTATATTTCCAGCTTTTTCCTTCTATCCTGCTACAGCTCTTCCTCTACCATGTTCTTCTCTCTGTTGAACGCATCATAGATACATGGAATTACTATAAGCGTAAGGATGGTTCCGTATACGAGACCTCCTATTATTGCGATTGCCATCGGCTTTATCATATCTGAGCCATCTCCGATACCTATCGCCGATGTAAACATTGCGAGTATGGTGGTCATCGCTGTCATCAGTATTGGACGAAGCCTTGTACGACCTGCGTCTATGATTGCCTCATGCTTGCTCATGCCCTCTCTCCTGGCCTGATTGATGTAATCAATGAGCACGATTCCATTATTTACAATGAGACCTGCCAGCATGATAAAGCCAAGCATTGATATGATTCCGAGCTCATTTCCCGTGATGAAAAGAGCTATAAAGCCTCCTGTAAACGCAAGAGGTATACAGAACATGATAATAAACGGTGAAAGCAATGACTGGAACTGCGCCACCATGATAAGATAGATAAATATCACTGCAAGCACAAGCATAAGTCCAAGCTGACTCATTGACTCATTTATTGTCTCATCCTCGCCCTCCATGTCTATTGAATAGCCATCAGGAATGCTAAGTTTATTAATTTTTGATTTAATTTTATTGCTTAGTAATGTTACATTATGGTTTTCATCAACCGCACCTGATACTGTAATATATCTTGTCTGAGCATCTCGATGAATGGTACTCAGTGTCTGTTCCTGCGAAATAGTGCAGATATCACTGAGCGGAATCTCCTTTTCACTGCCATCATTATCCTTATAGGTATATGTAAGGTTTTTGATGTCGTCCACAGTCACATCAGACTGCTCTGCGGATTGTAAGTATACCTCATAGTCCTTTATGTCGGTCGTAATGGTTGTTGCGCTCTTTTGGGATGATATCTCACCGGATACGAGCTGGTATACCTGAGCCACCGTATAGCCATACTTTGCTGCTTTTTCCTTATCCACAGTTATCTTAAGCTCATTGATTGTATCTCCAAGACCGTCATCTATATCTGTCACTCCATTTGTGTCCTTAAGGATATCTGCCACATCACCTGCAAACTTCTGCAGCTTGTCTATATCATTACCTTTAATCCTGACAGAGAGACCGCTTCCGAAAAACTCTGATGAGTCCATAGCTTGTGAAGATGCTGTTACCTTGCAGTCCAGATTCTTTGTGCGTTTTTCAATTTCATCTATTACCTTATCCGATGAAACATCCGACTTCTCATCAAGCAATATATACATGCTCACGCTGTCGCTTCCTGAGCTCATCAGGTTCATGGTCGAGCTGCCGCCTGCTGTAGCTCCTATTGTGTCTATGCCCTTTATATCAGATATTTTATCCATGACCTTATCAGACAGCTCTGTAAGCTGCTTGAAGTCAAGCTTTTCGTCATCCTTGGCCTCTATGGTAAGTGAAATCTGATTTGACTCCATGTCCATATCCATAAATGTCATTCCCCTTGACATGCAAAGTGCGCCACTGCCGACTAAAAGCACTACTGCCGCAATAAATACCACCGGCTTAAATCTAAGACATGTTCCGAGTACATTTCCATACCAATCCTTAAAACGGTCAAACCATGGATACTTTATATCCTTCGTCTTTTTGAGCATGCCTGAAGCAATTGCCGGTACAAATGTGAGTGCCACTACAAGAGATGCCATAAGTGTAAATGCTACAGTAAGAGCCAAATCTACAAAGAGCTGTCTCGTGATTCCATCAGTAAAAATGATTGGCGCGTACACACTTACCGTGGTGAGTGTAGAGGCAAAAATGGCTCCTGCCACCTGATTTGCACCCTCAACAGCCGCCTTCTTTACCGAATATCCCTCTCCCCTTAATCTGTAGATATTCTCGATTACTACAATTGAATTATCCACCAGCATTCCTATTCCAAGCACAAGTCCCGACATTGAAATGATATTTAAGGTGATATCCGTAAAATACATAAGCACCACTGCCACAATAACCGATAGCGGTATAGATGCTGCGATAACAAGTGTTGGCTTTATATCCTTTAAGAACAAAAGCAGTACGAAAATGGCAAGTATTGCTCCCACTATCATATTCTGCATCACACTTTTTACAACCATGTCGATGTATACGCCCTGGTTCATAAGCACTGTGGCATGTAATCCGTCATTTTCCTTTTCCAGCGAATCAAGCTTGTCTAAAAGACGGTCTGTGACGTCTCCTGTAGAGTAGCCGGTCTGCTTCTCCATGGAGAGCATTATTCCGGGATTACCGTTGACTATCGCATATGTCTCATCCGAGTTGTCAGTCATCTCAATATCTGCCACATCACCGACATGAATAGAAGCTATCCCATCAAGCTTCATATCCATGAGCACAAGATTTGTTAAATCATCAATTGATTTCACCTCATCTCCCACCTGTACTATGTACTGCGTGCCATTTGAATCATTTACATAGCCTGCAGGCATATCAAAATTCTGAGCGACGAGTAGCTGCGAGAGTGAGTCAATTGTTAAAACTGCATTTAAGTTTGACTTGTCAAGTGCATCATCCTTACTCTTTTCAAGCTCCTTCTTTGAACTGTCAAGAGATGCCGCTGCTGTTGCAAGCTGTGCTGACTGCTGTCCTATGCTTATAGAGCTGATGGCTGCCTGACTGTTTAGATTATCATAGGCATCTAAAAGTGCTGTCTCTCCTTGTGCTATCTGGTCAAGCCCGCTTTGGCACTGCTCTATACCTGTGTTCACCTGAATGAGAGTCTGTGCTATCGCTGACGCTGCCGCAGGCAGATCATCTGCTGTGTTTACGGTGATTCCAAGCGCCGAGAGACCTGAAAACTGTGTTGCAATCTGCTTATCAACCTGCTCAAGCTGCGCTTTGAGCGTCTGTCCTGCTTCACCCGGTGCATTTGCGCCCTCTTTGAGTGACGGAATTGTCTTTGTATATGTATCACTATTCATAAAGTCTGAAAGAGCTGACTGAATTGTTTCAAGCTGGCTCTTCTGCTCATTTAAGCTTGCAAGAGTACTCTCTAGCTGAGTCTTCTGCTCTGCAAGCTTTGCCTTTTGCTCCTTTAGCGTATCCACTCCCGCGCTCATCTGATCCGATGCTGATGTGATTGCGTTTTGTCCGCTCTCTATCTTTGCGCTTGCATCATCCATCTGACTTTTTGCATCGTCAAATTTCTTTGAAACGGCATTATTTATTTTCTCATTGAGCTCATCTATCTTGGCCTGATTCATCGTGACCTGTATCTGCTCGGTGAGCTCACCTGTCGCAGTCACTGATGCGACTCCCTCTGTACTCTCAATTGCAGGCTTAAGTGTGTTTTCCACAAAGTCTGTAATTTCTGCCTTGCTTTTCCCATCCATATCCACAGCAGTCATCATGATTGGAAGCATGTCCGGATTTATCTTCATAATGGTAGGAGTACCCACTCCATCCTTCCAGCCAGCCTTGACCTGATCTATTTTCTGCTGCATCTCTATCACTACGGAATCCATGTTGGCATTCTGCTCATACTCGCATGTCACCAGAGAATAGCTGTTATATGACATTGAGCTTACGTTTTTGATATTGGACGTAGTTGCCATAGCTGCTTCAAGCGGCGCGGTGACATCGCTCTCCACCTCCTGTGGACTTGCTCCCATATCTGTTGTCACGATAAGTGCATACTGAAAGCTCATATCCGGCAGCAGATCTGTCGTCATCCTGCCAAGTGATACAACACCGAGTACTATTACCAGCAGTACTCCTACAAGTACAGTAAAAGGCTTTTTTACACTATATCTGGATATCATCTGTCCCCTCCTTTTCTTTGATAATTCATGCCTTAGGTTGATAGACAATGATTACTGTGATTTTTACAATAAATTTAATTCAGTATTATACTTTTATTATACATTGTGGTGGATTGCAACTCAATTGGTTTATACTTTTTTAAGAGATTTTGACAATAAAAAGACACCCAATTATACGATTAATATAATTCGATGTCCTTAAATGTCTTTTTATCTCTTTTAAGATTTTTTATTTATTGCAGCTTCAGATGCCCTCTTCCTCTGTCTCATCCTCATCATCATTGATACCTGCAACAGCACTTGTAACAGCCCCTATCACAGCGACAAGCGCGAAGATGATAACTAAAAATATAACTATAAAGAATGCTACTAAAAAACCTGTATCTGTCATATAATTTACCCCCATAGCTGTCTCACAGCTTCTTTAAAATATAGTTTTAGTTTATCACACTTGTCTGTAAATAACAATATCGTAAGGTGCTAAAATATTGACTAAAATATTAATTTAAAAAATCGATCAGTCCTTGATCTGCATGCCGTTTGCATCCATATGATAGCCTTCTGTCATAATAAGCTTTGATACCGGAACTATCTCATAGCCCATGCCCTGCAGCTTTGTAAGCATCTCATCGAGTGCCTGCGAGGTGTACTTAGCTCCAAGATGGCAGAGTATTATTGAGCCGCAATCTAAGCTTTTATGATTGCACACAGTATCTATGACATTTTGCACACCATAGTTTTTCCAGTCGAGCGAATCCACATCCCACTGGATTGGATAATAGTCACAACCATACACTGTGTCGATCAGCTCATTGTTGTACGAGCCGTATGGCGGTCTGAATACCTTCATATCCTTTCCGGTCAGCTCCTTGACCTTTTTGTGCACATCCATTATCTCCGTCTTCATCTCGCCTGCCGTGATTGTTGCCATATCATAGTGGTGCTCACTGTGATTTCCGGGCTCATGCCCTTTTTCAACCAGCGTCTTTACACATTCAGGATTATCGCTCACAAACCCTCCTGTCATAAAAAATGTAGCCTTTACGTTGTGCTTGTCAAGTGTCTCCATCATACTGTCAAAATCCTCTGCTCCCCAGGCACAGTCAAATGAAAGGGCTATCTTTTTTTCTGTTGTCTGAACCGAATATACAGGCAGCTTTCTGTCTCCGAACTGACTCACAGCACTGCTAAGTGTCTCCATCACCTCTATATTTTTCAGCTGTGATATGTCATACTCTCTGCCATATAAAGCACCTGTAATAAGAAGCGCCGACAGCAGCACTCCAAAAAGGAATCTGTGTCGGCGTTTCTTTCGTTTTGTCCCATTATGTAGTTTTGTATTTTGCATGTATGCTCTGTATTCACTCATGCTATATACTATTCTTTATTATCGCAAATTATGAATAATGAAATAACTCTATTTCAGTTCTTCTGCCCTTCCGATAAACTCAAGCACTACCTCAATCGACTGATGCGCAGCCTTCTCCGCAAATGTCTGGTAATCTGTTTCGCCGCCATCGCCGTCTGATATTGAACGAAGAATGGCAAATGGCACCTTGTTCACATAGCACACATGACCGATGCTGCCTCCCTCCATCTCTGCTGCGATTGCATCAAAGGTATTCGAAATATAATCCTTCTGCTCCTTTGTGGCAATAAACTGATCTCCTGTTGCAATATTGCCCTTTTTGTAGTGGATATTCCTGTCAGCTAAGCATGAGCACATGAGCTCCACCATTTTTGTATCAGCCGGAAGCAGAATCATATTGATGCCTGAAAGAAGTCCCTTCGGGTCTCCGATTGGCGATGTATCCATATCGTGCTGCAGCACGTTTGTTGCTACTGCCACGTCAAGCACATTTAAGTCCTTTGTCAAAGTACCAGCCACTCCGATATTGACAATCATATCTACATCATATTTCAAAATCATGGCCTCTGCACATATTGCCGCAAATACCTTTCCTATTCCGCATTTTGCCGCAACAACATACTGATCACCGATTTTGCCCTCAACAAACTCCACTCCGCTGTAGACCTCTGTCTGTGTGTCTGTCATCTGAGCCTTTAAGTCATCGACCTCCATCTGCATTGCACCAATTACACCTATTGTCATTTTATTTCTCCATTCCTGCTATCTTGCTATTATATTATCTTTCTATATAACTATCCAGAACCACTGAGAACCAAAGACTGATGCGTCATACGCACATGTAAGCATCAGATTTTCCTGTACTCAATACAACTTCTGTCAAAGCTTAATACCTGTTTACTGTGGATAAGTAAACTCCATATTTGTCTGGCTCTCAAGTACCTTTAGATATGCACGGCACTCCTTCTTTGCCTCGTCAAGTGACAGATTCTCGTAATGTCCGCACTCTATGGCTGATGCACCAAATACCGGTCCATCATACTCAAGTATCTGTTTTAAGACCTCTTTTGTGATTTCAAAAACCTTCCCCGGCTCGACATCCCTCACAACGAGATAGAAGCCTGTCTGACAGCCCATCGGTCCAAAATATACCACATCATCTGCAATCTCAGAGTTTCTCACGCATGTCGCAAACATATGCTCCACTGAGTGCATAGCTGAATTGGACATATAATCGCCTGCATTAGGTTTTCTTGTACGAAGGTCGTATGTAACGATTTCTCCGTCTTTTCTTGAAATATAAAATCCAGGTTTAAGAATATTATGATTAATTGTAAAGCTTTTAATTTTTTCCATAAAAATGTTTTCCTCCTTACTCAGTCGCTGTCTCAAACTGCTTCAGATAATCCTCAAATACATTGAGTGCGTCATCCACAGGCTTTGGTGTGCTCATATCGACACCGGCACTCTTTAGCAGCTCTATTGGATTCTTCGAGCATCCACCGCACAGGAAATTTCCTATATACTTATCCACAGCAGTCTTTCCCTCCTCAAGTATCTTTTTTGAAAAAGCAACTGCTGCCGAATAGCCTGTCGAGTACTGATATACATAGTACGGTGTGTAAAAATGCGGTATGCGCATCCACTCATATGATATCTCATCATCCACGCGCATATCCGGTCCGTAGTACTGCACATTCAGCTCATGCCATAGCTCATTTAGCACATCCTTTGTAACCGGCTCGCCCTTTTGCATTTTCCGGTGAGCTATATGCTCAAACTCTGCAAACTGCGCCTGCCTGAAAAGTGTCGTCCTGAAGCCGTCCAGAAAATGTGTCATGAGATATTTTCTCTCATTCTCATCCTCACAATGCTCAAGCATATAGTGCATTAGAAGCGACTCATTGCAGGTGGATGCAACCTCTGCCACAAAAATCAGGTATCCTGCGTAGGTGATGCTCTGATGCTCATTTGAATAGTATGTATGCATCGCATGTCCCATCTCATGAGCCAGCGTAAACACACTGTCCAGATTATCGGCATAGTTCAAAAGCACATACGGATGTGTGCCATAAGCGCCCCATGAATACGCACCGCTTCTCTTGTTCTCATTCTCATATACATCTATCCAGCCACTCTCCATGCCAGACTTAAGTACGCTTACATACTCATCGCCCATAGGCTCAAGCGCCTTTGCCACAAGCTTTTTTGCCTCATCATAGGTGTATGTGGTCTGTACATTGTCCACAATCGGTGCAAACAAATCATACATATGCAGATGCTCCACACCTAAAAGCTTCTTCCTAAGCGACATGTACCTGTGCAGAGCCGGCAGATGTGCGTGAACAGTCTCAATCAGATTGTCATAGACACTCTCCGGAATATCGCTACCGGATAAATACATGGCCCTTGCACTGTCATATTTTCTGACCCTTGCATAAAAAGTGTCATTTTTCAGCTTGCTGATGTACATCATGGAAACAGTATTGCTCCACTTCTTGTACGAATCATACACTCCGCGGAACACCTGCTTGCGCAGGCTTCTGTCCTTGCTGCTTAAAAAATCTATGAAATTGCCATGCGTGATACGGATTTTATTTCCCTCGACATCAGTGATATACGGGAATTTGATATCCGCATTGTTGAACATACTGAATATATTCTCCGGTGCTGCAGCCATCTCACCGCACTGCGCCAGGATATTCTCCTCTGCAGCCGATAAAGTATGCGCTTTCTGACGCATTATCTCATCAATCGCACGCTTATAGTGCATAAGCTCATTGCTCTCACTGTAAAAGCTCTCAAGCGTTTTATCATCTATCTGCAAAATCTCCGGACTCGCAAATGCCAGCGCACCTGATGCCTGAACAGTCAGTGTCTCTGCCTTTGACACATATGCCTGATATTTCGACACGGCAGTGTCCTGATGCGAGCGCTCATTCGCATAAACCACTATACGCTCCAAATAATAAGACAGCTCATCCTGCTTCTTAAAAAAATCAAGCAGCGTTGCTGCACTGTCTGCCAGATGTCCCTTAAAGCCCGAGAGCTTTTCTGCAAGCTGTGACGCTTTTTCACACTCATCCTCCCACAGCTCATCTGTCTCATACATATCCTCAAGCTTCCATTTGTACTCGTCTGAGATTTCATCTCTCTTTTGAAGCCTTTTCTCACTCATTTTGTGTTACCTTCTATCTTACTTTTCTTGTTCTCGGGGGTTCTGAATAGTTACCTTGTTTTCAACTCTTCAGAACCACCCCACGCACATTCGCAAAACCGCACGATGTTTTTATAAAACTACCCACACATCTGCTCTGCAATATGCATATAGACGTGTGGGATATATGTGAATTATAACAATTAAGCTCTACTTTGTAATTAAAGTGCCCATACCACCTGAAACTGTCTTGCCCTCTTTGTTGAGCTTTGTGATAAGCACTGAACGGATGGCAGAGTCACCGATAAAGTCGATAGCCGCCTCAATCTTTGGAGCCATGGTACCCTCATCAAACTCGCCTGCTGCAAGGTACTTCTTTGCCTCATCGACAGTCATGGTATCAAGCGGCTTCTCATCCTCCTTGCCATAGTTCAGGCAGACCTTGTCAACACTTGTAAGTATAACAAGTCTGTCAGCATCAAGAGTATCTGCAAGCTTTCCGGCTGCAAGATCCTTCTCGATAACAGCACTGGCGCCCTGAAGCTTATTATCCTGTGCTAACACAGGAATTCCGCCGCCACCGCATGCGATAACAACCTGATCCGCATCAACAAGAGCCCTTATAGCATCCTTTTCCACTATATCAACAGGCTTTGGAGCTGCCACAACTCTTCTGTAGCCTCCCTCAACCTGTGTCACATGGTTGCCCTTCTTCTCCTCTTCCTCAGCCTCAGCCGCTGTCATAACACGGCCAATAATCTTTGTCGGATGATAAAAAGCCTCATCATATGGGTCAACAACCACCTGTGTAAGTATTGTAGAAACGGTCTTGTAAATTCCTCTGCCAAGAAGCTCTGTACGGATAGCATTCTGTAAATCATATCCTATATAGCCCTGGCTCATTGCAGAGCAGACTGCTGTAGGTGTAGCTGTATACTCAGGATAAATCCTGCAAAACTCGGACATCGCGGTGTGAATCATGCCCACCTGCGGTCCGTTGCTGTGTGTGATAACAACCTCATAATCGTCCCTGATAAAATCTGCAACTGCCTTTGCTGTATGCTTTGTAGCCTCGTGCTGCTCCGGAAGAGTTGTTCCAAGAGCATCATGTCCGAGTGCAATAACTATTTTTTTCTTCTTCATGCCGACCTCCTATGCTGCATCCGCTCAATGTGTATTATATCTCATAATCATAAACCGATGTGTATACTATGATAAATCTACTTATAAACCATCAATTTTGAAGAATTCCTATGCGGTGCAAAAGTAAAATTATTTACATACATTATCTAATATTTTAGGGAATTTGTCTAGTACTTTAAACCGATTTGAACAACATTCTACCACAACATAGCGAACGTAATCTGCGCATAGCAGAGGCGCACACGTAAGCGCATATCTGCCACAGCGTATGGGACGTAAGCCCCGGGCACCGGTGGCGCACACGTACTCTTGCGGAAGCGCATAGCGAAGTGGCTTAGATACTGTAGAAATTATGCCCAAGGAACACAGAAACACCCCTGCATGGACGCAGGGGTGAGGAGAAACCGTGCCATGGACGGCGCGTTTCGACGGTTTCGTCAAGCATAGAAACCCTTCAAGCATAATTTCGTACAGTATCTTAGCCACGTAGCGTAGCGACCGCAAGAGTACGTGTGCGCCGCCGGTGCCTGGGACTTACGTCCCGACCTACTGCCACAGCACCCCGTTTACTGCTGGATATCCTTTGCAGAGCTTAAGGTTACTTCAACCTTGCTCTCTTCGTACTGTCTGCCACTCTGACGGGCAACAGTAAGAGTAACCTTATCTCCGGCCTGATAGCTCTTTAATGCTGACTGCAGCTCTGTCATAGAAGAAATCTTTGTGCTGTCAATAGCAGTGATGATATCTCCCTCCTGTAAGCCGGCATTTGCGGCACCTGAACCAGCTGAAACAGATGAAACATACACACCCTGTGGGAAGCCATAGGCTACCATCTCAGACGAAACATCGCCACCCTTTATTCCAAGGTATGCCTGATTCTCATTTGTATACTTTCCATCCTGGATGAGGCTCTCAATAATAGGCTTTGCAACTGACATAGGAATTGCGTATCCGATACCCTCAACCTCAGTTGAAGAATATTTTACAGAGTTTATACCGATAACCTCGCCATTTTCATTTAAGAGTGCTCCACCACTGTTTCCAGGGTTTATGGCTGCATCTGTCTGAATAAGCTTGTTGTTGGTAACAGTCTCACCTGTCTGTGAATCCTGTGTAGTTACTGTTCTGTTAAGCGCACTTACTATACCTGTTGTGACAGACTGTCCGTATCCGAGTGCATTACCGATAGCGATTGCCGGGCTTCCAACAGCTACACCGTCTGAATCTCCGATTGTAGCAATCTTGATATTTGAGTAAGTATCTTTTCCAAGGTCTGCTTTCTTTACACGTACAACTGCAAGATCATCATCCGGATCTGTTCCTCTGATTTCTGCCTTTACCACAGAATCATCATCAAACTGTACTGTGAGCTCCTCTGAATCTGCCACAACATGGTTATTTGTAGCAATATAGAGATAATCATCATCCTCACTCACAATGATACCTGAGCCGCAGCTCTGTGACTGCTGTGACTTCTTTCCGAAAAAGCTGTTGTAGGTGACTGTTCCTGTATTTGTGATAGCAACGATGCTAGGCATAACCTCATCGACAACAGATGATACATCTGTCAGATCCTTTGCATCCCCTGAGGACGTCTGCTTAGTCCCAGCGGATGTTGTAGTTGTAAGCTTTGCACTTGCAGTAGAAGAATTTGAAATAGCTCTCGTGCCAACATAGCTTACTCCTGTGAAAACGCCGCCTCCAACGAGTCCGAAGATAAGAGCTGCCGCTACTGTCTTTGCTGCAAATGGTCCAAATGCACCAGGTTTTCTAGGTGTTCTCTGTTTCTTAGGCTTTGCAGCATTTTGGTACTGTGCGTTCTGATACTGGGTATTCTGCGTCTGACCACTCTGATATGCGCTGCCTTGCTGGAATGCCTGACCATTCATATTCATCCGGCTATATGAGCTGCCTGTTGAACCGGCTGATGTGCCACCATATGCATTATTATTTGTGCCTGAATTATATGACTGATTATAATAAGACTGGTTTGCATATGACTGATTTGTATTTGTCTGCCCTGCTGCAGAAGCCTGCGAATATGGGTTATAGCTCTGTGAATAGCTTTCAGCTGATGTATTATTAGTCTGTGCAGCCTTCTGTGACTCGTCCGGATTGTAAGGATTACCCGACATTGTGAAATTTACATTGTTTGTATTGTTATTTGTACTGTTAGTATTATTTGTATTATTTGTGTCATTCATATTTCCATAATTGTTATCCATAATAATTTCTCCTTTCGTTTATATTTAGAAGTATACTGTCAATCTGTGTTTAATTTGTGACGGGATTATTTATTTTTTCGGAAATCGTAAATATTCAGAACAATTGAAAACAAAAAAGCTGATGCATTATGAAAAAATCAGCTGCATATTTACAAAAATAAAAATAACTGCTCATCAGCAGATGCACCTCTGAATCTGCGATATATACAAAATGCAGAATATCAATACTTTCCCTGCCAATAAACAGTTACCATAAATCATATATTAAATATCAATGTCAGCTCTGTGCGGCACCAAATGATAGCAATTAAATCTCAATTCCATTCTTCTCAAGAAGTGCTCTCGCTGTTTCAACCGAATCTGTACCTGTCGCATTCTTTACAGGTGCAAACTCCTTCTCTCTGTCTACCTCAAATGGCAGGCTGTTGTCCATCATGTATACCATATCGAGGATGAGTGTCTCGAACTTGTATGCATTCGGAGTCTCAGGCTTGTGCTCTGTTCCATTCTCATCAATGTAAGGTACCTTCTTCTCTACCACATGAAGCGGAAGGCTCTTCTCTGCGATAGCCATGAGCTTGTCCACGCGGAATAAATAGTTTAAGATAACACCAAAGCCATACTGTAATGAACCATTCTCGTTCTTTGCCTCTGCCATCTCAGGAGTAAGCTCGTAATACTCAACAATCGAAGGCTTGCCATTCTCAAGACACATAGCTCCTACTCTCTCGTATGGATCGCACTTTCTGACCACCTTAGAGCCGCTGACACAGCCTGACTCGATTGTAGCACCTACAAATACAGGATCTGCAATCTGCTGAAGCACATTGTCCACAGCAAATACATTGAGCCACTCAACACCCTTGTCCTTCAAATCCTTGTCAAGACCGGCATTGATGAGTGACTTGAACCATCCACCGTTTCCGTTTGGTGACATGGCAAGTGAATCCTCAGACTTCATGAGCAGATTGCCGTCAAAATCGACTGCCGGAACCATCTCCTGAACGAAAAACTTCACATAGTCCTTATTGTATCCAAAATATTCATGCTCTGCAAAGAACTCTCTTGTCATGCCATCATTTATCTCGCTTGTCATGACATACAGCGGCACCCATGTACCGGCCTGATTTGTAACCTTCATAAGGTTTGCAATAAGCTGCTCAAAAATGTAAAGCTCCTTTGTCTTTCCGATATTAAACATGCCCTTAGCCTTGTCAAAACCAAGACGTGTGCCCTGTCCACCTGCAAGAAGAATTGCACCGACCTTGCCATTCTTGACCGCATCAAGACCTGTTGCAAGATATTTATCCTTATTAGCCTCTATCTCTGAAAGCTCCATAGCTGCAAGTGGTGAGAATGTACCTCTCTGCTGCTCCTTGTTGTGAATCATATCAAGGTATGACCAGTCCATGTGCTCAAGCTGTGACTCAAGCTTTGCCGGTGCTTCCTCTGTTAAAAATTTCTTTAAGTATTTCTGGTTTGTTGCTGTAATTTTTTCTTTGATTTCTGATTCCATAAATTTCTCCCTTGTTCTTGTAATATAGTTTATAATTAGTGTTTAATCATTAATCAACTATAGATTATTAGTAACCATACAGACCAGTTATAGCAATATTACTTTATTGATATATTAATTGTATCAGCCATATTAAAGCATGCGGGACCAATCTAATGACCGGTCCCTGATATATTGTCCATATAAATATTGTCTTTATAAAGCTTAATTAATATATCTTATGCCTTATAACACCTTCATAACTGATTTCAGGTAATTACTCATCTGAATCATCGGATGATGATTTTGTTGTCGAATCATTTTCAGATTCTGACTGACTCTTCTTTAGGGCATCCTGCTTGTCCTTATTCTTTTTCTTTGCCCCTTCGGTTCCATCAGAGCCAACAGTATCATTGTACTGCGTGAGATCAAATGCTGAAGTCTTAGATGTAACACCTGTCTTTTTAGCAATCTTATCACTTACTGTCTGAACGGTATCTGTCGGCTGGTAATCAGTCTCATTAAACAGGAACTGATGAAGCTCAGAAACATTCTGTGCCAAATCTATAGGAATTACGGTATCGCCAGTGGTTGACAGATTCATTGTAGTCAGCTCAAATGGGAAGCCTGTTGTCTCCTTCATCTGATATTTTGTAACAGCTGTTGCATATTGCACAATCTCTGCTGCTGTAAAGTTTGTACTTATCTGACTCATAATATCCTTACACATCTCTGTGAGCGAACCTAAGTCTGACTGTTTAGCCTTGTCAAGCATAGCCTGAAGCACAATTCTCTGACGGGATGCCCTTAAGAAATCATCACCGGAGGTGTTTCTGATACGTGCATAGCACGTAGCCTGAGTTCCATCAAGATGCTGCATGCCATCATCCTCAAGATAAGGAGTATTATATCCTGTAGTATAATCAACCTCCGGAATCAGAAAATTGATTTCCTCCATCTCTGCCTTCGTAATCTCAAGATCAAGACCACCGATATCATCTATGGCATCTACAAGAGCCTTCCAGTCCACACATACATATTTAGTAATATTCAAATCCAAATTGGAATTAAGCATGGCTACTGCCTTTCTCGCACCACCATTTGCATATGCAGCATTAGCCTTGGCATATTTTCCGTTTCCTATCGGAAGATAGGTATCTCTGTAGACAGAAACAAGCTGAACCTCCTTAGTATCATAATTCAGACTAGCTATCATGATACAATCGGAATGTCCCTCATTGTATGAACCATTGCTTCTATTATCAAGACCAAACAATGCAACATTCAGATATCCATGCATATTAGCAAGTACATCCTCATCAATATCTTCATTTATTCCAGCTTCACTGTTTGTAAGCCCTTTTTCATACTTTACCTGTCCAAGCGTCTTATTGTAAGCCCACACTACAACCAATACAATTATCAATAGTAAAACTTCAAACACAAAGAGTATCAGCTTCTTACGCGCACTTTTTTTCTTTTTTCTTCTTCTCTTTTTTGCCATGTTATTTTTCCTTTTTCCTATGAATGTAAAGCCACGCGTCTGCGTAGTCCTGACGCTCCTTCTCTGACATATTGGTATATTTTCCAAACTCCAGATTCGTCAGACGCATCTGCGGCCTGCCACACTTGAAGCATTCAACCTCTTTCCTTCTTGAAACCATCCGTATCCAGCCACAATCCGGGCAAATGTATATTTTCATCATAGTCTTTATTCAAACTGTCCGAGAACCTCAGCTGACAAAGCATCAAGCTTAGCCTGTGAATCTTCAAGAGACACTCCTTTGACTCCGAAATAGAATTTAATCTTAGGCTCTGTACCAGAAGGGCGTACGCAGCACCAAGCGTTATCGTTAAGTTCGTAGTAAAGTACATTGGAAGAAGGAAGACCTGTCGGCTCAACCTTTCCTGTTGTCATATCTTTTCTTGTGTCATTCTTGTAATCACGGATAGCAAGCACCTGATAATCACCAAACTTCTTTGGCTCAGCGGCACGTGCCTTTGTCATAATCTCATTTATCTGTGCGGCACCATCAATGCCCTTTAAAGTCAGTGTGGAAATACCCTCTCTGTAGTAGCCATACTTCTCGTACATGTCAACCATGCCATCCCAGAGCGTCTTGCCCTGTGACTTGTAGAAAGCAGCCACCTCACACAACATGCAAACTGCTGCAGGAGCATCCTTGTCCCTTGCATATGTGCCAGGCAGACATCCGTAGCTCTCCTCCATACCAAATACATAGTTGTTGCAGCCGGTCTTTTCAAATTTGAGCATCTGCTCACCGATATACTTGAATCCTGTGAGAACCTCGATATGCTTTACACCATATGCTGCCGCAATTGCCTTTCCCATATCTGTAGAAACAATTGACTCAACAAATGCAGGATTCTCAGGCAGAGTACCATTGGCACTCTTCTGGCTTAAAATATACTCACCGATAAGCATAGCTGACATATTTCCTGTAAATGTCACATATTCACCTGTCTTTGTATCCTTGCAGTATACACCGAGTCTGTCGGCATCAGGGTCAGTTGCTAAAACGATATCAGCATCCTTTTCCTTTGCCAGCTCAAGTGCAAGCTTCCATGCATCAGGATTCTCAGGATTTGGATAAGGACATGTAGGGAAATTGCCATCAGGCACTGCCTGGCTTGGCTCAATGTATACATTCTCAAAGCCCATATCCTTAAGCACTCTCTGTACAGGGCGAAGACCTGTGCCATGGAGTGGTGTGTAAACAATCTTGATATCCTTTGCCATAGCCTTGATAATCTCTGGATGGATAGAAAGCTTGCGTAGCTCTCCGAAATATCCCTCCTCAACCTCATCAGAGATGACATTGTAAAGGCCTGCCTCAATAGCAGCAACTTTGTCCATAGTCTTTACCTGATCAAATGATGTAACCTTTGCCACCTCAGCCATGATGCTTGTATCGTGAGGTGGAGTAACCTGTGCACCATCCTCCCAGTATACCTTGTATCCATTGTACTCACGAGGATTGTGGCTTGCTGTGATAACAACACCGGCTATCGTGCCGAGTGTCCTTACTGCGTATGAAAGCTCCGGAACAGGTGCGAGCTGTGGGAATACATATGTCTTGATTCCGTTAGCTGCAAGACAGAGAGCTGTGGCATCTGTGAACTCATCATGCATATTACGTGAGTCATGTGCGATTGCAACACCTCTCTTTACTGCGTCCTCTCCCTGTGAAAGTATGTAATTTGCCAGTCCCTGTGTAGCCTGACGAACTGTGTATATATTCATCCTGTTGGTGCCGGCTCCTATTACACCACGAAGACCTGCTGTACCAAACTCAAGTGTGCGATAGAATCTGTCCTCTATCTCCTTATCATCACCTGCGATAGCCTTAAGCTCTGCCTTTGTAGCCTCATCAAAATATGGGTCTGTACACCATTTCTCGTATTCCGCTCTAAATTCCATTTATATTAACCTCCTATGTCTGCTAGTAATAAGCCTATTAATGTTAACCATACCGATTTTACCACATTAACGTGCATTTGAAAAGTTTTTGTTCCTTAATATTTTTTTAAACACCAGGCTCCTCATCCAAAGTGGCATCATACAGACAACAAACTGTGCCGCAACCGTAACAAAATAATCGGCCGCACTTATGGTCCCTGTCTTTAAAATACGCTTTCTTCCTGCCTTGTATTTAAGGAAATAATCAAAGCCGCCACGCCTCTTCAGCATATTATCACCGGTTCTGGCATACACAAGAGTCTCACCTATATTTGCCATACGACAGTGATTTCTGATCATATTCGCCCAAAGAAGAGAATCCTCCATAAGCAGACAGTCCTGATAATTGCCCGCGGCAAGCACCGCAGACCTTTTGTACATCACAGTCATGTGATTGAACGCATCGCGCTTTCTCTGATACTGCTTTATCACATAATTTCCGAGAGGCACTGTCCTCTCTGATATAATATTATGCATATCATCGGAAAACTCGCTGATGTAGCCGCCTATGATATCAAGCCCCGGATTTTCCGAAAAAGCATTCAGCTGTCTCTCAAACCGGTCAGGCACACATATATCATCCGTATCCATTCTGGCCACAAGCTCATTAGAGCAATGCTTTATGCCTTCAGCAAGTGCAAGACCGAGCCCGCTGTTTTTTTCAAGCTTTACAGTAACAAAATTTATTTCCGAAGGCCTGCATTCATAATCTTTGATTGCCTCATAAAGCTCATCTGTCAGCCGGCCATCCTCCACCAGCACTATCTCGTCCGGTAAAACAGTCTGTGAATATATGCTTTCCATACACTCCCTGAAATACTCAGGCTTTTCCTTGTAATAAATTGACAGTAATACTGAAAATTTGACTTTATTCATAAGTATCATCCTCCCAGACAAGCAGACTAATGTATCACCGCAAGCACAGTCTCTATACACAGTCTGATATCATTTATCATTGAAAATCTCTTAAGATACTTAAGATTGTACCTCATCTTGCCCGGCAGCACCTTGTGGATATATGTGTAATCCACATCATCAGAAGCCTCAAGAAGCCTGTCCTCATCCTTGTACCTGATGCTTGCCTCACTGGTGATTCCGGCCGGCATCAGAAGTGTCGCCATCATCGCAGGTGTATATGCCATGACATACTTCTCCACCTCTGGTCTTGTGCCAACAAAGCTCATATCACCACATAGCACATTTATAAGCTGCGGAATCTCATCCAGCCTGTACTTTCTAATGACAGCGCCGACTCTTGTGATTCTTGAATCCCCACCGACAGTCACGAGTGAGCCCTTTTTGTCAGCATCATTCACCATAGTTCTGAACTTGAATATGCGAAATTTCCTGCCATACTGTGTGATACGCTCCTGTCTGAAAAAAACAGGTCCTCTGCTATCCACCTTTATCCAGACAGCAAGGACCAGTATAACAGGCGAAAGCAGCACAAGAAGAACAGCGGACATAATCACATCAAAAATGCGTTTTAATACCATGCTTGTCCTCTTTCTGCTCAGATGCCTGTAATATTTAAGTGTAAAATCATTTTTCATGAATGTAGGAATCTCTCCCCATGTTCTCCATCTACTCATGTAAAATCTCCAATAAATTATTAATTATATACTCCACATCCTCATCGCTAAGCTTTGTGTTGAGAGGAAGTGTAATCTCATTCTCATACTGATGATAAGCATTTGGAAAATCAGCTATGTCAAAGCCCATATTCTTATATGCTGTCATCATCGGAAGCGGCTTGTAATGCACATTTGTGGCGATACCTCGCTCCGCCATCTGCACTATAAGCTCATTACGCCTGTCCACACCGATGCCCGGTATGCGAAGCAGATACAAATGTCCGCTCGATATATGCCTGTCTGTAAAATGAGGCACAGTCAAGAGTCCAAGCGGCTTAAATGCGTCGTCATAGCGCTCTATAATATCACGGCGCCTATTGAGAAGCCCATCATATCTGTCAAGCTGTACCAGACCAATAGCAGCCTGGATATCAGTCATATTGCACTTATACGAAGGAGCCACAATATCATACTCCCAGTTGCCCAGACCATTCTTGTGCAAAGCATCCTTTGTCTGTCCGTGGAGTGAAAGCAGCATAAACTGCTTGTAGATATACTCATCATCAAAGCCCTCTATCGGCCTCCATGTGAGCGCCCCTCCCTCTGCGGTGGTCAGATTCTTGACCGCATGGAATGAAAAGCTTGTAAAATCAGCCACATTACCACACATAATCCGCTCACCGGCTCTCATGTAAGAAGCACCCACAGCATGAGCTGAGTCAGCCGCCACAATCACACGTCCGATTGCTCTCTGCACATCATTTGACGGATGAAAAAGAGCCTTCTTTCTCTCCACAATGTCAAAAATCCTGTCATAGTCGCAAGGCACACCTGCAATATCAACCGGCACAATAACCTTTGTCTTTTCTGTAATAGCGGCTTCTAAGGCATCGTAATCCATCTCAAATGAATCAGGTGCTACGTCTATAAACTTAAGTGTCGCACCTACATGCACAGCAGGGCTTGCAGATGCAGTATATGTGTATGCGCTCGTGATGACCTCATCACCTGCACCTATTCCTAAGAATCTGAGTATCGACTCAAGACACGCAGTAGCAGAGCCAAGTGCCACAGCCTTATTCGTGCCGCATAGCTTAGCAATCCTCTTCTCAAACTCCTTGGTTCTTGGACCTGTTGTAATCCAACCGCTTCGCAGTGCATCAGCAACAGCCGACACCTCTGCCTCTGTTATATCAGGTGGTGAAAATGAAATCTGTCTCTTTTCCATAGTTATATTCCTCGCTTCCGGCATAAAATATGCCTAACATCCGGCTTTTACAGTCTATATTATGAGCTTCAAAAGATATTTAGTCCTCCAGGTCCGGATGATATGTCTTTACCACAGAGGCAACTATCTGCTTGATATCCTTTGCTTCTGAGGTGCATGCTTTCTCGAGCATCTCAAGCTGCTTCTCAAAGAGCTCATCATCCATCTCAATAGGCTCACCCACATGAATCAGCTTGTTCGGAGTCTCCTTGAGGCCTTCCTCGCTCATCAGCATCTCCTCGTATAGCTTCTCTCCCGGACGCAGGCCTGTGTATACAATCTGAATATCCACATCCGGCTCCAGTCCTGAAAGCCTGATAAGGTTTCTTGCCATATCATCAATCTTGACCGGCTCGCCCATGTCGAGCACGAAAATCTCTCCTCCGTGAGCATAGAGCCCTGCCTGCAGCACAAGCGCCACGGCCTCCGGAATGGTCATAAAGTACCTGATAATACGCTTGTCCGTCACCGTAACAGGACCGCCATCCTCTATCTGCTTCTTAAACAGCGGTATAACACTACCATTGCTGCCAAGCACGTTTCCAAAACGCACAGCGACAAAATCAGTCTCCGTCTGCCTGTTCATCATCTGTATAACCATCTCACACAGACGCTTTGATGCCCCCATGATATTGGTCGGATTAACCGCCTTATCCGTAGAGATAAGCACGAACTTCTTCACATGGTACTCAGCTGCAATCCTTGAGAGCTTTAATGTGCCAAGCACATTGTTTTTTATTGCCTCATTCGGGCTTTCCTCCATCAGCGGTACATGCTTATGTGCTGCCGCATGATAAATAATCTCCGGATGATATGTCTGGAATACATAGTGCAGCCTGTTAGTATTGCGCACCGAGCCAATCAGCGTCTCCACCCTTACATAAGGATATTTGCGCTTCAGCTCCTGCTGTATATCGTATGCATTATTCTCGTAAATATCAAAAATGATAAGAAGCTTAGGATCCTCCCTGGCTATCTGACGGCAAAGCTCACTACCGATTGAGCCACCGCCACCTGTGACCATGACCACCTTGCCCTGTAAAAATGAATGAATACCGTCATTATCCACAACAACCGGATCTCTTCCAAGCAAATCCTCAATGCTTACCGGACGCAGATTGGAAACCGACACTCTTCCGTCTACCATCTGATAGATTCCCGGAACCACAGACACATCACAGCCTGTGTCCTTACAAATATTGAGTATATCCTTCCTGTCCTTACCTGATGTAGAAGGTACAGCATACACAATTTTCGTGATATCATACTTCTCAACCATCTCCGGAATGTCATTTCGGTTGCCGACAATAGGCACGCCGTCTATAAAGCGCCCCAGCTTCGCCGGATTGTCATCTATGATGCAGCAGGCCTTTGTGTGCAGATGTGAGCTCATGATAAGCTCCCTGATAAGCATCCTGCCCGCATTTCCGGCTCCTATAATCATGACCTTCTCATCACCGTTTGCAGAGCCTCTCTGCTCAAGCATCTTCTGACCGGTTCTGATAAATCTGTACGCAAAACGGCACGCTGTGCACAGTGCAAAGCTGAGCATCAGTCCGATAATCCAGAATGCATACGGCATCTTGATCTCATAAACCTCATGAATAGTAACGCTCACAACTGTAAGCACCAGAAAGGCACCAATAATATGCATAAACTCGTTGATGCTCGCAAAGCGCCATATACTGTGGTACAGTCTGAGAATATAAAACACCACAAGTGAAATCACCATAAACAATGGCACAATGTGCAGATAGCCCTCAAGAAATGAAAGCGGAATATGTGAATATGAAAACTCAAACCTGATCATCAAAGCGAAAAAGAATGAGATTGCAATGATGCACATATCAATAAAAGCAAGCACCAATGCCCTGAAAACCCATTGCTTGTCATTGCCCATGTATGCGTCCGGCTTCTCCGGACCATCGTATTTTGTTTTGTCTTTTCGATTATTTGTATCTTTTTTCATGTCAAGTCTATTACTCATATAGGATTTTCTCCTTCTGTCCCACACTGCAAAAAGCAGCTTCTATATCCCTATGTAAATCAACTTCTCATAAACTGCATTTAATTAAACTGAGTTCAAATAAATTTACGATTTATTATACCATACACACACTATTATAGTTCTTATAATTTTATTAAATATACCACACCTAGCGATTTTTGAAAACAAACAACTTACTTATGACATAATTGAGTACTACAACAACCACCTGTGCAGCCAGCTTCACCCACATGCTCGGATATGCCAAAACAGTAATAAACACAAAGATAATAGTTTCTTCAATAACCAGCGTGATAAATCTTCCGCTGAAAAAAGCAAACATCTGTACTAAAAATGCCGTCTTTGTCGGCGTGGCAACCTTAAACACCCACTTCTTGTTGGTAACATATGAAAAAAGTACAGCAAACACCCATGCCAGTGCATTTGCAATCAGCTCATTGATTCCAAAAATCACATTAAAAATGGCATATGAGCCTATGCTGATCACAAAGGTCATATTGCCAAAAAACGTGTATAAAACAAGCTCCTTAAACTCCTCTTTCCTGTTTCGTATTATAATATTATCCATTTCTCCACCTATGTGACAGGCTTTATTCCCCTGTCGTAATTTATACGTGTAAGTTGATAGTAATGTTAATTTGCGATTTTTATATAATAACTGCATAGCCAAAATAAGTCAATATGTGATATGATATCTGCATGAAAAAGAAAACACAAAAAAACAAAAGTATAAAACTTAACTACATATATAATGTGAGCTACCAGATACTCACGCTTATTACACCGCTCATCACAGCGCCGTACCTCTCGAGGGTGCTTAAGGCAGACGGAATAGGTGCATACAGCTATACCTACTCGCTGGTATCATACTTTATCATGTTTGCCGCACTGGGCACTGTAAACTACGGAAACAGGGAAATAGCATACCTGCAAAAGGACAGAGCCAAACGCACCAAAACCTTCTGGGAGATAGAGCTTCTATCCGTTATCAGCGTAATTGTATGTCTGTGCGCATATATGGTATTCACACTTGCATTTCCACACTCACCGCTCAAAAAGCACCTGCTGTTGATTGAAGCCGTGTACCTGATATCAGTTGCTTCTGATATCTCCTGGCTGTTTCAGGGACTTGAGGAATTTGGCAAAATAGTCGGTCGAAACGTGATTTTTAAAATCATAAATATTGCTTTTATCTTCATCGCCGTGCGCTCAGAGAGTGATCTGCTCATATATGTGGCAGGAATATGTCTATTAGAGCTTTTTGCCAATATATCCATCTGGTTTTACCTGCCTCAATATGTCGACAGACCAAAGCTTAAGGAGCTTAAGCCATTCTCTCATCTAAGGGCTACTCTCACGCTCTTTGTACCTACTATAGCTACAACCATATACACAGCGCTTGACAAAACCATGCTCAACAACATAACCGGCAGCATGACAGAAAATGGCTACTATGAGCAAGCCAACAAGATATCCAAAATGGTTCTCATGCTCGTAACCTCACTCGGTACAGTGATGCTTCCAAGAATAGGAAGAGCCTTCAGCGAAAATAAAAAAGACGAAGTAAAAGCCCTCCTTTATAAGAGCTTTCAATTCGTCTGGTTTATAGGTCTTGCCCTGTGCTTTGGCCTGATAGGCATCGCACGCAATTTCTCGCCATGGTTTTTTGGTCCGGGATATGAAAAGGTGCCATATCTCATCATGATAATGGCCCCACTGCTTCCAATCATCGGCTTAAGCAATGTAATCGGTATACAGTATCTGGTAACAACCAAGCGTGAAAGCCTGCTGACACGCTCAGTATGTATCGGAGCCGCAGCCAATTTTGTCATGAATATGATTCTCATACATCAGCTCTATTCATACGGTGCAGCCATAGCCTCTGTCATCTCGGAGGTAATAATAACTGCCGTACAGCTTTACTTCATACGAAATGAGCTTAGCATCCCAAAAATATTTTCTCTATCGTGGAAATATCTCATATCAGCAGTCTGTATGCTTATAGTACTGTTTCTCATGGATGTAAGGCTGTCAGTCAGCTTCATGCACACAATGATTATGATTGTGACCGGATTTATAGTCTATATGGTGCTGCTTGTACTGATGCGTGATGAGATGGTATGGGAAGGCATAAGGCTCATTAAAACCCGTATCAAACGTCACTAAATAATACCATTCTGCAGCGATTGATTACCCGGCAGCTTCACTTATTTGGCAGTCTCATACTCACCAACCACTTGTGCCACTCCTCTGTCAGTATATTCTCTTGCCATTTTCAGAGCTTTTTTAGTCCTCTTCACAGACTTTTTCCATCTTGAAAGCTCTGACTTTGCTGTATCAGACCTTATCCCATATTGATTCACAGCCATATTGCCAATATATGACGTAAGCTTTTGAGCACCATAGACATTCAGGTGCTCGAAATCTGCGAAGTCATGGGAATCATCTATCCCTGCAATGCTCTCATAATCAGTACTCAGATCAAGAAAATCGTACCCATACTCCCTCGTTATACTTTCAATCTGCTCAAGGCCTGACTTATCAGCGGCCTGTGTCTCATGAGGTGGCTGCAGCAACAGCACATGCTCTATGCCAAGCTTATTGCAGTACGAAAGCAGCTCCTTAAGATATGCCCTGCACTCATCCGTCAGCACATAGGCTTCTTTAGTAGGCTGTCCGATATTTGCCAGATTGTCACGGCCTCCGGTGATGCCTGTTTTTGAATAAAAGCCCTTCAGATAGCCTCCACCACTGAGCCTCATATAGGCACGAGTGACAAATGAGGTATACACCGCCTCAGGGTCCTTCCAGTTGCCATGATACTTCTCCAATGGAAAATAAAGGGTATCCGATATGTTATCCTTCACCTTTTCATCATCCTTATTGATATTTTTGGGAATAGTCTTTACCGTGTCAAGCTTGTTCTGTGACATAGGCATATTGTCAATCCACTTTCTCAGATAAACCTCATCAGTCAGATTCCAATTGCCCTGACTAAATGCTGCAGCACTGATCACAAGAAGCTTCGGCTTCTGTCTCTTCGTAATCTCCGTGACGATGGACTTGTACATATTGCATGGCACAGCTCCTATTGAAAGATTGCATGACTTAAGGCCATACTCCTCCCATGCCAGAGCCGGCGCATAGCCCGTGTATACCTCACTTGGTCCAATCATGACCATATCAAGGCTGTTCTTTGGCTCTGCGTAAAAGCCATATATGTTTTCAATATCGCTGCTGTCAATGGCAATAAATGCCTTTGATACTATTTGCATGAGCAATAGGAGGACTATTGCAAATGCAGGGATTTTAATAAATTTCATGGTGTTTCCTTTTCTATTGAAACGCTTTATTTTGATATTTTTTCAGTAAACACTATATAGTATAGCGAATTAGTATTAAAAAACAACACCCTGATTCCTATTTGTCATTTTCTGATATGAAGCTGTTTACCCGGGTAGAATATAAAATTGATTAATCTGATTTTCTTTATAATACATTTATACAAAATCCAGCATATAGCAGTGCTTCCTGCAAATCCACATATACACTGCAGTGCCATATTGGTTATACCAGCCCTGTCCAATATAATCCTGATTCCACCTACAAATATCACATGCATCGCATAAAACGGCATGCTATCACGGCCAATAGTCTGTACCCACTTGGGAAAATCACAATACTCTGATAGAAAATAGCTTACTGCAAATATAAATACTGTCACTATACAGGCGGTAGACCGCTCAACACAGCATATCTATTATCCAGTTTATCAAGCCACTTCTTAATCAGGCATCCCAGATAAAAGTACATCTGAAAGCAGGCTATGTAGTTAAAGCCCACATAGTGAAAGCTGCCATAGCATGTGAAAGCAATTATTAAAAACAGCACAAATAAAAGCTCCATTTTATAATTAAAATGTGACAGAAGCCTCGCAAACACATAATCAGCAATATACGCCACACAATATACGAGAAATAGTGCGTATAAATACCATAAATACTCTATCGGCTTCCACGGTATGCTTATCAGGCTGCTAACGCTGAGCGGCTCCCTTAACAAATTTAAAAGTGCAAATTTAATCATCCAGTAAATAACTGAAATCGTCACATAAGGCAGCAGGATATTAAATGCTTTATGACCTATCCGGCTAAAAATGCCTTGTGAAGCATTCCTTACATATTCCCTGTATAAGAAGCCCGAGACTGCGATGAAGCAAGGCATATGAAAGCTGTATATGACATTTGTGATACCATTCATTGTATCATCGAATGAATACATATCTGTCAGGTCCAATGTAGTGTGACCTAAAATCACAAATAAAATAAGGATGCCCTTTATGAAATCAATTGTTTTATCTCGGGTGGTGTTGGTTTGCATGTTATGCCCTCAAATTTATAAACTGCTAATTTTCTCTTCTATCAAATTTGCCGACACCTTGACATTTGCCTTTTTATAAAGCTTTATGTATTCAGGATTTGCTCTTATATTTGGCACATTAGTTCTATTTGATGTAACGATTCTCGCATATTTATTGCAATTATGAATGTCTTCTTTCATCATATCAATTGTTTGATTTATTTGCTGCAACGCATGTGCCAAATCTGTTCCCTTCAGTTCGACAAATATCGCTTTCATTCCAGTGGTGTCTAATACTAAATTATCACATTTGATTGTGTTTTTATCCTGTACCATCGCTCCATCTACATGAAATACAGCAATATAATTGCTTAAATCATTGTGTAACAAATATTTCTTTCTATTCTCAGATATTGATATATTTTTTCTATCATCAAACGATATCAGGCAGTCTCTGTTACACGAACTCGACATAACTGGATTTTTATTAATTAATTCTCTAAAACAAACTTTTCTATTACATTCCATTACGCTCCTCCAACTGAAGTAACAAGTCCAGCGAATTATTAATGTCCTCAGAAATACTATCAATCCTATCCGCTTTAATCATATAGGTATCCCTATCCATGATGTCAACAGCAATATGATTGCTCAACAAATAGGATGAAACAGCATTTGCTTTAATTCTATAATCACGATCTATTATAGAGCTATTTCCACTAGCAGCCCCTTCTACATGCGATGAATACATTAAAAGATTTGCGGATGACAGCATATATGGGCTATGCGTAGTAATAACTACCTGACTTGAAGTAGCATTAATCATTAATATAATCAACTCTAACATCTCTTTCTGAGCTGTAGGGAACAAATGTGCCTCTGGTTCTTCAATCACCATATAAACTCTTTGATTATTTAATATAATAGAAAAAATCAGTAAAACAATCCAAAGAGCCTCCTGCTGTCCTGAAGACGCCTGTATCAGCTTAACAAATTTATCCTTAGAATAATATATCTTTTCCCCATATTTATCACTGATATAATCGCCCTTTAATATTTTTCTAACAAGGACCGTAGCCTTTTTCACCCTCTCGAAATCAATATTAATCGAACTTAGTTTTTTCTTATCCTCAATAATATCCTCCAATCTCTGCGAATATTGATTCTGTAAAGCCCTTATTCTCTCTATAAAATCATTCATTATTACATCATATTTATTTGGGGTAGAGGCATGAAAAAACTCTGAATTAGTCGAGAGCATGCTTCTTCCAGCCGGTACAAAAATGGACGTATAATCCTGACCGAAAATATGACTTATCTCATGATTAATCATCTTGTTCATACTCTCCTTTTGAGAAGACCAAGAAGCAAAATCAATTCCTGATAGAAAATCATTAGGCAGACTCATAGTTGCATAATACTCAGATAATTTTTGAATAAAATATTCACATTCTTCCCTAAGCTTGTTTGAAAATACAATATTAGCATATCCTAATTTAAGCTTAATCGTTACATGCTCTTTATTATCAAACTCATAGCGGATTGTAAATGGCTCCATATGTTTTGTAGTTCCAAAATACTCTACAAACTTTGTACGCAACACCTTAATAAATCCCGTAAAAGGGGTCTGATGCCCTGAAGCAATAATATTATCCTGATTCATAACATAATGTTTAAATTCATCAGAAATACTTTTACAGAAAAATATAGTCTTTGCAATGGTACTTTTACCGCTAGCCTGTTCACCTATCAGTATCATTAAATTTTCATCTACATCCTGCTCGAAGGACTTTATTGGTCCTAAATTTTCAATTAAAATTCTGCTCAATGTTGATCTCCTTAAACATATACTCTGTATTATTGAATAACTTCTTACCGCATATCTATAATTCCATAAAAATATTTCATTCCTTGATTCTAACCTGAACACCAATACATTCGTCACATGCTGCATCTTTCCTCACACTAGAAATATGACACTCTTCAATTCTTTTCTCTTCAATGAATTTAACAAAGGCCTTAGCATAATATCTAGGAATATATCCCAATAACTTTTGTTGTTTATCAACTACACATATTGCATTTTCATCATACTGATTGGAAGTATCACGCATCAAAAATACTTCATCTCCTCTTGTAACTTGAATGGAATCTTTGCATAAATCCCCACCACACCCTAAATAGTGTCTGACTCCAGCTAAGTAGAACTCTTTTTCAAAGCTGCAATTATAATCCAAAATAGGGTCTATAAACTGAAGATTATCAATAGGTAGCTTTGCACCACTCTTTTTTAACAGCTGATATGCATCATATTTATCTAAGCCGTATTTCTCTAATATTCTTCCAATATCTTTTCTCTTTCTATCTGGAAGCCTGCTAGCAAATACTGGAAATAATTTTTCTGATTTATATACAGTATCTAATTTTTCAAACGAAACTAACAACTCAAAGCCAGATTTGATTGCTTTTTCTATATCCTCACAATATTTAAATTCATACTGTCCATTTTTTGTAAGCTGACCTACAATATATTGCCGCCTATTTGAAGAGCATTTCCAAATCAAATATAAGTAGTCCTTACCATCCTTGATTGCCATATTACTCCTCCTCTCCAAAATAAATATAATTCATCATTTTTATTTTGTCTAATAGAAATTTTAGTATTAACATTTTCTTCTTTTCTGATAATCCATCTTCTGAATACAAGTCCAATATACGATAAATATTTTCTTCCGTTAGCAATGACACTATATTTTTCGCAAAAACATATGTATCATCAAAATAATTCTCTTTTAAGTATTTTAATACTTCTAAATGAGTTGGGCGCTTTTCATCAATCTCCCTACATCTAATTAATGATTTAGATTTTGTGTCAATTAGAGAATTCCATCTGTTTTTATCCTTTCCCATATAATTTGGTATATTTTTCTCAGAAATATATGCACATAATGACGAGCTGTTATCATACAATGGTGACCATTGCATTTTACCGTTTTCTATAAGTATTGCCCAATTATTTTGATGTCTGTCGGAGTTACCAATTAAATAATCAAACATCAACATTTTCAATAAATCATCTATAGGTACAAATCGTTCTATCGCCTTTTTTATCATTTCAATAGAATATCTATTACTTGTCATAGTATCAATAAACAACTCCGGATTATATTTAGGATACATTAACATAATAAAATGTATTCCCTCAACAAGAATTTGATCTGGTTTTTTCAAGATATTATAGCTCATTGAGCCTTCTCTTCCCTCATACATTCCTACTTCAAATTTAGCACAAGGAATCCCCAAAATACAAGCTAAATCATATGCAATACACTCAGAAATATTATCTGTTGTATCTATATCTTTCTTAAATTTGAATAAACCAATTTGTCCTGTATCCGGATTTTGCAGCCATATTTTTTCACTTCTTCCACTACCTTCTGATGCTCCATCATATTCTTTCCAAAAAGAAAAATCTTTCATAGGCGGTCCCCCCCCCCAAAAAAAAACTTTATTCAATCAATGTATCCTCTTCCATATATTTAGTCTTCTAATGAATATAAAACTTTGTAATTACCAACAAAATATAATTGCATCTTTATGTTATGCTAATCCACTTCACTAAAATTCCGATAATCTTTCCACACGCCTTTTCAACATACTTATTAAACGTAAACGCTCAATATTCCAACGCTTGATTTTAATTAACGCTTGCATCATCTTTGCTAGATGCAAGCGTTTTACTACATTTTAATTTTTGCAAACATTTTGAACTTCTTTGCTCCACGGAGTCAATGCCTCAAGCTGTTCATCTGACATATCTTCACTTGGACAATGTTCCAAAAGATATGTCAGGTATTTATAAATGTTAAGCTCATTGGCCTTTGCCATCTCGACCATTGTGTAGACCAGTGCACTGGCAGTGGCACCTTTTGGAGTTGCGTTGAACAGCCAGTTTTTCCTTCCAACTGTAAATGAACGTATGGCATTTTCACTTAGATTATTGTAAAAACTGCAGTGTCCATCCTCAAGGTATGTCATCACGTGTGCCAACTTCATTATAGGATAAATCTATATGAATGGCTCACCTTCCGTGAAGGTGACTCTATTCATCCGTAATGGTGGCTCTCGAAGCAGAATTTCCAAAAGTCTCATTCTTTCAAATTTCTTTTTCTGTTGGCATTTTTGCAAAAATCATATCTGTATCCGATTGTTCGTCCAATGTTTTGAGCTTGCGCATCCAGTAATTCATTATAGAGATTGGAACGTGATGTTCCTGACACCACATTTTGCAAGTCACCCCCACCGGATTGAAATTAATGGATTCGTTCAGACCACTGTGTGAGTTTTTCATAATGATACAGTTTCCTTCCTTTATTATGAAAAGAGTGTATCAGAAAAATATGGGTGCTAACAGTTACGGATAATTACCTACTTACGTTTTATATCGAGTAGCGTAAAATTACTATAGATAATTAATCCCATTTTGTATATAAAAAATCCAATCAGTACTTTAGTATTATCAGTCGTCACTATTATACATTTTAACTATTTCGCCTATATTTTTATTTAAATCAATAGCATTGCAAATTACCATTTGTTTCACGTTTACTCCGTATTTTTCCGAAAAATTTATTAAATTCTTTTTAGCACATAATGCTTCAGAATCATAACATCCTTTATCAACATAATATGCCACTTGAAATACTCCGTTATCTACAACTACAATTCCTGTATACTCATGATCATCTTTAAAAAGTGACTCTTCACCTCGATTTCTTTTGAGTATTATAACTTGCAGTTCATTTTCACCTAAATTTGCTTTAATCAAATTTATTAATGCTTCTTCATATGTTGAAGGATTATTATCTGCAACTTTCAATGGTATAATATCATTACTTAAATATGAAATATGAGTATATCGCCTATCAGCCTTGTTCATACTATAATACATATCACTTAATTGAATATATTCTAATTCTTCCTTTGACCACTCTTCTCTACGTTGTGACAGGGCCGCATTAACAAAAACATCATAATTTAAATACATAAAATTAAAATCAATAATTACATTATTATTGATATCTACTTTTACTGCATTTGGGCAAATTTTATTAATTGTTTCTATAACACTTTTTATTAAAACATCACTTTCTGGCCACACTTTATCAATAACTTTTTTATTTTTTTTCAAATATTTTTTTAATTCTTCAATTTGTAATTTTCTTAATTTAGTAACCTCCTCTATTATTGCTTTTATATTTTTAACAATCAAATCGAAATAACATTTTTCTAAATATGATAGTTCAAATTGTTTTATAACATTTATTAGAATATAAGCTTTTATAATTGTAACTTTATCAACGTACTTGTATTTTTCGTGGTCAATATTTAATAACCTATAATTCCCGAGAGTATTATAATATTCCATTAGACATAACAAATATTTTTTTTCTCCAAACATCATAACGCAGTATCGTATAGTTTCTTCAAACGTCAATAATGGCATATAGTATTTTCCAGTCAAATATGTATATATTTTATTTTTGTTAATATTATTATCACTATATTTAATATACATTAAATCATCAACTATGAAAAAACTGAAAATATTTTTTTCTACAAAAAGCTTCTTATATCGCTTAAATAATTTTCCCAATACATTCGCCTTCATTTTATCTAATTCGTCAAAGACAAATATAATATTTCTTTTTTCTATCCTACTAACTATCTTAAAAATATCTTCTAGCCTATCATTTTCAGTTTTACTCATTGTCGTCGACATATTTATTAACTTATTATCTTTATTTTCAATTTCGTTTTTATCTTCCATTTTCCCTTTAGTATTAATATCTGCCTTAAAAATTTTTTTTAATTTCATCCCCAATCTAGAGTTTAAAGTGGTTTTTTCTTTATAAACTTCTTTTATCTCACTATTTACTGCTTCCTTTTTTTCAATTTGTTGTTTTATCTCATATTCTAATTTTAATTTTATTTCATCTAAAATTGTCTTTAATTCTTCGCCACTATCCTCTTTCTCTCTTTCTACACTTTCAATTAAATATTCTAAAACTAATGTTGTAAATCTATCTAAAACATCATATTCATTATAAAAATTCACATGAATAACTAATGATTTGGTATGCGTATACCCAGCCGCAATATCTAATAAGCTACTTTTACCTGTTCCTACAACTCCCCCAACTAAATACGAGCCATACATTTTCTTATTAATACGTTCAATTATCTTATTAATATTATCGGATTTAAAAATATACCCAACTTCATCTTTTCCAAGTGGATAATTAAGATTTGTTTTTCTAGATTCATATAATTTTGACAAATATTCACCGCTTTCCTTTTATTGCATTTCATGAAAATAATCTAAATTAATCTACTCTGAATAGTCACTACGAACCCATCCAATACCAGGTGTTCTCTCCATTTGATTATGTAATGATGTAACAACCATTCCCGCTAATTCATCTGGATTTTTCCATTTCTCAATCATTCGATCTTTTTGTACTTTTTCTTTAAATTTTTCAAGTTTTTTCTTCTTTTCATCAGATTCGATAAAATTCTTTTCTACTGGAACATTATCGTCAATAATAAATGCAAGTATTGGCTTATTCATTTTCATAGCATATAAAAATTCTTTTTCTGTATAACTTATCCCAGCATCGCTTCCGTTCTCAATTTCAGTTCCATATCGATTTCCAATAATAAGGACATAATAATCCGAACTTTCTATAGTGCCTTGTATTATCTCCCATTGTCCCTCATCTCCTGCATTAAACATTTCCATGCCCACAGGAAAATGCATCATCCGTAAAATGGCATCCCTAACTTTTTGTCTTGGTTCTACTAGATCAGTATAAGTCGACGAGATAAAAATTTGATATTTTTTCTTTACATTTTTATTATCAATCGAATATTTAACTTTTTCTATATCGCTATCTTTTTTATTTAAAGAAAGATAACTCATTTTTTCAAATAGATTCATTTTATCTTCTTCAAGCATTTCTGCCGCTTTGTCTCTTCCTTCTTCAGCCATTTCTGTTCTTAATAGTGATTTTTGTACTCCTACATATTCTTTAAATATTGACCACTTATTTATATTAAATGCTAAATCATTTAACCTTTTTAAAATAACACCGTATTCATTTGGCAAATATTGTTTCAATTTCAAATAATAATCATAATTGCACCCTATCGAGCAAAAGTCATCATTTAATTGTTCTATTTCAGATGACAAAAAACTATCCACCTCATGGCATTCTGATGATGCAAAATCCAGTTGCTTACAATAAATTTTCAACGAACTATCCCAAACACATTCTCCATTTTCATCAAAATATTTTATTATATACTCTGTTTTATAGCCAAAATCATTCCAGCCTTTATTATAAGATAATACAATCGTGTTTTTGTAATCACAACCTAAAGCATCGGCCTTTACAATTTTCATTATGAATCACCTCGTATGTTTTTATTATAATTTTTCTCATATTTAAATATAAAATAGTAAATTTACTATAGCAACGTAATCTCAATAAATCACAACCTTCGTTCCATTTGGAATATTATCATACAGCCACTTTGCATTATTAATGTCCAATCTTACACAGCCATGAGAAACTTGTTTGCCAAGCGTTCCATCTTGTATCTGTGTCATACTACCACGATTATAAAGCACTGAATGGAACAAATAGTTTCCATAAAACTGCGTATAATACCAACATGTATAAGACCTGCTCCCAAAAGATTTACCTCTTCCATAGATTGTAAACTCCCCTTTTACTGTAGGCGTAGAAGGCTTTCCCGGCCCACAGGACCACAATGCAACTCGACTCCAATTACCATAGCTTCCGCTATAAACGCCCACCTGACATGCAGATGTGTCTGTCATAATAAGCCATCTTGTAGAACTGGCTCTTACCTGTGCATTCTGAGACATTACATCTAATGCTGCCGGTTTTGGTGTATATACAGGCTTATTTTTATAATAATTTGCAACACTTCCAGGTGCAGGTGCCCCCTTTCTTACCAAATTAATCCTTAGAGCCTCTACTCTATAACTAATACCAGTTGAGCCTGATGTCTGCCCATTTGAAGCCCAACCTAACCATCCATAATTCTCTATATGTGAACTGTAGTATATATTATAAAATGTAGCTAACTGACCTGTAAGCTTTATCTCAATGGCTTCTACTTGCTTAGCCCTACCTGAGGTTCCAGAATATTGCCCCAAAGTTTTCCATCCAGTCCATCCTATATCCTGCACATGCGTTCTATACATGATAGTACCGGTTAATGAATGTACAGTATCCTGAGATAAATTGATATTAATTCCTTCAATTCTCAGTTTTCGTCCTGTCGTACCTGTAATGTTTCCCCCTGAAACCCACGGCATATTACCTATATCCTGTACATGAGATGAATATGTAAGATAGCTGTTAGCAAGTCCCTGTAAATAACTTTTCTCTGATGTAATTTCAGGTTTATTGCTAAGCTCATTTTTGTCTATAATCCGGATTTCTAATGCTTCAACTCTATCTGCCAGTCCGATACTGCCTGATATCTGACCATTTTTTGTCCATGGCATCCAACCGACATCCGCTATATGCGTTCTATAATAGATATCAAAATGTTCACTCAATTCTCCTGTAAGATGCATCTTTATTGCTTCAATCTGCAAATTACGTCCTACTGTTCCGGAGATATTTCCACCACTTACCTCATTCTGCCAGCCTATATTTTTAATATGACTAGCATAGGATATCCCCCCTGAATATGATGTTGAATTATCAAGTACTATATTTATGGCCTCTATTTGCAGTCCACGTCCTGTTGTTCCAGAAGTAGTTCCATCACTTACTTCATTCTGCCAACCGATATTCTGTACATGTGCTGCGTATCTGACACCAATATAATGTTCATCAGGTTCTATCTCTGTATCTGCATCAGTATCTGTATCTGTATCAGTATCTGTATCAGTATCTGTATTTGCCCCTGTCGAATATCCCGTTTTCTCAATATTCTTGTCTACTTCAGAACTTTCGTCATTTTCTTCACTAGAAAGCTGATCTGAACTAGATACCTTGTTTTCTATTTCAGGATTTTCTATTGCAATATTTTCAACTACAGTATTTTCTGTTACATTACTGTCAACTTCAAGATTTCCTATCTCATTTTCCACAATTCCGTCAGATAATTCATCTGCATAAACCGTACTGGTAGCCAAAATAAGCACTGATACGAGCATAATAGATATTAATTTCTTCATGTATAGCACCTCCTCAAATTTATAATCCTATTTTATCACATATGCCTTTTATTTAAAACAAAAAAAGAAGCTAATACAAATTATCTGTATCAGTTTCTTTTTTATTAATTTATCTGGCAATATATGCCATTGTATTTTTAGAAATTATTCCACCATAATTATTGCCAGGAGCTGACTGTCCTTTCTTCACTAATACTATCTGCAATGCTTCTAAATGAAGGTTTTGTCCGGATGTTCCTGCATTCTGTCCATTCATATCGTATTGATTTGCCATTTCTCCCGTCAGAGACATATTTATTGCCTCTACATTCAGAGCTCTGCCTGTCGTTCCTGCAAGTGCACCATCCATCACCGTATTCTGCCAGCCGATATTCTGTACATGTGTCTGGTATTTTATTCCTCCTGAGCACGGCTGCCCGTCAAGATCTATCCTTATTGCTTCAAGTCCAAGATTTCTGCCTGTTGTTCCACTGAGACTTCCGTTTTCCACTGCACTCTGCCAGCCGATATTTCTCACATGGCTCTGATATTTTACTGACACATTTGTATTGATTGCCGGAACAGCACTGCTTTTTGATATATATGCGTTTGTGTTATTAGATATATAACCGCCATATGCCGTTGTCGGTGTTGCATCTCCTTTTGCTGTTACAACTATCTGGATTGCCTCAAGTCTATATGCATATCCTGAGGTTCCTGCTGCCTCTCCATTTTTTGCCCAGGCTAACCAGCCATAGTTCTGTGCATGTACTCTGTAGTATATATCATACTTATCAGCATCTTTACCGGTAAGTTTTAGCATCAACGCTTCCACATGCTTATTCTGGCCGGTTGTTCCACTCTGTTCTCCATTGAACGAGTTTCCATGCCATCCGTCATTTTTCACATGTGTTGTATAGATCACACCAATGTCTGCATCTGATTTTACATTTATTTTTATTGCCTCAAGCTGCAGTCCTCTGCCTACGGTTCCTGCCATAGCTCCGTTTGACACACCATTCTGCCATCCGATATTTGCTACATGTGTCTGGTATGATACTGATACACTGTTTAATACCCAATGTGCATACAGAACATGATCAGAAGCTGTTTTTACTGCACTGTTAAAACTTATCTGCTCTCCACTGTCTACAGCCGTCCACCAGCCTGCAAATGTATATCCGCTTCTTGTCGGTGTAGGTAATTCACCATATGCATTTCCAAAAGTAACAGTTTTTGTATTAGCAGTAACTGTTCCACCATCAGCATTAAATGTAACTGCGTAGCTGTTTGCTGTCCAGTGTGCATAGATAGTCTGATCAGATGTAACCTCTACTTTTGTATCTTTAGTAATCTGTGTTCCACCGTTAGCTGCTGTATACCAGCCGGTAAATGTATAACCATCTCTTTTAGGTGATTCCAAATCACCGTAGTTTCCCAGATATGTTACCTTTTTGCTGCCATTTGATACTATTCCACCTGTTGCATCATACTTCACAGACAATGTTGCAGGCGTCCATTGTGCAGTAACGGTCATATCCGATACTACATTATTGTATTTCTTATCCCATGATAATACATATCCATTCTTTGCTATATTGGGTGCAACAGCATCCCTTGTGCACAAAACACTCTCCCTCTTAATCAGCTGTCCATCGCTGATAAAATCAACTTTATATCTTAGTGGTGTAGCATCAAGTCCTTCTGCCTTACCAAAACTAATGTAATGACTTGTACATAATTTATAATCACTTCCATATGCTTTTTGAAGTTTTGTATATCTGAATCTATAACTCTTAACATCAAAATTCTCACTAGCCTGACGACCTTCCGTTAATCCATATGTCAAATAATGATAATAGTACTTTTTAAGATCATTTCCGTATGCATTTTGTAAATCGATATTGTCATTTTTATAAAACTTTACATCAAAGATTTCGTTTCCTCGTCTTCCTTCTGACATACCATA
>ONHG01000017.1 GCA_900317585.1 uncultured Lachnospiraceae bacterium | reverse complement strand
TAGGACTATCATAAATGTGTACTGGCTTGATGACCCGAACAAGCCTTTCTGGGACTATAGCAGCGATTCACTTGGCGCATGGTTTGGAATTTTTACGATGTTGTTTCCATGGATTGGGGCTATACTTATCATACTGCTGTTAGGCGGTGCCGATGCAATAGCGCAGTACAATAACAGTCGGATGTGATACTTTTTGGCACCAAAAATCCGCTATACCAAATACAATGGTTAGCGGATTTTTACTATTTACATTTCGATAAATTATTCATGCCTGATACTACACAGTCTCCGGCACCTTATAGCCTGCTTCACTCATTAATTTTTCAAACTCACTGACACTGACACCGGCTTCCTCTGCTGCAGTATCAATATCGAGCTTGCCCTTTGTTACCAGAGTAAACAACATCTTATTTTCTCCTTCCTCGATAGCATCAGCTCTTTCAAGCTCAAGCTGCCTGTCAAATTCATAATTTAACTGCATACTCTTCGTCACCTCACTTCTGTAAGTCTTTAGAAACTCCTTCAGAATATCATTGTCAATACAATAGTCTATAGCCTCCTTCATTTGAAAACACTAAAGCAGGAAATATCTGTGTGGTAAAACCCCTCTTATCCTGCTTTAAATAATAAAATAATGAAACATTTAAAAGCAAGAATTTCAGGGAATATGAAAAATAATTTTAAAAGCAAGAATTTCAGGGAATATGAAAAATAATTAAGGTATTGAAGACCCTGCACGCCCTTATCGCCGGACGACATCTTATTATGCCTCACATATCTACAGAACATATAGTCATATCTGTAATAAATGTGCCAACGACCGCACAGGTTGCTATAGAAAAACTGCTTTGACTATATTTTAACATATGTGAAAGAAATAGCAAGCGGTTTGTATTTTATAAACAAAAATTCTAAAATTTCTCTCTTTATTTTTTCAAACTCACTGAAACCGGCTGCTTCCTAAGCACCGGCATTGTGTATATCTTCACCAAAAGAGGTATCACCATGATAAACCATACTATCGGCTCTGCCACTATCACTCCTGTATAACCAAGCAGTGGCACAAGTGTAAATGCAATGACTATCTTTCCCACCATCTCAAGTGAGCTTGATACAAGCGGCGTAATCTGCTCTCCAAGCCCCTGCATTGCATTTCGCACTATACATATAACAGCGGTCACATAATAAAACAAAGTGTCAAATTTGAGATAATTTGTGGCATTTTTTATGACAACCGGATTGTCAGTGCCTGTTACAAGCTTCACCAGCCACGGGCCTATAGTGTAGCTTGCGATAATTGCCATCGTGCACCATATGCAGGTATAGAATATTGCCAGTTTTATGCCCTTTTTCACTCTGGCTACTTCTCCCGCTCCTATATTCTGCCCACAGAAGGTCGCCATGGTCTGTCCGAACACGGTAAACATGACCATGAATATCTCCGATATCTTTCTGGCAGCCGTGTGAGCTACTATAATATCCTGTCCCAGTCGGTTTATGGCAGTCTGCAGGGTCAGCGAGCCTATATTGACCAGCGAACTCATAAATGCCATAGAAAGACCTGCCTTAAGCATTGTCTTTCTCATCACAGCTATTACTTCAGGTGTCATATTATTCTCGATGCCTTTACATTCTGCTCCTTCGGTATAACAATTTTCGTCGCTAAATTTCAGGTGTCTTCGCAGTAAATGACTGTCAAATAAATCACTGCGGGACAATCTCAAAAGCTCATATCTTTTTACCATATATACATAGCACACAATAAACGCAATAACCTGTGCAAGTACAGTGGCAATCGCAGCGCCCGCCACTCCTGCCTTCAGTACGACCACAAAGAAAATATCACCTGCCATATTCAGACAGACCGAGACGGCTAGTATGACAAGCGGCGTAACTGTATCGCCCAGTGCCCTAAGTGCCGCCGCACATGCATCATACAAAAATGTCGCTACTAGCCCCGTTATTATAATAAAAATATATGACACAGCCCTTCCCATCAAATCATTTGATACATTTAAAAATCCAAGAATCTGACGCAAAAATAACAGGCACAATACCGTTATAGCAAGCGCTATTATGCATCCCATTTTAATTGACAGTGCAAACGATTTCTTTACACCGGCATAATCCCTTGCGCCAAATTTCTGGGCTGTTATTATGGCAAATCCATTAGCTAAGCCCATCAAAAAGCCTATCATCAGATTGCCGAGTGTCGTGGTGGCTCCGACTGCTGCCAGTGAATTTTCTCCCAGATATGATCCGACTATTCTCGTGTCAACTATACTGTATGTGAGCTGGAGTATATTTGCCATAAATATTGGAATGGCAAATGCCAGTATGAGTCTTGATGGTTTTCCTTTTGTAAGGTCTTTCATGTATGTATATCCTCGTATATTTCAAAATATTTTCATCAATATATTAGCAGATAAATTTTAAAATTCAATCTTTTTAATCGGTAATATAATCATTTCTGATCATACTAAAATATAAACAACACTATATAGTTTATATACACTATATTTATACATATATAATTTATATGTATTCTGTTTACATGTATTTAATTTATGCGTATCATATGTTATATATAAAAATGCTGTAACAAACGTCTTTGACCCCACCGAAAATCTGGAAAAATATACCCCGGTAGTCAAAATGCTGCCGGGGTGGAAAACCGATATATCAAATTGCAGGTCATATGATGAGCTGCCTGTAAATGCTAAGCGCTACATAAACTTCCTTGAGGACATGCTAAGACACGAAATACAATTTGTCTCGATCGGAGCTGAGAGAAATCAATATCTTCTCAATGGTAAGTGGCTGTAATTGCCTTTAACATGCTTTAACCAACCTTTGCCTTGCTCTTCTTAGTAGCTGCCTCTGTCATCGCATACGGATCAAGCACCACATCAAGCTGCTTTTCCTTCATAAGTCCGTGCTTTAAAACCAGCTTCTTTACAGGTACACCTGTGCGCAGCGATTCCTTGGCAAGGCTTGCAGCCTTTTTGTATCCGATGTACGGACAGAGTGCCGTTGTGATTCCGACACTAGCATCAAGCAGCTTCTGGCAGCGCTCCTCATTTGCGGTTATTCCGATTATGCAGTTGTCAGTAAGTGTGTCTACAGCATGCGTGAGTGTGCTTATCGAATCAAAAAGATTATAGAATACAACAGGCTCAAATGCGTTGAGTTCCATCTGACCTGCCTCTGCTGCCATGGTGATGGTCACATCATGGCCTATTATGTGAAATGCCACCTGGGATACAACCTCAGGAATGACAGGATTTACCTTGCCCGGCATGATTGAGGAGCCGTTTTGCATTGCAGGGAGTGTGATTTCACCAAAGCCGGCCTTTGGTCCACTGGCCAGTATACGAAGGTCATTGCACATCTTGGAAAGATTTACAGCACATGCCTTGAGGCACGAAGAGACTCTGACAAAGCCATCGAGATTTTCTGTCGCATCAAACAAATCATCTGCCTGTACAAGTGGATACCCACTGACCCTTGCCAGTGTTGGAACGATGTGGTCAAAATAATACTCAGAAGTATTTATGCCTGTTCCGATAGCTGTTGCCCCCATATTGACCGTATACATCTCTTTTTTCGCCTTTTCTATGCGGTCCATATCACGCTCTATCATTGTGGCATATGCGTGGAATGACTGTCCGAGTCTCATCGGCACAGCATCCTCCAGCTGCGTCCTTCCGATTTTTATCACTCCGTCAAATTCATCCGCCTTTTTATATAGTGCACTATCCAGCTTCTTAAGGCTCTTTTCCAGTTTCTTTAACAAATCCAGTACCGTGAGCTTTCCGGCTGTCGGTATCACATCATTTGTGGACTGCGCCATATTTACATGATCGTTTGGATGTACGATAGAATAATCTCCCTTTTTACCGCAGAGCATCTCGATTGCCCTGTTTGCTATCACTTCATTCATATTCATATTTGCACTGGTTCCTGCACCACCCTGTATTCCGTCAACTATAAACTCAGATGCAAACATTCCGCATACCACCTCATTGCAGGCTGACTCTATAGCATTTGCTATCTCAGGCTTTAATCGTCCTGCTCTCATATTTGTGATAGCTGCGGCTCTTTTTATCCTTGCCATGTTTTTGATAAAGTCAGGATGCAGGCTGTTGCCTGTTATCGGGAAATTCTCATTTGCCCTCAATGCCTGTACTCCGTAATAGGCCTCGCCCGGTACCTCCATCTCGCCAATTGAATCTGATTCCAAACGCATGTATTCTGTCATTTTAACAATTCTCCTTATCGATTTTCTGTATACATTTAACTTTCATACATAATTTTTCGCAATAGATTTTCTCTTTTTCACATTAAAATTTATGCAATAGTTTCATACATTAATTTGAAGTCGCGCGTTCTTTCAATGAAACGAGGATAGCACTCTTTTAAGAAAAGGTAAATATGTTAAGTGAAACTTATTAAAAAGACTTTATTTTTCACTCATGCTTATAATTATATTAAGAAATTGATTCCGTGATTCTAAAAAAATAAGGTGACTGCTCAAAATGTGTATTCTAAGCAGTCACCATTATTAACAAAATACTATATTATTTTTCTGATTTACTAAGATATTGTATACACGAATGTGCTGCCACATTTCCTTCTCCGACAGCCTTCGTATACTGGTATGGCCTGCCCGTACAGTCACCCGCCGCAAAACAGCCTGCCACATTTGTCTGTTGGGCTCTATCCACCAATATATGTCCGTTTTCTATTTCAAGCTGCGGCATAAGCTTTGATGGTGCGATGGCATTCCTGAGGCAGAATACTCCGTCTACGCTCTCAGTCTTTCCGCTTCGAAGCGTAATTCCTTCCACAAATGAGTCACCTGTCAATGCAACAGGCATATCCCTTGATATCTTTACATTGGAAAGCTCTATTTCGCTGTCATTATAGGCTGGGAAATACAACACCTCTGCTGCAAGATCCGCAAGATATTTAACCTCATGCTCATACTTTTTGTCATTACATATGACAGCTATCCTCTTATCCTTGTAAAACATGCCATCACAGGTGGCACAGTAGCTGAGCCTTTTTCCAAGCAGTTCATCCTCCCTGTCCAGCTGCTTTGCAGACATCACACCCATGCACAGTATGAGAGTCCTTGCCTCATACATCTCATTGTCTGCAAGCACCATAAAGCCGTTTCCTGCAGGCATGATATTGGTCACAGTCTTTTCTGTTATATCAATTCCCGCAGCTCTCCTATGAGCGTCAAAGCGTTCAAACAGCTCCTGTCCTCTTATCTGTGGAAATCCGGGATAGTTTGTGATTTTCTCTGCCTTTTGCACCTTTTCGCTTAGGTTCTTCGAGCCAAACCAGATAAAATCCTTTTTATATGTTTTTAAATTCAGGGCTGCCGACAGTCCGGCAGGACCTGTTCCTATTATTATACTATCGTACATGCTGTACTCCTTGTACCAAATGTTTGTATATATTTAGACCTTAGATATAGTGTGGGGCACTAAGGCATACATCGAATTGCATGCAAGCATGCATCGATGATACCTTTTGACCCTTTAATCATATTATATTATTGTGACGTCACATACAGTGCGCCTTCAATGCTTCGATATACTCCCTTGCATATCGTGAGAGTACCACACCCTTTCTGCTGATAATGCCTATCCTCATATACTCATCCACATCAAGTGGCTTTGATATAATATTCCTTCCATTCAGCTCTGCGGAAATCACTCCTGAGCACACTGTGTAGCCATTTAAGCCAATTATCAGATTAAAAAGTGTAGCTCTGTCTCTTACCCTGATATTCTTTCTGCTGTCAAGAGTGCTGACAAACTCCTCCGAAAAGTACTGTGAATTGTACTCTCCCTGCTCATACGTCAGATACGGATAGTCCTGCAGATCATCCATCGTGATGCTCTTTTTTGAAGCAAGCGGATGACTGTCACATATGAATACATGCGGTGTGGCTGTAAAAAGCTCTGTGAACTCGAGTTCATTACGCTTTAGCATCTTTGAAAGCACCTCTGTATTTTTTGAACTTAGATATATGACTCCCAGCTCACTCTTTAAATTCGTGACATCCTCAATAATTTCGTGAGTCTGCTCCTCCCTGATGGTAAAATCATACTGATATGCATCAAACTCTCTGATTACATCCACAAATGCATTCACCGCAAAGGAATAGTGCTGACACGATACCGCAAAGTGTGGCTTACTCACCACATCATCCTTGTAGATCCCCTCTATGAGATCTACCTGCTCGAGCACCTGTCTGGCATGACCGAGAAATCTCTCACCATCTTCTGATAGTATCACTCCCTTGTTTGTCCTGATGAAAATAACTATCTGCATCTCTTTTTCCAGGTCATGTATAGCGCTGGTCACAGTGGGCTGCGAGACAAAAAGCTGCTTTGCAGCCTCTGTTATATTGCCACATTCTGCCACTGTCACCACGTATTTTAGTTGTTGCAGAGTCATGTTCATTCTCCTTTTGTTACATATCGAAATATTATTTTACACATTAAATGTCTTACATCGCTTAAGTCATCTCGAAACTATTACAAAAGTAACTATTCTGAATAGTTACTTACAATATAGTGATATGAGGGTCAAAAGGTATTTTCCCCCTTTAATCATATAATATTACTGTATACCGATAATCTTTCTCAGTATCTCACCTAACAGCTTTCCGAGCATAAGCGGAATGATAACAAGCACCACATACCACAGAAGCTTGTCATACCACAGCTTGCCATCATTTATCACACAGATAAAGTGCAGCACAACGACCGCCGCCGCAAACACAGATGAAAACATCTGCATAAAGCTTGCAAGATGCAGCTTATTTGTCACTTTACCGAGAGTAAAAAGAAGCATTGACGCAAAAAACATTGCTATATCCATCTCCCACGGTATCCTGTCTATATATGTGAAAATTTCAAACATATCACGATATTCCATATGCAGCTCAAGGAATAAATCCACAGATGCTACCATGAGAAGTATTGCGCCTATCACTGAAAATAGCGCCGCAAAATAGATATAACTATTTCCAATCCTGTGCTGTCTGAGCTTATATTTAAGCATACCCTTTTTCTGCACATACTGTGTACGCAGATAAGAATCTGTCGCAGAGGCAATAGCCCTGTCGCAGTACTCGGCTGCTGTCCTGTATACTTTGGCTCCGGCATCGTTATTTTTAAGGGCAAACTCCACAAGGCTCTCTCCTGCCCTGTTGTTGCCACGCTCCGTCGCAGTAACCAGATACCCTGCACCAAGCTTCTGCTCCTTGCCATCAAAAAAGGTAGTGACCAGATACTGTCCGTAATCGGCAAGTGCATCCACATTTCCAAGCTCCACCGCTTTCTTCCACCAAAACACCGCACGTCCCGGATCTCGGTATGTGCCCTGACCTCTTTCAAACATATTTGCTGCCATATTCATGGCATCTGCATCTTGCGCCTCTGCCAGCGACAGAAACTGACGGAATGCGCCCTCCATATCATTTTGTCTGTATGCCACCATAGCCATATCAAACGCTGTACTTTTCATATTGTTCTCCTTGACAGCCTTTGCTGTTTTATTCTTATTATAATGTATTTAAAGCGATGATAGCAATATGACTTCTTTCCCAATTTATAGTAAAATGCCGCACCCGAAGGTGCGGCATCTAAGAGGTTTATAAAATGTTTAGTTTAAAAGCTGTTTAGTTGCAAGCTCTCTTCTTGCGATATGTAGCTGCTGTGATTGCAACCATTGCAAGTCCGAGTATGCATATATATGTAGCTGCTTCATTGTCATCGCCACTCTTTGGAGCTGCTTTTTTAGTATCAGAACCATCCTGTTCAACCTTAAACTTAACAACATCATTTTCGTTGTAGTTAAAAGATTTATTCATAACTGCTGCTGTAACTGTTGCATTTAATTTATAGTATTCAAAATATGAGTAATCCGCATTATTATACTTTTCGCTGTTTGAATTGAATGCATCTACAACATAGGTTCCATTTGCTTTGTAACGATAATGTGTTTTGCCATCTGACAAACCACTCTTTACATACTCTAAACGATTTGTTGTATCATTGTATGTCGTTGGATACTCTGTTCCGTTTACGTCAACAGATACTTTCATATCCTTTAAGGTGCCATCTACAAATGCAGCATCATCACGATAATAATATGATACCTGCTGATTTTCTACATCTACTTCATAGCCAACATTATATGGCATAGCAATTTCCGGCTCACTGCCGGCTTTCATGCTGGCATAGATAACCTTCTAATCAGAAGGGAATGTAACTGAATGATCTCCACCTGCATATGTAAAATCGGTTAATACTGAAGCATATCCTGATGACCATGTATAGAACTGTGGTGTAATACCTTTTTCTTTTAATCGCGGATTCTCATAATACAATACAAGGTATCTCTTTTCCGTTGGTACAGACTCCGGAATCAATGTTTCATTGATTGATAGTATAGTAGGCAGACCTTGGGGAGCTGTAATCCCTAAATCTTTTAAAACAGCACCCCAAACTTCAGCCCAAAAGCTGGAAAAATTGTGAGAAAAGTAGCTGAAACTGCAGAAATTCCCAAAACAGCTCCCAAATCCAGCCCAAAAGCCGGAATAATTGCGAGAAAAAGTAGCTGAAACTGCAGAAATTCCCAAAACAGCTCCCAAATCCAGCCCAAAAGCCAGAATAATTGCGAGAAAAAGTAGCTGAAACTGCAGAAATTCCCAAAACAGCTCCCAAATCCAGCCCAAAAGCCAGAAAAATTGCGAGAAAAAGTAGCTGAAATCACTATAAATCCCAATACAGCTCAAAAATATGAGGATTCTGGCATAATGCTGGAAGCCTTTAATTATTTCACACAAAAAGAGCCCGCACATTTCTGTGCAAGCTCCTTTTGTAAACTAAAAACTATAAAAAGGGAAATGATAACTAAAACCTTTACAATATGCATTTTATAACACGTCACTACGTGTTTGCAACACTTAGTTGAATAGCTTATTATTTTTAATTATAGATTTAATTTTTCAGTCAACTATCCTGACATGCATGCTGCAACTATCCCCAGATGATTTCCTCCTTGGCGGCCTCCACATTTTCCTCGGAATGTTCCACTTCCTTGGAGAAGATTCTCGCCACCTCCATCTGGTCCTCTATTGTGAAGCTGCCACCGTTTTTGTAGAAGCGAGTGGCATTCATATCCCTGACTATCATGGTAAACATGACGCTTAAATATGCATAAACCATGATATTTGAGTCATAGATGGCATTCATGATATATCTGAAGGTAAAGTATACAAGAAGCTGCTCAATATCGTTTTCACGGTAATCGCCGCTAGCCATGTACTCCTTCATGCGTTTTTCATAATCATCCTCTGTGAGGACAGTCTGCATATCATCCTTGAAATCCTGCCATACCTGGCGCAATAGTTCCATCTCATTGATGATACCGAAGCGGATATCAAAATGCTCAAACGAAAAATCATTAAACGAAAGCCAGTCTATATGCTTTTCAACATCGTTTTGGCTCAGCTTCTTCTGGTACTCGTTTGCCCTGTCAAGGTACTCATCCACGCGTACTCCGATTGGCTTTGTCCTGTCCTGGAGTATGGCAATCAGCTCGCGCTGCACCTCCTCAAAAAATGCTGCCTCTTCCTCTGTGACTCCCTGGTCATCATCGCTGTCGCCAAAAAGCTCCTGCTCTACAAACTTAACAGGCTTTGTTTTGCTGAAAAATATACGGCATACCTCCTCGCACGCAAGGCTCAGGCACTTCTGTTCCACGTTTCTGTACTCTATGCCAAACCTTGGAAAATCGGTACACACCTCACTAAGCGATGCCTCGCCAGCTGCTATGTACAAATCACACAGATTCTTGTCATTTAGCATAATGCAGCGCCCGCAATTGTTTGTACGGATGCCGTGCCCGCCATCCTCCGTCTCATACATGCCATTTCTCAGACGCTCTCCGACCTCTCCGGGCAGTGTCTGATAATACTCATATGAATCCTCATCAATATCAATTTCCCAGCCCAGACAGCAGCTATCCTTGCAGTCTCCGGCTATGCAGCTAAACTCTGAAAAATAATCAGGTACACGGACTATCATACTTCTCTCTCCTTCAGTAAATCTTCGTTTGTTGTATCACTGTGCTTATTTCTGAAGCGCGCTTCTATAGCCGCCCAGTCAGGGTCCTCATTTCCCTTAAAAAAGTTGTAGCCTATGTATCCGATGCACCACACAAGCCCTGCAAATGTCGTAGAAAATGCTATCTTTATGATACTCTTAAGCAAGAGTGGAAGTGTCAGCATATCATTGCCAAATGCTATGATAATCACATGAATAGGCTTAATCAGCATAAGCCAGCCTCCCACATAAAGCGCAGCTAAAATTCCAAGCGCATAGCACAGTATTCCTAATAATTTGTCGCATTTTTTCTTCATTTCAAATCCTCTTCTTAAATCCGCTTATCAAAGCTTCTTCTCAAATTTTCTTTTCTAATTACAATACAGCAATTTAGTCACACATTACGATTTATATTTTCGTAAATTCCAGTATGGACACTTCTCCTGTTGCTCTTGTCTTCTCCATGTCTATCACACGCTGGTTTGCAGAGCCCTTGAATTTGAGCGTGATATCCTTTTGTTCCTCTATAAACGGGCCATCTACCAGGACATCTATCATAGATAAAAGCTCATCCGTATACTCTGTGTGCTTGCGTCCGTTTGCAAGCAGTTCCTCGTACAGATAGCCTGTGTAAGCCCACACATCCTTATTGGGATAGCGCTCCTTAACTCTTCTCATAAACGGCACAAGTGCCTCCTGATTCTCCTCCTCAAAAGGATCACCACCTAAAAGGGTAATTCCCTGCACATAGGAAGGCTTAAGCGAGTCGAGTATCTCGTTTTGTATCTGTTCATCAAACGGCTCTCCATAGTCAAATTCCCATGTCTGCGGCTGAAAACAGCCCTTACAGTGATTTCTGCAGCCTGATACAAAAAGCACAGTGCGGCAGCCCAGTCCGTTTGCTATGTCACAATATTTTATTCCTGCGTAGTTCATACTTTTTCCTCGTGTCTGAGATTATAGTTCCATTTAAAAATTGCACTGCCTATTATTATAACATATCCTATCACACTTAGATAGTCCGGTATCTGTTGCAAAAAGACAAAGCCCAGCAGAGCGGCAAAGATAACCTGCGAATAGTCGAACACCGATATCTCCTTTGCAGGTGCCTTGGTGTATGCCTTTGTGATTGAAAGCTGTCCGCCTGTAGCGGCAGCTCCTGCAAAAAGCAGCATGACAATCTGATATACACTCATAGGCTTTGCTCCGACAAACAGAAACGGAGCCGTCACTATACATGAAAATACCGAAAAGCACATGACTATCACAGGTCCTCTCTCTCCCTGCTTACCGAGCTTTCGCACAAATGTATACGCTACACCTGCGCCAAAACCTCCTATTACACCAATCATGGCATTAAAAAACTGCACATTCATAGATGGTTTCACCACAAAAACAGCACCTATAAATGCCGTCACCACGCACAGCCACTCTGTCTTGTTTGCTTTCTCCTTAAGCACAAAATATGACATGATTATGGCAAAAAACGGTGACAATTTGTTTAGAATATTGGCATCTGCGATGGCCAGATGGTCAACTGCATAGAAATTGCATATAAGCCCTGTTGTTCCAAAGAAGCTTCGCAGAAAAAGATCCTTCCAGCTATCCTTTTTTATTTTGAAGCCTTCATCACTTTTTGCAAGTAAGATAACAGCCGCTACTGCTGCTACCGCATTCCTGAAAAAGGCCTTCTGCATGGTCGGCAAATCCCCCGACATCCTCACAAAAAATGTCATCAGGGCAAAAAAGAATCCTGCCATTATGATATATATTATTCCTTGTTTCTTATCGTTCATACTTATAGTATAACGTATTCTGTCAAGAGGGGATAAACAAAACGTCTGCCATTTTGCTCGCAAAAAAGACCGCCCGGATGAGTGGTCCTTTTAAGATGAAGGGAAAAATATACAAGAAGTTTCTTTTTCATAGAAAAATCCTACTTCTCGCTTCAGGTTTAAACCTATTAGTAAATGTTAGTAAAAAAGCAGTAAAATATATTAAATTCTGCCTACGGACTCCCCCTTCAGCAAAATTCCTTCAACAACAGCTCTCTCCACAAGTGCTGTTTTAGGCTTTTTAATGATGCTTATCAATCTGTCTGCCGCCTCCCTGCCTATCTTGTCAGTGTCCTGTCTGATAGTGGTAAGCTTCGGGCTTAGCATCTGTGAAACTCTTGTACCATCGTATCCGGCTATTGATATATCCTCCGGAATCCTAAGCCCTCTGCGTCTTATAACATTGATGCCTCCGATTGCCGCCGTGTCATCCGGATAGATGATACATGTAGGTTTGTCAGGTAAATCGAGTAAATATTCTGTCTGCTTTGTAACATTCTCTGTTTCCAGATACCTTGCTTCCCTGACATACTCCTCAGGAATATCTATTCCATGATTCTCAAGTGCCCTGTAATATGCTGCCAGCCTGTCGCGTGTAACACTCGAAAAATCCTGTCCATGTATGTAAGCGATTTTCTTATGTCCCATGCTTATTATGTAATCAAGCAGCTCGCCCATACACTTTACATTGTTGGAGCTTACTGCCGAACAGCTATAGTGTACGTAGTCAATTGTGACAACCGGTATGTCGCTGCTCATCAGTTCCTGCACCTCATTGTCCTGAAACCTGGCACATACGATTACGACTCCATCGAAATTTCTGTACTTACAGTGCTCCAGGTATGATAATTTTTTTCCGACCGGACTTGTATTGATAAATGTAATATCATATCCAAGCATCTCAGCCTGTGCCTTGATTCCGTTTAGCACTCCGGCAAAATACTCATGCGTAAGTCCCATCGCCGCCTCATCGAAATACAGTACTCCGATGTTGTTCGACTCGTTTGTCTTAAGAACTCTGGCCGCAGCATTAGGAAGATATCCCATTTCCTTAGCTATCTTCTTTATTCTGTTTTTGGTCTCAGGGCCAATATCCTTCTGGTCATGTAATGCCTTGCTGACCGTTGCTGTCGAAACACCACATCTTTGTGCTATGTCTTTCAGTGATACCATATCGTTTCCTCATTTCGAATTGATTACTTAATCGTTTTCGTATTTTTACTATACCACAATTCGTTATTATTGCAACCCCTTATTTACATTTTCAACATTTTTTTACACTTTTTATTATCTTTTATTATATATTTTGTATAGTTTTATGTTATGTATTTAAAACGATTACGCTTTTAAACTTAATTATTATACAATTATAATTACTTAAGTGATATTATCTCATCAGCATTTTTAACTATAATATGCAATTTTCTTTGTATATATATCATAAAAGCATTATTTTTTATTGTTTTATGCTTGATTTTTAGATATTCGCATTATATACTTCTATATATAAGCAACTTAAACGTTTGCGTACATTCAATAAAAGGAGATTTTATATATGAAATTTGGACACTTCGATGATCAAAACAAAGAGTACGTCATCACCTCTCCAAGGACTCCGTTACCATGGATCAACTACCTCGGATGTGAGGATTTCTTTTCTCTGGTATCAAATACCTGCGGTGGCTACAGCTTCTATAAGGATGCAAAGCTTCTGCGTCTCACCAGATACCGCTACAACAACGTGCCGTACGACAGCAACGGACACTACTACTATATAAAGGATGGCGACACAATCTGGAATCCGGGCTGGATGCCTTCTAAGACCGAGCTTGACTCATACGAATGCCGTCATGGCATGGGCTATTCTGTTTTCACAGGAGTAAAAAACGGTTTAATGGCTCAGCTTACCGACTTCGTTCCTATGGGCTCTACCTGCGAGATCAATAAGCTCACATTGAAAAACACATCTGATAAGAAAAAAGACTTTTCGGTTTTCTCATATGTAGAGTTTTGTCTGTGGAATGCCATGGATGACATGACCAACTTCCAGCGTAACTTCTCTACCGGAGAGGTTGAGATTCACGCCGGTGGCTCCCAGCTCTTCCACAAGACAGAATACAGAGAACGCCGCAATCACTATGCTGTATATGCTGTAAATGCCTCTGTTGACGGATTTGACACAGACAGGGATTCATTCTTAGGTGCCTACGGCGAAAACAGCGCGCCTTCCGTTGTAGTAAATGATCAGTCTAAGAACTCTGTTGCAAGCGGCTGGGCTCCTGTCGGCTCACATCACCTGAAGGTAGCTCTTGAGCCGGGCGAAGAAAAAACATATATATTTGTACTTGGATATGTAGAAAACCCTGTGAACGAAAAATGGGTTGGACGCGCTGAAGACGGAATCATAAACCGAGCTCCTGCCGATGCACTCCTTGCCAGATTTGATACCACCGAAAAAGCCGACGCTGCTTTAGCAGAGCTTAAGGCTTATTGGGATAAGCTGCTTGGTCACTTTAGTATCTCTTCATCGGAGGAAAAGCTTGACCGCATGGTAAATGTATGGCATCAGTATCAGTGCATGGTTACCTTTAACATGAGCCGCTCTGCTTCTTATTTTGAATCAGGCATCGGACGAGGCATGGGCTTTAGGGATTCCTGTCAGGATCTGCTTGGCTTCGTGCATCTGATTCCGGACAGAGCCAGGGAAAGAATACTCGACATTGCAGCCACACAGTTTGAGGACGGCTCTGCTTATCATCAGTACCAGCCGCTCACCAAAAAGGGCAATGCCGACATAGGCTCAGGCTTTAACGATGACCCTCTGTGGCTTATCGCTGCTGCCGCTGCTTACATCAAGGAGACAGGCGACTACTCTATTCTTGACGAGTCAACACCATATGACAGCGATCCTTCAAAGGCAACTGACTTTATGGAGCATCTGCGCCGCTCCTTCAACTATACAATCAATCATCTCGGACCTCATGGTCTGCCACAGATTGGACGTGCTGACTGGAACGATTGTCTGAACTTAAACTGCTTCTCCGAGGAGCCTGGCGAGTCCTTCCAGACCTTTGGACCATCTGAAGGACCTAATGCCGAATCTGTTTTTATCGCAGGCATGTTTGTAAAATACGGAAAAGACTATGTAAAAATCTGCAGACACAAGGGACTTTGCGACGAGGCTGATACAGCCCAAAAGGCTATTGAACAGATGGAAAAGACCGTCATGGATGCCGGCTGGGATGGCGAGTGGTATCTTCGTGCTTACGACCACTACAAGCACAAGATTGGTTCCAAGGAATGTGAGGATGGAAAAATCTTTATTGAGCCACAGGGCTTTTGTGTTATCGCTGAAATCGGAAAGGATGAAGGACTCTGCCTTAAGGCAATGCAGTCTGTTGAGAAATATCTTGATACTAAATATGGCATAGTGCTCTTGCAGCCGCCTTACCACAGATATCATGTGGAGCTTGGTGAAATCTCTTCTTATCCACCGGGATACAAGGAGAATGCCGGCATCTTCTGCCACAACAATCCTTGGATTTCTATAGCTGAGACTGTTATCGGCCGTGGAAACAGAGCATGGCAGGTATACACCCGAACCTGTCCTGCATACATTGAGGATATCAGCGAGATTCACCGCACCGAGCCTTATGTATACAGCCAGATGATTGCCGGAAAAGACGCTCCTAACTTTGGTGAAGCAAAGAATAGCTGGCTGACAGGTACTGCTGCATGGACATTCCTCGATGTCTCACAGTACATCCTCGGTATCCGTCCTGACTACGATGGTCTTATCATAGATCCTTGTATTCCTGACACTATGGACGGCTTTACAGCTAAGCGCAAGTTCCGTGGCAATACTTACCACATTACGGTCAGAAATCCTGCTCACGTACAAAAAGGTGTGACAAAGCTCATCGTGGATGGTGCTGCTATTGATGGCAATATGATTCCGGCTATTAACGGAACCGGACACGATGTTACAGTCGAGGTTACAATGGGTTAGAGATACCAGACGGCCTCTGTACTGCTTCAATATGACCTTGAATACGAAAATGCCGCCGCAGAGCAAGCTCTACGGCGGCATTTAGACTGCTGGTGATGCTCTTCCCATGTTTTATCTCTTCTCTAAAGGATGCTGTTATGTAATTGAGACCTGCCACATATGCTCCTCGGTCTCTCCCATGTGAAACAGCTCCACAGTCTGTTCATCATGAGTATCATCAGGCTCATAGTTGCCAAGAAGATGTATGAGATACTTCTCCTGCTCATCTGATGGCGAGACCTTATCAATGTGTTTTTGCAATTCCTCAAGAAGCTGCTTTGGCTCCATGTCGGCATCGACTGCGATTCCAAAGCACTTCTTCGCAAGACCTGCGGTATAATACAGCTCGTAGTTACTTACAAGCACTGATTTTTGGCGTAAGCATTTAAGTATGATGCTTTGTCTGGCTATTGATGTAATCATATTATTCCTTTCCGAGTTAGCTGGAATGCCTCTAAGTCCAAGTTATTTCCATTATACCCTATTTGCCTTTTGTTTCAAGAGTATAACATGATATAGCTAAAGATAACTTAAAAGAGCCCTATGAAGTGGCAACAAATCCCGTCAGGAAATAATAAAGTGCTCCCAGTGCCTTTCCAATAGCCATAGAAATCACTATAATCCCAAGACCGGCGCGAAGCTTCATGCGCTTATATATAATAGGGAATGTATGCAGTATTTCTGCGAGTGCAACTGCAATACAGCCGACAAATATTCCGACACACAATCCATATATTGCAATAATTATATTCCCACAGATATTGCTTACAGGTACTTTTGGCATATTTGCAAAGCCCAGATTATATGCCGTATCAAGCACTGACGATATATTACCTGCCACCACACCACATATCATGACATTTTCTATAAGTATTATATTTTCTATCCTGCTGCACCGAAGTATACGCGGCACCACTCCTATCACGAGCACAAATGCAAATACACCGGCTGACACTCCTGCCCCTGCTAAAAACGCTATCACTGACAAAAATATTTCACGCAATATATATTCAAACATCCTGCTTTTCCTTTACCTTGTCTATTATTGTGTTCCACGTATCCTTATTATGCTTATCCATCTCCACCTGAATCGGTGTGACATCGTCGGATAGCTTACGCTTTCCGATATGATTAAAAAACAGTATGATTCCAACCGCCAGACCAATACAGTAAAACACCTCAAGCACCGACACCTGTGGCTTGTCCACTCCCATTATCTGCTTGTAGAAATGTTCAAACACACCTGATATCGAAATATCATTATTGAAAGCCATGATTGTAAAAGCTGAACCAAAAAATATAAGTATACACACCGCTCCAACCTTTAGTGCTTCAAGAATCTTATTTTTGCTGTTGTCGTCATATTCTACAAGTACCTCCGGCTCACCAATGCTTATAACCTGTGCATCATCATAGATTTTCGTGATTTGCTCTATTATTTTCATTACAGATATCACGCTCTTTTTACCGCGTATCTTATCCACAATCATTCCCTTTATCTGTCCCTCATAGCGTGAATATTTACAATACACACTTGCTATATCATTGATGCAGACCTGCCTGCGGTGAAGTGTTTTCTGCTTTTCTGCGCGTATATACACGAGAATTTTTTCTTTTGAGGTATCAGTATGCTCCAGCATTTTCATGCTCCCTTCGATTAATATTCATATGTATATAATTTCCATTTATTTTGATTTTATACACTAAAAGATACACATGTATTAAAATGAATATTTTTCGTGCGATATATTGTTTTTTTCGTGCAAACATCATATAATAAATATAAGTAATCTAAGGGAGGAACTTTATCATGGCTAAAACAACAACAAGTAATATCAGCATTCGCATGGATAGCAATTTAAAAGCTGCTGCTGAAGCTTTATATGAAGAATTAGGTATGAATATCAGCACTGCATTCAACATTTTTGTTCGTCAATCTTTACGAGAACGAGGTATCCCATTTAAAATAACAGAAGGTTCTCCAAACAAAGAGACAGTTTCAGCTATGCTTGAGGCAGAAAGGATTGCAAAAGACTCAACTATTGATGGTTATAAAAATGTGGATGAACTTTTTGCAGACCTTGATGCATGAGTAAATATGAAATCAAATACACAACACAATTTAAAAAAGATTATAAACTAGCAAAACGTCGTGGTCTTGATATCGAAGTTTTAGTACTAACACTTGCACGCACAGGTACTCATAGTGACTTATTTGGTCTGTAAAATATCGTAATAATTCATATTTATTGTATACTATTATCAATTTATAAAGTGAGGTAACAAATGGCATACACTAAGGAAATACTGACTCTCGCAGTGGAAATCGGCGACTGTATGCTCAGAAACGGTGCAGAAATCTACAGAGTGGAAGACACTGTGGTTCATATACTAAGTTCATATGAGGTGGAGGAATTTGACGTATATGTGCTGTCAAACGGAATATTTGCAAGTGCAAATGAGAACAAGGAGGATGCCTGCAGCATCGTGCGTCACGTACCGCTTGGTGCTGTCAATCTGGCAAAGATCAGTGCGTTAAACCAGCTCGCAAGGGACATATGTGACCAGAAAATCTCCCTGATTGACTCATGGGACAAGCTTGAGCAGTGCAAAAATATTCCTAATTACAAAAAAAGCGCACAGATTTTCTTCTGTGGGCTCGGAAGTGCCTGCTTTTGCTATCTTTTTGGCGGAAACTGGCTTGACTTTGTTTTTGCATTTGTTATAGGCTCACTGGAGCAGGTGCTTTTGTTTGGTCTTAAAAAATATAATTTCACAAGGATTATAACCAATATCCTTGCCAGTCTTTTTGTGACACTGCTTGCCACCGCAAGTACACTTACAGGGCTTTCTCTTTTACCTGATAAAATCATTATAGGAGCTATCATGCCGCTTGTTCCGGGAATAGCATTTACTACATCTATCAGAGATATCTATAATGGGGATTATCTGTCCGGTACGATACATCTGCTCGATGCACTGATTACAGCCGTGTGTGTTGCTGTGGGAGCATGTCTGCCATTTGTTGTGATGAAATATATTGGAGGGCTTTAAGCTATGGAGTTTATAATACAATTTATTGTGGCTCTCTTTGCCACATTATCGTTTGCAGTTATTTTTTCTGCTCCAAAAAAGGAGCTGTTTTACTGCGGTTTTACAGGAGCGCTTGGATGGATCATCTACTATATAATGTTTCAATTTGATATGGGTGTTGTGTTTCCATCGCTTATCGCGACACTGTGCCTTACGATAATGGCGCGTATTTTTGCTGCGGCACGCTCTATGCCTGTGACAGTTTATCTACTTTCCGGTATCTTTCCTCTTGTGCCCGGAGCAGGAATTTTTTACACGGCATATTATCTTTTTACTAACGACAGGGCACTTTCCTCCTCAAAGGGTATTGAAACCTTTGAGGTGGCGGGTGCCATCGTGCTCGGTATCATATTCGGGTTTGGCATACCGCAGAGTTTGTTTAATCTGTTGAAGCCTAAATAATATCCTATAGTATAATTATAATCACACAATATTAAATAATTTATGAAGAAAGGGCAAATATTGGTTTATTTCCAATCTTTGCCCATGTTTTTCTTCAACTGTTTCAATCTTTCTATCAGCTTTGGCTCTCAAGTCAAGAAGTTGTCAGATTTGCAATTTTCTGCGCCAGATCCTCGAGATACTCCCAACGCTCCATTTTCTCCATCAGCTGCCCCTCGAGGTCTTCCTTTTCCTTTGTGAGCTCGTTTAACTTACCAAAGTTAGTGGCATTCTTTACCATCTCATCATCTATCTCATAAAGACGTGTTTCGAGCTTTTCTATGTCAGCCTCTATCGTCTCGTACTCTTTTTGCTCTTTGTAGGTAAATTTGAGCTTTTTCTCATGCCCCCAGGTTTCCATGGATTTCTTCTTCCGGGCTTCTTTTGAGTCTGTGCCATCTGATGCAGTATTTCCCTGTGCTCCTGAAGCGGATGCTCCTGTGGATGATGCATTTTCTGATACGGTTTTTCCTGATGCAGGTTGTGGGCGTTTATTCATATAGTCGGTGTATCCGCCCTCATACTGTACGATTTTTCCGGCTCCCTCAAATGCAAAAATACGCTTTGCAATCCTGTCAAGGAAATACCTGTCATGGGATACCGTGATGACTATTCCGTCATAGCCATCCAGATAATCCTCTAAAATAGCCAGTGTCTCAACATCCAGGTCATTGGTCGGCTCGTCAAGTATCAGTACATTCGGTGCGCTCATCAGCACACGAAGCAGATAGAGTCTTCTCTTCTCTCCACCCGAGAGCTTGCCTACCGGACTGTACTGCTGCTCCGGCGGGAATAAAAACCTCTCAAGCATGGCAGATGCTGACACAAGCCCGTCTGCCGTGCGCACAAACTCTGCAGCTTCTTTCACGTAGTCTATCACTCGAAGCTCAGGCTCTATATCCACTTCCTGACCGAAATATCCTATCTTTATCGTCTGTCCTATCTCTACCTCACCTGAATCAGGCTCGATAAAACCTGCAATTATCTTCATGAGTGTGGACTTTCCACAGCCGTTTTTGCCTACAAAACCGATACGGTCATTTTTCAGGAAAATATACGTAAAATCCTTTACACAGACGATATCTCCGTACGCCTTTGAAATATCATGAAGCTCTATGGTTGTCCTTCCCATACGCGATGAAACCGATGAAAGCTCAACCCTTGCGTCTGTCTGTGGTCCTTTCTGATCGCGTAAAGCCTCATATCTTTGGATGTGTGCCTTCTGCTTTGTGGAACGAGCTCTTGCGCCGCGCTGCATCCACTCTATTTCTTTTCTAAGGATGGACTGGCGCTTGCGCTCACTTGCCCTCTCACTCTCCTCTCTGGCTGCCTTAAGCTCAAGAAAGCCCGAGTAGTTTGTATCATAGCTGTAGGTCTGTCCCTTGTCCACCTCCACGATTCTGTTGCAGACACTGTCTAGAAAATAGCGGTCATGCGTGATCATGATGATTGCACCCCTGAAACGGCGCAGATAATCCTCAAGCCACTCCACCATCTCGTAGTCTAAGTGGTTGGTCGGCTCGTCCAATATAAGTACATCACACGGCTTAAGCACGACTGTTGCAAGCGCAAGCCTCTTTCTCTGTCCTCCTGAGAGCTCACCGGTCTTTTGCGTCATATCTGTGATATCAAGCTTCATAAGAAGCGACTTTGCATCACTTTCTATGCTCCAGCGCATGTCCTCATCCAGCTGCGAGGTAACCACACGGCTCATCACATGTTCAAGTGCCGTCTCGTCCGGGTCAAACTCCGGATTCTGCGGCAGATAGTTTATCACTATATGATTTGCTGTGGTGACAGTTCCCTCATCCGGCTCTTCATCACCAGCCACAATCTTTAAAAGTGTAGACTTTCCTGTACCATTTATACCGATGATACCGATTTTTTCGTTTTCCTGCACATAAAAGGAAGCTTTAGAAAAAAGCTTCCTTCCAGTATATGACTTTGTTATATTTTCGACATTAATGATGTTCATCTTCTCGTATTTTCTCCTCCCTCTCATGCTCCTGCTTCTCCTTGGCCTCAAGGATTGCCTCATTGAGCGAAAGCATCTTTGCATCAAGCTGTCCTACGATACCTGCACACTCGCGCAGATCGCGGCTGATATACTCAGGTGCATTGCCCTCGAACTTATAATATATCTTGTGCTCAAGGCTTGCCCAGAAATCCATAGCTATTGTACGAATCTGTATCTCAACCTTTGTGTCAACCACCTTGTTTGAAAGGAAAATAGGCACCGAAACAATCATGTGGTAGCTCTTGTAGCCGCTCGCCTTCGGATGCTTCATATAGTCCTTTACCGATATGACAGTCAAATCATTCTGCCTGCCAATCATCTCAGCAAGCCGGTATATATCAGATGTGAACGAGCACACGATTCTGATGCCCGCTATGTCCTTTACATATGTGACCATATTCTCTATAGTGCTCTCGTAGCCTCCCTTTTTGAGCTTCTTAACTATGCTTTCAGGAGTCTTGATACGCGACTTTATGTACTCTATCGGATTGTAATTATGTATGTGAACAAACTCGTCATTTAGTATCTCGAGCTTAGTATTGACCTCTTTCAGTGCAGAATTGTATAGAAACATCATAGTCTCCCAACTATCAATGCCCTCCGCAAACTCTTGTTCCATTAAAAACCTCCCTGTGATCTATTCGCCTGTATGTTTATCAGACCCTTCTAATCAATTATAGCATATTTATTCGCATAATTGGCAAATTATAACTATTATTTATATATTTTTTATTCTTGTTATTTTATATGTTGTTTATTTTGTATGTACACAGGTCCGCACGCTGCAGGCACGGCGGCACACACGTACTCTCTCGTAAGCTACGCTACGCCATTAAGAATCTGTAGGAATTATGCCTTTTGGTTTTCTATGCTTGACGAAACCGGCTTTTATGCGCCGTCCATGGCGCATAACACCTTGCCCCGGCGTCCATGCCGGTGCATTTCTGGTTGTGAAGCATAATTCAACAGATTCTAAATAGCTTCGCTATGCGCTTACGAGAGAGTACGTGCGCGCCACCGTGCCTGCAGCGTGCGGACCGTCCTTATATCAATAATAACTCATCATATCCATAATGAGGTATCAATCCTCCTCGATTATGTGCATCTCGAGAAAATCAAAGTCGATGTCCTCCACAAAATTATCCTTCGTAAAGCGGGTCTTTCCATGCCTCTTGAAATCACTTATGTTGCTTTCAAGCCAGATGGGCTTTCCCAGGTCAAAAGCAAGGCATGCATCCTCAAGTGCCTTAAAAATCTTGTGTGTACGTGTGTCGTCACTGTCATTTTCTATTGTAATATCACGCATCAGGTGCGTGTCAGTATAAATCTTAAACCAAATACGCATATTATTCTCCCAAAAGTCTTCTCTGACGATTGCACTCATACATGAGCAAAGTGGCTGATATTGCGGCATTAAGCGACTCCACAGCTCCCTCCATAGGTATGCGGATATATGTGTCCGCCATGTCAGCTATCTCATCTGATAATCCATTGCCCTCATTTCCTATCATAAAGCCACAGGCTCCGGTGTAGTCCTGTCTGTCATAAGAGCACTTACCCTTTAAATGAGCTGCGTAGAGAGGAACTCCCTTTGACTTTGCATACTCTATAGTCTCCGGAAGGTCATCTGTGATGAAAAACGGCACACGGTAGAGTGAGCCCATGGTTGAGCGCACAGTCTTTGGATTAAAAATGTCCACTGTTGTGCGATTCATTATAATGCCGCTTACACCTGCGCCCTCACCTGTGCGGATCATAGTGCCTAAGTTTCCCGGATCCTGTATACTCTCAAGCACAAGAAGCTCTGTCTTGTCGCCCTTAAAAAGTTCATCTATCTCATAGTGCGGCATCTTTACTATAGCAAGCACCCCCTGCGGAGTCTGCGTGTCAGACATGCTCTTAAACACCGGGTCACTCACTATTTCTGTTTTGTCAAGGAAACGATTCTTCTCTTCCTTAAACCTGTCATCATTAAAAAATGACTCAGACATATATACGGCACTTACCCAGTCATATGGCGCCTCAAAGCTCATCTTTGGACCCTCAACCACGAATACGCCCTGCTTTTTCCGCTCCTTTGCCTTGCTTAAAAGAGCCTGCACATTTTTTATACTTTTGTTTGATGCACTTGTAATCATTTTCTTCTCTTTCTATATCGATTTAAATAATCCTACTGACAGTGATTTTCATGATCAACATTCGTCTTTCTCCGAATGCATAAATGCCCCTGCACCGACACATGCACGCAATTACCTGCATTTGATGTGCCGGATACAAGGGCATTCATATTTATTGTAAAGTAACTATATTAGATACTAAACCAGAGATTTAGAGATATCGTACATGTACTCGTCTACACTCTTCTTCATAGCAAGTGCCTCGTCGATATCGAAATCTACGAAATTGCCATCCTTATGGGCAACAACTCTGTTTGACTTGCCCTCGCAGAGTAAATCAACTGCCATAGCGCCCATGATTGTAGCGTATACACGGTCCTTGCAGGTAGGGCTTCCACCTCTTTGCATATGTCCAAGGATAGTTGCTCGAGTCTCGATGCCTGTAGCAGCCTCGATTTCCTTAGCCATCTCCTGTGAATGTCCTACACCCTCAGCATTGATGATGATGTAATGCTGCTTGCCGAGCTCTCTAGCGTGAGCTACTCTCTCGACGAGTGCCTCAAGGTTGTTGTCATACTTCTCTGGAAGTAATACTTCCTCAGCGCCGTTTGCAAGACCACACCATAATGCAATGTATCCTGCTCCACGTCCCATAACCTCGATGATTGAGCATCTCTCGTGTGATGTAGATGTATCACGTACCTTGTCAATAGCCTCCATAGCTGTGTTGCAGGCTGTATCAAAACCGATTGTGTAATCTGTACATGCGATATCAAGGTCGATTGTGCCAGGAAGACCGATTGTATTGATGCCAAGTGCAGCAAGCTTCTGCGCACCCTGGAAAGATCCGTCACCACCGATAACTACGATAGCATCGATACCATGCTTCTTGCAGATTTCAGCGCCCTTCTGCTGTCCCTCTGCTGTAACGAACTCCTTACATCTGGCTGTCTGTAAGATTGTACCACCGCGTGAGATTGTGTCTGAAACGCTCTTTGAATCCATATCCACGATTTCTTCATTTAACAGACCTGCGTATCCTCTCTTGATTCCTTTAACCTTCTTGCCCTTTGAGAGAGCCTGACGAACAACGGCACGAATCGCTGCGTTCATTCCCGGTGCGTCACCACCACTTGTAAGTACACCTATTGTGTTAATCTCTTTTGCCATTGGTATAACCTCCATATGTTAAAAAATTATCATTTATTCTAATCCCAATCCATTGTACTTGTTTTAGCACATTTTTTCAATATTCTTTTCAACAATTTTCGCATTTTCTTTGTCTAAAAATTCCAAAAGCTGCTCCATGAGCTCATTATTTGCATTTACGGAATAATTTCTGCCAAGTTTTTTCATCTGCTTTGTATCTGCGATGTAAATTATGACTTCATCTCCTCCGTCAGATTCACGGATTGTCTCAAGAAGCCTGCTCTCGTTTTTCTTATAGTCCTCCATCGTATCAAACCTGAGCCATAGCTGCTTCGGAAGCTCATCAAACGGTATGATTCTCTCGCAGATTATCTTGCCGTTCTGCTCATCCTCGACTGTCGCATGTCCGATAACAAATATTTTAGCATCGTCCTGTAAATATCTCTGGTAGCGCTCGTAATCTCTCGGAAAAATAATTACCTCAACAGTTCCTGTCAGGTCCTCTATCGTGATAAAAGCCATGGCCTGATTGTACTTGGTAAACTTAATCGTCTTTGCAGCTATCATGCCTCCGATTACCACGTGCGCATTGTCCTTTATCTTTACGGCACCGCTCTCCTCTTCAAGCACAAAATCTATCGCATTTGCTGTGATGTTTTTCTTTAGGGCAGCTGCATATTTTTCCAGAGGGTGTCCGCTTAAATAGATGCCAAGCACCTCTTTTTCATAGGCCAGGGCTTCCTCAGCGTCATATTCACCAACATTTGGATACTTAAGCTCAAATGACTGCCTATCCTCATCTGAGACCAGGTCAAACAGGCTCATCTGCCCTGCCATTGTTGACTTTTTGTCATGCTGCACCCTGTCCACAATCGATGCATACACCATTGCCATCTGCTTTCTCGTGCCGTCGAGTGAATCGCAGGCTCCCGCCTTTATCAGATTCTCAATCGCACGCTTGTTGATAAGCTCCTTCTGGCAGGTTCTCTCGATAAAATCTGAGAGTGTGCGGTATCTGCCGCCACTTTCCCGCTCCTCGATTATCTGGTCTATTACCGGCCTGCCCAGAGATTTGATGGCGTACATGCCATATCTGACATGGTCACCCTCTGCGGTAAACTCGCCCTGTCCACAGTTGATATCCGGCGGAAGCACCTTAATTCCCATATCACGACAGCTGTAAAGATACTGCGCCGCCTTGGCTGAATTGTCTATAACAGAAGTCATGAGCGCTGCCATAAATTCGACCGGATAGTAGTTTTTGAGCCATGCAGTCTGAACACTGATTTTTGCATACGCGGCTGCATGTGATTTGTTGAACGCATACTTAGCAAAATCAACCATCGAATCGTATATGCTGTTGGCAGCCTTTTCATCTATGCCGTTTGCCACACAGCCCTTTATACCGCGCTCCTCGTCTCCGTACACAAAGCTCTGGCGCTCTGCGTCAATGACATACTGCTTCTTCTTGCTCATGGCACGACGGATGTTGTCCGCCTGACCCATTGTATAGCCTGCGAGCTTCTGCACTATCTGCATAACCTGTTCCTGGTATACTATACAGCCGTAGGTCGGCTCTAAAATACTCTCAAGCTCAGGTGTCACATAGCTTATCTCCTTTGGATTGTTCTTGCCCTTTATATAGTTGGGAATGAAATCCATAGGACCCGGACGGTAGAGCGAAATACCGGCCACGATGTCCTCAAAGCTCTGTGGACTGAGTTCCTTCATGAAGCTTTGCATACCGGCAGACTCTAGCTGGAATACCCCTTCCGTCTTTCCTGTTCCGATAAAGTCAAGTGTGCCCTTATCGTTGAAATCAATATGGTCAATATCCACATCAATGCCCCTTGATGCCTTGATATTCTTCACAGAATCCTTTAGCACCGTGAGTGTACGAAGCCCCAGAAAATCCATCTTTAAAAGGCCAAGCTCCTCGAGCTGTACCATATTGTACTCTGCGGTAGGGCTTCCGTCGTTTGCCCTTCCAAGAGGCACATAATCGCTCGCCACACCCGGATAGATTACCACACCTGCTGCATGCACGGACGTGTGGTTTGGCAGTCCCTCAAGCCTTTTTGCCATATCTATCATTTCATGCACTCTCGCATCACTGTCGTAAATGCCCTTAAACTCCGGGTTCATCTGAAGAGCCTTGTCAATCGTGATATTAAGCTCCTGAGGCACCATCTTTGCAAGCCTGTCAGTCTCTGCATATGGGAAATCCAGTGCCTTTCCGACTGATTTTATGACTCCTCTTGCTGCCATCGTACCAAAGGTGACTATCTGTGTTACAGAATCGTGTCCGTACTTCTGCTGAACATACTCTATGGCGCGATATCTCTCCGCATACTCGAAATCCACATCGATATCAGGCATGGAAACTCGCTCAGGGTTAAGAAATCTTTCAAAAAGCAGATTGTATTTAACCGGATCAATATCCGTGATTCCGGTACAATAGCACACCCTGCTTCCCGCCGCTGAGCCTCGTCCCGGGCCTACCCAGCAGTCGTGCGTGCGACACCAGTTGATATAATCCCACACGATAAGGATATACTCTATAAAGCCCATGGTCTTTATGATACCAAGCTCATAGTCCATATCTGCATGTATCTTTTTAAGCTCCTCAGCACTGTACTCGCCACAGCCTATGTATTTCTCCCTAAAGCCCTTCTCGCAAAGCTCTGTAAGGAAGGCTTCGGCACTATCATAGCCCTCTGGCACCTCATACTTTGGAATCTTGTAATTGCCAAACTCAAGCGTCACATTGCATCTGTCGGCAATTTTCTGCGTATTCTCAATAGCCTCTGTGGCATATGGGAAAAGCGCTCTCATCTGCTCTTCGCTCTTTACGAAAAACTGTCCGCCATCATAGCGCATCCTGTCCTCGTCAGACACTTTTTTCCCGGTCTGGATACACAAAAGCACATCATGTGCCTCCGCATCGGACTCGTAGGTGTAGTGCACATCATTAGTACACACTAACCCTATTTCAAGCTCCTTGCTCATCCTAAGAAGCTGCTGATTCACAAGCTTCTGGTCATCAATGCCATGGTCCTGCAGCTCAAGGAAGAAGTTGTCTTTTCCAAAGCAGTCCTGATACTTCCTTGCAATCTCCTTCGCCTCGTCATAAAAGCCTCTGACGATGTATCTGGGGATTTCTCCTGCCAGACAGGCAGACAGGCATATAAGCCCCTCGTGATATCTCTCAAGCGTCTCAAAATCCACTCTCGGCCTGTAATAATAGCCCTCTGTGAACCCTATTGACACTATCTTCATGAGATTGGCATAGCCTGTATTATTTTCAGCAAGCAGAATCAGATGATAATACCTGTCATCACCGTGGCTTGTCTCCCTGTCAAAGCGCGAATTTGGTGCCACATATACCTCGCAGCCTATGACCGGATTGATATCATTTGCCTTTGCCGTCTTGTAAAACTCCACCACACCGTACATATTACCATGGTCTGTGATTGCGGCAGAGTTCATGCCAAGCTCCTTGACGCGCTTTACATATTCTTTTATCTTGTTTGACCCATCGAGCAGACTGTACTCGGTATGGGTGTGAAGATGACAAAATGACATTTGGATTCCTCTTTCTTTATTTTTGTATAGCCGCCCGCCCTTCATGGGGTGTGCCACCCGGCGGGTACTGTGGCAGAACAATTCGTAAGAATTGCGTTAATTTGTCAGGCGTCGAATTTCGGCTCAAGGTTTGTGTACATTCGCCAGATGCACACTTTCGGCGCGGCGTACGTCTGTGGCATACGCTTTCATAATTCCTTAGCCTAGTGGGAGTAAATTCCGCCTCAAACAGAGTTTATCAGCTTCCCAGCTCTATGTGTATAAACACTGCAAGCGAATTGGGCTCCTGCATATATGTGATAGTGCCGCCTCTTGCTGTCGGAATCAGATATTTGTAGTCACCCTTCTCAAAAAGACTGTGACATGCAGTATCATAGGTTTCTCTGTCCGAAAACTTGAACGTGATATAGTTTGATGACATTGTCATGCCCTGTAATGCTTTAAGGTCGTAGGAGGTAAAATACTGCCCATTCCTGTAATAATAGTCATCCTCCAATGACGCTTCCTGCGGCAGCATATCCTCATTGTCCAATGTGCGTGTAAGCTTTACCACATCAAGCGGCACTCCGAACCAGCTGTATGATATGCCCTTTCCCAGATAATCACCATCACCGTAGGTACAGTCCACCGCACACCACGCACCGTCCAGATATACCATATTCCAGGCGTGGTTTGCATCAGATGTGGTGCCTGTCACAATAAGTGAGCTGATACCGGCCCTGTCACACAGATACTTAAACATCATCGCATAGCCCTGACAGACCGTCCTTCCAAGCACTGCTGAGTACATATCCTGGTTGTGAGGAGAATTTTCCTCATACTCGGCATGCTCTATCACATATTCATAGAAATGCACAGCCTTGTCATAATCCGATGCACCTTCATCAATACCTGCCATACAGGCTGACACATAGCCTGAAATCGCACTTATTGCGTTGTCGATATCAGACTCAGACATATTGTATACAGGCGAAAAAATGATGCTGTTTCTCACAATATACTGACTCTTTTCTATGTAGAAAAACTGTGGATTGTCTAACAGCACAAACTGCTGTATACGGCTAACGTTGTCAGTGTCTGTAGTATTTAACGAAATTCCATCCATGCGCTTTTGCATCATCGCATAAATCTGCCTGTAAATAAGCTTGTCATCATCTGACAGCTTCTCGTAGTAATAGTGATATTCCCCTGTAAATACTGACTCATCGTACTCTGTCTGTTCGCCGTTTAAATAGTCTGTTGTGGCCTGCATTTGCCCCTTTACTGCCCTGTGTATAGCTGTAGGGAAATCAGCTATAGCACCTGTAAACCCTCCTGCCTTTAAGCATTTTGCAGCGAACATAAAGCAACAGGCAGCAAACACAAGTGCCGGTATGATTTTTAAAAGCTTTTTCATCTATTCCCCCATTTTAATCGTTGTCTGTCTCTCTGTTAGGTGTGAACAGCAGCAGCCATAGCAAGCCTGCATATCAGATACAGTCCCAAAAGATGCACCGGATAAAAGGCGTAAAAGACATATTTTAGTGAAATGCCTCTTTTTCCATTGTAATAGCGAAGCGGTATAAGCATAAACAGTGCAAAAAACTCTATGGTACCTGAGAAAAGTCCAAGCAGTATGACTGCCACGGCAAATGCAACATCCCGGTTTGAAGAAAGCAGGTACATCATGACAATGCACCCTACACCCGCCGCACCATAATCACAGTAAAGCACAAACTCTGCAATAATCATCATAACAAGCACCACTGATACCATTACTATACACCTGATCAGTGTGACAAAAAACCACTTGACTGCAGAGGATGCCTTTTCTATTTTATCGACCGACTTAAGCCAATCAAGCACTGTGATGGCAAGCAGGCCTAAAAGCAGTGTAAAAAACACATTGTTGCTCTTAAATTCGAGCACTGTATTGTTTATTGCAAGGTCAAACGGTATCTCAGAGATAAGCGCGAATATAAACATCCTCGCAGCATATTTTTCCCTGCTGTGTGTATATTTGAAGCCCTCCACAAGCAGAAAGCAGAAAACAGGAAAGGCCATGCGCCCTATAGAACGCATGACCCAGTAGATATCAATAAGCGTTTGTCCACCTATCCCGTTATTTATCATCTGAAGAATAACCGTTGCCGCAGTATGGTCTATGAGCATGGTAAAAATGGCTATAAGCTTAAGCGTGCTTCCACTGATACCAGACTTTGCGATAACTTTTTCCAAAATCCTATACTCCTGCCATATTTACGGTAATCCTGTCAAGATGCCAGATATCGTCCACATATTCCTGGATTGTTCTGTCTGAAGAGAACTTTCCTACATGTGCGATATTGAGCAGTGCACTCTTTCTCCATGCGCTCTTGTTCTTGTAATAATCATTAATCTTCTGCTGTGCATTTGCATATGAGCGGAAGTCTGCGAGGATAAAGTAGCGGTCAGCCACCTGTCCCTGCTGTGGATTGAGCAGTGAGTTGTAAAGCTCCCTGAAAAGCTCATGGTCATTTGGTGAATATGTGCCGTCTACGAGCTGGTTTACTACCTTTCTTAGCTCGGCATCGTTATTATATACATCAACAGGATTGTAGTCATGTCTGTTCTCGTGTGAGATAACCTCATCAGAGCTCATTCCAAAGATAAACATGTTGTCAGCCCCTACCTCATCGAACATCTCGACATTGGCACCATCCATAGTTCCGATAGTGAGCGCTCCATTGAGCATAAACTTCATGTTTCCTGTTCCGGATGCCTCCTTGCTCGCTGTGGAAATCTGCTCGCTGACATCTGCTGCCGCAAAAATAATCTCGGCATTGGATACCTTGTAATCCTCAATAAATACTACCTTGAGCTTGCCGCCAATAGAAGCATCGTTATTTATCACATCAGCCACACTGTTGATGAGCTTTATTGTTTTCTTTGCATTTCTGTAGCCTGCTGCTGCCTTTGCTCCAAAAATGAATGTTCTAGGATAGAAATCCATAGACGGATTTTCCTTAATCTTGTTGTACAGATACATCACATGAAGGATGTTCATGAGCTGTCTCTTGTACTCGTGAAGTCTCTTAACCTGCACATCAAAGATAGAATCCGGATTTACATCAATACCATTGTGCTCCTTGATATACTTTGCTAAACGCACCTTGTTTGCTCTCTTAATCTCAGCAAACTCCTGCTGTGCAACAGGGCTGTCCGCATAAGCCTTGAGCTTTGAAAGCATTGTAAGATCTGTAATCCAGCCGGCTCCTACCTTTTTTGTTACCCAGTCTGCAAGGAGTGGATTTGCATGTGCTAAGAATCTACGCTGTGTGATTCCGTTTGTCTTGTTATTGAACTTCTCAGGGAACATCTCATAGAAATCATGAAGCTCCTGATTCTTAAGTATCTCTGTGTGAAGCTTTGCAACACCGTTTACAGAATAACCTGCAACGATAGCCATATTTGCCATCTTGACCTGTCCGTCATAGAGGATAGCCATCTTTCTTACCTTGTCCTCATTGCCAGGATATCTCTCATTAATCTGAATCACAAATCTTCTGTTTATCTCGTCAACAATCTGGTATACACGAGGAAGCAATCTCTGGAATATCTCAATTGGCCACTTCTCAAGCGCCTCAGCCATGATTGTATGGTTAGTGTAGGCTACACATCTTGTAGTGATATCCCATGCATCATCCCATGACAGATGTTCCTCGTCCACAAGGATTCTCATAAGCTCTGCGACTGCAACTGTAGGGTGAGTATCGTTCATCTGGAAAACAGCTTTATTTGGGAGATCTTTTAAATCGCTGTGATGCTTTTTAAACCTTGCAAGTGCACGCTGGATGCTTGCTGATACAAAGAAATACTGCTGCTTTAATCGAAGCTCCTTGCCCTTTACATGGTTATCGTTTGGATAGAGCACCTCAACAAGGTTTCTTGCAAGATTTTCCTGCTCCACTGCCTTGTCGTAGTCACCCTGGTCAAAGGACTCAAGCGAGAAGCCATTTTTTGGCTCTGCATCCCATATCATGAGAGAATTGACCACATTGTTGTCATAACCGACTATAGGCATATCATAAGGCACTGCAAGCACCGACTGATAGTCCTTCTGCTCGAAATGAAGCTCTCCGTTTTCATCTGTGCTCTCCTGCACATATCCTCCAAACTTGACCTCATAGCAGTACTCCGGACGACGAAGCTCGAATGGATATCCGTCCTTGAGCCAGTTGTCAGGCACCTCAATCTGGAAGCCGTCTGAAATCTGCTGCTTGAACATACCATATCTGTATCTGATTCCACAGCCGTATGCAGGATATCCGAGTGTGGCAAGTGAATCCATAAAGCACGCTGCCAGTCTTCCGAGTCCACCGTTTCCAAGTGCCGGATCAGGCTCCTGGTCCTCAATAGCATTGATATCCACACCAATCTCATTGAGAGCCTCCTTGACCTCCTTGTATGCTGAGAGGTTTATAAGGTTGTTGCCGAGAGCTCTTCCCATCAGAAACTCCATGGACATATAGTAAACAACCTTTGGATCGTCCTTGTCCATCACTCTCTGTGTGGCAATCCACTCATCCATGATGACATCCTTTACGGCCTCTGATACAGCCTGATAAAGTTCCTGCTGTGTGGCATCATCTATAGTCTTACGATATTTATTTTTTAAATTGTCTGATACAGTCTTAATAAACACCTTTTTGCTAAACGTATTATCTCTCATCTTATTCCTCCTTATGGCACCAAAAGGGAGCAAATTAATGCTCCCTCCCGTGCAAAGATTATTGTTTTTCAACTGCAAGCTTAACAGCCTCGCCATTAATCTTCCAATCTTTTTTATAGCCCTTAAGTTCGCCTGATTTAATTGATACAGCAAGAACCTCGGTTTTGATTTCATCACCAAACTTTTCAAATACATTTGAAAGCTTCTCATCTGCCTCGTATGTCACAGCGATGTGGTCCATAACCTCAAAGCCTGCGTCCTTACGCATTGTCTGGATCTTACTGATGATTTCTCTTACGAAACCTTCCTCGATAAGCTCAGGAGTGAGGTTGGTATCAAGGACAACGGTTATATTGTTGTCAGACTGTGTCACATAGCCCTCCATCTGAGTCATCTCGATAAGTAAATCCTCTTTAGATAATACAACTTCATCGCTAATGCTGTCAAGCTTGAGAGAGCCGCTGTTGTTAAGCTCCTCCATGGCCTTATGACCATCAAGCTCAGCTAAAACTGCCTTAATCTGGCCAAGGTATTTACCATACTTAGGACCCACTGTTCTAAGCTGTGGCTTGAATTTGTAGGTGGTGTAGTGTGATACATCATCAGTAAACTCAACCTCTTTTACGTTGAGCTCGTCTGCGATGATATCCACATAAAATTCATCCAGTTTTTCCGGAGCCTTTACAAACATTTTTCCGATTGGCTGACGGTTTTTGATATTTGCCTCGTTACGGCATGCACGTCCGAGTACTACAACCTTTAGTACCTCATCCATATCAGCTTCGAGCTTTTTGTCAATCAGCTTCTCATCAACTACAGGATAGTCGCACAGATGAATTGACTCCGGTGCGCTCTTGTCGATAGAGCAGACAAGATTTCTGTAGATATCCTCTGTCATGAAAGGAATCATAGGTGCTGCCGCCTTTGATATGGTGACAAGTGCTGTATAAAGTGTCATGTATGCGTTTATCTTGTCCTGCTCCATGCCCTTTGCCCAGAAACGCTCACGGCTGCGGCGTACATACCAGTTACTTAAGTCGTCTACGAACTCCTGAAGGTACTTTGCCGCCTCCGGAATCTTGTAGTTTGACAGGCACTCATCCACTCCTGCCACTGCTGAGTTGAGCTTTGAAAGAATCCACTTGTCCATTACTGCAAGCTTATCATACTCAAGGCTGTATTTTGTAGCATCAAAGTTGTCTATATTTGCATAAAGCACGAAGAATGCGTATGTGTTCCAGAGTGTTCCCATAAACTTACGCTGTCCCTCAAGCACGAGCTTTCCTGAAAACTTCTTTGGAATCCATGGAGCTGATGCTGTGTAGAAATACCATCTGATGGCATCCGCACCGTATGTCTCAAGTGCATCAAACGGATCTACCGCGTTGCCCTTTGACTTGGACATCTTCTGTCCGTTCTCATCCTGTACGTGTCCAAGCACGATGACATTCTCATAAGGAGCCTTGTTGAAAAGGAGTGTAGACTCAGCCATGAGTGAATGGAACCATCCACGTGTCTGGTCAACTGCCTCTGAGATAAACTTGGCCGGGAACTGCTTCTCAAATACTTCCTTGTTCTCGAATGGATAGTGGTGCTGTGCAAATGGCATGGCTCCTGAATCAAACCAGCAGTCAAGTACCTCAGGTACACGGTGCATATCCTTGCCACACTCAGGACACTTGATTGTCACAGCGTCGATGTATGGTCTGTGAAGCTCTACCTCTGCTGCCTTTGGATCTCCTGCTTTTTCGGCGAGCTCTGCACGGCTTCCGATACACTCTCTGTGTCCGCATTCACACTCCCAGATATTGAGTGGTGTGCCCCAGTAACGGTTACGTGAGATAGCCCAATCCTGTATATTCTCAAGCCAGTTTCCGAAACGTCCTGAACCGATAGACTCAGGAATCCAGTTTACTGTATTGTTGTTTCTGATAAGGTCATCCTTTACTGCTGTCTCCTTGATGTACCATGACTCTCTTGCGTAGTAGATGAGAGGCTTGTCACATCTCCAGCAGTGTGGATACTCATGCTCAAATTTCGGAGCATCGAAGAGCTGCTTTCTGCCGCTTAAGTCCTTTAATACCTCAGGATCTGCATCCTTTACCCACATACCGGCAAACGGAGTCTCAGCTGTGAGCTCTCCCTTGTCGTTTACAAACTGTACGAATGGAAGGTCATAATTTCTTCCGACATTGGCATCATCCTCACCAAATGCAGGAGCGATATGAACGATTCCTGTACCGTCTGACATAGTAACATATGTGTCACATGTCACGAAGAAGCCCTTCTTGCCCTGCTTGTCAGCAACCTGCTTAGCACAGTCATAAAGCGGCTCATACTCCTTGTACTCAAGATCCTTTCCTTTGTATGTCTCAAGCACCTCATATGCCTTCTTGCCTGCTTCTGCGTCCTCTTTTGAAAGAAGCTGTGAGAGCACCTTGTCTGCAAGTGCCTCTGCCATATAATATGTGTAGCCATCAACAGCCTTTACCTTTACATATGTGTCATTAGGATTCACACAGAGTGCCACGTTGCTTGGAAGTGTCCATGGAGTTGTGGTCCATGCGAGGAAATATGCATCCTCTCCTACTACCTTAAAACGTACTACTGCTGATTTTTCTTTAACTGTCTTGTAGCCCTGTGCCACCTCCTGTGCAGAAAGCGGTGTTCCACAACGAGGACAGTAAGGAACAATCTTGAAGCCCTTGTAAAGAAGTCCCTTGTTCCAGATTTCCTTGAGAGCCCACCACTCTGACTCAATGAAATTGTCGTCATATGTGACATATGGATTGTCCATATCAGCCCAGAAGCCTACAGTGTTGGAGAAATCCTCCCACATACCCTTGTATTTCCATACAGACTCTTTACACTTCTTGATGAATGGCTCAAGTCCGTAGTTCTCAATCTGATCCTTGCCGTCAAGGCCGAGAAGCTTCTCCACCTCAATCTCAACTGGAAGTCCGTGTGTATCCCAGCCTGCTTTACGTGGCACATATTTGCCCTTCATCGTCTGGAATCTTGGAATCATATCCTTTATGGTACGTGTCTCAACATGTCCGATGTGAGGCTTTCCGTTTGCTGTAGGAGGTCCATCATAGAATGTGTATGTCTCTCCTTCTTTTCTGTTTTCCATGGATTTTCTGAAGATATTGTTCTCTCTCCAGAACTGCTCTGTCTTCTTCTCGCGTTCAACGAAGTTCATATTGGTGTCAACTTTGTTGTACATGACTATCTCTCCTTATTCTATATTGTTCGTGAACATCCCCAACATGCACCTCAAATTCGCCTCTTACGAGGCTTATTTGTGACTTATGCCACTACAATTTTCGGTTTATGGAATATTCACAAAAAAAGGCACACATTCCTGTAATTAGGAACGCGTGCCTGATACGTCTATACCACCTATTACAATGTACTTAAGGGAAATACCCTTGCATACCTGTCCCTGTAACGTAGGGAATACGTCAGAACCTACTCTCACAACACTGTATTGCGATTTTAGCCTGCGGCTCAGAAGTGATTTTCAAAACGGCTCTACTCATACCGGCTCTCACCTGCCCCGGCTCTCTTTGACTTTCCTGCCATCTCTACTGTCTTCGTCACTGCCTTTTACTAACTGTGTTTAAGTATATAACTGAAAAGCCACTGTTGTCAAGATGTAATTGATTCAGTAATAATTTGATAATAATTAACTCTAATAAATTCCATCATACTCAAAATTCTGATAATCAAAATCGTCATAATCATAAGAATCATAATCATAATCCTCATAGGAATCGTCATCATTATAATACTCATAGCCCTCATCAAAGCCCTTCATGAACTCCTTTTCTAAATCTGTGCTTACACTTGAGCCTGCCACAACCCAGAATATGATGCTGACTATAATTGAGATAGCTGCTGTTGCTATACCAACTATACCAAACACCTTGTTGTTGCCCTTTATTATATGTATAATACCAAAAATGATAGCAAGCAGAGCTGTCACATAATTGATGCATGTACAAAACAGTACAATAGATGCAATTCCAAGTACCAGAGAAGCTATACCAAAGCCATTGCTGTCCTTTGGTGGCTGGTTGTATGGATTAGCTCCATACTGTGGCTGATTGTAGGCTGTCTGTCCGTATGCGGTCTGATTGTAGCCACCCTGTCCGTTTGGCTGCTGGCCATACTGTGTCTGTCCATAAGCAGACTGATTAAACGAGCCCTGAGCATATGTGTTCTGGTTGTATGTGCCCTGGGCATTTTGATTCTGATTGTATGTGCCCTGGGCATTTGGGTTCTGATTGTATACACCCTGATTTGCATAACCATATGCACTGCCCTGATTATTGACATATCCGTCTGTGCTGCCTGTCTGGTCTGATGACTGTCCATATGCATATGCATTCCCACTTTCCTGCCGGGATACAGACTGATTATATGTGTCTGTCGGCTGACTGTATGTGTCCTGCGGCTGGCTGTATGTGTCTGAGCCATTTGCTGTTCCTGAAGACTGACCGAATACACCTGTATTGTCCGGTGTGCCTGACGACCGGTTGTCATTGTTCATATAATTGTTATCGTCCATAACTTCCTCCATTTATCTATCTTTGTATAGCATGTGATCCATCTGCACCATAAAATTATACTGTGAAGCCACACATGCAGGTGATGCATATAAATGCAATCCACTACAAATATTTTATCATATATTACAATAATGTAAATATTTTTATTTACAAACTATTTTTAAATCTTAAAAATGGCAGGACCACTTCTGTTCCTGCCATAAAAAATCATATCATTTTACTATTCAAAACCTTATTTACTGCTCTTCATCCTCGGCTGAATTTTTAAGGTCATCTGCAAGCATATAGATATTCTCAAGTACCTTCTTGCACTTTGCCATGTTCTCAACCGTAATGTCAGCCATACGAATTCCCTCTGTTGAAGAAGCTGCGACCTCTTCTCCAGTAGCTGAAAGATGAGTAATATTTTCTGATATTACTGTTGTAGAATCAAGAATCTTCTTGATGCTCTCCTCTGCCACACTGATATCTCTCATCAACAGCTCAACAGCCTCTCCCATAGCGTTAAACTTATCTCTTGTATCATCAATAAGCTCATTCTGCTTCTCAACCGATGATACAGAGTTTTCGATGCTCTCATTAGCACGCTTTGTGTCCTCATTGAGCTTGATGATAATATCTGTGATGTTGGCTGATGCATCCTTAGTCTGCTCTGAGAGCTGTCTGATTTCATCTGCAACTACCGCAAAACCTTTACCTGCCTCGCCTGCTCTGGCTGCCTCAATTGAAGCATTGAGGGCAAGGAGATTGGTCTGGTTTGAAATATTGATAATCGACTCTACAAAACTCTTTACTTCCTCTACCTTTGCTGTAAGGCTCTGGATAACCGATACTGTGACATTGCTTGCCTCTGCCACATTGTTAGCCTGCTCCTTGAGCTCCTCAACTACATCAGCTCCCTGCTTTACAGTCTTGTCTGTCTGGCGTGAAGCATCTATCATAGCCTTAATTCCGCTCTCTGCACTATCAGAATTTCCCTGAATCTCAACACACATAGACGCCTGCTTCTGAATAGCCTCCGCTGTGCTCTCTGTGCTGTCTGCGATATCCTGAATTGAATTATGGCTCACTGAAACTGCCTCGTCAAGCTCGTTCAGCATGGTCATGGCTTCATCAAATTGCTTTGAAATATTATCGGCAACTAAAATCATCTTCTTACCGTTTTCAACCTGCAGCAAGGCTGCTTCTTTGATTTCTTCCATGTTCTCTTTAAAAAACTGGTCAAGAGTTCTTGTAACCATGATTAGCGCATAGCCTGATAACGCCATTACCAAAACAGCCACCACATTTCTTTGAAGTACTTCACCTCCCGCATTAAGCTCAATCAAAAGTCTTAGGATATTAGTTGCAAACATAACTGAGCTTGAAATGATTATGAGCCGGCTGTCCAGATATGCCGCTGCTACTACCATAAGAGGCAGGGCATATGTCCATGTGCCCGGTGTGGAATTGAGTAATCTGACAAAAAAGTAACCTGCAGTCATTGCTGAAACAAGTACAATTGAACAGCTCTTTGACTCTCTTTTTGTCATAAAAGCTATGGCCGAGACTACTATTACCGCAATTGCTGCAATAAGCTGTACCAGCTTCCCGACAAAATTCTTTCCTCCGTCTGCACCCAATGCAGCAAATAATGAAAATGCTACATACGCAAATACTATTATTACTGCAATAAATACTTTTTGATTTGCCCTGTTAAACTGTTGATTATTCATATAGACCCCCTTCTTTCGTTTTATTAGTTGTATTATACAACATTTTTTCATAATAATCCACTATTTTTTAGTCCCAACGTCCTATTTTTATTTTATGTTATTCACTGCCTTCCAAGCTTTGATTTACGCTTGTTTTCGTACATTCTGTCATCGGCAATACGATATATGGTACGCGGATTAATATCCACTACCTTTATCTTAAGCTCCTCAGAAAAATCCTGTTTCAAAACAGTCTCATCACTCATGGCATAACCATATGCCGTGCTTAATTTTATCTCAGATTCTGTCTTATTTTTCTCTTCAAGCTCATCAAGCATCTGCGCCAGAAGCTTTTTCACCTGTTCCTCTGCGATATCCTCCAGAATGACAACAAACTCATCTCCGCCTGTCCTCATCACAGAGCCATACATTCCAAACACATTCGTCAGCACATCGGCAAAGCTCCTTATGAGCTCATCTCCCTTTTCATGGCCATAGGTATCATTTGTATGCTTTAAGAAATTGAGGTCAAGACTCAAAATAGCATACCTGCTATCAGAAGTCTTTGCATTTACTTCAAGCTCTTTAAGTTTTTTCTCATATAATCTCCTGTTGCCAAGTCCTGTAAGCTCATCCATATATGCCCTCTGCGCATTCTCAAACAGGGTCTTTGATATTTTGTTACCATAATCCACAAGCATTGAAATCACAATAATAAGCACCGCAAAACACGAATTAGAGCTATATTCATTCTTATCGAAACCTGTTATATATTTATCCAGATTGAACCTGACAAGCTCCTCAATAACAATTACAATTGCAATCAAAAATCCAACCATCACGACTGAAGGCTTTTGTTTTTTCACTTTCATATCTATAAAACTGATTACTAATATAAGAATTATTGCAAAGTGTCCAGCAGCCAATAAGGAATGAAAACATTGCAATGCAGAAAGTCTGTATGAAATTTAATGACCTCTTTAGCATAAGCATTGAAAGCACCATTATGATGACACCAAACACAATAAGAAACATTGTAATTGACAAAGTGAGTCTTTTTCCAATTTTTTCATATTTTATATAATAAGTGAGGTTTCCAGCGGACAGGCATGATTACCAATAAACATTTACACCAAAACACCCGGCAGTTATCCTGCCGGGTGTTTTGTAAAAAAATATTTATTCTTTAACTCCTCCAAGTGTAAGTCCTGTAACAAAGTATTTCTGTAAAAACGGGTAAATACATATGATAGGAAGCATTGTTATAATTGTTGCTGCGGCACGAACTGAGGTAGGTGTAACTGCGCCTACAGCATTTTTCAATGTTTCTGCTGATCCTCCCTGATTTGTTACAGCTGAAAGAAGCTTCATAAGCTCATACTGTAATGTGGTAAGCTTTGCACTCATACGGTTATAAAGCATTGCATCAAACCATGAGTTCCACTGTCCTACTGCTACGAATAAAGCTACTGTCGCATATACAGGTTTGCAGAGAGGGGAATAAATCTTCAGAAAAATGGTGGTATATCCTGCACCGTCAAGCTGCGCTGATTCCTCTAAGCTGTCAGGAATTCCATTCATATAGGTCCTGATAACGAGCATGTTAAACGCACTGACCATTCCAGGGACTACATAAACCCAAAAACTATTGGTAAGCCCAAGTCCCTTGTACAGGAGGAAGGTAGGGATTAATCCACCATTGACATACATTGTAATAACCCAAAATAGGGATAAACCTCTTTTGAACAAAAATCTTTTTCTGCTGATTATAAAAGCAAGGATTGCATTTGCCACCAGTGCTAAGACTGTTCCAATTATTGTTCTGGCAACAGTAATATATGCTCCTGTTATAAGATTATTTTTTTGCAAAACCGTTGTATAATTCTTCCAGGTAACCTTTCTTGGTAAGAGGTAAATTCCACCTCTTAATGCATCTGTACCATCATTAAGCGATATCGCAAGTGTATTAAGTACCGGATAAAGCGTTATAATCACAAACAGTACCATAATGATGCCATTTACAATTGGAAATATACTTATCTTCTTTTTCTTTTTGCTCTTTACAGAGCCTGCTGTTATATCTGCCATCGTACAAGACCTCCTTAAAACAACTGCTCTTCACCATTATGTTTGGCAATCTTATTTGCAATAAATATAAGAATTATACTTACCGCACTCTTGAATATACCTGCTGCGGTACCTATTGCATAATCTCCCTGGCTTATGCCCCATTTAAGTACATAAATATCAATAGTCTGTGATACATCCTGTACCAGGCCGTTTCCTAAGAGATACTGTATCTCAAATCCTGCATTTAAAACATTACCTACATTCATAAGAAGAAGGATTATGATAGTTGGTTTGATTCCCGGCAGTGTTACATACTTGATCTTTGCCCAGCGTCCCGCTCCATCAATAGATGCTGCTTCGTAAAGTGAAGGATCTATTGATGTAATGGCTGCAAGATATATGATTGCATTCCATCCTGTTTCTTTCCATACATTGGCAAATGCCACTATCGGCCAGAAATATCCCGGATGTGCGAAAAAGTCTATCGGTCGGTCTATAAAATGCATATTTACAAGGAACTCATTTACAATACCTGTTCCTGAAAGCATATCGTGTAAAATACCTGTTACAATGATCCATGAAAGGAAATGTGGGAGATATGATATAGTCTGTACTACTTTCTTTCCACCCTTTGATGCAATCTCATTCAGTAAGATTGCAAATGCTATGGCTGTGACAAAAGTTACAACCAGATTGATAACACCCATTGCAAGTGTATTTCTTATAACACGGATAAATGTCATATCCGAGAACAGCATCTTGAATTTGTCCAATCCAACAAATGCAGAATGGAATATACCAAGTCTTGGTTTGTAATCCTGAAATGCCATTGCCCAGCCAGCGAGCGGTAGATAATAGAATACAACTCCATATGCCACCATTATTGCTGCCCAGAGCAGCAGCACTTTCTGACGTTTGACTTCTTTCCATGTAATTTTTGTTCTAGGTTCTCTGACCTTCTCTTTTTTGTTTTCTCTCGTTAATGACATGACACCACTCCTTAAAGGTAGCAGGCAGATAAAACGCTATTATATCTGCCTGCCTTAAATTTCATTTATGCTTTATTTAAACTTAGCAGCCTGCTCTAATCTTCTATCAAGCTCGGTCTGTAATTCACCCAGGAAATCCTGTGGATTACATGCATTGTATTTATCCATGTATGTATTCCATGCACTGTCAAAGTCTTCTGCCATAACAACCTTTGGAAGCTGTTGATGCTTAAGTTCGCCAATCTTTGTCCAAGCTACTCCACCAGGAGTGCTTGTGGTAAATTTGTTAGAGAATGACCACATTGGATACCAATCTCCAGGTGCATCGTTTGTTCCAAGCATTTCAACGTATGTCTTAACACCATAAGCATCGAAAGTCTCCTGTACATCACTGTTAAGACCATCATAGAACTCTCTTGCCTGTCCATCAGGTTTGTTGGCATTGATTCCATCATCACTTGTTCCATTGTACTGTGGGAAGTATGAGTATGAGCATAAATGAGAGGCCTTGTATGCTGTATCAGAAGCCTTCTTTCTCTCATCTGCTGTTTTGTAAAACTCACCATTCTCATCTACTTCATAGTCAGTACCCTTGACACCCCAGAATCTGAGATTGTGGATATCCTGATCAAGAAGATCATTTACAAACTTCATGGCCGCATCTACATCATCACAGGATGTTGTAACAGCAAGACCTGTTGACTCGTTGAAAGCGCCGCCTGCATTGTGCCACTGATTTGGACGGCCGTCAATTGTTACAGGTACCGGAATGTAATCGCATCCCTGCTCATCAAGACCTGCCTGTTTAATTGCATCACCTGCTGTGTATGCAAAATCCCACCACTGATCAATCATTCCAAGTACACGTCCTGTAGAAAGCTTAGAGATATATTGATCATATGTCTGTGTGAATGACTCAGGATCTACAATTCCCTTCTTATACTCTTCATTGAGCTTCTTGAAATATTTAACTGCTGTATCAGATGTATTATAGTCAAGTACTTTCTTTGTATCAGGATCTACCATACATGATCCATCGTTTGGATATCCGTCAAGGAACTGTGGTGCATTCTCAAGGCAGAAATATCTCCAGTCATCACAAAGGATTGTATATGGAATATTTTTTGTTCCATCAGCCATTGTTGGATTTGCTTCATTATATTTCTCGATGAGGTCAAAATACTGATCCAGTGTCTTGATCTCCGGATAGTTAGCCCATTTAAGTACTCTTGCCTGGATCCAGAATGCCTCGTCATTGTGTGCGCAGGCTTTCTCTTCTCCCTTTATGCAGCTAAACTGTGGTATCCAATAGATATGTCCGTCATCCTGACGAAGTTTTTCCCACTCAAGTTCTGTGAAAAGATTTTTGATGTTTGGATATTTCTCGATGTAGTCATCCAATGGAACAAGTGCGCCTGCTTCATATAACTGCATCTGTCCACTTGCACCTTCAATGAAATCAGGATACTCGCCACCTGCGATCATTGTTCCGACTGCCTCATCTGCTGTCTGTCCGGTAAGCCAGGTTTCCTTTACCCTTACACCTGTCTTTTCCTCGATGATCTTCTGGATTTCATTATCATCATTGATTTCAGATCCCGGTACAGCAAAGAATGCATCAAACTCTTTCACGCCTCCAGTTTCAGTGCCACCTTTTTTGCCACTATCATTGCCACATCCGGCAAAAAGTGTTGCTGCCATGGTAGCCACAAGCAGCATGCTTACAATTTTTTTTCTTCTCATATTGTAATGTCCTCCCTTTTGATAACTTAATTTTATACTTTTTAAGTTTTCAAACAATCGGAGTAACTATAGTCAAAAACAGGGTAAACTATAGTTTCTAGAAAAAAACTATAATTTACCCTGTTTTGCAGTAATATATATTATTCTCCACTTTGCATCTGGCGTCTGAAACGCGCCGGTGTGCAGCCTTTTACCTGTATAAACCTGTTCACAAAATAATCCATATCATGATATCCGACTTCCTCTGCTATCTGTATTATCTTCTTATCAGTCCTAAGCAGAAGCTCTGCCGCCCGTTCCATCCTGTAATTGTTCAGATAATCCTTAAAGGACTGTCCGTATTTTTTCCTGAAAAGCTGCCCTAAGTATGCACTGTTTACATAATACTTCTCACTCAGGCTCTTAAGAGTGATGTTCGTGGCATAATTGTCTCTTACTTCCTTTTCTACCATGCCGATCACACCTCTTGACACATTTTTTCTAAGCTGCGACAGATAATCACCATACTCACAGCAAAATCTGGTCATATGTGCACGGCTTCCCCTCTCAATACCGGTCTTAAAGCTGCTCTCACTTATGAGTCGCAAAATCTCCTGCTGATTTACATTATCATCCTGCTCACTTGCCAGGTGTATGAACTGAAACAACAGATAATTAATATTTAAGTTCATGCTTTCCCCATTCATACCCTTGCTGGACATCTCATCATAAAATTTGGCAACTGCATTTCTTATCTCAACATGGTTATTCTGTTCCACTGTCCTAAGCAGCTTATCCAGACTATCTTTACAAAGCACTATTCCATCTGCCGATATCTTTACTTCATCCTCATAGTAATATATATTCTTTACTATGCGAAAGCCCTGAAACGACCTGAGCATACATGCATTGCCGTATGATCTGGCTATCTTTGATATATCTGATACTTTTCTTCCTACCAGCATAACTATATTCTTTTGTGTATTATCACATATATACCTTCTCAGATCCTCCAGATATTTTCTCTCGGTTTTTGCGGCTTCCTCTGCCATATAATCTGAGAATATAAAGCCTATGTCATACACTTTTTCATTTACCGATACATCAAATACACAATGTGCCGAATCAGCCCCCAGAAAAGCAACACAGCTTTCGTACATCTTGCGCTGTAAGCTTCTCATATCACTATCGAGTATCTCATCACCTGCCGGAAGCTGCTCCATCTGTATCTCAACATACCTTGCTCCACCCTCACACCTCATATTGTCTTTTACATAGTTCAGGTTTACTTCATCATATTTGCCCTGTATCAGAGATATCAGGTGTCTTGCAAGGTATGCCTGTTTCATCTTTTTGTTATCCTCGTTGATCTGGTTTTTCTCGTTTTTGAGCACAAGAACCTTGTTTAGTACCTTAAGCAGCATCTCCTTATCCACCGGCTTTAGTATGTAATCCGTACAGTCATTCTGCATGGCCTGCTGCGCATAGCTAAAATCTGCATAACCGCTTAATATCACAAAATACACATCTGATTTTTTATCTTTTCTCAAAGTCTCAAGCAGCTCAAGTCCTGTCATCTCCGGCATCCTTATATCGGCTATGACCAGATCCACATTCTCATTTTCCAGAAACTGCAGGGCTTCCTTTCCATTTGAGGCCGTTCCTGCTATCTCAAATTCTTCATTTTCCCAATCAATGAGTACCTTAAGCCCCTGTATTATAAAAGGCTCATCATCCACCAATAATACTTTAAGCATTTTAAATCTCCCTATAAATATGTTTCCGGTATTTTTATCATAACAGTCGTACCGCAGCCTTCCTCACTGTCCACATCAAATACTGCTTTAGATTCCGTTACTATTTTGATACGCAGACAGGCATTTATCACGCCCACTCTGCCACCGGTCTTTAACATATCGATATCTGCATTTTTCATGTTACTTTTCATTTTTTCAAGAGCATCCGGATCAATTCCGCTGCCTGTATCCTCAACCTCTATATGCATGAACCCGGCTTTTTTGAATATACGCACAAATATCCAGCCCGGAGCAGCTTTACTTTCTATGCCATGCACACAGGCATTTTCAACAAAGGTTACAAGCGTAAGTTTTGGCACCTGACATTCCATGCAGTCTGCTTCTATATCTATGTTATAGTTCAGCCGCTGGCCAAACCGGTATTTCTGCAATGCCAGATAGGCTTTTACAAATTCACATTCCTTTGCAACGGTTACAGCATCATTTCCCCACTCCACATACTGTCTTTGCATGATTGCAAGTTTTTCGACCATATCAGCCGTCTCATTTTCCCTTTTCAGCAGACTGTGCATTCGTATGCTCTCAAGCGCATTAAACAGAAAGTGCGGATTTATCTGGCTGTGCAGTGCAAGAAGCTCTGCATTTTTCTGACTTACAATCATCTCCTGCTCTTTTATCTTATTCTTATATACAGTCTGGATCAAGTCATTTGTGCGGCTTACCATCCTGTTGTAATTTTTTATCATGCTGCCGATCTCATCTTTGCTCTCCCTGACAGTCATAGATACAAGCTTTTCGCTGTCAACTGACTTAAATACCTTTGAAAGCTGTAATATCCTGCTCGTAAAGGAATGGTTAAAGATACTGAACAGACAAAGTGGAAAGAATACATTTATAAGCATCAGAAAAACAATAATCGGTGCATTGTGCATAAGCATACTCCATATATTACTGCGTGTCTTAAACACATATATATCAAGATCACAGCCATACAAAGAGATCTTCTGCCTGTATACGGAGTCGCTTATTTTCCCAATCTCCTCCAATGTCTTAAATGGTTTGTTGACTCCACTGTAGGCCCCATTTGACAGCACTATGTCATCTCCATGGCAGATAAGCACTTCATTATCATAATTCATATTCTTAAAAGTACGCATCATGCTGCCATAATTAAACTCTATCTTGAGTACCTTTTCGATATCAGATGAGTAAAAATCCAGCTTTTGCATATAAATCATACATCTTTCATCTGACAATCCGGCTACACCTTTTTCATATACAAAAAAGAGTCCTCCGCTTTCCTTCTGCTCCAGAAGTCTGTAAGAATCCGTATTTCTTACAGCAGACATATCATTTACTTTTCCGCCATTTACTATTGTAGGATTGTCAGCATACAGGAAAAATACTATATTGCTCATTCCAAGTGTGTTTTCAAAAAGTGTATCCTGAAAGAAGCTCTGATACTCTGATACATACTCAGCAGAGCTTGTGTATTCCTTTGATATAAAATCGTCTATGCGCTTGCTGGTGTAGATACTCTTAGCTGCCTCTCCTGCGTTATTGACCATGCTGCTCAGATTATATCCCACAGCACTTGCTATGCTCGACATTTCATGTCTGCTGCTTTCTTTTTCAGCATTTTCTACGATGGAAAGCACCACTGCATCAGTCACTATGAGCGGCAGCATAACACAAAGTACATAAAATATGTAGAATTTTTTTCTGAGTGAATAATCATCAAGCTTTCTCTCAATGGCATCCCATATTGGTCCTCTCATAAACAATTCCTCTGAAATCACTTAAAGGAGCCGACATATGTCCGCTCCTAAAGTCTTTTTTAACTTGTCATTAATTATAGAATAACATATTTATTATTAATAATCTACCCCTGTTTTATCTCCACATCTTGTGATCTCAATGCGCTCTGTCCGCTTGCATATTCATTTCCGGCATCACCCTCTTCACCTTCTATAATTGCATCAAATCCAAGACACATTAATTTTCTTTCTAATTGTTGCCCCACAATATTCAAAAATTGCTATTTGTGATATAATAACTATATTCACGCAAATGCGCATAAATATCAGCCGTATGGAGACAAGTATATATGATCGAAAATCTGAATGGAATACATGAGACAGTAAAATATAAAGAAAACAGCAATGTAAAACTTTTTATAAATGCGGAAGCAGAAGATTATCCCATTCACTGGCATACTCCCATGGAGATCATCATGCCGCTTGAAGGCGGCTATACAACGCAGATTGGGGATGATTTGGTACATCTTAATGAGAGTGATATTATCTTTATAGCTTCCGGTGTAAAACACAGGCTTATCGCACCTGACACCGGAAAAAGGCTTATCCTGCAGATTGAGTGGTCTGCTGTCTCAAAAATAAAGGAATTAAATTCCATACTTACCCTTATAGCACCTGCTATAACGCTAACCCCGGAAACTTCCGGTGATATCCACAGCAATATCCGTAAACTGCTGCTTGATATAGCAGATGAATACCAGACCGACTCATTTCTATCAGAAGCCGTGATCTACTCCAAAATGCTTGAAGTACTGGTCCTTATTGGAAGACATCATACTGCCAGCAGTTGTCATTTTAATGTCGGCAGACACAAGCAGCAGGAATATCTGGAGCGTTTTCTGTCTATCTGTGAGTATATCGATGCACATTGCACTGAGGACATAACACTTGATGAAATCGCAAAAATAGCCGGATTCAGTAAATATCACTTTACCCGGCTATTTAAGCAGTTTACCAATAATACCTTTTACAAATACTTAAATCAGAAAAGAATAGAGCTTGCCCTGACCCTTCTGGCTGATCCCAATATATCAGTCACCGAGGCTGCAATGCAGTCAGGCTTTGCAAATCCATCCACTTTTATAAGACTGTTCAAAGCTGAAAAGGGCTGCACCCCGACTGAATTCCGCAAAATGTTTACTGGGTGAGCATTATGTATGAAAAATCTGCATAGTTATCACTATTACTGCCATTTGAGGATGCATACATACCGACCGTACAGCCCACAAAGCCACCTGCTTCTTCTGTGGTATATGGCAGCAGACTTATTTTTTCTGCGACTTTTACGCTCTTTTCGGCCGTACCTATCCATATAGATGCTTCCTGTTCCTTACATATCATACATATATTCCACAGTGGATTTTTTTCTGTATTGCTGTACTCCATAATATCTGCCACTGCTATCTTTTTGTCAGTTCCCTTAATATGTGTAGTCACCACAAATACCAGCCTTCCGGCTTCCATTGTTATCTCAGCGCGAAGATGATTCTCATTGTTCTGGAAAAGTACAAGTCCTGCTGTCTCATTATCCGACTGTGGGATAAAACGCACTGCTGTCTTTACCGAAAACTCATAGCCCTTCTGTCTTAGTCCAAGAAATGCGCTTGTGCCAAGATCAGTGATCTGCTCTTTGTTTGTGTACAGTCTCAGTACTCCCGGATTTTCCTTAAGGGAGTAAAAAGACTCGTTGCGTTTTCCTATTCCAACCAGCCTCTTATCAAGCTTGGCTTCGCAGAAAGTTATAAAATCATTTTCTGATATCTCATCTATAAATCTGCACTCTTCAAGCGGTATATCTACTGTATCCTCAAGATGTCCTATCCCGGGTGCTATTACCGGCCATTCGTTTTCCCATATTGTTTTTGCAATAAAGGTCTCCCTGCCCATGCTGCTGTGCTTTTTGCATGGTCTTGACGCAAGCATGACCACATACCAGTTTCCGTTTATATCATCCACCAGATCACCATGTCCTGCATAGATGACCGGATAATCCATCCCTAGATTTCTGTGTGTAAATATCGGATTTCTCGGACATCCTTCAAACCATTTAAAAAGCTCCTTGCTTCTTGCTATCGTTATACTGTGCTCCGGTCCAGTGCCGCCCTCTGCATGCATCAGATAATAATATCCGTTTATCTTGTAGATATGTGGTCCTTCCGGCCATATGCAGCCCTTTACAGCACCTTTCCATATGGCCATGCTCCTGCCCTTAAGCTTCATGGTTCCAAGATCAAGCTCCTGTATCCATATCTCCCAGTCTCCATTGTAGCGTACTCCTTCAGGGTTTGGGCGTGTGCCACAATAATAGCATCTGCCGTCATCATCAAAGAAAAGGCTTGGGTCTATTCCGACTGCTTCTTCTCCCAAATAATACGGATCAGACCACGGTCCTGCCGGATCCTGCGCTGTCACTATAAAATTGCCGCCATGCGATACATTGGTCGTTATCATATAAAAAGTTCCTTCATGATATCTTATGGTCGGTGCAAAAATACCTCTCGATATTTCTTCATTCTCCACGCATAGCTGCGATGGTCTGTCAAGTATATTGCCAATCTGCTCCCAATGAGCCAGATCCCGGCTATGAAATATGGGAACACCCGGTGCATACACAAAGCTTGATGTCACCAGATAATAGTCTTCCCCGACTCTGCATATTGATGGATCAGGATAAAAACCTGAAAGTATTGGATTTTTTGCTGTTACCATGTCTCTTACCTCTCATTTCCTATAATACATATCCAAAGCCCAGTATCGTAAACTGCTTGTCTCTGTCTTCCTCTGCAATTTCAATCCTTACAACATGATTTTCACTGGTCTTATTGTTAAATATTTTTACCGCATTGCAGTGCTGCCAGTTATTGATATGTGGATCAGCCGTAAAATGATACTCTCCGTCCACATATACCTTCGCCTTTCCCACGTTTACCTCTCCCGAATCCTTAAATACAAGGAGAAGTGCCCTGCACTCCATCTCAAGCTCGAAATACGCTTTTTCCCTGTTTAATGTATTTTTTGTGCCATCATACATCCAGTTATACGGGAATTCCGGAGTCAGCGAAAGCTGATCATCCATCTCAACGCTTTGCAGCTGTGTATCTGTCGAATCGAAGCCACCCTCGTCAATATATGCCTTTGCATATATATCCTTTTTGTCGAGCAGTCTTATATTTTCAAAGCTGTTTCCTATTACCGGTGCAAGATTTAGGTTTTCCTGCAATATTTTTTCCTCTGTCAGTCCCTTTTCAAATGCATCCAAACTTGCATGCCCTGCCTGATCTATTCTTTCAAAAAGATACTCTATGCAGTCTGCCATGACGGAATGGCCTGCATTGCTCGGATGAAACATATCATAGAAAAACTGATTTTTGCTTATTACCCTTCCCTCGTCATTTTTTAATGCAAACTGAGGGGAAACCGCATCCAGCACGCTTACCATAGGCAGATCATAGAGCTTTCCAACCGGGCTTAGGCGGTCTTGAAGGTTCCAGTCATTAGCAAATACGGAAAAAAGCAATATGACTGCCGGTTTCCATGGCAGATTAAGTACTTTACGTACAAGGCTTTCATAGCAGTCACCCTTTGTCTCATCCCCCTCATCATTTACAGCAAATTCAATAACTACTATATCAGGCTGCTGTCCGTCTCTTAGTACATCCCTGTCAAATCTGATCATTCCCAGCTCCGATGGTGTGCCACCCACACCGGCTTTTATGAATTTCACATTATTCTTTGCAGAAAAACGCCTCTGGAAAAGCTGATAGGATTTGTATGCGTAGCACTCTGTATTTATAGGTGTCGCACCTGCTCCCTGTGTGATAGATCCACCGATGTATGCAAGTGTTACCTCTTTTCCGGCTTTTGTCTTTTCGATGGCTTTTCTTATGCGGTATGCATTTCCCATATTCATAAGCGAATGGCTTATCATGCTGCAGTATTCATCAGAGTTCATATCCACCTCTGTTTCCTCAATATCTGCCGGAGCCTCATAGCCGTCATTCAGATACAGTCTGACACTCGCTTTTCCCATGATATCCGGTGTATTAAATATGAACTTTATCTGTCCCGGTATATCATCATCCGGTGTCCACTTATAATCTGACAGGTATATCTTTCTCTCCATTCCATCGCCTGTCAGCTTTACCTTAAGATTAGTACCGCCTCCGTACAGGTCCTGCTTTCCGTACATCTGAAACACAAATTCGATCTGTTCGTTTTGATTATCTGTTTCCACAGATACACCTATGCTGTGTACAAGCCTGCCAAAACCTTCCACCGTCTCTAACAGCCCCAGTTCCTCTTTATTTTCTATATTTCCGGCTATTTGTGCACTGTTTATCAGTCTTCCGTCGCTTTCATATATAAAATGTATAATGCTTCCATCTTCCTGTACTGAGCCGTATATATCCTTATCCTTCATGATGTAGAAATACGGTCTTTTTCTTTCGGGATCCTTTGGTGCTTTTGGCCCTGCCATCTTTCTGCCTCCTTGTTGTGTCGATTTTATCAGCTATAATGACTATATGATACAAAAACTCCCGGTGCTTTGCACCGGGAGAAATTATAGATATTTGTCCTGTCTTTTATAGTTTATGACTGCTTTCTGCTTCTTCTTAATCTTGAAGCCCCTGCCATCGAAACTCCTGCAAGAAACAACACGATAAACGCTGCCGTTGCTGATTGATCTGATGTCTTTGCAGCTTTTTTTGCCGCCGGCTTGTTTGCTAAAGGCTTATTTGTGCTGCCTGTTGCCGGTTTATCCGCTGACGGTTTATTAATATCCGGCTTGCCTGTACCAGGTTTTTCTGTATTACCTGTTGATGGATTATTTGTACCAGGTTTTTCTGTATTACCTGTTGATGGCTCATCTGTACCCGGTTTATTATTGTCATCAGGCACTTCATCCTTTGGCTCTGCTGCAAGCTCTATTGTTCCGTATACCGATGGTTTAGACCATCCCATGCCTGTTTCATCATTCCAGCTTAAGGTTCCGATTCTTGCTCCTGAAGCATCAGCATCATTTATCTGGAACTCAAGACCAATCCTGTCACCCTCTTTTGGCTTTATGTCTGTCCACTTGAAGGCTGCCTCAATCACATATCCATCCCCAGTCACTTTTGCGACAGATTGTACATTTTCCTCGAGACATTTCTTTCCATTGAAAGAATGCTCATTCTCATAATTGATCCTGTACTGCTTATCATCGTCATCATATGACTCTGTCTTGGCATTATTCTCATCGATAAATACCTCGAGTGAATCCTGCTGATATGCATCTCCACTGTCTTTATTAAGCACCGGATCTTTAACTGTTGCATATACATAAAGGTTTTCGTCATCCCACAACACCTTGGCATCTGCTGTTACCTTAGCTCCAAGGTTTATTGTAAGAGGAATAGCCACAGCCTTATCCCATTCGCTGTCGGCTTCTCCGTCGATCTTTACCGTTGCTTTTGTTGCTTTTTCAACGCCCGGCTTGAGAGTAGCCTTTGCATAATATTTGCTGCTTGTCTCCTGCTTTCCTATAAGGTCATTGAAGCTTACAGCTTTATTGTTATTCATGACTTTTACATCCATGCCGATAGTCTTTGCAACTTTTAAATCTGTCATAGGTACTTTGATGGTCGCACGGTATCCACCATCAACAGCCTGTGCCTCAGAACGCTTAACTGTCTTCTTTACCGGTGTCACATCTCCTGCTGAGTTTGTCTCATCCACATATACTGTAACTTCATCCGTATCATTTATTGTGGCATCCTTTACGCTTACAAGTACATTTAATCCATCCTTATCCCATGTTGGAATAAAAGCTGCCTGTGTATCATCATCCGAAAAACTGTATTCTGTTCCGGACATTGTATCACCTTTCTGCTCAGCTACAACGATATTCTGTATTAACGGCTCAAGCTTTGTGGCATCTACATAAGCCCAGTATGCAGGCTTTGCCTTGTATTTTCCATCAAAAAGCAGTGGACACTGCTTTGATCCGTCAGCTCCGCCACCAACATTTGACTGTTCATGAAGCCATGAATTTGGCTCAATAACTCCCCACACAGTGATTCCTGCCACATTTGTACCATTTTTCTTTAAGTCCTTTGCAGCATCAAAAAGCTGTTTGTGACAGTATGCCATCTTTGTATACTCGCTCTCTTTTGATGCTCCTGATTTGTAAGCTGCGCTTGACTGGAAATCCAGCTCTGTAAGCTGAACCTTTCCTGCTGCTTCGGCATATTTTTTTGCTACTGTCTTAAACTGTGCTGCTGAGAAGCTGTCCACACTGTAATGTGCCTGCATACCGAAAGCATCAAGTCGTGTATCCGGTACTTTTTTTACGTCACTTATGAGCTCTATGATTCCTTCTGACTTGATATTGTCTGTCTCTCCGAAATCATTGTAGTAAAGTTCTACATTACTAGGCGCATATTTATTCGCATACTTAAATGCATTGATTATGAACTCATTGCTCTGGTATACATGCCACCAGCTCGAATTGTTCCCATGACGTATCTCATCAAGTTTTTCTGCCGGGTTTACATTATCAGTACGATATGTATTGCCGATAACGGCCTCATTTACTACATCCCAGCCATAGAAAAGTCCATCGTACTTTCCTTTTGCTGCCTCTCCGAAGTAGTGGTCGAATACACTTGAGATATACCACTCAAGTCTGCGGTTCATAGTCTCTTTATCTACATAGTCCTCATGGATATCATAGTTCTCATGGAAGAACCATTCCGGAGTCTGTGAATGCCATACGAGCACATGACCTCTTATGCGTATCTTCCTTTCAGGATGTGCCGCATTCCACTCCAAAATCTTATCTACCATCGCATCAGCTCTTGAGAAATCAAGGCTGTCCCCTGCGTCATTTACCACCGGTACCAAAAGATCCTTCCCATCAAACTGAACTGTTTTTGTAGCAACCGAATTGTCAAGCTTATAATTAAAAAGTGCATCCGGTTTTAATTCATTTCCAAATGTAACTGCATTAAAATGCTTCTCCACAAGGTCCATGAGCGTATTGTCATCAATCTCTTTTAATATAATACCTGTTCCTGCGATTGCATCTTTTCCAAGAGCATCATTGCTTGTGACAGATTCTTTCCAGTCCTCAATATTCTGCTCTATCTCAGGTGGTGTCTGTGGTGTTGTATCAGTTTCCACCGTCACACTAACGAGGCTGATAGCTGATCCCGAACCGGCATTATCAGTAGTCATAAGACCAACTGCTTCCATTTTGCCTTCACCTGTCGGATTTATCGAGTATTCCTCTGCGCCTGTAAGTTCATACTTCGTATTTGCGCCATCAGCATCTTCATCTCCTCTCTTGTAGACCTTTAGCGAAACTGTTCCTTTCTGATCCTTCACCTTAAAGGTCACAGATTTTACAGTTGACATATCAACAGCCTCCGGCAGTCTCCATTTAACCTGATCATACTGATTGTTAAATGTCACTTTCCACACACCATCTTTCAGCTCATAGCCGGCATTTCCCCAGTCTTCTTTCAATTGATCAGCTCTGTATGTCGTTTTCTTTATATTCTGCTGAACTTCATCAGCGAATACTAACGACTGCGCCTGATACGCAGGTATAAGCTGTGTGACACCTGTGGCAAGCATAGTACTGCATACCGCAATACATGCTCCTTGTTTCAATAGTTTTTTCCTTTTCAACCCCATGTCCTCCTTACATGTGTATTTGTAATTCCAAAAATACTCTACCATAAGAGAGGTTTTAAAATATGGGACAAATTATAGAATATAACAAGTCAAATTATATCTGTCCTAAATCAGTTCAAACGATAATAAGTCTGCGGTACCAGATCCCTTGTATTTAAAATATACAGCCTGTGTTCCATCCGGTATCTTTACTTCGGCTGTATAGTCTTCCCACACATTTGTAAATTCTACGGGTATGCTGCCTAATGGTTCTCCGTCCGGTATATACTCCCATGACGGTAAATATGGATTAAATGCTTGTTTTTTCACGTTCCTCCCTCTCTTTCTGCTCCTTTTTTCTTCTCTGCTTGATCTGATACATCATGCTGTCTGCCTGTCTGATATAATCATCAATGTCAGACTTTCTATCATTTACCGGAGTAAGTATATATCCTATGCTCACTGCAAGCGGAACCGGCATCACATTTGACCTGTTATACTCATCAATAGCATTTTGTATCATATCCTTTATGCTTTCTGCCATTTTTTCATCCGGGCAGGTTCCCATCATAAGAAATTCATCGCCACCATATCTGATTGCAAAAAAGCTTCCATCAGGTGTAATGCCTTTCATTATGCCGGCAAGTGCTTTTATTGCGGTATCACCGTTTTCGTGACCATATGTGTCATTTATCTTTTTAAGTCCATCCATATCGGCAAATAGGAATAATGTACGCCTACCGGTTTTATTGTTTTGCTTAAGCAACGGTATTCCGAAATTCTGCAGCGCAAATCTGTTATATATGCCTGTCATGGAATCAAATAGATACAGGTGCTCGAGTTTTTTATTGAGCTGCCTGATACAGATATTCTGCCTGATATTTTCAAGGGCAACATTTATCACACTAAGCCAGTAATACAGATTTCCATCCTCTATATAGCGGATATGGTCTTCCATGACGCAGTATCCAAAATTTCTTCCGTTCTGATGCAGCGGCATAAATATCACAGTGTGTGAATTCTGATCTGTGTCAAGAAAATTATTTGGAAGAAGCTTTTCTGTATCTACATATCGTTCCTCCATATGTGGATCACGGCTGTTTAATATTATCTTCATATGCTTTGGATATTTATTGCCAAAATACTCACCCTTATATGCTTTCTCATCCAGCAGCAATGCAAAATTACCTATATCAAAATGTTTCAGTTCACCGGACAATACTTCCTTGAATTCTTCGATGCTCTTACAGGTCATAAGATTTTTCTGCATATAGTTTATCTGAAGTCTTATTTTTTCATTTGAGTAAAGCATCTCTGAGTATCTCTTTTTGAGCTTTACATACCTGTTCTTTACTATGCCGCAGCCACAGCTTTCATTTAAGTTGATCGCATAAGGAACATATTCTTTAAGAGCATACTCATGTCCCTCTATCATTCCAAGCACCTCGTCTAAGCATCTGCGTCCAAGCTCATCCTTACATCTTTCCACACTTGTTATGCCCGGATTGTAGCTTTCTGCACGGAGAAGATTGTCAAAGCCTGTAACAAGTATATCATTTGGTATGGTATATCCGTATTTTTCAGCCGTATTCACATATCCCAGTGCCATCTCGTCATTGGCACACACTACGGCATCAGGAATACCTTTTCCCAGCTTTTTGTACTCTTCGAAAGCCAGCTCACCACCCTCATGCGTGAAATTATAGTCTCCCATATAGCACTCTGATATATCAATGCCATGCTTTGTAACAGTATCCAAAAAAGCTCTTTTACGCTCAAAGGCTTCTATATGATCTACCGGTCCTCCCACAAACTGCATCCTCTTACATCCATGCACGTTTATTAAATGCTCCACCATGCTGCACATAGCCGCATAATTGTCTGTCCCGATAAAAGGTATGCCTTCAAGATCCTGTTCCACACTTATGCATGCAAGTCCGCTGTCAATAAATCTCTGGACCGTCTCTCTTAGCTTTTTAGTTGAATAAATACTGTTTGATAATATTATGATCCCATCTATATCTGCCTTCATCGCCAGGTCAAATATGTGATATTCACACTTATTAAATTCTTTTTCAGTCTGAAATCCACCATATGTATTAAAGATAAATATATCATCCCCGGTCTGTTTTGCTCTGTTCCATATTCCCCTTAATATGCCTCCGATGTGCTCACCATTCCAGGCTGTTGACAAAACTGCGATCCTCTTATTCATTATCTTCTCCCTGCCTTACGTAGCTTATATCATCTTATCCTAAAATGTAAATTCTGCTAATATATCCTGTAATTTCCCGAAAGTGCTAACATTGCAAACAT
>ONHG01000021.1 GCA_900317585.1 uncultured Lachnospiraceae bacterium | reverse complement strand
ATCCTGACGATGAGTATTTCTTTTTAAAACTCATTGATATGAGCAGAGTTGATTATGTGAGGAATCCTAAATCCCATAAGTTTTGTGATTGAGCCATATTACTTAGCCCTTAACCCTTATATATACCATGAGTTGCAAAGAAAATAGCTGTGAAAAATAAAATCCACGGAATTCCCTTTATAATTTGATAAAAAGCGTTAAGACCTTTTTCTATGGCATAATTATCTTTCTTAATCATTCCCATTATTAGCCATATTACACCTTCGACTATACAAATAGAAGCAAGCAGTGACAATATTACTGAGAAACATGCTGATATTACTGATACACCTAAGTAAAAATAAGTAATTAACTTCATTTAAGCACCTCCTTTCGAGATAAAGAGGTAGCTTTATTAACTACCCCTGAAAATATGAAACATAAATATTCAATGCTATTGAAAAACCTAAAGCTAAAACAAAATAAACTACAAGCTTTGTTATATACTTGTTGTGGTCTTTAGATGTCTTTTCTCCTTCACATATTATCCTATATAAGTTATAGAACACCTGAATGAGAGAAAAGACAGCTACCCCTATAAAAGCAAAAGCTATCATAAGCTATAAGTTCCTAAACGAATACCTATATCACCTGACACAGTAAAATCATGACCTAGCTTTGCTATCATATCAGCTTTCAAAGCTATTCTCTCCTGCTTCTGTTGCTGTATCATACTAAAAACCAGTGACTTAGTACTTTCGGGCAAGTCATCCATTGTTACTTGAAATAACTTAGAGCTGGGACTAAGACACTCCTCTTTACCTGAGTCATCTACAAGATAAATATTTGGATAATACCAATTAAATAAATAATCTCCAATTTCTTTTGCTGGTCTAACTTCTACTATCATATATAAGACTCCTTTCTTAACTACCCCTGAAATAAGATAGCACAAACAATAATAACTAAAATACAAATGCAAATCATTGTTGTATGTCCTGTAACTATGGCTCTAAATTCACTTATCTGACATAGCTCTTTCCTCTTGATGGCTTTATAGTTATGAATATTACATATTAAGCTGTATATAAATATAAGTAAGGCTATAATTGCCAGAATTAAAAGACCTATAAGACATGACTCTTTATTCATCTGCTCACACCCCCTTCGATTTGATACAAAGGTTATACAGAGATTGCGTATTTTTACTTAAAACTTAAATAACTTTTATTACTTGAATTAAAAAAGACACTAAGCTATTACACTTAGTGCCTTGATAACTACCCCTGAATGAGTTACTTTTCAATTTTCATATTTGTAATCAGACTTTCAAGAACACTTAATAACTCCTTACTTGTCTGAATGTTTTTCTGAGCTTCTTTACTCATATATTGTGGTATCTGACACATAAACTGGTATAATTGGTCAGCAGTAACAAAATTATACACACTATCCGTCACATTCCCTTTTAAAGAGTGTCCTACAATACGCTTAATAGCATACTCTGGAAGTCCTGCTGTATATGCCATCGTAATGAAAGTAACTCTAATGCAGTGTCCTGTCTTATTTTGTATACCTAAATACCGCATAATTTCAGTAAATCTATGCCTGAACTTATCATATGTAACATGCTTACTCGTAGGTGAGTAAATATCATTGAATAGCCAATTTGAATTAAGTTCGATAGCTTTATTATATCTTTTCTCAACTAATGGCTTTATAAGTGGGTGGATTGGAACTACTCTATCACGACCAGCTTCTGTTTTCATACCCTCGACTATTGTATTATTTTCTAAATCCACATTTTTAACTTCTATATTGCATAGCTCTGATGGTCTGAAGCCTGAATAAATACCTATCAAAATCATATCTACAAATCTGTAATCAAGATTTTTCCATAAAAGTTCAAGTTCTTCATTAGAAAAACTCGATTTCTTTTTCTTTTGATAATCAGCCTCTTTACGCATATCTTTTACATCAAAGCTCCTAGCCACATTACTTGTAACTAATTTCAAACCTACAGCTTCATCTAGCATAAGATTAAACATAGACTTGATACGAAGTTTAGTGTTTGTAGAAGTATGTCTTACTTCTTTTTTACTACCCCTGATTATTTCTCGAGTTCCATTTTCCATGACATCTTTAATATGAGAGCTACCTAATTTTTTCAACTTAAGATTTTTAATGCTTTCGCAATAAGCCCAAGCTGACTCAACGCTTCGTTTAGCACTAGGTGCTATCTTCTCAAAATACTTTACACTCCAATAATCATAAAGTTCACCTACTGTAGTAATCTTAGTAGTAAGGTCATAAGGACTCGAATTATACTCTGCAAGCACAGCCTCTGCCTCTGCCTTAGTCTTGAATACCCCAAGAGATTTTGAAGTATATATAACTCTTTCCTTCTCTACATCAAATTTACTACCTACTGTAACTCTAACTTGATACTTTTTCTTTCCTTTTGAGTCTTTAAGTGTTGTTACACTACCTTGACCATTTCCTCTCTCCTTATAAGCCATATGAATAAAGCCTCCTTCAAAAAATAAATTACACTTTTTATAAGTAGACTCCAGACCGAACTTATTTCTAAAAATAACTTACAATCTAAATACATGGATGAAGTGCGTAGCAAGTAAATGGAAATCTTCGTAGCAAGTAGCACATATTATATAGCAAGTAGATGCAAGTAAATTAAAAAATCAGGGCAAATCAAACCGAATTATATCGAATTTGATTTGCCCTGTAAATGCCCGTTTTAAGCGGTTTTATAAGGTTTTAAGCCATCTACAGACTAGAATTTGCCCTCATCAGCAGCCTGCTGAACAGAAACGGCAACTGCTACTGTAGCACCAACCATTGGGTTATTACCCATTCCGATAAGTCCCATCATCTCAACGTGAGCCGGAACTGATGAAGATCCTGCAAACTGTGCATCTGAATGCATACGTCCCATTGTATCTGTCATACCGTATGAAGCTGGTCCTGCTGCCATGTTGTCTGGGTGAAGTGTACGTCCTGTACCACCGCCTGATGCTACTGAGAAGTACTTCTTGCCCTGCTCGATACACTCTTTCTTGTATGTACCTGCTACCGGATGCTGGAAACGAGTTGGGTTTGTAGAGTTTCCTGTGATAGAAACACCAACGTTCTCGTGATGCATGATTGCAACACCTTCCTGAACATCATCTGCACCGTAACACTTAACTGTTGCACGGAGTCCGTCTGAGTATGCATGCTCAGAAACGATGTTGAGCTTAGCTGCCTTGTAGTCATACTGTGTCTCTACGAATGTGAATCCGTTGATACGTGAGATGATCTGTGCAGCGTCTTTTCCAAGTCCGTTAAGGATAACACGCAGTGGTTTCTGACGAACCTTGTTTGCCTTCTCAGCGATTCCGATAGCACCCTCAGCGGCTGCGAATGACTCGTGACCTGCTAAGAAACAGAAGCACTCTGTCTCCTCCTCGAGGAGCATCTTTCCAAGGTTACCATGTCCTAAACCTACCTTACGGTGATCAGCAACTGATCCAGGGATACAGAATGCCTGAAGTCCCTCTCCGATTGCTGCTGCAGCGTCTGCTGCTCTTCTACATCCTTTTTTGATTGCGATTGCTGCACCAACTGTGTATGCCCAGCAAGCGTTCTCGAAACAGATTGGCTGGATTTTCTTTACCTGATCGTAAACATCAAGTCCAGCGTCCTTTGTAATCTTTTCAGCTTCTTCGATTGAGCTGATACCATAGCTGTTAAGTACAGCATTGATCTGGTCTATTCTTCTTTCATATGATTCAAATAATGCCATTGTCGTTCTCCTTTCCTCTTATTCCTGTCTTGGATCGATGATCTTAACAGCACCCTGCTCTGGAGTTACACGACCGTATGATCCTGAAGCTTTCTCCCAAGCTGTGTTAGCGTCATCACCCTTTTTGATAAAATCTGTCATTTTTCCAAGAGAAACGAACTGGTATCCAATTACTTCATCGTTCTTGTCAAGAGCGATTCCTGTTACATAGCCCTCAGCCATCTCAAGGTAACGAACTCCCTTTGCCTTTGTTGCGTACATTGTACCAACCTGTGAGCGAAGTCCCTTTCCTAAATCCTCAAGTCCTGCTCCAACAGCAAGTCCATCATCAGAGAATGCAGACTGTGTACGACCGTAAACGATCTGTAAGAATAACTCTCTCATAGCTGTATTGATGGCATCACAAACTAAGTCTGTGTTTAATGCCTCAAGAATTGTCTTACCCTGTAAGATTTCTGCTGCCATAGCTGCAGAGTGTGTCATTCCTGAGCATCCGATAGTCTCAACTAATGCCTCTTCAATTACTCCATTCTTTACATTGAGTGAGAGCTTGCAGGCACCCTGCTGTGGTGCACACCAGCCTACACCGTGTGTAAATCCTGAAATGTCCTCAATTTTCTTAGAATGAACCCATTTTCCTTCTTCTGGGATAGGAGCTGGCTCATGTTTTGCGCCCTTAGCTACAGGACACATGTTTTCAACTTCCTTAGTGTAAATCATCTTAAGACTCCTTTCGTTATGGTTTTAACATACCCGATTTATTCTCTCATATTTTTTGTCATAAGTCTAGAGTATCATCGACAAAAAACAACAAAAATACAATATTTTTTCAAACAACATTACTATTTTTTAAGAACTACGTTGTCCTTGTCCTTAAAAATGTGGTTTGCAGGGATGACTCCGCGTACTCTTGAAAGCGGATAAATGTTTGAATTTCTTCCTATTACTGTTCCCGGATTGAGTACCGAGTTGCAGCCCACCTCCACATGGTCACCAAGCATAGCGCCGAATTTCTTGCGGCCTGTTGCAATCTCCTCTTTTGTATCGTAAACATCCTTTACGACTACAAGAGTCTTGTCGCTCTTTACATTTGATGTGATAGAGCCTGCGCCCATATGTGATTTGTAGCCCAGGATTGAATCTCCTACATAGTTGTAATGAGGCACCTGTACTGAGTTGAAGATGATTACATTTTTAAGTTCTGTGGAGTTACCTACCACTGAGCCCTTGCCTACGATTGCACTGCCACGGATAAAAGCACACTGTCTGATTTCTGCGTCCTCACAGATGATGAGCGGACCGTGCAGATATGCGCTGTCAAATACTGTTGCGCTCTTTGCTACCCAGATATCCTCGCCTCTTTTCTCATAGATTTCAGGGTCGAGTGTTGGTCCGAGCTCCTTGATGAAATCACTTATTCCGGCAAGTGCCTCCCATGGATAAGTGAACTGTGATAAATACTCCTTTGCGATTGTTTCATCCAGATTATAGAGGTTTGTTATTTTTGCGTTTTCCATTTTCTATGTCCTTTCTTTTATTTATTATGTGAAAATTATTGACTATTTTTTTAACTGTCATTTTAATATTTAAACTTAAATATAAGCATTAAACATAAATATAAAAATTCATATTAATTATAGATTTAATAATTAATTATAAGCAGAACTAATCGCCAAACAACTCATGCGCCGCCGCAAGTGCCGCCTCCGACACATCATCTGCCTGTGCACTATCAGCTGCCATATCAAGACCAGCCAGAAATTCCTCTGGGATTCCCATCTCATCCATGGTTGTATTATTCATGGTTGTCTCATCCGGAACATCATCCGCCGTGCTCTGCACTTCTTCCTCCCCCGGGTTATCGAAATCAAATGATATCTGGTCATTTTCAAACTTAAGGCATGTATCGAATACATTTCCCGCCTTGGAGGTGAAGCCTCTGACCTTCTTTTTGGTCTTTCCTGTGGTAAACAGCTCCGTGAGGATTTCCTCTGAAAGCTCCACCTTTGCCACAGTATGCCAAACATTGAAGCCGCACTCACACTCATATTTCCACTGTGTCTTTTTGAGAGGTCTGCCACACTTTGGACAGAGTACATTGGTCTCGATTGGCTTTGGTTTTTCAGGGAAATCAAAGGCTATATCTCCGTCTTCTGTGAGCTTTAGCGGTGCGTCAAACTTCATGCCTGTCTTTGAGACAAATCCTGATATAACTTCTGTCCTTTTCTTTGTCAGAAGCTCCTTAAGGACTGATTCCTTTATCTTGACGCTTGCGACCTTGCCCACCATAAAGCGGCAGCTCTCAGGATCATCACGTCTGTTGTTCTCGCATACAAAGCCAAACGGCGCCACCTGGATTTTGCCTCCGCACTTCGGACATACTACATCCTTCACTGTCTTTGGCTCTACATGTTCAAAATCAAACTGGACAGAGAGCTTTTTGTTTTCATCCTCCTTAAGCACCAGGCACGCATCGAAGCGTTTCCCGCTTTTAGATTTAAAGCCTCGTATGGTCTCGGTCTTTTTATCATTAAGAAGCTGCTTTAGGTTTGCGGCTGTGATTGTCTTTCCCGCAATCTGTCCCACCGAAAAGTGGCAGCTTCCCGGCTCGTCACCCTTGTAGTTCACACAGCCATAGCCAAACGATGTCTTTTTTATCTGACCACCACAAAGCGGACAGACAACATCCTTTATGATTTCATCCTCCACATTGTCAAAGTCAAATGCTACGACGGTGTGCATTTTCTCACTGCCCTCTGTGACAGGCTCCTTCTTTAACATAAGACATGCGTTGAAGCGCTTTCCCGATTTTGATTTAAAGCCCTTTATCGTCTCAGTTCTGCCGTTTGCCATGAGCTCTAAAAACTGTACCTGTGACAGCTGCTTGTCTGCTATCCTTCCAACGAAGAAATGGCAGCCATCCTCTGTCTGTCTGTTATAGTTTGCACATCGGTAGCCGTATGGCGACACATATATATCGCCTCCACAGTCCGGGCATACAATACCCTCGACCTTTTGCGGCTTTACATTTTCAAAATCAAAGGTGGCTGATACCTTGTTCGTCTGTTCATCCTTGTTGAGCTTTAAGCATGCATCAAAGCGCTTGCCGCTCTTCGACTTAAAACCACGGATTGTGTCGGTGATTCCTTCTTCAATCAGTTTTTTGACCTGTTCCTCCGGAATATCAAGTCCTGCCACCTGTCCGATATTAAAATTACATCCTGATTTATCATTTTTGTAATTGGCACAGCCATAGCCAAACGGTGTGGTCACTATCTCGCCGCCGCAAACCGGGCACTTGACACCTATCTTTCGTCTGGCCGCCGCACCTCTTGCATTTTTGCCTGCAAAGCTGCTGATGCGGTCTGCAATCTCAGAGCGCAGATTCTGCTCAATCATCTTTTCTGTTTCTTTGCGGATAAAGCTCTCAAGCCTTCCCCTGTATTCCCAGAAATCCACCGTGCCCCTTGTAATTCCGTCCAGTCCCTTTTCCCAGTTGGCTGTCATCTTTGGATTAAGAAGTGCCGGAACTGTCATGTATACGACCTCAAACACCATCTCGCCAAGGCTTTCGGGTGTGAGTATCTGTGTCTTTTTGTTCAGATTCAGATATCCTATACGGACAAGCTTCTGGATTATCTCCGCTCTCGTTGCTGAGGTGCCTATTCCTGAGCCCTTTATCTGCTCACGAAGCTCCTCGTCCTCGATAAGCTGTCCTGCATTTTCCATGGCAAGCACCATGGAGCCTGATGTATAGCGCTTTGGCGGAGATGTCTTACCAAACTTGATATTATAGCCTTGGCATGCTATCTCATCACCCGCCTTTAGCTTATCGGCAAGCTCAAGCATCACCTTGGGATTTACGACTATCTCATCATTGCTGCCGTTTGCTGTGCTGTTTTCATCTGTACTATCTGCAGTTTCAGTGTTTTTACCAAGTATTCGTGCGTTTGATTCCTCAAACGACTTCTTTTTCGGCGGATTCGCCACCTGTAAATAGCCCTCGCTCTTTAGTACCTTTGATGATGCAAAAAAACTTTCCTTATCCACATCTACGACAAGCTTCACATTCTCATACTCTGCCGGTGGATAAAAAATACTAAGGAAACGCCTGACAATCAGCTCAAATACTGCTCTTTGAAGCGATGTAAGCCCCGAAAGCTCTGTAAGCTGACCTGTCGGAATGATAGCATAGTGGTCTGTTACCTTGCTGTCATCCGTGTACTGCGTATCAGCTATGTTGGCATATAGCCTCTTTTGCATAATATGCTCCACAAAGTCTGCTGTCGGTTCAAAACCTTTAAGCCTGCTTATATTTTTTCCAATCTCCTTTGCCACAGCGCTTGAAAGCACCCTGGCATCTGTTCTGGGATAGGTGGTGAGCTTTTTTTCATACAGATCCTGAGCCACCTGTAATGTCTCATCAGGGCTGATTTTAAACTTCTTTGAGCACTCTGCCTGCAGCTCCGCCAGGTTGAAAAGAAGCGGTGCTCTTTTTTTAGTAATATTCTTAACTATAGATTTAACTTTTGCCTGTTTGCCGTTTAATTCTTCAATTAAAGCGAGTGCATCTTTTTCCTCTTTGAAGCCGTTTTCCTTGTATAAAAGCGGTGATTCAAAGTACCTTGATCCTTCTACAGCCTTCCACTCTGCCTCTACACCGGCATCCGTAAACCTGCCGATTACCCTGTAAAACGGAGTCTCCTTAAAGTTTCTGATTTCGCGCTCACGGATTACTACCATTCCAAGCACACAGGTCATCACTCGTCCGACCGCGATTGCCGTGTACGAGCGTGTACCCGCTGCATCGTTTAGCAGATTGCCGTATTTGACCGACATGACACGCGAAAAGTTGATGCCCATCGCATAGTCCTCGATGGTACGCATGATGCCGCTCTTTCCGAGGTTTGCATACGCACTCATCGGCTTTGCCTCTTTTATGCCTCTTAGTATTTCCTCCTCGGTCTGCGAATCTATCCAGACTCGAAGCTCCTCCATGCCTTCCCTGACACCACCAAAGTTTCTGATATTCTCCTCGATGGTCTGTCCTTCTTTTCCGGCATCACCTGCCCAGTAAACTCTGTCAATGTCCTCTCTCTGCAAAAGAGCGTGCACAATATTGTACTGCTTGCGCACGCTGTCTATCACATCATATTTGTATTCCTTTGGCAGAAACGGCAGATCCTCAAGACGCCATTTCTTGTATTTCATGTCGTAGGACTCAGGGTAGACCAGCCCGACCAGATGTCCCACGCACCATGAAATCACATATTCTCCATTTTCTATATAACCATCATTGCGTCCGCTCACCCGCAGCACCTTCGCAAATTCCTGTGCCACGGATGGCTTCTCTGTTATTATCAGTGATTTTCCCATAAGCTCCTCTATAATTCATTCATGTTGATGAGCTTGAATCTAGGGTCTCTGACTACATAGCTTTTCAGTGCAGGCTCAAAATCCGTTGCCGAAAACAGATAATAGTCATCAGATGTAAGCCTTGCCTGCTCCATAGCCATAGCCATATTCTCGCACATATCCATGGTCATCATTGGCTTGTCCCAGTTGCAGAAGCCGATGATGCTCCTTCTATCCTCACTCTGAGCCACGATGTCTATGCGGCCTGTCTTTCCAATCCATGTACCCACACGCTTTATGGTAAACGGAAGCTGTCCCATCTGATTTAGTATAAGCAGATACTCTGTGCAGACCTCCCTGAAATATCTCTCAAGATACGCATCAAGCTCTTTTTCTATATATGTATCATAAAACTCTTCCGGTGAAAGCAGATACAGATTAGACATATTCGGATAAACAAACTTAAACCAGAAATTAACAAATGTGTCTTTTATCTGATATACGCCCTTCTTTGCATTTTCCCATCCGCCGGTCTCAAATGAAACTACTTTTTCCACGATATTGAAGGTGGCAAGATTTTTTAAATATACGCTGATTTTGGCACGTGAAAATCCTGTCGCATGGAAAATATCATTGAGCTTGTTCTCACCTCTTGCGATTGCTGCAAGTATTGTGCTATATGCAGAAAGCTCTCTAAGCTCTGCGGATATAACAGCATCCGCCTCACCATACAGTGCTCCCGATGGTGTCAATACGAGCCTGCATATATTATCCTTAAATGATTTAGCTGCATCCCACTTATCCAGATATGCCGGAACTCCACCGATTGCTCCGTAAATTCTCACGATTTCCGCGATTGGAAGACTTTCAAAATGTCTTACAACCTCAAGGAAATTGAGCGATTCAAGCTTCATTTCGGCTCCCTTAAACTGCTCTGCTGCCTCCTGTGTAGCCCAGACTGTAGATGATGTGGCAAGTATTATAAGTACAGGTCCCGGATACAGCTTGTGCTTTTTAAGCTTTGCAACTGCTTCCATAAATGATGTATCCCTCTTTGCCACAAACTGTGCCTCATCGATTATCACGACAAGCTTGGAAGGGTCTCCTGATTTGATTCTCGCGAAGTACTCCTCATATGTCTGTCTGCTCAGGCTCACCTTGTACTGACGGCTTATCTCCTCCCCCATCATCTCAAGCTGATGCTCAGGCGATGCCTGTCTGCATCTGTAGTAAAAGAATTTCTTTCCGTCACAAAATTCCTTTATGAGCTCCTCCTTTTGACAGCCTCTCCTTCCGTAGAGCACTACGAGCTGGTTACCCGACTCTTTATAGAGCTGCTCAAGTTTCTCTAAATCTGTGTGTTTTGCTTTCATAATATTCCTCCAAAATAATCAACTGGAAATATTATATCACAATTTAACACATATACAAATAGATTTTAATTATAATTTGCGAGCTCCTATTGTAGCTTTCACTTTATTTCTGACAAACATATAGCAGATAACCTGCATGATGATTGTCGCTATCCACGAACCGGGATATGATATAAACAGGAAAAACAACGACCTGTGGCTTGGAAACAGACCATATATCCAGATGATTCTGACTCCGACTGTTCCTATTATAGAAAGTATCATAGGTACTGTTGAGTATCCCATTCCTCTTAGTGCTCCCGGAAAAAGGTCCATGATTCCACAGAGGAAATATGGGATTGTTGTAATCGAAATAATCTCAAGTCCTGATTTAATTACCTCGCTATTACTTGTATATATGCCAAGTATCTGTGTTCCAAATATGTATGAAGCACTTCCCATCACAAGTGCTACCGCTGTCGTGAGAAACAGACAGTCTATCAGTACCCTGTCCATTCTCTTTTGTTTTCCTACCGCATAGTTCTGGCTCGTGAAGCTCATGCAGGCCTGTGTGATTGAGTTGACAGATACATACAAAAAGCCAAGTATATTGTTTGCCGCCGTATATCCAGCCATGGCTATTGAGCCAAAGGAATTGACTGATGACTGAAGCATGGCATTTGAGATATTTATAACTGTGCTCTGTATGCCGGCCGGGATTCCCACCTGAAATATCTGAAGCATATATTCCTTATCAATCGCAAGCTTATTAAAGCAGAGCTTATAGCTGGTATCTGCTTTGCTCAGACAGTATAATACAAGCACACAGGATACAAACTGCGAAACAATTGTACCGATTGCAACACCTGCAACACCCAGTTTGCACACTATTACAAAAAACAGATTGAGCAGTGCATTGATACAGCCTGAAATAATCAAAAAGATAAGCGGTCTCTTTGTATCGCCGACAGCACGCAAAATCGCCGCGCCATAGTTATAAAGCATAAAAAACGGCATACCGCAAAAATAAATCCTCATATAAATAGTAGAAAGACCTATGACATCATCCGGTGTACCCATGATTTCCAGCGCACCCCTTGCAAAAATAACACCGACCACACCCATCACAACACCGCTTATGAGCGCAATCATAATAGCGGTGTGCACCGTCTTAGACATCTCCTCATCCTTGCCTGCCGCATAAAATCTGGCAGCGAGCACATTCGCACCAAGCGATATACCCATAAACAGATTGACAAACACATTGATAAGTGCCGTAGTAGAGCCAACCGCCGCAAGTGATTTGCTGCCACTAAACTGTCCCACGACAATAATATCCACCGCATTAAACGCTAACTGTAAAATACCTGAAATCATAAGTGGCAACGCAAATGAAATAAGCTTATCCATTATTGAACCGTTAACCATATCAATTTCATACTTATTATTCTTCACTTATCTCTACCTCTTAAAAAATATTCTCCTCAGCCTATCTATTTTACCACGATAAAATATAAATTCAAGCGTAACAATTAAGCCCCCCGAGAATAATAAAACTAACAAAAAAGAGTCCCCTTTAAGGGACTCGACTTTTGCAAATTAAAATCATAGAGTGAGGATTTTCCGTTCAATACACTACCTTCACCGGAGAGTACACAGTATGTTCCGAAGAAAAAATATGAACTGCCACGGGTTTCCAATAGGTCAAATGACCACATATACCTGCAAGCTGCCATAGCCTGTCCGGGAAAAATCCCGTGGCTGACTTCATATTTTTTCTGAGGAATACTACTGTGTGCTACACCGGTGCCCACAGCCCACAAACGGAAAATCCGCCCTCCTAATAATATTTTCCAGCAAATTGCTAAATCTACTTCTTTGTGATGTAACCCTGTGCCTTAAGAAGCTCTGCACAAAGCACTGCTCCACCTGCTGCACCACGTACTGTGTTGTGTGAGAGTCCGACGAACTTCCAGTCATAGACTGTATCCTCTCTGAGACGTCCGACATTGATTCCCATACCATGCTCATAATCCACATCAAGTGCAACCTGAGGACGATTATCCTCTTCACAGTATCTGATGAACTGCTTTGGTGCGCTTGGAAGCCCAAGCTCCTGTGGTACTCCGCTGAACTTCTCGAGTGCCTCGATGAGCTGCTCCTTTGTAGGGTTCTTTTTGAACTTGACAAATACAGCTGCTGTATGACCGTTTAATACAGGAACACGGATACACTGGCATGTGATAACCGGTGACTCTGCAGGAACAATCTGTTTCTTCTCATCATCCACATATCCCCAGAGACGAAGTGGCTCTTTCTCAGATTTCTCTTCCTCTCCACCGATGAATGGAATAATGTTTCCAACCATCTCAGGCCAGTCCTTGAATGTCTTTCCGGCACCTGAGATTGCCTGATATGTTGTAGCAACAACCTCATATGGCTCAAACTCTTTCCATGCTGTAAGAACCGGAGCATATGACTGGATTGAGCAGTTTGGCTTTACTGCTACGAAGCCTCTCTTTGTACCGAGACGCTCCTTCTGATATTTGATAACCTCCATGTGCTGTGGGTTGATTTCAGGTACAACCATTGGCACATCAGGTGTCCATCTGTGGGCACTATTGTTTGAAACTACAGGAGTCTCTGTCTTTGCGTAGTCCTCCTCGATCTTCTTGATCTCGTCCTTTGACATATCAACGGCTGAGAATACGAAGTCAACCTGTGAAGCAACCTCTTCCACCTCATTGACGTTCTTTACGATGATTTTCTTAACTGCCTCAGGCATTGGTGTGTCCATTTTCCATCTATCACCAACGGCGTCCTCGTATGTCTTGCCTGCACTTCTTGGGCTGGCTGCAATTGTTGTTACCTCGAACCATGGATGATTCTCTAAAAGAGAAATAAATCTCTGTCCTACCATTCCTGTTCCACCGAGGATACCTACTTTAAGCTTTTCACTCATTACTCTAATCTCCCTATCTTCTAGAATTTCTTCGACCATGTCATACACTATACTTTGACATTAAAATCATATTTTGTCCGTCCGTCGCGTACAACTGTCTTTATAGGAAATATATTACTTGAAACTCTAATGAAAAACAAGGAAAAAACTATATTAAATTAATAATTTTTCTCCCTGTTTTTTATAAAATATGCACAAAAGCTACACTTCGTCCTGCCAATTTGACTTCATATACTCATCGTAAACGGCAATTACCTTGTCCATTGATGTCTTTGATGGTGCTCCAACTGTACACCTTGTGCTGACACAGGTCTCCATTGAAATGGCATCAAATACATCCTCCTCAAATACCGGAGAAATAGCCTTGAGCTCGTCGATACTCATATCGTCGATTGCAATGCCCTTGTCGATGCAGTAAAGCACTATTCTTCCTACAATGCCATGTGCATCCCTGAACGGTACACCCTTTTTAACGAGATAATCAGCAGCATCTGTGGCATTTGTAAAGCCATTGTTTGCACTCTTTCTCATCACGTCCTTGTTAAACTTCATTGTATCAATCATTCCTGTAAAAAGTGCGATACATCCCTTTGCAGTGTCGAATGCATCAAATGCCAGCTCCTTATCCTCCTGCATATCCTTGTTGTACGCAAGCGGAATACCCTTCATGGTGGTGAGAAGCGACATGAGCGCACCGTATACACGGCCTGTCTTTCCTCTGACAAGCTCTGCTATATCAGGATTTTTCTTCTGTGGCATGATTGAGCTTCCTGTGCTGTACGCATCGTCAATCTCAACAAACTGGTACTCGTTTGAATTCCATATGATAATTTCCTCAGAAAAACGTGACAGATGCATCATGATAGTTGAAAGAGCCGATAAAAACTCAATCAGATAATCTCTGTCTGACACACCATCCATACTGTTAAGTGTCGGTCCGTAAAAATCCAGAAGCTGTGCAGTATAGTCCCTATCAAGCGGATATGTAGTGCCTGCGAGTGCTCCTGAGCCAAGCGGACAATAGTTCATTCTCTTATATATATCGCACAGTCTTGATCTGTCTCTCTTAAACATCTCAAAATATGCGCCCATATGGTGAGCCAGAGTGATTGGCTGGGCCTTCTGCAGATGCGTAAAGCCCGGCATGATAGTCTGTGTGTTTTCCTTCATAATCTTAAGGATAACAGCTAAAAGCTCCTTAAGCTCATTATCAGTCTCCTTCACTGTCTTTCTGGTGAAAAGACGCATGTCAAGAGCTACCTGGTCGTTTCTGCTTCGGCCTGTGTGAAGCTTCTTTCCTGTGTCACCAAGCCTGTCTATGAGTGTAGCCTCAACGAAGCTGTGTATATCCTCATACTTTGAGCTGATTTCAAGCTCCCCTGACTCTACCTCCTTAAGTATCTGCTTTAGGCAAGCCACTATATCGTTGCTCTCTGCCTGTGAGATGATGCCCTGCTTTCCAAGCATCGTGACATGGGCGATGCTACCCTCTATATCCTCTTTATAAAACTTCTGATCAAATGAAATGGACGCATTGAAATTGTAAACGAGCTGATCTGTCTCCTTTGTGAAACGTCCTCCCCATAACTGTGCCATGAGATTCCTCCTTGATTGTTAAATGATGATTTATTTTCATGTATCACAATGTATTATATAAAAATAAGATGTGATACCGCCGCCTGCTCTAAACAGCCGCTTTATTGTGCTAAATTATATAATAATTTTTGCTGTCACGCAACCACATTTTCACCCACGTGCTGCAATCTCTCTGTCACGCTGCTCCTTGGAAAATACACAGCCGCAGTAGTACTGCCTGTACATATCATACTGCTTTGATATCTCCGTTGACTTTTTATATCCCTCTTTCTTCTTAAAATCAGAGAAAAGATATCGCACTCCATATTGGCTCTCTAAGTCTTTTCCTATCTCATTGAGCTTTTCGGCATTCTTCAACGGGCTGATGGAAAGTGTCGTAGTAAAAAAATCAAAGCCATGCTCCCTTGCATACTGTGCACTCTCCTCAAGACGCAGCCTGTAGCACTTAAAGCATCTCTCCCCGCCCTCAGGCACAGCCTCCATGCCGCGTGCCATATCGTAAAAGCGCTTGGTGTCGTACACACCCTCCACAAAATGAACCGGATTTTTCACCGGAAACTCATCTATAAATCGCTTCTGCTCCTGTGCTCTCATGTGATACTCCTCTGGCGGATAAATGTTTGGATTGTAATAAAATACCGTCACCTTAAAATACTCCGAGAGCGTCTGTATGCAGTATGTGCTGCACGGTCCACAGCAGCTATGAAGCAAAAGACGTGGAGTGCAGTTATTGTCCATGCAATTTTCTTTTATTAAATCTTCCATTAATTTTTGATAATTTATTTTGTTTGCCATATTATATTATTTCTTTCTCAAAATTCAAATTTTTTGACATATCCCAAAATATTATTTCAGGTAACTATTCTGCATATTTACTATTCTGATTAATTACTATTTCTTATATAAGCTGCATAATAAGAACAAGGGCCGGAAGTCTCCTCCCGGCCCGGCTCATACTAATCCTCTTCTTCATATCCGAACATTAGTCTAAAAATCTTTTTTCCTGTTTCAGTCTTGAATATGCGCTTGTATGCCTTGTTGATTGCACGGTTTCCCGCATCATCCTCATACAGATTTACGAGGAAATCAGCCTCAACGAGTATCTGATAATCAAGACCATCTATATTGTCATATGTGTGATGGTGACCTATGAGAAAACATATTCTTTCAACTATGTAATTCTCGAAGCCAAGCTGTGAAAGCATCTTCTGGGCGATTATCGGTCCCTCCTGCTCCTGAAGCCTCCCATCGCACCTGCCATACTTTTCCTCCGCCACACGTATGCCGATATCGTGTGTGTAAGCCGCTGCCTCAAGTATAAAAAGCGAGGCATCATCAAGCTCCTCTCCTATACCGATAAGCCTTGCATAGCTGTGCACCTTGGTGAAATGCTGGATTCTCTTTGGATCGCCATCATAGTAGGCAATCATATCCATAAACAAATCGTCTAACTGTTGTTTACTATAACTGTCACTATCCATTTAATATATTTTTCTCCTGATAATATGTTAATTAGTCTCATTGCCGGCTTTTGCACCGACAATGATAACATACTACAAAGCGATCATTTTTTCAATGTTTTTACACAAATATTTCTTATTTTTGAAATCACTATGTTGCTGGTCACACTGTTATGTGGGAACAGTAACATCACTACTTTGCATCACGGAAAAATCCCCTGAATGCGAATTCTGACAAAGGCTTCTTGTAAAGCAGCTCTCCTATCAATATCTCAAACGCCCCACCTGCAAAAATAGCAATATAGCCTAGCAATGCCACCACCGGGAGTCCAAGCTTAAAAACAGCATTAGAAACCGGCACAAACGCCACTCCTGAAAGCACAGTAAAAACGCCCATAAACAAAACCATGAATACGATAAAGCCAAGTACAAAATACTTATAGCATATGCTTGTGTACAGATATACTGTCAACAGCACAACATCGATCGTAAAAAGTGTGAAGATAAGCTGTTTCTTATCTGCTACGGAATTCTGTATCAGAATGACTCTTTCTATTACCAAAAATGTAAAAACAACAAGATTGATTACCGTGCTTGACATCACCGGAATGTATATCTGCAGCTTCTTTTTCAGTGATGTGGACTGGATAAGCTCTGACACATCCATCGACATGATGAGCTGAAATGTGAACATCCCGCACATCATAAAGTATATACCACCTATGATGGAAGTTCCCTTGCTAATTATATCGGATGCAATTCCGATTATTGCAAAGAATACAAGCATGATCACATTCAACTTCAGTTTATAGCCATATCTCAATAATTTAAATCCTAATTTAATATCTTTCAGCATAATATTTCTCCTTTTCAAATATACTTTTTCAAATATACTTCCAATTTAAAGCGCCTCTACACATCAACATATGATCTGCGGATACGAACCACCATGTGATAGTATGTCGCTGCTATCACACAAACGAGTGCTACCGCAAGTAAAGGTGCAATAAACTTCAGTGTACCACCATAAATTAAAACAGCTATACTACCTGCAATTGCCGGTAAGATAACTATAAGCGCAAGCAGATAAATATACATTCCCATATCCATGTATCTGAATATATTTAACGAGCCAACCGACACAATTGAAGATATCATAATAATGTCAAATATCGACCAGATATTAACTCCAAATTTAATAAATAGCATTGAAGCAATGAGTATTGTAATTCCAATACGCAGCGGTCTTACAAGTATATCCACAAGAACTGCATTTTCAAAGTGCTTTACCCCATCAAACCCTGTCTTTAAAAAATGCATGCCAAATGCATTCTTCTTGCACATACAGCCGAAGCAGAAATAGTCCTGCACCACCTCGCACATCATATAAAAATCATAAACAATTACTATAACTCCTATCCATGCCCAGACTGTTTTTGAAGAGGCAATTAGCATTGATGTAAAAATTGCTAAAAGAGGAATCAGTATATTTGTTATAAGACGATACTTGAGATTAGTCATAACACGGTAATCCCTGATGTATGTTAGAACTTCATTCTTTGCTTTGTTATCTTTTTTATTAATTGTTCTTTCAGTATCATGTTCCTGTGAAAACATTTTTTCATTCATACTTCCTGACTTTTTTTCCATAACACCTCACCTCGCACTAGCGCATCACAATCTTTGTGTTATTTTTCATGACCGCAACGCTTATCTGGTAAAGTGTCGGAATCTCCTTTGTCACATTAAGTCCTGCAAGCTTATCTATATTTTCCGCCAAGCATATGCCCTCGAAGCCATACGGATTTTTGGTCATTGAATAAAGCACCTTACCGGCAGCCTCTGTATCTGCTGCATCTCCTTTAATCAGGATATATTTTTCCTTCAAATCCTCGACAAATCCCTGCTCCACAATCTGTCCGTTTTCCATTATAATGGCATAATCGGTGATATTTTCCATATCTGAGATATTGTGCGTAGAGAAAAATACGCTGCGCTTACCGTTGCCCTCATGGATATACTCGCCAATCATCTGGCACAGCTTATCTCTCATCAGCGGATCAAGCGGCGATGCCGGCTCATCCAGCAAAAGAAGGTCTGTCTTTCGCGCCATGACTCCTGCCAGCATGAGCTTCATCTTCATACCATCCGAAAATGAGCTGTTGGCTTTCTTCATATCAATGCTGCCATGTGAAAATATTGCAAGCTCCTCACAATATCTGTGAAAATCATCTGCGGAAAAATCATCAAACATCAGCTTGCTGATTTCCTCGATATCTTTAACTGTCCACTGTGGCAGATAATACTTGCCCGGACCTGTGTAGCCTATGCGGTTTTTAATATCTCCCGAGTTTTCCTTCTGTTTGTCGGAATACTGTCCAAAGTATGTGATTTCACCTTTATAGTCAAGCCTGATTCCTGCCAGGATATTTAAAAGTGTTGTCTTTCCTGCTCCGTTTTCTCCGATTAAGGCTGTCGCAAAGCCCTGTGGTATTGCGAAATTCTCCACATCCAGTGTGAAGTTTTTAAGCTTCTTTGTGATTTTTGCTGCCTCAATTACATTCTTTGTTGTCATTTTCATTTCTCCTTATTCATTTTCATATCATCGTTTAATAAGAACTAATAATGCCTCAAGCATTCCCTTAAGCTCGTCGTTAGAGATTCCTGCTACCTCAGCCGCGGCTATCGCGTCTGTCAGCGACTCCTCCACCTTGCGCAGGTGCTGTTCCTTTATCATCTCGCTGTCCTGTGCATTGACATAAAAGCCCTTGCCCTGCGCCGCTGTGATAAGCCCCTCATCTGCAAGCTGCTCATAAGCCTTCATCGTGGTTATCACACTGATTTTCAGATCCTTCGCCAGTCCTCTTATCGACGGAAGGAACTCCCCCTGCTCATACCTGCCGGCCAAAATATCTGTCTTGAAGCTGTCCGCTATCTGCTGATAGATGGGCACTCCTGAATTTTGCATCAGCTTCATATGCTACCTCCGTACTGTATTTATTAACTGTTTATGTGTTATATATACACTATATACATTTTAATGTCAATACCTTTCTATAATTATCTCTCTAAAAATTTCAACTCAAAATTTTGATTTGACATACACTCTTATATCTGATACTATAATATAGCTTGCCGATATGGCTCAGTAGGTAGAGCGACGCACTCGTAATGCGTAGGCCACCGGTTCGATCCCGGTTATCGGCTTCTCAAAAAAACACCTCATTCAAACTGAATGAGGTGTTTTTTTACGATTTTTATTTTTTTCCCATTTTTCTCAATTTATCTTTTGCTCTATCTATTGTCTTTGTATGATCCGCAATAGGTTTCTCTAAAAAATCCCTCTTGACATTTATAAAAAATATATTAGAATTATCTCATTGGTTTATTTTTAGTAAACAAAAAATCTATTATTAAGCCTACAGGAAATATGACATAAAGTATATTAGAAAGGGAAGTAAACATGGATATCGGACATCGTATGAAGGAGCTTCGTATCCAATACGGACTTACCCAGCAGGAGCTTGCTGACAGGGCTGAGCTGACGAAGGGATTTATCTCCCAGCTCGAGCGAAATCAGAATTCACCGTCAGTCGGCACCCTGCTTGATATCATCCAGTGCCTGGGTATGACACCGGCGGAGTTTTTTACCGATTCGGAACCTGAGCAGATTGTATACAAGGCAAACGACTACTTCGAGAAAATTGACGAGGAAAAAAACAGCAAGGTGGAATGGATCATTCCAAACGCACAGACCCGCTCCATGGAGCCTGTCAGGCTCACTCTTCATCCGGGTGGCAGTTCTGAAATATATCTGCCTCAGGAGTGTGAGGAGTTTGGATATGTGATAAAGGGCACAGTGAAGCTTTGCTATGGTGGCAAAGTGCACACCGTAAAGGCCGGTGAGTCCTTTTATTTTAAAGCCGGTAAGAAGCATTTTATTGAAAATAAGTCTTCAAAAGATGCCATGCTCATATGGATCAGCAATCCTCCAAGCTTCTGACGCTTCCCCTGCAGAAGCTCTTTTATAGGGCTGTAATTACTGCCGGCCACATTTTTAGTGTGTACAGCAGCAAATTATAAACATACAGGTCCTACCAGTACTATAATTACATGAGAAAGGTTTACACCATGGGAAAGAAATTAATTGATTTTATCGATATCACAAAGTCATACAACGGCAATGTTGTACTCGACGATTTAAATCTATACATCAGGGAGAATGAATTTCTGACGCTGCTTGGACCATCAGGCTGCGGAAAGACCACCACACTTCGCATGCTCGGTGGCTTTGAGACACCGGACAAGGGAAAAATCATGTTTGATTCAAAGGACATCACAAATGTGCCTGCAAACGAGAGAAATCTGAACACTGTTTTCCAGAAATACTCTCTTTTCCCTCATATGACAATAGCTGAAAACATCGCGTTTGGTCTTAAAATAAAGAAAAAAAGCAAGGCTTACATAGATGACAAAATAAAGTATGCATTAAAGCTCGTCAATCTCGACGGCTTTGAAAACCGCTCTGTGGATTCTCTTAGCGGAGGCCAGCAGCAGCGTATCGCTATTGCAAGAGCTATTGTAAACGAGCCTAAGGTACTGCTGTTAGACGAGCCGCTTGGCGCTCTCGACTTAAAGCTGCGCCAGAGCATGCAGTATGAGCTTATCCGCTTAAAAAATGAGCTCGGTATCACCTTCGTCTACGTCACACACGACCAGGAGGAGGCGCTTACCATGTCTGACACCATCGTGGTCATGAATCAGGGCTATATCCAGCAGATTGGCACACCAGAGGACATTTACAATGAGCCTGAAAATGCCTTTGTCGCTGACTTTATCGGGCACAGTAATATCATCGACGGTGTTATGATAAAGGATAAGCTTGTCGAGATACTCGGTGTAAAGATGCCTTGTGTGGACGAGGGCTTTGGTGAGAACACGCCTGTCGATATAGTCATCCGCCCGGAGGATGTGGAGCTGGTGCCTGCGGAGGACGGCTACATGCAGGGCGATGTCGTGTCAAATATCTTCAAGGGAGTGCACTATGAGCTTGAGGTAAAGGCAAACGGCTACGACTGGATGGTACACACCACCAAATATGTAGAGGTTGGCAGTCATGTGGGTATCAAGGTGATTCCATTTAATATCCAGGTAATGCACAAGCCTGAGTCCTCAGATGAAAAGGCGGTGGAGATAGATGTCTAAAATAAAGAAACAGCTGCTCGCAGGGCCGTATCTCATATGGATTATCGGATTTATCATACTTCCGCTTTTCATGATTGTGTACTATGCGTTTAAAGGCTCTGACGGAGGCTTCACATTTGAATATGTGGCTGCAATAGCACAGCACACCAATATCAAGGCACTGCTTTTATCCCTACGGCTTGGAATCATATGCACCATAATATGCCTGGTGCTATCCTATCCGCTTGCGATGATTTTAAACGGTTTAAAGATTAAAAACCAAAGCTTTGTGGTATTTGTTTTCATGCTTCCTATGTGGATGAACTTTATGCTTCGAATACTCGCATGGAAGCAGCTTTTGTCCAAAAACGGTGTCATCAACTCGATACTCACCACTCTCGGACTGCCGGGCTTCAACATCATGAATACCTCCGGAGCAGTCGTGCTTGGCATGGTCTATGACTTTCTGCCATTCATGCTGCTGCCTATATACAACTCCATGACCAGAATCAAAAACGACTGGATTGAGGCGGCTCTTGACCTCGGTGCAAACAAAGTCACAATATTTTTCAAGATCATACTGCCACTTACAGTTTCCGGTGTCATAAGCGGAATCGTAATGGTTTTCGTGCCATCACTCACATCCTTTGCCATCTCACAGATACTCGGTGGCGGCAAGGTACTGCTCATCGGAAATATCATAGAACAGGATTTCGTCCATGGCTCGCAGTGGGGCGCAGGAAGCGGTCTCTCACTCGTGCTCATGGTATTCGTATTAATCAGCATGGCACTCGTCAATCTGTTTGATAAGGAAGGAGACCAGAGCGCATTATGGTAAAAAAAACAGCATCAAGGGTATATATGGGACTGATTTTTTTGTTCCTGTATCTACCTATCCTTGTATTAATAGTACTCTCCTTCAACAACTCCAAATCCAAGGTTAAATGGGGAGGCTTCACGCTCGACTGGTACATAAAGTGCTTTCAGAGTGAGCGGATTATGTCGGCATTTTCTACAACACTGCAGATTACGCTACTTGCAGCTGTGATTTCTACAATAATAGGAACTCTCGCAGCCATGGGTATAAGCGCCATGAAGAAACGTAACCAGACAATATATCTGGGCGCTACAAACATCCCGATGCTCAATGCAGATATCGTGACCGGTATCTCAATGATGCTTTTGTTTGTAAAATTCATGAATCTGGGCTTTGTGACAGTGCTTATCGCACACATCACGTTCAATATCCCTTATGTGATACTCAATGTGCTTCCAAAGCTCAAGCAGACCAACAAATACACCTATGAGGCCGCACTTGACCTGGGCGCATCACCTCTATATGCATTTTTCAAGGTCACCTGGCCTGAAATAAGCCCCGGAGTGTTCTCCGGCTTTATGATGGCGGTCACAATGTCACTCGATGACTTCTCCATCACCTACTTTACGAAGGGTGCCGGAGTAAACACACTCTCAACCATGCTCTACACAGAGCTAAAAAAGGGTGTAAAGCCGGAGCTGTATGCTCTGTCAACCATACTTTTCTTCACAGTGCTGCTGCTTTTGGTTGTGGTAAACATCAACTCAAACCAGATACCTGTCAGCGCCTCAAAGAAGCCTGCAAGGGCTAAAAAGCTGCGCATCGTAAAGCGTAGTGTGAGCATCGCAATTGTTGCAGTACTCGTAATCGGCTGCTTTTCGGTATTTACCATAAGCGCCGGAAGCACGAACAATGACAATACCATAACAGTGCTAAACTACGGTAAATACATCGATGAATCAGTAATCGACAGCTTCGAGCAGGAAACCGGAATCACCATTAAATACGAGGAATACGAGGAGCCTGAGGAGATGTACACAAAGTACAAGTCCGGTGCCATCGATTACGATGTCATCTGCACCTCTGACTACATCATCGAGAAGCTCATAAGTGAGGGTGAAGTCAACAAGATAGACTACAGCTCAATGCCAAACTATCAAAATGTAAATCAGGATATAATCGACATGTCCGCATCCTTTGACCCGACACATGAATACACTGTGCCTTATTTCTACGGCACACTCGGCATACTATACAATAAAAAGATGGCTGATGCATCAGACCTAAATACCTGGGACTGCCTGTGGAACGGCAAATACAAGGACAACATGATTATGATTAATTCTGTCCGTGATGCCTTTACTCCCGCCCTTCGCACACTTGGCTACTCGATAAACGAGACAGACACAGCAAAGCTCGATGAAGCATTTGATATACTGAACAAACAAAGCAGTGACGTGCTCGCCTACTACGTGGATGAAACCTGTGATGAGATGGTGGCGGAAAATGCTGCAATCGCAGTGTGCTACTCCGGTGAGGCTGCTGCAGCCATGGCTGAAAACGATAACCTGGACTATATCGTACCAAAAGAGGGCTCAAACCTCTGGATTGACTCATGGTTTATTCCAAAGACATGCAAGAATAAAGAGGGCGCACAGGAATTTTTGAACTATATCTGCGGTGATGAGCCGGCACAGCTCAACTTTGAATATGTATACTATGCATCACCTATCCAGTCTGTCATCGACAACCAGGATGAGGAAACAAAGGAAAATGAGGCGATTAATCCTCCTTCCGATATGCTCAAAAACTGTGAAGTATACAGAGCTTTAAATGATGATGACGCAACTCTTTACAACACACTGTGGCAGAGGCTCAAATCGGATTAAAAATGAATTGCGCAGCTATATTTTGTATGATGTCACAAAAATGAAGTCTAAAAATTGTACAAAAATACATATTGCAAACTTCACCAAACAATGATACAGTAAAATCCACGAAGCGCCATGCTTCGTGGGTTTTATTTTTCCACGAGATCCGATAGCTTATGCTCTTCATAAGGAGAGACATGAAATATACGGAGTTTTTACAAACTATTGAAACTGAAATAACTTCCAGGCTTGATGACAATTTCAAGCTCAGCATCCATCCTGTTGAGAAAAACAACGGGAATGTTTATGATGGATTGATGATAATCAATCCAAAGTTCAACATAGCACCGACCATTTATCTCAATCCATACTATCACTGGTATCTTGATGGTGTATCGATTGATTCTATTCTCGATGCAATTTTATCCACCTACAATCAATACAAACCAACTGAAGATTTTGACATTGGCTTCTGTAAAGATTTTTCAAAAGCTAAGGACAAGATTATTATCCACCTTATCAACTACGAAAAAAACAAAAAAATGCTGCAGCATGTGCCGCACATAAAATATCTGGACTTTGCAATTGTTTTCCAGCTTTATGTCGGTCCAGATCTGCCCGAATACGGCACCATAACTATCACTGACGCACTGTTTAACAGTTGGGGAGCAGACATGGAAGAGCTCATACGTGTTGCGCTGAAAAACACCCCGGAGATACTGCCCTTCTCACTTATCAATATGGCTGAATTCATCTCTGACAAATGTCCCGAATATGCCCAGACGCTTAAAGAAATGGGTGATTTTGAAGATCTGCCGATATATATACTGACTAATAAAAGACGCTCCAACGGAGCCTCTGCCATACTATATCCCGGCATTCTTCACTCTCTTTCCAAAAAGCTTGGCGGAAACCTGCTGCTCATTCCAAGCAGCATACACGAGTTTCTTGTGATGCCCCTGGACGACAGAATTGATATTCACAATCTGAGTGAATTTATCTGCGAGGTAAATGCCTCAGAAATACGTGATGACGAGATACTCGGTGAACGATACTATATATACGACTGCAAAACCGACACTGTATACTAACCCAAAAATACCGGATAGCATATATTGAATATGCATCCGGTACTTTGATAATTACTGTTTTAATTGCCGGCAAGCATGTCATAAAGCTTCTCATACTCTGCCGCAGATGAATTCCATGAGAAGTCCTGCCTCATGGCGCGTTCTATCATCTCATGCCATCTGTCCTTGTGATTCGTGAAAACATCAAAAGCATATTGGATGACATGCAGCATATCATGTGCATTAAAATTCGAAAATGAAAATCCGGTTCCCACATCCTCATATTCATTATAAGGCTGCACTGTATCCTTTAGTCCTCCTGTCTCCCTGACAATCGGTAGTGTTCCATATCTCATTGACATAAGCTGGCTCAGTCCACACGGCTCAAAAAGTGAAGGCATCAAAAAGGCATCACAGCCTGCATAAATCTCATGCGCCTTTTCCTCCGAATATCCAATAAATACACTGAGCTTATCAGGATATTTGTCATGGAAGTAATTGAACATATCCACATACTGCTCTTCACCGGTTCCCAGTACAGCAAACTGTACATTCATCGTGGAAAGCATTTCCTCCATCATATAAGCCACAAGATCAAAGCCCTTCTGGCTTGTCATACGCGATACGATACCGATGAGCATTGCATCCTTGTCAACCTTAAGCCCCTCCTTCTCCTGTAAGCTTCTCTTGTCTGCAATCTTTCCGCTTGTATTTCTGACTGAGAAATTTTTATAAATATATTTGTCCTTCATAGGATTATAAACTTCATAATCTATGCCGTTTACAATTCCCCTCAGATGTCTTCGCCTCTCAAGCATCAGGCCGTCTAAGCCCTCGCCGCCCTCAGGTGTACATATCTCATCGGCATATGTAGGGCTGACTGTAGTCACTTCATCCGCATATACAATGCCGCCCTTCAGATAATTAGCCTCCCCGTAAAACTCGAGCTCTCCTAAATTGAAAATATGCTCCGGAAGTCCAGTAACATCAGCAATCTCTTTGATTTTCCAGCGCCCCTGAAACTTCATATTGTGAATGGTAAAGACAGTTTTAATTCCTGCATAAAAGTTGTCAGAGCCATATACAGTCTTTAGAAATACAGGCAACAGTCCTGTCTGCCAATCGTTACAATGTATCACATCCGGTGCAAAATCTATTACAGGCAAAGCTTCAAGTACAGCCTTTGAAAAAAATGCAAATTTTTCAACATCCTCATATATATTGTTGTATGGCTTATCTCCTGCAAAGTAAAACTCATTGTCCACAAAATAATAAGTCACTCCATCATACTGTGACATAAAAATCCCTGCATACTGCCTGCGCCAGTTGAGATTCACATAAAAATGACAGATAAACTTAAGCTGCTGCAGTAAATCCTCACTCATGCATTTGTACTTCGGCAGAATAACCCTCACGTCATATCTGTCCCTGTCAAAATACTTTGGTAAAGACCCCACTACATCTGCAAGTCCACCTGTCTTCATATAAGGTATTGCCTCTGATGCGACCATTAGTATTTTAGTTTTTTCCATGCTGATACCTCCCCGCCAGATTACTATATTTCAACTAATCTGATAAAAATATAATATACATCCTATACACTATACAAATAGAATGTATACTATATTATATCACGCGAAAGTACATTTTGCCTAGTTAATTTTGTTAAAACATGGTTTTATTTGTCTATAATGACGATTTTTGTGCTGTTTTAAGCTACAAATCTACATTCCCAGACGTATTCTGTCTGTAATAAGAGCGATAAACTCTGAATTGGTAGGCTTTCCCTTGCCATAATTGACCGTGTATCCAAACATGGAGTCAATTGTATCCATCCTTCCTCTGCTCCACGCCACCTCTATAGCATGTCTTATGGCTCTCTCCACCCTGCTTGAGGTAGTCTTATATTTCTTTGCAATCGTCGGATACAAAAGCTTAGTGATAGAGCTAAGCATCTCCATATCCTCCACACACATCACAATCGCAGTCCTCAGATACTGATAGCCCTTGATATGAGCGGGAACTCCTATCTCATGAATGATATCCGTAACCTGCGTTTCAAGTGATTTTTTCTCCATATATGTATCGTCAAGCGGCTCCTTGTCACCGGATGCCCTCTTTACATACACAAGTACCACATCAGAACCGGCATTACCATTTATCATGCTGTATGCTTCATCACTACTCTTTGCTGTTCCTAAAAATTCCATGCCCTTCAATAAACTTAGCATGTTTTTCTTTTCGTCTGCTACTGCGACATTTAAAGTGTCCATTAAACTCTCCTATGCCACCAATTACTGTCATGTCAAAACAAATTGTATTCTTTTATGATAACACATTTTGTCGAATTTTGTCGAGAGCGTATTTTTTTTAAAATTTTATGTAACCATTCAGCCCCACGCATATTCGCAAAACCGCACGATACCCGTGCTTTCTCTATTCTTCAAACTGAGAGTTATACAGCTCTGCGTAAAATCCGTTCTTTGCAAGAAGCTCATCATGTGTACCCTGCTCGATAATGTCTCCGTCCTTCATGACAAGAATCATATCGGCATTCTTAATAGTAGACAGCCTGTGAGCGATGACAAAGCTCGTTCTGCCCTTCATCAGATTGTCGAGTGCCTTCTGGATACGGATTTCTGTACGTGTATCGACAGAGGATGTGGCCTCATCAAGGATAAGGATTGGATTGTCTGCAAGGATAGCTCTTGCGATAGTCAAAAGCTGCTTTTGTCCCTGTGACACATTGGATGCATCCTCGTTGAGCTCCATATCGTAGCCACCCGGCAGTGTCTGGATAAAGTGATGCGCATGTGCTGCCTTTGCTGCCGCGATGACCTCCTCATCTGTGGCATCAAGACGGCCGTAGCGGATATTTTCCATAATGGTGCCCTTAAAGAGCCATGTGTCCTGCAATACCATGCCAAATGCATCTCGCAGATCTGTTCTGTTGTAATCCCTGATGTCATGTCCATCTACGAGGATGGCACCTGAGTTTACATCATAAAATCTCATAAGGAGCTTGACCATGGTGGTCTTTCCTGCTCCTGTCGGTCCAACAATAGCTACCTGCTGCCCCGGCTTAACCTTTGCGGAAAAATCCTTAACTATAATCTGGTCAGGATTGTATCCAAAGTGTACATGCGAAAACTCCACGCTTCCCTCGATATGGTCAAGCTTTACAGGATTTTCCACTGTAATATCCTCTTCCTCTTCCTCCAGGAACTCAAAAACACGCTCAGATGCAGCCGCCATCGACTGAAGCTGGTTTGCCACCTGCGCTATCTGCTGGATTGGCTGTGTGAAATTCTTCACATACTGTATAAATGCCTGGATATCACCGATTGTGATGACATTCTTTATGGCAAGTATACCTCCTGAGATGGCAACTCCCGCATATCCTAAGTTTCCTACAAACTGCATGATAGGCATCATAAGTCCTGAGAGGAACTGTGATTTCCATGCGGATTTGTAGAGCACATTGTTGGCCTCCTTAAAGGTCTTTACAGTCTCTGCCTCTTTATTATATGCCTTTATGACGAGGTGGCCTCCGTACACCTCCTCGACCTGTCCGTTTATGTGTCCCAGATACTCCTGCTGCTGTCTGAAGTATTTCTGTGAATGCTTTATGACAAACGAAATAAGTATCATCGAAACAGGCAGGATAACGAGTGAAATCAGAGTCATGAGCGGTGAAATAGACAGCATCATGACCAGTGTACCGACCAAAGTGGCAACAGATGTAATAATCTGTGTGATACTCTGGTTCAAGCTCTGTCCGAGTGTGTCCACATCGTTTGTGATACGCGAAAGCACCTCACCGTATGTCCTTGACTCGAAATACTTCATCGGCATACGGTTGATTTTACTCGTGATGTCCTTACGCATCCTGTAGCAGGTCTTCTGCGTGATGCCTGTCATGATAAGCCCCTGGGCAAACATAAAGATGGCACTCACCACATATAAAGCCAGCGTAAACAAAAGAATCTTTGCAATATAATCAAAATCTATGCCGCCTGTTCCCGCAATCTTGTTCATGAGTCCCTCGGCAAGAGCAGTGGTGGCTTTACCCATGACCTTCGGTCCTGCAACGGAGAAGACAGTCGAAACTGCTGCAAATATCATAACTGCAATGATGGCAGCCCAGTATCTGCCGAGATACTTTATGAGCTTCTTTGTAGAGCCCTTGAAATCCCTGGCCTTTTCTGTGACCATTCCGGGGCCATGTCCCATTGGCCCTCTTGGCCTCTTAGGAGGCATCTTGAACTGTTCGTTGTTATTCTCACTCATCTTACATGCCCTCCTTTTCATTATCTAAGCCTGATACAGCCGAAGTATCTGTTGCTGTTTTTGTTGCAGTATCTGCTGCTTTATCTGTTGCAGTTTCTACCGCTTTGTCTGTTGCAGTTTCTGACGCCTTATCATCAAGTCCAAGTTCCTTTGCTGAAAGCTGTGACTGTGCAATCTGCATATATACATCGCAATTTTTAAGAAGCTCCTCGTGGGTGCCTTTTCCTACGATTTTACCGTCATCGAGCACGAGAATCTGGTCAGCATGAATAATCGTGCTGATACGCTGTGCCACTATAATGACGGAAGCCTTCTCTGTCACCTCAGCTAAGGCTGCACGCAGACGCGCATCAGTCTTCATATCGAGTGCTGAAAAGCTGTCATCAAACACATAGATATGAGGGTCCTTTGCGATAGCTCTTGCTATGGCAAGCCTCTGCTTCTGGCCTCCTGACACGTTTGAGCCGCCCTGTGCGATTGAGCTGTCATACCTGTCATTCTTTGTCTCGATAAACTCAGAAGCCTGTGCGATATCCGCAGCCTTTTTTATCTGCTCATCACTCGCGTCTGCTTTACCAAAGCGCAGGTTTGAGGAGATGGTTCCCGAGAAAAGAATACCCTTCTGCGGAACAAAGCCTATTGACTCGCGAAGCTCGCTTAGTGTGTAGTCTCTGATATCGTGTCCATCAAGCTCTATTGAGCCTCCCGTCACGTCATAGAAACGCGGAATCAGGTTTACAAGTGTAGACTTTCCACAGCCGGTACTTCCGATGATAGCTGTGATTTTGCCCGGCTCCGCCACAAAATCAATGTCTGAAAGCACATCCTCCTTTGCTCCCGGATATCTGAAATCCACATGGTTGAAACGGATAACACCTCTGTGATCAGCCTCAGTAACAGGCTCTTTTGGATCATTTACAGTGCTGTTTGTCCTTATAACCTCATCGATACGCTCTGCCGCAACACCTGCTCTCGGAAGCATGATGGACATGGCTGAAAGCATGAGGAATGACATAACAATCATCATGGCATATGTAATAAACGCAGTCATGGTACCAACCTGCATAGAGCCCTTGTCTATTCTGCCTGCCGCAACCCACACGATGCCAAGTGTGATGCAGTACATGATCATGGACATACCCGGCATCATAAAGGTCATGACACGGTTTGTAAACAGCTGTGTGCGTGTAAGCTCACGGTTAGCCTCATCAAACCTCTTTTCCTCCTCCTTCTCACGGCCGAAAGCCCTGATAACGGAAAGACCTGTAAGAATCTCACGAGAAACGAGGTTTACCTTGTCTACAAGACTCTGCATAATCTTGAACTTTGGCATCGCAATGCCAACCAGTGTGAAAATAAAAACCATGATGGCAGCAACCGCAATGGCAATCACCCACTCCATGCCGGATTTGGTCTGTGCCACCTTGATGATACCACCGATACCAACGATTGGCGCGTAAAGCACCATACGAAGCATCATAGTAGTAACCATCTGAATCTGCTGTATATCGTTCGTGCTTCTCGTAATAAGTGATGCCGTAGAGAATTTGTTAATCTCGGCATTTGAAAAACCTACAACCTTTGAAAAGGTCTTCTCCCTCAAATCCCTGCCTACAGCGGCACCGACCTTTGAAGCCGCAAAACCTACAACACATGCTGCTATAAGCATAATAGCTGCAAAGGCTGCCATCTTGGCGCCTGCCTTCCACAGATAAGCAACCTGATTGGCATCCACGTCGATTCCTGCATTCTCATCACACTTTGTCGCAAAAGCTACACCCATGGACTTTAAGGTAGATGAACCCACCGCATCGATTTTGTCCTGCACCTTGCTTCTTATCTGCTTTATCATGTTATCATCGAGCGCTGCTCCCTGCGGGATAGCCGATGCATCCACATCCATCTGCTCCCCCGACTGAAAAGCCTGATATGCCATGACAAGAGGAACTAAAAGATTCTCATCCAGCTTATCAAGTGTGTCAGAATCAGCTGTCAGCTTGTATTTTGCCACACTGTCATCAGATTTTGAAGCATCCTGCGCCTCGTAACAGTCCGTAAATTTTTCTTTCTCGTCAGACAGCATAAATGTCTGTGCCATCTGATAATCCTCCGAGGTAATCTCCTCTGGCAGGATATGCTCAATGCCGTGGTCCTGGATACCCACATCGATGATATCAGATGTGTACGCAGGCAAAGCCAGATCACAGTAAGCCTGAGCAATGAGAAAAACAAAAATTAATATGATCCATCGCCAGTATGGAATCAGATTCTTGAAAATTTTACTCATAGATTTTTCCTTTCTTTCCGGTTAATATATTCCCATACACGAATGCAAAAATATCCGCAATCGTGCGCATACTTTTTATTTTATCAATAAGCGTGGATAATTCAATAAAGAAAGTATAAAGAAACAGTAAAAAAACAGAGACCATATACATGATTGGTAATCTATGTATTGATCTCTGTTTTGATTTGTTGCTAGTCGAGGTCTGCAAGACCTAAACGTCGAACATCAAAAGTCTTATATACTTCCGGTGAATTCATATATTTTGGAACTCCATTCTTTTGCTTACATATCTCACTATATGCAATAGCATAAACTTTAATTGAATTACTTCCCTTTGGCAAAATAGAAATAGGAACCTTTATCATATACGTTTTACCATTATCAAAAAAATCTCTGATTGTAGTATTACCATTATTTTCTGTCGGACTTATAGGTGGCTCGACCGGAGAACCATCATTATTCAGCGAATATATGTTCCACTTCACTTCCTGTAAATAAACTGTTCCACTTCCAGTATTAAGAGTTCTTTTATCTTCTTTATTTTTATTATACTCTTCTTTACTGCATTCAATATAAAATTTTGTATGAACTTTTGTATTTGCAACAACCTGATTTTTTAGATTATTTGTATCAGTTACCGTAAAATACACATCCTTTGTTGTTTCACTTCCCTCTGGAAGTGCATCTGCCGTACTTGATGAGTTCTCCTGATCAATGGCATCATCCAGCGTTGCATATATTGTATTTACATCTGCCGAATTTCTGTCATACCCCTCTTTAAGTGAGAGTTCAGGCGCATGCGGTGCAGCATCGTAAGCTAAAATCATTGTATTTACAAAAAGTCTAAGTTCATTAGGTTGTTGCCAATTTATACTGCTTGAACGACCCATTCCATTATATGTAATGTTGCCATCAGTATAAATATAATAATTATTTCTGGCATCTCCTGCTGAAACTTCATATGAACCTGAATTACTTCCCCAGTTACTTAATGCAAACCATACAACTAAATCTGTCTGACCATCCTCATCGCAATCCTGATTTAAATCCAACTGATAATGTGGATTTGATGATAACGTCAAAGCGATAGATGCATCAACCTGACATGGATACATTCCAATCTGTCCTCTGTTCAATAGCAATACATTAAATGCATCACTTTTACCAACTTCAACATCCTTATAAATACTATACTTTCCATATGTTTCATTTTGTAATTGAAACGTATTCAAATCCGCAAATGTAAATCCTTGCGAATTTTTTATAACCGTTGATTTATTACTTCTAGGTTTATATGCTATGTCCTTACATTTAGATGTTGCATAATTTACAATTGTATTATATTTATCTGTATTTTCTGACGATACATCAATGCCCTCTTTTAACGGAGAATCAGCCAACGATACCCCATATCTATCCATACCAACCGTATCACGTAAATTTTTGTTAAAACTCAATCCCCAAATTTTGCTGTTATTAGGATCGTCAAAATTATAATATGATGTGGTATCATATGTTACCAAAACAGCATTTCCATCTTCTATATATTCTTTTATAGGCTTCAAATCCGAATCCAGATTATCAATTTGATAATACTCTCCATATCCCATAATAAGCAGGTTATACTGTTTTAATTTGCCTTCTTTACAAATCTGTTTCAATTCATCAGAATCAGACTTTACCGTTTTAATAGTAAACTCATAATCCTTAACCTCATCATTTAAAATGCCAGCTAAATGAGATTTACTGCTATCTTTATAAATCTCCTCAAGATTATATGAAGATACGCCAGATGTGTTAATCTGAAGGACATTAACTTTCTCTTTCGTAACTACTTTTTCATGTACAAATCCAGAAGCAAAATCATATCTTGAAGGACTACCAGCAAGTCTCGCCACGAGCTTCCATGATATCAATCCATTCACTCCGTGTGGTAAATCATATACCAGTTTGATTTTATCGCATAATGAAATACTATTAAAATAATTTCCATCCGAATCAATTTGCGGTTTTGTTTCTACATCATTTAAATATAACTTATAATTTGATGCATTGAGCTTTTCAATTGAAGAAAATTTTCCATCTTTATTTGCATCAATATATAACTCTACATTTATCTTTGGATCCTCTGTAGTTGTACCTACCGTTGACACCCCGAATTCCAATGACAGCTTATCATCACTTACTTCTGCATATTCCTTTCCATCAGAATTTTTTGGTGCAGTAAGACTAATCTTTGGTTTCTCACTTGTTAAAACATTGTATAAATTATATGCAGAACCACTGCTATCCACAGCAATCGCATTTGTACTCTCATATGCATGACAAAGGAAGTCAAACATGTTTGAACTGTTATCTATAAAATTTTCATTTACATTAGATTCATAATTTCTTGAAAAGAAACCATATGAAAAAACAATCGGGTAACCTGAATCAAGATAATCTTCCAGAGCACTTACCTTTTCTTTGGTTAAATCATTTCCTGAAGCTCTATATGTATTAGGTGCAGACGTATAATTTGCATCTGTAACTTTAGGAAGATTATCTATAAGACTTGTTCTTTTAGCTCCATCTGTATAATCTGAATCCAATAAACCTGCATGACCATATTTTTTTGGATCTATAACAACAATGTCACCAATGTTTGAATAAACCAAACCATCCATACTTGAATCATTATAATGTGTTTTGCCTGTAGAGTCTGTATTAAAGTTCTCAATGTTCAAGCCAATATATATCATATCATACTGTTTTAAATCATCTATATGACCAATAAATTCCGTTACGGCCATTCGTGTAATTGTAACATTTTTCTCATCAGGACAATCTTTTCCAAGCCATGACTTAAGGTCATCATAATATAGTACTTTTTTGTACATATCATTAACTTCTTTGTTGTAACCATTGCTTCTACCGGGTTCGATCTCTAATATATTCAAACTTTGAATTTTATCTGTTGCAATTGATCTTTTGTACTTATATGAAATAATATAACTTATTATAACATCTTTACTTATCTTTTTATGAATTAATTCCTGATTTTGCTTTTTTAATAATGTATTCTCAGAATTAATATATTCTGCTATCTCTCCAAACCCTATATTAAATAAATCTTCCTGAAATTTTTTATCTGTATCCGTATCCTTACTTTGTGTTAATGGAGATGTAAAATTTTTCATAATAAATGGCATATCTCCTATAGTATTTGAAGGAACGACATAGACCGCATTACCATTTAAAAAACCGTTTGGATAATCTTTTTCTTCACTAAAAAGCAGTGCATTGTAATTAAAATTCAAACTATATAATGTATCCAGATTCATATAATGCCCATTATAAATATCATTACCATCTGTATTTTTTGTGAGCTTGCTATTTCTACAGCTCAAAGCTCCCATTAATTTATACATATTAGGTCCATTATAGAAATCTTTACAATTTTTCACTTTACCGTAATCAAGTATAACAGGCAGTTTTTTATTATCACTACTTATCTGTTGACAAATATTTTTTGCTACCTCAATTGTTATATCGTTAGAATTATTATAAGAGATATCTTTCTCCCCATCTATACCAGATTCTGATAAATATAGTAAATTAATCTTATCCAATGACATACTATTTAATTCTTGTGGAGTCACAGTAATTACTTTAAAATTAATTTTTTTATTATTATTAAAAACATATTCTCTAAACCAATCACGATTAATTACTTTATTTTTAACATAAATACTTCTAACATAAGCATCATGATCCATTACTGCTTTGTCATCTTTAACTAAATTATAACTTCCTTTTCCTTTACCAACATAGTTATATTTTTTACTATTTTCATTTTCTCTAAAATGTCCATTATAGGTTATACCGTCATTTTTATTTTGCACCTTCACATATGGTTCATTTTCATTTAATATTCCAGAATAATGTCCAGTCTTATCCTCTCTGAACTCAATATTTTGCTCATCAACTTCATAATAGACTTGATCATTAGCTATTTTATCTGGTGACACATATTGAAATGATAACATAAAATATTTAACCATACTACCAGGAGTACCATTGTTACCATCAATTCCATCAATATTAGCCTGCCACTTCCATAAATCAGGATTATTCTTCTGTGAAAAATCTCTTGCCTTTCCTAAATACTTATATTCATTTATACTACTATCAAATGTATATAAAATATCATTTTCATTTATCTGAGAAGGATCTCCATCCTTTACTCTCCAATCTTCTACCTCTTTAATATTCAATGCTGAATAAGCATTATGAACATATTGACCTTTTTCATCTACTATTGAAAAGTAATCCTTGTTATTGCTTCCAGCATTTATTTTGGCTGTTTTAAATATTAAATCATAATACCCACCTTTTCCAATGGAAATATCTTTCATAAAAGCATAATAATCTACATTTTGCTCGTAATCTCCAACTGCATTACCATCTTTTATTGCCGGTTCATACTCAAAACTGTAACTATAATCTCCTAATCCATCATCAGATTTTACCATCTGATATCCTTGTGTATTCTTCTGTATAAGTTCTTCCCCATTTAATTTAATTTCTTTCCAATCACTATTTTCCTTATTTGTGCCATCAGGGTTAACATAGCTTTCTTCATAATCTCCATCATAATAAAGAGGCTTTGTTTCATCTTCTGAATCAGATGCTATAACAGAAGACACTTTATTTCTAAAATCTGTTATATACTCTTTTCTTGCTTTAGGTCCTGTCTCATTATCTCCATAAACTGCCCCCAGTCCCTCTGTTCCCAAATCAGGCTCCTGCCCATCAATAAGATATCCAAACGAAGCCATACTCTTATCCGGAACCACTTCCACGATATTGAAAGTATCATCTGTGCTTCCATCTTTGGTCTTTTCATCAATAATTTTATTTATGCCATCAAACGTCGCATCCGCACTTACACTCGTAAGATTATTATACACCACAAGTGATGTGGTAAGCAGTGCTCCTGTCAGTACCAGTATAATCGGTAATATTATTTTCTTCTTGCTTCCAACTCTCTTCATAGTATGCTCCTAACCCATTGCATCTCTAACGTTTTACATTTAGTAATTGTATCTTTACTGTTTGTATCCTTATCGTTTATATCTTATATTTTACATCTTATTTCGCATTGTGAAATTCTGTGTCACATTGTAAGTTTTATTGTCATTTTTGAAATCAACATCAAAGTTTACTGAATTTTTGTCTTTGTCGATTGTGGCCTTAAATCCGGATACATATTCTGCCATAAGCTCCTTTGATCCACTGTCTTTTTGCATATAGACTTTGTTTTTATCAAGATTAAGTGTCAGCTTATATACATGAGTTTCTGTAATTGTATTACCGGAAGCTTCCGGGTCTTCTTTTTCAATCGTCTTTGTTACCTCAAATACCTCTACATCACCTGCTGTTGCGCTGTATGTGAATGCAGTGACCTTTGATGCGCTCTGTACCATATCACCGAGCTGATTCATGAATATCTGCGCTTCATACTGCAAATCCACTTCTTTTGTCGCTGATTTATACTGCGAGCTGCTTGTCCCGATAAACCCGGCAACTGCAAGACCGACAAGCCCCATGATTGCCATTACTATTATAAGTTCAACTAGTGTAAAGCCTTTATTATTTAATTTCTTTACACTATTTTTTCTTCGAAATAATGTAACCACGTAGCCTGCCTCCTTTCGTAAATCCGCCGTATTTTTTAATTTAAGCTCACCTTACCGGTCTCAGGGTAAAATGAAATAATCTTTTCTGTTGAGTTTTTTTTCACTTTAATCTGCATACAGTAATAGTCACCACCACTGCTGCCGTCACTTTTCATACAAGGTGCCATTGCACCGGTTCCTCTGTTGAATTTGATTGTCAGAGAATGTGTATCATCAAGTGTGATATCTGAGGTCTTATTGCCCTTTGAATCACTAAGCACATATGTGATATCCAGGTTACTTTTTCCAATCTTTTCTTCGTTTTCTATTGTCTTACCAAGGCCATCCTTTGTCACTATAGTGCAGTAATATGCTTCACTGGATTTTGCTTTATTGCCTTTAGTGATTGTCATGATGACTTCATCCTTGCCCAGTGTAGACACCCGTGTCTGATTTGCCGCCGACTGGATATCTCTCGCGCACTGCTTTACGGAAACACCCATAACTGATGCAAGAGACATAGAAGCTATTCCTGTGAGTACAGCCATAATAGCAATGACCACTATGAGCTCTACGAGAGAGAATCCGCCATTTTTATTATTGTTTTTTTTGTCATAAGCTGTCTTTTTCATAATATGCGTTTTCCCCCTTCCGCTCGATTTCTAAATTATTCTAATTACAAATCAAAGGTTAAATATCTTTTACCCCTTATATCATCATATGATGTCCAAAAATACTTTAATTCTTGGTCCAGTTCTGATATGTGATAAGCTTTGTGTAATCCAAATCATCTATATCTTTTGCATCATCGCCGAGTAAAGCTTTTCCGTCAACAAAAATATTGTAAAGATACATTGCATCATCAGACGTGCCATTCTTCTGCATGAGAAGTGCACGGAATACATCCTGCGAATTATTATTTATTTCAGAAGCTCCATTTTGCAATGTAATTTTACCTTTTGCAATGATTGTTCCCTTAAATTTGTCAGACACTTCCACATCACCTGTTGCAATGATAAGAGATACATTAGCCCCTACCACACTGCTATCACACTTATATGCACTTTTCTTTTCATTGTCCACAACTACAGCTTTGTAATCTGTTCCATTGACATTAGCAGTAATTTCCTTTTTGTCATTTCCGCTTCCAAGGAACTTTGATATCTTTGTCATGTTTGTAGCTGTATCTTTTGATGTATCAATCAGATTATCAAACAAACAATAGTTATTTGTCTTGCCCGGATTGATATCTCTCACCCCCTGGAGCCGGTCTGCCTCAGTCACCAGCTTTTTGTTAAGCGCATCATAGGTTTTGCTTAAAGAGACCGACTGCGCATAGATTCCCTCGTTATTTCCGGTGTGAAGCGAAAGCTCCTTTGCATCATCAGCACCATCAAAGATTGAATAATTGCCTGCGGTAAAAATATTTGCTGGATTGTTTCCAACTTTAATCTTTTTTGTATAGAAATTGGTGTATTTTGTAAGCTTGTTCTCACCTAGCTTATCGGCATTAAAATAATCCTCATAATACCTGGCTGCCTTATCGGCCGGAAGATTTACATAGTAGTAGACAAGACCATCATCATTTGAGCCTGTCTGTGACTGCACAAAAACTTTTCTGATACAAGAATTAACATCACTGTCTGACATATATGTTTTGAGCGGCCATCCAAGCTTTGAGCCTACTACCTCAAGGTTTATCTCAGTATATTTTTTTTCATTACCATTGCTCTCATCCTTGTCTTTTGCAATCTTCTTATATTCTGCATAGGTCAGAGGATTTTTGTTGTATAAGGATTTGGCATCTGCGCCGTTCCCATCTGTTCCGATACATTCAGCCGGCACGAGATATGCTATCTGATTACCCTTTACAGAAATAGACTCACCTGTTGTAATGTTCTGATTATTCTCTCCTGATATTGGCTGAAGCGATGAAGTCTTCACATACGCATATCCTGCAACCATCAGTGAATCAAGATTACTCATATCGAGAGACGAACCTTTACCATTTATTATAATGGCACTGCTGTCCTTGGCATCTTTATCGCCATCTCCGAAGCCTACATACCTGGTATCCTTTTTGTCATTGCCAAGTGTGACATCTGAGTTGACACATTTTAGTGTCAGGTCGTCTTTCACATATGTGTTGCCCTGCAATGTGGCATTTGCACCCTTTACATAAATATTTCCTGCCCAGAGCTGACACTGCTTTGAAACATTAAATGTTGAATTGCTGCTTGCATTTGCCTTTGCATCACCGATATTTAAATCTCCGCTTGCAATAAATGTACTGCTTTTATCGACTTTAAGTTTTTTATTTGCGGGAATAGTCACGCTTGTCTCATCATCATCACTTAATCCTGTCAGATAAGGATTTCCTGCAAAAACGTTTCCATTTATTGTTGTTTCCTCTTCATGCTTTGAATCAATTGCAAGACCTGTATTTCCTATGAGCGAATATGCAAAAAGATCCGGCACTGCTCCGGAAGCTGAAAACTTCATGGTTGGGACATTTAAAGAGATGTCTGTCTCTATAACTGAATCATATCCCTTATCATCTGTATATTTGACATATATACCCTTCAATATAAGATTGTTTTCCTTCACAACAAGTTTTCCATTGTCATCACCGGAGGATGTTGTCGTTATCTCTGCATATGGCCCTTTTTCTCCCTTAGAAGTATCAGGCTTTTTGGTCAACTTTTTGTCTACATAACTTTTTAACGTTTCGACCTTATATGTATATGCTGCATCTCCGATAAGGCTTGTCTGGATTGAATTCTTAAATGTGGTATTAAATTTATCCTGTCGCTGTAATTCTGAAAGTGTTGAATAATTTTGCATAACATCTGAATACCCTGCCTTGTATGCCTTTGACACCTCACCCTGCAGTCCGGCACATATCTGATCCAGCACACCCTCAGCCGAATAGAAATTATCTGTATTCTTTTTATTTGTCACCTTCATCTGTCTGTTGATGAGAGCCATCCAAAGCACTGTCACCGCAAGTACAGCCACTATTGCCATCGCGATAACAACCATTATGAGTGATGCTCCACGGTTATCTTTTCGTATCATATTAATCCACCATGCTTCCTGTGATTGATACCTCAGGCTTTGCGGTACCAATCTCGTCCAATTTGGTTTTGCTGTCAAATATGTCTACAGTAACATCATATATCCTGTCAGCAGTTACATCGTTTGTGAGATTACGCTTTGTAATCTTGTTTTTTGCTTCCTCTGTTGCTTCATTGTTATACTTATACAATGCCTGCTTGTGAGACATTGCCGTGTCCGGATTACCAAGATTTATATCCAGATTTGTCGCTATTGTAACACTTGCCGGGTTTGAGCTGTGAGCATTGTTTTTTTCCGAAACATTCACACAAACTGTATACTCATCCTCTTTACCGGTAAGTGCATATGAATCTGTACTCTTAGGCATCTGCTTTACAAGGTTTACATTACACTTTACACTATCATCATTTTCAATAACTATCTGTTCGTTAGGATCTGTTCCCTTTGACGAATACCACGGTGTGTAAAAAATATAAATATTTCTCAAATCATGATCTAATGTGTTTGATGAATTATCAAATATAATACTTATAAACTCATCCGCCTTTTTCGAATTTGTGGCAGGATATGTCTTGCCCTTTACAACATATGATGTAGACACTTCTACCTTTGTACTCGTTGTATTTGTTATCTTTACAGTGATAGTTCTTTTTACCTGACTCTCATCTAAACCGGAATCTTCATTTATCACATTATCATTTATCAACTCAGTTTTTAAATCAGAAAATGCTCTCTGATCTGTCCAGATTGCATCATGGTCAAAATTCATTGACGAAATATCTGCCAGACTATCTGTGTTGTAATTTGTCACCTTTCCACTGTTAGCTTTGTCTGTTTTACCTGAGGCATCTTTAACCTCATCAGCCCTGGCATCAAGTGTCACAAGTGCATTGTACTTTTTTGAACCTGACTGCACATCTGACATATAAAAATAGTATTTGTGAGAGCTGCTCTCCACAAACTTCCATTTTGTTGCATCGTTTATAGTCTGTGACTTATCGGTCTTGTGAATTGAACTTGTAATCTTATTTTCTTTTTCTGATGCTGATAATCCGGAATCCACATCATCAAATCTGACTGCCGGAGCATATGAGGTACTTCCGGATCCCGATGCCGACGCAATCAGTTCCTGTGCACCACTGCTTCCGATTGCAAATCCATCCGCTATATCAAATCCCTCAGATGGATAGTTAAACTGATAGGCTAGCGTCTTCATGGAATTTTTCTCCACACCCTCCATGATATTCTCCGCAAGGTGTGTAGCATTCAGCTCATTTTTCGACTTGGCATTGGTCTTTGCCGCCATCACAAAGCTATTCAAAAAAGGAAGCACGATTATTGCAAGAATGGCTATAGACACAATAAGCTCAACAAGTGTAATTCCTCGATCATCGTCCCTTAACTTTCTCAAACCGGCTTCCTCCTTTGTAAATAGAGTTTTTATTTTAAATTTAATTCAGTGTACCAAACAGATTGTCTGTACCATGCGGTATCTCCGGTATTACCGGCGCCTGATATGGCTTATCAAGTCCATACAGGAAATATGAATCTGTGTTGAGCGCCCCTGACAGCTCACCTGTAGAATCATCAAAATTGACATTAAGACTGCTGATTGTCTTTTTGTCTGTAGAACCAATTACCTGCTCAAGCATGGATTTCAGTCCATGATACTCTGTGGTAAATGCCATTACTGAATTGACATCATAAAGCTGATATCCTGCAACTGTGGATTTTGCATTGTTCTGTGCTGTGGCATCGCTTCCTGAACCATTATCAGTGGCAGTTGTATCTGCTGACGAGCTGCTATCTGATGACCCTGAGCTTTGCTCTGTGCCATCACCCGAATTGTCCGCGGTCACATCAATGGCAACAGGATCATTTACGGTTAGCTCTGTGAACTTTGTGTTAGTTGATTTCTCGATTGCAACAGCATCCATAATGCCGTTTTCTATCTGTAAATAAGATGGAAAATTGTCATACACCTTCTGCATTTCATCAGACATCTTCTGCGTCTTTTTTGTATAATCATCTGCCTTTGCAGCAAGTGTAGAAAGCTGATTGTACTGCGACTTAAGCTGCATATTCTCAGTTTTCAGAGTTTCTCTCTTATTTGCCTGAGGTGCAAAGACAAAAAAGTATGTAAGTGCTAAAACGGCAATTCCGGCTAATATAATAAGTAGTTTTTTATCTCTTGCTGACATTTTAACACCTCCTTATTGTGCTGCATTATCCGATGTATTCTGTGATGCATTATCCTGCGATGTATTATCCTGCGATGTATTATCATTTGAGCCGTCAGTCTGTGTATCCGTTGTCTCAGATGTGTCTGAATCGTCCGACTTTTTAACATATGTGCAGTCTACTGTAAACTGTACATTTGATGCCCCGGTCTCATCTGTATCATCTGTGATTGTAGAAACATTTGAAACCATAATACTGTCAAAGGTTCGAAGCTGCGCAATCACATCAGCGGCAACATCCTTACTGCTCTGCGAGATTGTCATAGATACCCCGTCAGTTGTAACAGACATATTATCAATTCGTGCATCCGATGGCAGCTTTTTCTCAAGCTCATCTATAAAGCTGACTATCTCATCATTTTTATTGGATGATGCATCCTGAAGCAGCTTTGTCCACTCATAATCGCTCTTGGTCTGATTGTATACATCATATATGTTCTGTGCATATGACAAGTCAGAAACTCGTCCCTTGAGAGCCATATTGTCAGATGTTAAAACAAGATTTGAAAAAATACTGTAAGCAATCAGTCCAACTGACGCTACCACACACACTCCGAGTATTATAAGAGGTATGCCAAGCGACGCTCCTTTTTGCGCTTCCATCCCTTCTGGCATCGGAAGTGGCTGTCCATCCGGTCCAAGCGGGGGCTGGGCTCCCTGTTCCATCGGTACATTATTCATTCCACCGATAGGTGTGGTAAAAATATTGCCCTTTGCCTTTTTCTCGTCCGTTATCGGAAGTGGCTTTAATGTAGCACCCACACAGTTGAAAAACTCTGCTATCTTTGTCTCTGCAAGATTTATATTCTTTGCAACACTTATTCCGTCAAACTGCTGTAGTGGAATAACCTTATAGTTCAGTTCATTTGTGAGAAGCTTGCTGAGTCCGCTGAAATCTGCTCCCAAGCCCACAAGGAAAATCCTGTCAATCGGTCTGTCAACGTTTCTGGACTGATAATAGTCAATAACTCTTCCAAGACTGCTCACCAGATTGGCAAGTGTGTAGTTGACGTTGGCACGGAGCTTTTTAAATCTTTCCGAATCAATCTCGTGTCCCATGTCATCGCGCTCTGCATTTTCTATCTCCGGCTGTATGACATCTGATTTGAGCTCAAGACAGGTCTTTCTCCTTGCCACATCAACAGCATCTGTAAATGAAAGATACTCTCCAAACAGCTCGCTGTCCTGAATCTCCTCGATGGCATCTGCCAGTCCGTAATTCACATTTCGCTGAAGCTTTATGATATCTCCATCCATGACCGTGATGGTTGAAATGGTCTCATCTATCTTGATTGTGGCCTTTATGTCACCAGGAATTTCCCTTAGCATCAACTGCTTGACTGCATTTCCGCTGTAATCAAGTGCGACTATCTGAAGCCTGCAGTCCTCTGCGAGCTCCTCATATGATGATATAATCTCATTAGGTATAGCAATAACCGAAAGACGCATTTTCTTTTCTTCCGGTTTATCAATCTTTTCTATAACCTCATGAACGAGTTTGTACTGACTTAAATCCACCGGAAAATAATCCGATGCATTCATCTGCAAAAGATCCTTTATCTGCTTATCCTTTACAAGTGGAAGCTCCATCTCTCTTGATGCGATTCGTGTGGAGTTTAAAGTGAAAACAACCTTGTTGGTGTTTATCTTCTTTTCCTTAATCTTGCTGTAAAGCATGGATCTGAATATGCTGTCCGCATGAACCACACCATCATCTATCATTTCAGGTGGTGTTGGAAAGCTGAACATGCTGTGTACTTTTGGATTTTTTATTTTATAATCAATTTCTACGACTCTGGTAAGGTTTTGTCCTATTTCAATTCCAAGTACTCTGTTTGCCATAACCAAGTCCTCCATATTATCTATGTTTTACACTGCGCCCGGGTTGTGTGCTAAGCTTTGTATGCTAAACACTTTACACGATGTGCGTTTGTAAAATATTATATATTTTCGGTATATCTGTGCTTTATTGAGATTTGCTGAGCTTTACTATGCTTTTACTCTGCTTTGCTCTACTTTTTGCTCGCAAGATTTCTCAGTATCTGTTTTTCTAACAAATATGATACATTATAACATATTTTTTAAAAGCCCGCGAGTGCCAGATATGCCGATATCATTTTCTCGCCCCATAGCATCGAAATAAAAATTCCGGCTGCCAAATATGGTCCCATTGCAAGCGTGCTGCCTGCTTTTGTTATTTTCATACGGATCAGATGTATCACGGAACCGATGATGCATCCCAGAAAAAATGCTAATGTTATATTCTGCCAGCCTATTGCAAGGCCTGCGCATGCCATGAGCTTGACGTCGCCGCCACCTATGGCTCTTCCTCCGCTCAACAGGAGGAGTATTTCAAGGAATATACTGACACAAAAGAATCCTATCACATATTCAGACCAGTTGTCATGGTCTATAAACACATGTAGGATTCCAAGCACCAGTATAAATATATTGATTCCGAATGGAATTTCATATGTTCTCCAATCTATCACACTGAGTACTATCAGTGCTGATGTCAGAAGGCAGTATATGATGCTTGATATTTCAAGCCCGTTTACTGCAAATACTATTACGTACATTATGCCGTTTAGTGCCTCAACTATAGGGTATTGAGGTGAAATCGGTGCCTTACACTTACGGCATCTGCCTCTTAGAAAGAGCCAGCTAAAAACCGGCACCATATCATACCATGCGAGCTGATACCCGCATTTCATACAGTGGGACCTTTCGGTCACCACTGTTTCATGCTGCGGTATTCGGTATATGCAGACGTTTAAGAAGCTGCCTATAACTATGCCGAAGGCAAATATTAAAATGTAGATGGGTATCAGGTCGGTCATGGTTGGGTGTCCTTTTACTAATTATTATTTAGGTTTAGATTCAGATTCAGTACTAGTAGTACTAGCTTATTGAAAATACTTCATCCATATTTTTGTTTGGTGACTTTTCATTTACAGCTTTATTCGTTGTATCTGCATAAGTAGTAGCATCCCATTTTCCAGTTGACGTATCTAATGTATATGTAACACCTCTCCATCCAGTAGATTTTAACTTTGCTGTTTCAGTTGTTGCAGTTCCAGTTCCAGTCTTTGGAGTAATTGTAGCTGTAGCTGTTTGACCGTTAATCACAATTGTTACAGTATCTATATTCTCATTATCTGAAATATCAGTTTCTACCGAAGACTTAAGCTGCTGTACACTCTGCATATCTGTTGACTGTCTTGACTTCTCTACATATTTGATAAACTGTGGAGCAAGGATTCCAACAAGTACTGCCATAATAGCAATTACAACGATCAGCTCTACAAGAGAGAAACCTTTGTTATTCTTCTGCTTCTTTCTCAATGTGTTTAGTACATTCTTTACCATAGTTCATTTCTCCTTTTCATTTAAAAACTTGGTTTTTTTCAAAGTGCTGTGCCCTATATATACAGCTCTTTGTTTTGATAGGAAAATTGTACCACTATTTTTCAAAAAATGCAAGAGAAAAATAGGACATTAGTCGCATATTTTTCCTATTATTTTCGATTAAAGCATTTTTCTCAGCATTTCCGTGTTAGCTCACAAGCCATTTTCTTACAGTTTCAACATCAAAATCTACGCACTCTGCAATGTCTTCTAACGAATGGCCTTTTTTCTTAAGCTTTAAGGCAGTCTCCATTGCTTGTTTTTTCCGTCCTTCTTCTCTTCCTTCTTTACGTCCTTCTTCTCTACCTGTCTGAAGTGCAATCTCTTCCCAATAATCACTCACATTACACATCTCGTTCATCCTCCCTTCAAGCTCCACGCTCATTTTAAGTCCATAATCTTCTTCCAGTATCTTCTTTTTCTCCAGAAATTCCGATTTTGAAAACAGCTCTTCAAGCATTGCGATGAGTCTGTTCTTCGACAGCTCTCTGTTCTTTGCTGTTCTCGTACGGACATTTATCAATGCTCCGTTTATCTTGCTAATCTTTGGTATTTTCTTTATTTTACCATATATCAGATTGGATTTCATCCCA
>ONHG01000035.1 GCA_900317585.1 uncultured Lachnospiraceae bacterium | reverse complement strand
TCTGTATTATTTGTATATGTCATAGTGACAAAAATGTAACTATAGCCATTGCTCAGGTTATAATTTTCATCTATATTTCCTTCATAGCTATCTTTCAAAGACTCTGCAACCGTATCCTTATTTCTGTTTCCAAACTCTGTGGTATGCTCATATGAATCAATTTTATATGAAATACCATCTATCGATGCTGTATCATCAGTTGAAATTATATCGTTTTCATCAACATACTCTGGCTCTTGTTCATATATTATCGGATCTGATGTTCCTGTATCACTTTCTCCCTTTGAATTTTCATCTTTTACTATTCCTGATTTGCCATCTAACTGATCTGATGTACTTGAGCATGCTGAAAGTGCAGATACAGTAAACAAAACTGTAAGTAGTCCAATTATTTTTCTGTTTCTCATAAAATGCCTCTCCTTCTTTCTTTTACATAATCATATCAATATAATGTGTTATAGTTGTAAAATCAGATGGTTATATTTTATATAGGCTGGTGCATTATAATACACCAGCCCGGGTTTCTTAATATTTATTTACATTATCAGGACTCCACTTTCCCGATGCACTGAATTTATATCCATAATTTGGATTTGCTGCAATAGCACCAATGCTATATCCACGCTCTTTCACCAAATTTGTCATATAGTGATATTTTCCTTTACTATCAAAAAGATATGTTTTTCCTGCCGAACAATCAATTGCAACTTTATCACTATATGACTTGTATGCTACTGCATGAGCTGTATAAGAAGCCCCACTGCTAAGTGACGTGCACTTCATATACATTTTACTGGTGTCTGTTTTAGCTCTTTTCGGTGTTATACTCTGCTTATTTTGAAATTGAAAAGAGAAATTTGTATCCACATTGTTATTTGCATATGTGGTAATACCTCCGACTGTACATACCATCATTCCAGCCAGCATTGTTGCTCCCATGAACTTTTTCACTCTATTTAACATAATTAATCCTCCAAAATAATAATTTTTCAAGTTACTTAACAATAATTATTGTTGTTCGAAGTTGATGACAATTTCAATTATCTTCATCTTTCTATTTTTTTCAATACTATTTACATGAGACGACATTTTTTAGTCATTTCTGGTCTATTTTAATATAATAGATATCATTGATATTTAATAATATCATTCTCTTTACTATGATAGATTAGAAATTTTTATTAAGTAAAAATAATCACTACAAAGCGAAAGAATCCGTTGCAACTGTGATAATTGCAACGGACTCCTATATGATTACATAGACAGTTTATAATCATTTTCATTAAAAATCATATTATGACAAATTGCCACTAATTGTAATAATTCCGCAAGTATTATTCCACTCTCTATAAACACTGTATAATATCTATATCCTATTATCCATAAAACTCCTACTACACCAAATATCACCGCCACAATAAATATCGTTACTTTTTTACAAAATTTTTTGTCATTATAGTCCAGCCTTTTGTTAACTGAATCTATAGGACTAAACACCATAAGCAATATAGTTGCTGCAATATACATGATATTTACTATAAATATATTTTTTATGTATTTTCCTATCAGTAATGTTACTATAATTACAATACTTGATAACACCAAACATTTTTTGAAGCTATCCGCATGATACCCACCGGAAAATTTTCTTATCAGTATAAAAGGCATAATCATAGCTATCGCTTCGGTTATCATTCCCAAAAAAGCTCCTATTACCGAAGCAAAAACAATCGGATATAGGAGCGAGAACAAACAATGAACTGCATATGCATACAGTTCACGTTCGTCAGTGGAAATAGCTTTCTGTAAAATTAACCAATCTGCTATTTTCTCGCTCATGTTATTTAGTTTTTCTTTTAAATTTTGCAATGTTTTCTGGTTGCTTTGGTTCATAAAAAAGGGTGCATGACGTTGAATTAGCTTCAAGCCTAAGAACTTCACCTAACACTCTCTTTGCATAGAAAACATAATTTTTCTTTGCAACCTTTTTATTCATGATTTTCTCCTTTTCGTCTGTCATCAACATAATATCATCAACTTCATGCATATATATTATAACTTTGTTAATAATAATTCTATGGTTTTGAATGAATCGCCCTAGTCACGTATAAATTGGGCATATTTCGTAATATTTACTGAATAATCCACTCTTACGCAGATTTTTTATCTAAAACAAGTATATTTTATCTGTATCAATGATATTATCTGTTTTACTTTGTTCATAAATACTTAAATACCTGTTACGATTATGTTTAGATTATCACTATGAAAGAGGTATTAATATTTTGGATTTTGACTATATTACCATGGGACATAGAATTAAACTTCGCCGCAAAGAACTCAATTTAACACAGGCTGTTCTTGCTGAAAGATTAAATGTTTCACAAAATCATGTTTCAGCCATAGAATGTGGTTCACAACACCCTAGCTTTGAATGTTTTATTTCCATATGTGATATATTACACGTAAATCCTGATTATCTAATAAATGGATGCACACATACTACCAACACCCCTATTCAGATTTTGGATAGTCTCAATCTATGTGATAGTTCTGCAATTGAACTTGCCCAAAGATTCACAGAACTTCTAGTTGAAATATTCCCAAACAAAAATAACCAAAAATAGCGTTTTCTTGTCTTTTGATGTCATTATGTTGCTTTAATACACTATTTACCTGTATAATATAATCACATTATTGTTATGGAGATTAATTATTATGCGAATACTTATTTGCGATGATGACTCATCTATCACTAGCGTACTATCACAATTAATTACCACTTACTTTGGCAAAAAGAAAACTAAATGTCCTGAAATTGTATCCTTTGATAATGGGGAATCTCTCCTGTCCGATAAAGGCGATAAAGATATTGTCTTTTTAGATGTTGAAATGCCCGGTTTTGATGGAATATATGTAGGTAATAAGCTTAAACAGCAAAATGAATCCGTTATTATTTTTATAGTAACATCCTTCATTGAATATCTGGATGCAGCTATGCGCTTTCATGTGTTTAGATATTTATCCAAGCCAATAGATAAGCAACGATTATTTCAAAATCTTGATGATGCACTTGAACTGTATACATCTTTAAATCGTCTGGTAGCTATTGAAACCAAATCAGGTGTTGCCCGGATATCTACTGACGAAATAATATATATAGAAGCAAAGGGAAGAAATGTAACCCTACATACAAATTCTGCTGATTACGAATCAACACAAACTTTGCAGTTTTGGATAAATGCACTTCCCAAAAGTAGCTTTTTTCAATCACATCGCAGTTTTATTGTAAATCTGGCTAAAGTGACTCACTTTGATCATGAGCTTATCTATCTCTGCGATGACCAGTTCACTGCTTATCTTACACGTCGCAAATTTACAGAATTTAAGAATGCATATTTATTGTTTATGGAAAGTAAGAGGTAATATACGTAATCATGAGTGTTATATTTTGTTATTCTTTAATCTATATAGTTGAAGCTATAATATTAGTCCAATATGTGTCAAATATATTTGAATGTAGGATTTCGTATATCAAACGATATTCTATATTATCCGTACTATTTTGTATCGCATATTGCATCTCATTTTTACAAATTCCTATATTAAATTCAATTTCATTTTTATTAGCAACATTTATATTTATGAAATTAACAACGACCTCCAGTATCAATGTACTATTGTTCCATTCCATTTTATTACTTGTAATCATGTCTTTAAGCGAACTCATTGTCATGGGGTTATTTTCTGCGTTCTCATACAACATATATAATAAGTTAAGTGATTATATTTCTCTATATGTTATCTCATTTTTGAGTAAATTGTTATATTTTGTGGTCACTTATTTTATTTCGCACAGGCTTACTCATAAAGAAGATAGTATTCATTTTTCTCCTTATGAAATACTCACTTTAATCATTGTTCCTATTCTTTCAATTTTTATTACTTATACATTCATATATATTTTTATTTATTATGAGATTAAATCACCTTTTAATTATATGATAAGCCTGTGCTGTTTCTTTTTACTGCTCATCAACATCCTCGCATTCAGTCTTTACGAGCACATAAAGCAAAAGAATGCCCAGATAGCCGAATTAAAACTCCAGAGCCAGCGCGATGCCGATTCTGTGGAGTACTACAGGACTCTTTCCGAACAGGATGAACAGCAGAAGGTTCTCATTCACGATATCAAGAAGCACCTTAATGCCATTGCTGATTTAAACGAGCATCATGAAACCGACAAAATTGCAGCCTATCTTACCCGGGTACTCGGTTCTCCCGAATTGCAGCACTCTGTGCGCGTCTGCGACAACGACCAGCTTAATTCTCTCATATGCCGTTACCAGAAAATATGTCTCATGAAAAAAATCGCATTTCACATCGATATCAGAAGCAAGTGCATTGATTTCGTAAGCTATGATGATTTAAGCATTTTGTTTGGTAATCTTATGGACAATGCCGTAGAATCTGCCGAGAAGATGGCGGTTAATCCTTTTATCGAATTAAGTGTCTTTCGTAGAGAAAATACAAACATGACTATCATCTCTCTGATAAATTCATGCCGTGTGAATCCTATTGATAAAAATGGCAACCTTTTACCAACTAAAAAACCGAATCCACAGTTTCATGGATTCGGTATGCGTAGTATAGAAAATATTGTTAAGAAGTATAATGGTGAAATGACTTTTTACTTTGATGATCCTACCAAGACATTCCATACGATTATTATGCTTCGGCACTGAAAGCTGCTACTTTTAACGATTTTTTATCATCTGGAGCAAATATTCACATACATCAAAGCTCTTTGCTTCTTGTTCTGTTTCCCGCTTCTTTAATGAATCATATATTTGCTCCAATAAATAATCAGCATTCACTTTTTTGTTTACAAAGCTATTTTCATCAGCAGAAGCCATTCCATAACCGGCATCTGCTTTCATTGTTTTATAGGCAGAATAATTATTTATCGAATCAGGTGCAGTTCTTCCTTTATACCCCTCATATGACATAAGCGCAAACATTTCCAGATCCGATGCATTCGATGTATCAACATCATTTACATGCACATGATATACTTTTCTGTTATCACCATGTCCATATGCCACTTGAACAACAGGATCATCCTCCTTTGATGTCTTCACATATGAAGCTAAAACTATCTGACTTTCTGTATCAGACAGTCCAAAACTTGTCATTCCGATATTTTTCAGCTTATCATTTGGAATTTCCTTATCCGGTGACACCTGTTCAACTGCATTTTTATTATTTACCAATTTATTGTAAAGAGAACTGTTATTTTCCGACAACATATTCATGTATATTTCAGTAAGTTCACTCTGCCTCTCCCCACATTTATTTATGGAGTTTTGTTCACTTTTTCCTATTTCGAACTCTATATCCATTTTATCGCCTGTTGACTTCTTATTATACTTTGAAGTATATGCCATTGAAATATTTGTTCCCACACCGTTTAACATATATGCCTCCTATCTGTTTTACCAATAATATTACACTTTTAATTATTAGATTCATTGCAATTAAATTCTTGCCAAAAGTTCCGCAGGTGTAAGTGCCATAACCTTACTTTGCGTAAAGTCTTTAATGTTGCGCGTAATAATATAGTCTGCATGAACATATTCAGCAGTTGCACTTTGTATGGCATCTTCAAAATCTTTCCACTTCATATTTACAGCCATCTCAAGCACAACTGAACTAAAATCAGCGAACTCAAAAATAAGTTTTAACTTGCGGAATACATCTTCTATCTGCTCTGGAGTCATTTGTTTTCTCATGATATACATAATATTTGCATAAGTTAATGTAGATATATATCCCTTTGCCTGTTCAGTTTCACAAAGTTTCCAAATTATAGATGCTTCCTTCACAAAATCTGAGCGACTTAGTAAAACATCAAGTATAATGTTAGTATCAATCAACAAAACCATATTTTTCCCTCATACTTTCGGTTTTTATCTCATCTAAATCACCATTATCCTGAAGAATTCCTGTTAGAGAATCCGTCAAATATGATACTGCGGCATCCTTAGGAATAAATCTTCCCACTTCATGACCATTCTTTGTAACAATGATTTCATGTCCTGACATAACAAGATTCAAATATCTCCCAAAATTGTTCTGCATTTCTGTTGCAGTTGCTGTTGCTATATTCATATGCCTTCCTCCTATCCATTTCTTTTTTAGCTAATTATATTATAACGTTAATTAGCTATTTTTTTCAAGATATATCCCCATTGTAACATTATTCTTGATGTTTTCTATGTATTTGCAACATTATTCTTGATATTTTTTGCTGTGTTTGTAACATAATTCCGTACATTTTTCCAACGATGAATTTTTATTTTCAAAAACAAACTCAAAAAGCCGAATCCACACTCCCACGGATTCGGCTTTTGTATATACACTTCTATTTTCTATTTTGTATGAAGCTGTCAATCATCGCAATCACACCATCTACACCGAGCTTTGCCACATTCAGGCACAGGTCATAGTTTTCTGCCTGCCCCCACTCCTGTCCGGTATAGTATTTGTGATAGGTCTTTCTGTTGTCATTTGTCTCACGCACAACAGTCTTTGCCTTTCTGACTGAGACTCCATGTGTATCAGCCACAGTATCAACGCAGAAGGCATCATTCGCTGTCAGGAAAACTGAGACAACATCATCTCTTCCCTGAAAGGCAAAGTTTGCACACCGTCCCTGAATCACATATCCCTCACAGCCGTCCTCAAGCGGCAGCCTGTCTATAAATGTAAGAGCCCTCGCCGGAGTATCATGCAGCACATTATCCTCCTCCGTCTCCATCACAATAGAGTAAAGCAGGGAATTAACCGGTCTCTCACTGTAAAACTCCTCATACTCATCGTAGCAACCTGCCTCTTTGGCAGCGGCCGCAATAGCCTCCCTGTCCATGAAATGTAAATGATATTTCTCAGCGACTGCTCTACCGATAGTATCTGCATCGCAACCGCACTTTCTAGCAATTGTAATTATCATAATATTCCTTTCCAACGATTGTAGAATACTAATATGACTTGAATCATACATATACTCTTACCAATTGTCTACATCTATAACTATTTAATGAACTTATCTTATGGTGGGGAAAGCCAACGCGCAGGAAGCGCGAGGCTGTGCATATCTGCCTGAGCTTGTACGAAGCGGCCTAGGGATTGTTGGAATTGTGTTTGCAATCCAGCAACGCCCGTGCACGGAAGCACGGGCGAGACGTTACCGCGCCATGGACGGCGCGTAAAAGTCGGTTGCGTCCTACCTGTCACAACCTGTATCACAATTCCTACAAGCCCTTAGCCGCGTAGTAGGAAGCGAAGGCAGATATGCACAGCCTCGCGCTTCCGTCATTAGCACACGCTCAGACAAATCAATAAAAGTTTGCAAACACCGATGCAAACACCACCGTAAGTATTCCTGCCACCGCGATAGCAAGAGAGCTCATGGCGCCCTCTATCTCGCCCATCTCGATAGCCTTCGCTGTTCCGATTGCATGTGATGACGCGCCAAGCGCCAGTCCCTTCGATATAGGCTCAGTGATTCTGAATATTTTGCAAACAAACTCTCCGAGTATATTTCCAAGCACACCTGTCACGACGATAACTGCGACAGTGATAGTCACATATCCGCCGAGCTCCTCTGATACCCCCATACCGATAGCTGTCGTGATGGACTTTGGAAGCAGTGTGACATAGTCCTCGTGTGAAAGCCCCATAAGCACTGACAGCACAAGCACTGTCACAAGGCTTGTTATGACGCCTGCCGTGAGTCCGAGCGCGACTGCTGCTATATTTTTCTTGAGCAGGGTCCACTGCTCATAGAGCGGTATCGCAAGGCATACCGTGGCCGGTGTCAGAAACCAGCTAAGGTACGATGCCCCCTTATTGTATGTGTCATAATCCACATCTGCCACAACAAGTACTATGATGGTCAGTACTATTGAAATGAGAAGCGGATTGAGTATTGCAAGCTTAAACTTCTTCTTTAAAAGCATACCTATCAGATATGCAACCAGACTTACTGTGACACCGGCAAAAAGCGATGTCTGAAACAAATTATCCATTATGATTATCCTCTATCTTATTTATTTTCTCCAGCATCAGCCCTCTTGCGCTTCTGCATACGGATTACTAGCTGTGAAACATGTCCTGTAGCAATCATTACAGTTATAAGTGCCACAACCGTGATTACAAGCACCGGTACGAGCACCGGCTTAAGATTGCTCCAGGATGACATAAGCCCTACTCCCGCAGGGATAAACATGACAGGCATTATCTCTATCATGAATTTGCCTGCACTTCTTACAGTGTCAAGCGGTATCAGGCCTGTCAGCAGACCTATGAAAAGTATAACCATGCCATATATGCTCGCCGGAACAGGCAATGGCAGTAAATATTTGAGTATCTCACCTACAAACGAAATCGCAAGTATGATGAGAAATTGCTTTAATAATTTCATTTTATATTGTATCTCCGTTATATTATTTTCTTGACTATTTGTGTCTGTTTATCTGTGTTCCCTGACCATCATTGCACATACAATGGCAAGCAGCACGCTTGAACCCCATATCGCACGGATTCCTATGTGCAGTGAGCACACTCCGCCTATACCTGCTCCTATTGCAAATATCAGAATGATTCCATAGTAGTGCGCGGTCTTTTTCAGTGCCCCGATATTTCTGTCACGCAGATATATTGACAGGCTCTCTGTGCCGCTTCTTAGGTTGCCGATGCACATGGTGCTGGCATAGCCGTAGCCGTTTACCTTTCTGAAGGACTGCACTTGCATAGAACAGCTGAATGATACAAGCATGGTCGCTATCATATCGTACCTGTGTGGTATGAAGCCCACCACAAACAGTATGATTATCTCTATTGCCACCACTATCTGACGCCAGTGGATGCGCTTTGCCTTCTTATATCTATGCCCGATTCTCTCTGCCACAAGCACACCGAATGCAAATGAGAGGATTGGGAAAAGATACGATAGTCCCTTCATCCATTCACCCATCATCAGATACTGGCTCATCAGCACTACGTTTCCTGTCTGCGCATTCGAGAACACCTCGTTTCTCACGTTGTAGGTGTAGGCATCCTGAAAGCCTCCGGAAAGTGCCAGAATCGCACTCAGCAAAAAGGTCTCTGATGTCTGAATCCTTATTTTTTCTTTTTCAGTCATTTTTTCGCCTCTTTTTCTCTTATTTGCTATTCCCCGCTACACCTTCGTGTGTCCCACAGCAATTACATATTTACAGCAATCCACACGGTTTATTATTATAGAAAAAAAGGGCGGATATTTCAATACCCGCCCCAAATATACAGTGTATTAAATTTTGCACAATTCCTAAAATATATATTGGATACTCAAACTTCGCACTTGAATAAGTGCCTATGCACCTTGAAAATTCAATAATAACTGGCATAAAAATAGCATGAAACCAATGGTTTTGGTATAATTGAGTTGACAATAAACAATTACAAACCGGAGGCTCATGCTATGAATAAAAGTATAATACAAGACAACCAAGAAGTATGTATATGAGCTTTATTACTGGTAAAATACGCCGTCATTTGCAAAGGACACTGTATATCGGTTTATGAAAATGCTGCAGATTAACTAGATTCGTTTTACTACAATTCTTAAGTCTAAAAAAAGTAGTGGTTTCATGTGCTTAGGGCTAGCCGTTTCGCTAGCGATGTGGTATAATTAATATAAGCCAACTCGGGCGACGCCGAAAGCACCACAGGACATTCTGTTCCAATGACGAACAGACAGCCTGCGGACAGATAAAGTTAAAAGGAGAGGATCAAATGTTAAAAAAACAGAAACTGAGTACCAGTATTACCTTGCTGATTACAGTCATCGTTGGAGCATGTATGATGATGCTGTTTTTCATGTCGAATTCCAACATGACCTCCGCTACGAAGGAGGCAGCGAAGGAAAGTATGGAAACATCCCTGAATGCGAAGATTCAGATTATCAATCAATATACGGACAGCGCCGAAAAGTTGTTGATTGCCTTTAGTCAGAGCGGTGAGCTCAATGCCTTTGTCAGAAATCCCTCTGACGCCGATTTAAAGAAAGCTGCCCAGGAGTACAATGAGCGGTACTATGCGGCTATCGGCAACTGGGAGGGAATATATCTGGATACCTGGGATTCTACGGTCATTACCCATTCCAATCCCGATGTACCGGGAATGGTGATGCGTGAGGGTGATTCCCTGAAATCATTGCAGGATAGTATTCTGGCTGCCGACGGTGTTGAGAATGTAGGTATTTTGGAATCTCCGGCATCCGGTCAGAACGTAATGTCCATGTATTATCCGATTTATGACGGGAAGACACCAGTGGGTTTTGTGGGCGGTGCCAAGCTTGTGGATGAGCTGGGGGTTTTATTGGATGAATCCGTGATTGAGGGAATGGAACACGCTACTTATTCACTGATTAATCTGAAAAACAATACCTATATCTTTGACAGCAATGCAGAGCTGGTGAGAACGGAGGTTACCGATCCCCAGATACTAAGCATAATCGAAGATATCAATGCCGGGAAGGCAGAGGGCAATAAGGAATATACCGGAGAGGACGGCAAGGACTATTTTGCGGTATATACCCATATGACCGATAAGAACTGGGCATTGGTGATCAAGGATGAGACACAGGAGATCTACGCCACAGCGATTCGCAATAGGAACGTACTCGGTGGAGCGTGTGTATTGGCACTGGTGTTGATTGTCGGCATTTCATTTGTTGCAATCCGCCTTAGTGTGCGTCCTCTGAACCGTGTTGTACATACAATCGAACAGCTCAAGGATCTGGAGCTGTCAGAGGATGAAGGAATCAAGGATTATGTGGGAAGAAAAAGTGAAGTAGGACTGCTGGCAAGTGCAGTGGATACCCTGTCCGGTGTCTTCCGCGAGATAGTGAATACACTGAATGAATGCTCTGAATCCCTGATTGACAGCTCCAATACCATGTCTGTCACATCCAAGGATTTGATGGAAGGTATAGAAAACAATGCAGCGACAACGGAAGAGCTCTCCGCAAGCATTCTCAATACCAATGCATCCATCGATGCTGTTACCGGTGAAATCTCACGAATGAATGATATGGTTGCCAACATTGAGGATAAGGTTCGTGACGGTAATGTGAAGAGCAGTCATCTCATAGAGACGGCAGATGCCATGAGAAAGCTTGCAGATGAAACCCTCATCGGCAATAGCAATAAGATCGAGAAAACCAAGGCAGATATTGAGACAGCCATGGAGAATCTGCAGGCATTGTCCAAGATTAACGTAATGGCTACGCAGATTCTTGATATCACCAGTCAGACCAATCTTTTGTCTCTGAACGCATCCATTGAGGCGGCAAGGGCAGGAGAGACAGGAAGAGGATTTGCTGTTGTGGCAGGGGAGATAGGAAGTCTTGCCGAGAGCTCATCCAAGACAGTAAATGAAATTCAGGCCATTTGTGCGGAAGCAAATCGGAGTATCCAGAGCGTTCGGGCATGCTTTGAGGATGTTGTGGCGTTCATGGAAAGTGACGTATCCAAGCAGTTCAAGGAATTTGCGGATATGGCGAAGGAATACGGACAGGCGGTCGGAGAGATTCAGAAGGCCATTACTTCCATTGAGGAAACGTCCTCAATGTTTAGTGAATCGGTTGAGAGTATTAACAGACAGGTGGATGTTGTAAGTGCGGCCTCCAGTGATAATGAAGTAGGTGTGGAGGATATTATTGAAAAGAATAATGCAACTACATCTACTGCGGACGAAATTATCAGGATTGCCAATGATAACCAGAACAATGCAAACGCGATCAGGAATATCGTGGAACGGTTTCACTAGTGAAACTTGACAGCAATCATGGTATGGATTTTCGGTAAAATTTCAAACACCGCTCCGAGTCATTCGGAGCGGTGTTTTTGCAGGGGACCGAAGTTTTTGGCTAAACATGAAGAAGTTTTTTCAAATCTTCGGAGAAGGATAAATGGCTGATACTATGTATTACGATATTGAACAGTATAAATTAATTACTCAAACTTCGCACATAAGTTTTAGCTATGCACCTGGAAAATTCAATACCTGGCAGCTATTCAATTGTCAATGTTCAGTCAATTATGCCGCTTGCAATTTCGATTTTAAAAGTGCAGGTATTGCATCCATAAATGCATCTACCAGCTCGTCGATTTTTTCATCAGATATATCTATCTGATCCGCAAGCAGCGTCCTGAACATTTGAAGCATCATTTGAAAAGCCTGTATCCATGTGATATCAAACATCTCATCAGAAAAGTATAAAAAGAGTTCTCCCATGGAACGGGGATCGTTTGACTCGCGACTCTCCAGGGAAAGCATCATATATCTTGCAAAAACGATTGCTGTATGGGTTATCATTGCATCATAAGATATGGATCTGCATTCTTTGCTCAGATTTAGATAGCTCTTGCAGACTTTGAAGAATACCTCGATGTCCCAGCGTTTTCCATAAATGCGGATGATTTCGTCTTCGCTCAGACTTATGTCTGTGGAAATGAGGCAGAGATATTCGTTTCTTTTGTTCTTGTTGCGGACATAAACCACCTTTGCAGGAATGATTTTTCCATCCTTTACAACGTCTACCTTGACGGAGAGCAGATATCTGGAACGCCCACGCCGTTTCTTGTTCTTGCTGTAAATAGTGGTCAGTGGCATATCTTCGCCGTTATACCGGAAGAACATTTTGGGCGTTTTCTTTACCATTGCAATCACATCATATCCGATTTCTTTGACAGAATGAAGAGAGCTTGGAGAGGAAAACCAGCTGTCAAAAAGAACGTATTTAGCTGGGATATCAGCCTTTTTAGCTGATTTTAAAAGTTCTAGCATGGCAATCGTTCCTTTCTCGACAGCAAGCATACGTCGTTTATAGCCGACCGATCTTTTATCAATTTCCTTTGCTTCGTTGATTCTGTTCTTTTTGTTTTCGGTAGAGAGAAGGATACTATTGACAGGAAGGAAAGTGCTTCCATCTGACCAGCCTAATGTAAGCATACGGAAACCAAATTTATAACAGCGCTTTGCATGGTCATATACTTTTGCAAGAAGTTCTACTTTCTTTGAACGATTACGTTCAAACATGGAATCGTCGATAATCAGTACATTAGCACGATCTTCTGAATCTAGCGGAACAATAGCATCTTTGATAATGCGGCTGGAAAGAATCGTTGTAAAACGAATCCAGTTAATCTGGAGCATTTTCATAAAACGATATACCGTATCCTTTGCAAAATCCGGTGTGTCTTTTCCAATCAATAGATTCATGTACATGCTTCTGTTTGAAAAAATCAAAAGAAACAGGTACTGAAAAATCAGTGTTGCGGAAGTTCCTTTCTTTTTATATGCATTAGCAGCTTTTAATGCTGAGGAAAGATGAAAGCGTGTAAAAAATTTTCTGATAGATTTTGAAATCTGGTTATCATTTAGGTTGTCTTGTGTTATACTTTTATTCATAGCATGAGCCTCCGATTTTAATTGTTTCTGAACAACTCAATTATACCAAATCAGATAGTTTCATGCTATTTTTATGCCAGTTATTATTGAATTTTCAAGGTGCATAGGCACTTATTCAAGTGCGAAGTTTGAGTTGGATATACATAATAGATATACATGATAGCTATACCAGATACTTTTCTTCAAACTCAGATACCGGTACCGGTTTTGAGAAATAATATCCCTGGAACTCATGACATCCCATCATTGTAAGCATATCAAGCTGCTTTTTCGTCTCCACACCCTCTGTGATGACGTCCATGCCTATCTTGCCTGCAAGCGTGATGATACTCTCTAATATATCCTGTCCCTTGACCTCGTTCTCAGATTTGCGAAGGAAGCCCATATCGATTTTCAGTACATCAGCACTGATGTCCTTTAGCATGTTGAGTGATGAGTAACCGCTTCCGAAATCATCAATCTCCACCCTGAAGCCTGCGTCCTGAAGCTTGTGGATAATATTCATATTCTTCTCAAAATCGGTCATCAGCGTTTTCTCTGTAATCTCCAGATGCAGATTGGACGCTGCTATGCCATATTTATTAATCAGCCCTGTAAAGGTCTCATATATATCTATAATGTAAAAGTCCTTTGTAGATATATTTACAGATATATGATAGCTTCCATAGCCTTTTTCCTTCCACTCTGCAAGCTTTTGTGCTGCCTTCTCCCATATATAGAGGTCTAGTTTGTAAATGAGACCTGCGTTCTCTAAAATATCAATAAAAGCATACGGTGTCATGATGCCTCTTGACGGATGAGCCCAGCGTACCAGCGCTTCTGCGCCCCTCGCAACACCATTACGGTTCACCTGTGGCTGTAAGTACATGACAAACTCATCCTTTTGCAGTGCCGGCTCAAATTCACCGAGCAGGCGTCTCTGCTCTATTGATATCTCAAGCAGATGCTCATCATAGTATGCCACAAAACAGTCGTAATTATTCTTTATGGTGTCTGCCGCTATATTAGCCTTGTCTACCATAATGCTGACATCCTCATCCCTGTCTCTTATCTCATACACACCCATGTACATACGCAGGTGGAAAGAATTGCCCGTAAACTCACGCTGCAACTCTTTTATTGAATCTGCCACTCTTTGTTCATCAAACTCTTCTCTTGGCAGACACAGCGCAAAGCGGTCATTCATAAGCCTTGCACAAATGGTCCTCTCAGATGAATTCGATGCCATGAGCTTCGCCTGCTTTATGAGCACCTGATTGCCCTTCTCCATACCAAATATCTCGTTAATGAATTTAAAATCCTTGATATTGCTGCAAACCAGATAAAAGGTCGTGTCATGATGCTGGGTCACCATATCATGCACATCATCATAGAACTGGTCACGGTTCAAAAGTCCGGTCAGACTATCATGCGATGCCTTGTACTTTTCCTGCTCCCACGACTCATACATCTGTGTACGGTCATTGTATACAAAATAATCACATATAAAGCGATTGCTCTCATCATATATGCGCTTGTAGGCAATCTCAAAGTAGTGCTTTTCACCGTTTATTTCAATATCTGTCTGGAAGGTCATACTGTCCCTTCTGTCATCTCCCAGCTTTTCCATCCACTGACTATATTTACTTTCATAAACAGACATATTGCCGCCATGCCTGTAAATAGCCTCCATCAGATCGTTGTAATATATGCACCTGCCCTTTCTGTCATAGCAGATGATACCATTGTTCATATCGCTGACCACAAGAGAGAGCATATTTTCTATAAGCTCATTCGGCACATATTTGTATGTCAGGTAATATATGATAATAGCCATAGAACCATATATAATCATGTAGAGGTCATATATGGAGTCCGAGCCTATAGTAGCGATATCAAACGAAACGCCGATAATAATAACTACCGCTATAGCCGCGTATGCTTTCCTGTACGTGCGCGATGATCTGATAATCATACACAGATATGTAAAAACAATCAGAATCACAAATGCATAGGTAAACATAAAATGCAGCCTGTACCATAGGCTGTCATTATTGAAAGCCACCTTAATATGCTCGGCTTTTATTGATTCTATATAAAATATCTTATTCGTCCAGGTATTCTCTATAAGCATATATGTGTCCAGCACCGCAAATATCATGGAAGCAGCCTGCACTCCCTTGAAGGTTTTTACAGCAACTGTATAATACTGTGTATAAAACATAAGAGCGATGAGCATCCAGTCAAACAGAGCCATAGTAAGCCCCTTCGCAAGTACTGTAACAGTGTGCCCCGGCACATATGTATAAATGAGAAAGACTATTGCGCAGACAAATGCCAGCGACTCATATATACACACGCTTTTACCAATCTTATCATGTTTTTTTAAGGAACCGATTGCGCAATATGCAATCAGTATTGCTTCCAGTAACACTGCCAGTCCGTATATTATCCTCATATTCCCACCTGTCTTCTATGACCATATTACTAACCTATATAATGTCATTGTAACTCATTTCATGTGTAATGTAAACAAAAAAGAGGTCGTCACAACCTCTTTTTTGTAATTTATTAACATTTATTATTTTCCTGAAGTTGCTTTCAGTCGTGTCATGGCACGGGCCAGCGAAGCTCTTGAGTGATAGTACTCCTGGATACTCTGCTTCTGGCGAAGCTGCTCCTCTGCTCTCTCCTTTGCCTCTCTTGCCCTTGCTATATCGATTTCCTCCGGATGCTCGGCTGTCTCGACAAGCAGTGTCACACGGTTGTTGACTATCTCTACGAAGCCCATTCCCACTACCGCATACTCCCAGTTGTCACTGCCCTCCGGCTGAAATCTCATCTCGCCCTCATCGACGGCTATGACCATATCCTCGTGGTGGGCGAGGATTTCCTTCTGGCCATCGAACTCAGGGACTATTATGGAACGACATCTTCCTGAGTAAAACACTCTGTTAGCAGCTATTACCTTTAGATAAAATGTATTTGTTGCCATACGATTTGTCCTTCCTTATGCTTTTACTGCTGCATAGTCTTTGCTTTTTCCTTGACGTCCTCGATTGTTCCGACATTGAAAAATGCGTTCTCAGGATACTCGTCCATCTCACCATCTATGATGGCCTTGAAGCCCTTGATAGTCTCCTCTACAGGCACATAGACACCCTGGATACCTGTGAAGTTCTCGGCTACGTGGAATGGCTGTGAGAGGAACTTCTGGATTTTTCTTGCTCTGTATACAAGTACCTTGTCCTCATCTGCCAGCTCCTCCATACCGAGGATTGCGATGATATCCTGCAGCTCCTTGTACTTCTGGAGAATCTCTTGTACCTTTCGTGCTACCTGGTAATGCTCCTCGCCTACGATATCAGGCTCGAGGATACGTGATGTAGACTCAAGTGGGTCTACTGCCGGGTAAATACCCTGTTCAACAATCTTTCTTGAAAGAACTGTTGTGGCATCCAGATGTGCGAAGGTTGTAGCCGGAGCCGGGTCTGTGAGGTCATCGGCTGGTACGTATACGGCCTGTACCGATGTTACTGAGCCGTTCTTTGTAGATGCAATTCGCTCCTGCAGCTCACCCATCTCAGTAGCCAGTGTAGGCTGATAACCTACGGCTGAAGGCATACGTCCTAAAAGTGCTGAAACCTCTGAACCTGCCTGTGTGAAACGGAATATGTTGTCGATGAAAAGCAGCACGTTCTGGTGCTTCTCATCCCTGAAATACTCTGCCATTGTAAGTCCTGTCTCAGCTACACGCATACGTGCTCCTGGTGGCTCGTTCATCTGTCCGAACACTAAGGCTGTTTTTTCCAGAACTCCTGATTCCTTCATTTCTGTCCAGAGATCATTTCCCTCTCTGGAACGCTCTCCGACTCCTGTAAAGATTGAGTAGCCGCCGTGCTCTGTTGCGATATTGCTGATGAGCTCCTGGATGAGAACTGTTTTTCCTACTCCGGCTCCTCCGAAGAGTCCGATTTTTCCACCCTTTGCATATGGGGCAAGGAGGTCGATGACCTTGATTCCTGTCTCGAGGATTTCCTCTGCAGGGTTCTGCTCCTCAAATGTTGGTGGCTCTCTGTGGATTTCCCACTTTTCTTCTGTATCAGGCTGTGCTCCGCCGTCGATAGCTTCACCGAGCACGTTGAACAGTCTGCCGAGAGTCTGCTCTCCGACAGGTGTCTTGATGCCGGCGCCTGTGGCTGTTACTTCCATATCTCTGTGAAGTCCCTCACTGGAAGCAAGCATGATACAGCGTACTGTATTATTTCCAATATGCTGTGCGACTTCCATCACACTTTTTTTGTCACCATTTAAAACTTCTAGTGCGTCTCTGATTGCCGGCAGGTTCTCATCCTCGAACTCTACATCGACAACAGGACCCATAACCTGGATAATTTTTCCTGTTTTCATCAAAAAGCCTACTTTCTCTTTTTCTTCTGCGATTTAGCACCGGCTATTACCTCTGTAATCTCCTGTGTAATCGCTGCCTGTCTGGCACGGTTGTAAAGAATGTCAAGCTCTGCAAGCATGTCCCTCGCACTGTTTGATGCGGACTGCATCGCCATCATTCTGGCGTTCTGCTCACATGAAAATGACTCTACAAGAGCACCGTAGACAAATCCAACAACGTAGTTTGGTACGATACGATCCATGACTGCCTCAGGCGATGGCTTGAGTGCCAGCTCCTCCCTCGGTATATCTATAGGAATCTGCACAGTGAAGTCTGCCTTTTTCAGTGGCAGAAGCTGTGACATCTGTGTTTCCTCCTGAATCGCATTTATCATGCTGGTATAGATAATATAAACTTCGTCCAGCTCGTTATGTAGATATAGCTCCAAAATTTCTTCTGCAATATTTCTGGCACGGTTGAGTGTCGGATTCTGAACTGTGTAGTGGAACTGTTTTTCAATCTCAATTCCACGCTGTTCAAAATAATGACGTCCTAGCTCTCCGAGTACGAAAAGTGAATGGTTCGGATGATCCTTTAAGTGCTCCTCAGCCATTTTCAGGATATTGTGGTTGTATGAGCCCGCAAGTCCTTTATCGGCTGTGATTACGATATATCCGACCTTTCTGTCCTCAGGCAGCTTATCCTCGTTAGTCTTGAAATAGATATCCTCCATATCAGGCAAATGCCTGAGTATTCGGCTCATCTCTGATTGCAGTGTGAAGAAATACGGCTCTGTATCTGCCAGCATCTTTTTGGACTTTTTCAGCTTCGAAGAAGAAATCATATACATGGCATTTGTGATTTTAAGCGTATCATTGATACTTTTTATTCGATCCTGTATTTCCTTCGTGTTTGCCATAATACTACCTGTTACCCTTTATACTCTTTTACTGCATCCATGATTTTATTTACGAGCTCTTCATCAATGGCTCTGTTCTCTTCGATTTTCTGTCCGATTTCCGGATAAGAAAGATCCATGTATGAGAGGATATCGCCCTGATATTTCTTGACCTCTTTTGTCTCTATTGTATCAAACACACCGTGGTTTGCCATTATAAGTGTCATTACCTGCTCATGCAGTGACAGTGGATGGCAAAGCGGCTGTTTTAACAGCTCCATAAGTGCTTTTCCATGTGCAAGCTGTGCTTTTGTGGCATCGTCAAGGTCTGATGCAAACTGTGTGAAGACCTCCATCTCCCTGTACTGTGCCAGGTCGATACGGATGCTTCCTGATGCCTTCTTCATGGCCTTTGTCTGGGCAGCTCCACCAACTCGGGATACTGAAAGACCTACGTTTACGGCCGGTCTCATACCTGCGTTGAAGAGGTTGCTCTCTAAGAATATCTGTCCGTCTGTGATAGATATTACGTTGGTAGGGATATATGCTGATACGTCTCCTGCCTGTGTCTCGATGATTGGGAGTGCTGTGATTGAGCCTCCACCCAACTCATCGCTCAGACGGCTTGATCTCTCGAGCAGTCTTGAGTGGAGATAGAATACGTCTCCTGGATATGCCTCACGTCCCGGTGATCTCTCGAGCAGCAGTGAAAGTGCTCTGTATGCTACCGCATGCTTTGAAAGGTCATCATATACGATAAGTACATCCTTGCCCTGATGCATGAAATGCTCTGCCATGGCTGTTCCTGCGTATGGTGCGATATACTGCAGTGATGCAGGATCGCTGGCTGTTGATGAAAGCACGATTGAGTAATCCATTGCGCCGTGTTTTGTCAGAGTTGACACAATTTTTGCTACTGTTGATGCTTTCTGACCAATTGCTACATATATACAGATAACATCCTTGCCCTTCTGGTTGATGATGGTATCTGTGGCAATTGATGTCTTTCCTGTCTGACGGTCACCGATGATAAGCTCTCGCTGTCCACGTCCGATTGGAAACATTGAATCAATTGAGAGGATTCCTGTCTCAAGTGGAGTATCTACTGACTTTCTGTCCACGATACCCGGTGCCTCATTCTCGATTGGTCTGTAATCTTCCTCTTTGATATCGCCTTTTCCATCAATAGGCTCACCTAAAGCATTGATGATTCGGCCGATAAAGCCTTTGCCTACAGGGATTCCGGCTTTTTTCTTTGTTCTTACTACTTTGGTTCCTTCATGGATTCCGTGGTCTCTTCCGAAAAGGATTACTCCGATTTCATTCTGACGGATATCCTGAACCATTCCTTTTACTCCATTATCGAATACTACGATCTCACCGTACATGGCATGGTCGATGCCGTATATTGTGGCGATTCCGTCACCGACGTAGATTACCTCGCCGGTCTCACGGCTCTCGGTATCGAAGTCGAAATTCTCTATCTCGCTCTGGATAATGGAGATTATGTCTGTTGCACTGATTGCGCCCACAGGGGTCACCTCCTGGTCAATTTTCTTTCAAGCTCACGAAGCTTTCCTTCGTAGCTTCTGTCATACTCTGTATTAAGAGTCTTAATCACATATCCACCTAAAAGTGTTTCGTCCACTTTCTGTGTAAGGGATATTTCATATTCCGGATATTTGCTTTGTAGCAGCGCCTTGGCGTCATTTGCTTCCTCGTCGGTTGCGGCCTCTGCACTGATAAACTCAGCTCTTATGATATGGTTTTTCTCATCCCAGTATCTGTAATATGCCTCAAAGATTTCATTCATTTCAGCGGCATATCCAAGCTTTACCATTTCCTTTATGAAGCTTGTGATAAGCTTTGGCTCACTCTCAAATCCGTATACCTTTTCTATGATGTCATACTTTTTGGTCAGCGGTATAAGTGGATTTGCGAGCGTCTGTGCAAGCTTTTCTGTCACAAAGTATACTCTCTGTGCTTCCTCCACATCACAACGCTCTACAGCCAGCCTGTACAAAACTATTGCATTATTTACTGCTGCCTGTGTCATTAGCTTCACCTGTCTTTACAATCTTTCTCGCTGCTAATATGGCAAGTTTTGCAATTTCAGCCTCAGCGGCCTTTGTTGCCTTATCCTGCTCGCTAGCAATGTCCGCTTTTGCTTTTTCAAGCATACTGTCTGCTTCCTGTCTGGTTCTCTCAAGAGCCTTCTCCTGCTCAGCCTTGGCTCTTGCCCTGGCATCGAGTATTATCTGGTCTGCCTGAGTCTTTGCACTCTCGAGCTTCTTTTTATAGTCGCTCTTTAAGCTTTCTGCATCGTCCTGACTCTTCTTTGCTTCCGAGAACTGCTTCTGAATCATTTCGTCTCTCTGATTAATCACGCCCATCACGCGGTCAAAGAGGAATTTCTTAAATATCCAATACAGGAAAAGCAGATTGACTACTGTCCATATTATGTTCCATGGATCAATTTTTAACATTGCTCTACCTTCCTTTCTGTTTCATCTGGTTGTAACTGTCAGTTACGCTGCCTGATTATTTAAGGAAGAGGATGATAAGTAATGCGATAACGAAACCGTAAATAGCTGTTGCCTCTGCAAGGGCACATCCTAAAAGAAGTGATTTAGAGATTTTGCTCTCAGCCTCCGGCTGTCTTGCGATTGCGTCTACTGCGCTGCTTGTTGCCTTACCGATTCCAAGTCCGGCTCCGATTCCTGTTAATACTGCGATTCCAGCTCCGATTGCTACTAATAATGTTGATGACATAATGTGTTCTCCTTTTCTTGCTTATATGCTTTCTTTTGGTTAGCAATTATTTTGTTTCTTTTTGTAAGCGAGGTTACATTTTCCATGCTTACGATGTGAAATTAAATGATGTGGTGTTTCATGCCTCATCAGGTCTTCTTACTCGGTTGCCTCCTTGATGAAAAGTCCTGTCAGGAATACAAATACATATGCCTGTATAAGTCCGTCAAAGATATCAAAATAACAACTGAATACTGCCGGGACGATTGCCGGGACGACCATCTTTAAAAGCTCCATGATTACAAATGAACCAAGGACGTTTCCAAATAATCGCATACACAGCGATAATGGTTTGATAAAGATCTCAAGGATATTGATAGGTAGTATTACCGGCATTGGCTCTGCAAAGCTTTTAAGCCACCTTTTGGTGCCCTTTGCCCTGATTCCTGCCACCTCGATAAGAACTATGCTCATTACAGCGAGTGCTGCGGTGACGTTCATATCCTTTGTCGGCGGTTTGAAGCCAAGTAAACCTATCAGGTTTGCTATTCCTATATAGATGATTACTGTTGCCAGATATGGTATGTAATCCTTTCCTTTTTCTCCGAGTGTCTCACTGAAGAAATCATTAAGGAATTTGACTCCTGCCTCTACGGCTACCTGTCTGCGTCCGGGATTTTCAACTGAAAGATTTCTGCCGAGAAAAAAGCACAGTAAAAATACCGCTGCCATTATTATCCATGTGACTACTACCGACTCGTATATGGGTATGCCTCCGAATATCGGTATCTTGAATACCACGTCACAATTAAGTTCCTCTAACAGTCCATCTACCAGAGCATCCATCTGCGTTACCTCCTTTCTTTTTTGCTATATGAAATTTGATACGCAAATTGTTTCTTAATAACTCAAGATGTGTTTTGTCTGACCTTTGATGTTTGTTTGGTCTTGATTTAATAAGAAGCAACTATCGTTGTACTTGATTTTAGTCACATCGTTTTATAAAGTCAACGTTTCGTTTTTATATTGTTTCGCTGGCAAAGTTTCACATTTTTTAGTTAGCTTTTTATATATTTTCAACAATTTGTGTTTTTATTTTTGTGCAGTTTTTATATTGCGTTTTGGAGATGTTTAGATTTATTTTATTTGGGTTTTATTAAAAATTTCCAAATAATTTGGGAAGAATTTCCTTTTTTTTTCACAGTTTTTCACAATGCATTTGACTTGCGGGGGATTCGATATAGTACGGAACCCGGGCGGCAGGCACACACAGGCTCGGGTGGGCTACGCTACGCTGCCAAGATTCTGTACGAAATTATGCTTGCAGGGTTTCTTTGCTTGACGAAACCGGCTTTTATGCGCCGTCCATGGCGCATAACGCCTTGCCCAGCCGTCCTTGGCTGGGCATTTCTGTGCTTCGTGGGCATAATTTCTACAGTATCTAGGCAGCTTCGCTATTCGCCCTCCCGAGCCTGTGTGCGCCTGCCGCCCGGGTTCCTCACGCTGTGGCTCTATTTACCTTCTTGTCGCTTTGCCCACGGCTATTGCCGTGGGCTCGCTCTGGGCATGTTTGTTATTCTTTTACGCTTTCCCCTCGGCTGTTGCCGTGGGTTAGCTCTGTGCGTGTTTGTTATTCTTTTACGCTTTCCCCTCGGCTGTTGCCGCGGGCTCGCTCTGGCCTAGCCCAGCATCACATCGAGTGTCATCATGAGGCAGAAGCCCACCATAAATGCTATGGTGGCGCGGTTTGAGTGACCTCCCTCTGACATTTCCGGCACGAGTTCTTCTATGACTACATATATCATGGCTCCGGCGGCGAAGCTTAGCAGGTACGGCATTACCGGCTCTATTATTCCGATGGCAAGTATCGTAAGTATTCCCGCTATCGGCTCGACTATTCCCGACAATACTCCGTATACAAAGGCTCTAAGCTTTGAGCTTCCGGTGCTATGTAATGGCATGGATATGATTGCGCCCTCCGGGAAGTTCTGTATGGCTATTCCGATTGCCAGTGAAAGAGCTGCTGCCCTCGTTATGGTGGTGGTTCCTGATATCCAGCTTGCGTAGAGCACTCCGACTGCCATGCCCTCCGGTATATTATGTAATGTAACTGCAAGCACCATCATTGTCTGTCTGCTGAAGTTGCTCTTTGGACCCTCGACTGAATTATCGAGATGCATATGTGGTGTGATTTTATCCAGTATCAATAGGAAAAACATTCCGAGCATAAAGCCTGCTACTGCCGGGACGAACTGCATTTTTCCAAGGCTCTGTGACTGCTCAAGTGCCGGAATCAGAAGACTCCAGACTGATGCCGCAATCATTACGCCTGCTGCAAAGCCACTGAGCATTTTTGTGGTCTTTACGGAAAGCTCATTTTTCATAAAAAGTACACATGCCGCACCGAGCGACGTGCCTATAAATGGTATTAATAAACCTAATATGGTTGATGTAATCATGGTTGCCTCCTATTCTGCTGTTTTTATTTTATGATATGAGTGTCAAAAGGTATTTTGTATTCATAACCACTTAATGTAAAACAGCTGTATGTAATTAGTATTCTCTAACCTGATTACAGTTTAATACACCTATATAATTTCGTCAACCGGCTTCTGTGAGCCTTACTCGACCTTACTCAACAGCCCAGATACAGTCGAATTATACTTCTTTGCACAGCAATGCCCTGACAAAATGTCAGGGCCGGGTATCACATGCCACAGATGGCATATAAAATAGCTTCTAATACCGATTTCTGCAAAGAGGCTGTCTGCCCACACATATATTATCCTTTGTACGGTCACGAAGCTCCGGCACCGGATTTGGCGCCACCTCAAAGCGATAATCCTCCCCGTTTTTGCGGATATAATCCTCAATAAAGGTATGGCTCATTACATTTCTTACCGGGTCATTGACCAGGCGCTGATATCTGATAAATGTTTCAGGAGCATTGGTTCTTACATCCACATACCTTTCACGACATGCTGTGTCGTTTACCGTACTGCCAAGCACACACCTGACATACTCAATATTGCTCTCCAGCACAAGAGGAGCCGGGAACTCAGCGTCCGGGATGACCTCCTGCCAATCCTTTTTTTCGTACTGTCTTAGCAGCTCAAGTGCAATATGCAGATGCTTAAGCTCCTGTTCAAACATAAACTGCCATATGCCACGTATTCTTGTATCCGTCTCCGTTTCATAACAGCTCCAATACAACCAGCACTCGACATACTGATGCACAAGTAGATTTTCAAGGCGACTCATGCATGGCTTCAACAGACTGCCATACTGTGTGACATGCTGTTCCTCGACCATTCCGATTTCCTGATATAGCCTGCGTCCCATCTCATCAGGCCAAAGTGCCGCTGTATTCATATAGTAGTTCATAGTCTGCTGTTCTGCTGCTGTGATTACGTTTGCAGCCAGCACATCCATTGTCGCAGGGCATTTATCCGTCATCGGATATCGTATTGAATCATATGGATGCCTGTGGTGTGAAATAGTCGGTCTGCCCGGTGTGATTTCCGTATAGCCTCCGACAAGCTTCTCTGCGTGCTCACCTGTGGTAAAATCAAGATAATCTGCATAGCGGTACAAATGATCAAAGTCCTCGAGCAAGGCAAAATCGAGCGCAGACTTAATATTTTTGTCATTTACTCGTTTTGCAAGATGAGCAGTCAGATCAACCGCAAGCTGCTCGTAGCCTATGGTGTGCTCCAATGCCGACTCATCTGCCGGCTTTAAATGTGTTAGTATTTTCTGCTGCTGTTGCTCACTTTTCCTGATGTATGCAAGCTTTCGTCTAAGCTCATCATCACCTACGCTTCTTGAAAACTGATGTGAAAACCACACGTTTTCAAATTCTGTACCATTCATCAATATGATTCTCGTCCTTGTATACGGATTTACCTCATTTTTGTTATATGGTTTTACCCAGAATTTCTCCCAGTCAACAAATAAATCACCGGTTCTCTCCGGCCTCATTTTAAATGGATTCATAATACAAACATACCTCCTTCATGCTATTGTATGCACGAAGGAGGTATGCTGTGCGTATAAATCACATTGTAATAATTGTTTATATTCGAAGCTGAATCAATTACTATTGCTTTAATCCGTGAAGCTTAAACGGTTATGATGCTACATAATGCTTCCCATAAGTGTTGACATTACAATCATAACGATTGAAAACATAAGTGAATTAACTGA
>ONHG01000047.1 GCA_900317585.1 uncultured Lachnospiraceae bacterium | reverse complement strand
CTTGCGCTCTACGGTCTGTCCTGTTGGATTTCCCTGCTCGTCCACTATATCAAAATATTCCATATGAGACTCCTTTCCCGGCTCAATAAAGTGCATTTTTTGAGATATATGATAGCTTATTTCTGATTGAAGTACCTATCCCGGAAATCAAGAATTTCCGGGATGGTTCGGCGGTCGCCGAACTTCGATTTAGCCAAATATGAAATTATGCAAGCACAATTTCATATTCGCCTTAAATCTTGTACTTCTTGTCGCTTACGTCCTATTCAATAGGTGCTCCTGCCGGCATTGGTTTCTCCGGTGTCAGGAGTGCGAGATTGCCCTCTGCATCCTCTGCGCACAGCAGCATTCCCTCTGATAAAACACCTGCGAGCTTAGCCGGTTTTAAGTTTACAAGAACCATTACCTTCTTGCCTACCATCTCCTCAGGAGAATAGTACTTTCTGATGCCTGATACTATCTGCTTTGTCTGGTTTCCAATCTTTACCTGTGAGCAGAGAAGCTTCTTTGACTTCGCAACTGCCTCACATTTTACGATTTCACCAACCTGGAACTGGAGCTTTTCGAAATCATCAAATGTGATTTCTTCCTTTGCTTCCACATCCATCGGCTCAAGGTCTGCACCGTCTGCGGCATTTTCACCTGCGCCACAGCCACATGCTTCCTTACCCTCGACTGCTGCAAGCTTAGCCTGCTCAGCCTCAAACTCTGCCTTTTGTGCTGCCTGGATTTTCTCTACCTCAGGCATCACATCCTCTGCCTTTAATCTGCCGAAGAGGATCTCAGGTTTGTCTGTAACCTTTGTGCCGCTCTCATAGAGACCGAATTGGTCAAGGTCATCGAAATCACGGAGTGTTGTGTTAAGCTGTGCTACAATCTTTTCTGCTGTCTCCGGCAGGAATGAATGCAGAAGGCTTGCTCCGATTGTGATAGACTCTGTGAGGTTGTAAAGCACCTCAGCAAGACGATCCTGCTGTGCCTCGTCCTTTGCAAGCACCCAAGGTGTTGTCTCGTCGATGTATTTGTTGCAGCGGCGGAAAAGTGCGAATACCTCTGTGATGGCATCTGCCACACGAAGTCCTTCCATTTTCTTTGCCACTTTATCTCTTGTGCCGGTAACAACAGCCTTAAGATCTGCGTCAATGGCAGTCTGGTCTGCATCGCCTGTTGCGCCTGTGCTCTTTACGATGCCGTCAAAGTATTTATTGCTCATGGAAACTGTTCTGTTTACAAGGTTTCCAAGTATGTTTGCAAGGTCTGAGTTGAATCTCTCGATTACAAGATCCCATGTGATGATTCCGTCGTTCTCGAATGGCATCTCATGAAGCACAAAGTAACGTGTGGCATCCACGCCGAAAAGTCTGACCATATCGTCTGCGTAGATAACGTTTCCTTTCGACTTACTCATCTTGTCACCGCCCTGAAGCAGCCATGGATGTCCGAATACCTGCTTTGGAAGCGGAAGGTCAAGTGCCATAAGGAAAATAGGCCAGTAAATAGTGTGGAAACGCACGATATCTTTTCCGATAAGGTGCAGATCTGCAGGCCAGTTTTTCTTGAAAAGCTCTGATGATCCGTCAGGATCGTAGCCGATTTTTGTGATATAGTTTGTGAGGGCATCAAGCCATACATACACTACATGCTTTGGATCGAAATCTACCGGAATTCCCCAGCTGAATGATGTTCTCGATACGCAAAGATCCTGAAGTCCCGGAAGCAGGAAGTTGTTCATCATCTCGTTTTTCCTTGAAACCGGCTGGATGAAATCAGGGTGTGTGTTGATGTAGTCGATGAGTCTGTCTGCATATTTGCTCATCTTGAAGAAGTATGCCTCCTCCTTCGCAGGCTGTACCTCACGTCCGCAGTCCGGGCATTTTCCGTCCACGAGCTGTGACTCTGTCCAGAAGGACTCACATGGTGTACAGTAAAGTCCCTCGTATGAGCCCTTGTAGATGTCGCCCTGATCGTAAAGCTTCTTGAAGATTTTCTTTACACATTTCTCATGGTCCTCATCTGTTGTGCGGACAAAATTGTCATATGATGAATTTACCAGATCCCAGATTTTCTTTACCTCACCTGAAATCTGATCTACATACTCCTTCGGTGAAATTCCGGATGCCTCAGCCTTTTCCTGGATTTTCTGTCCGTGTTCATCTGTTCCTGTCTGGAAATATACGTCGTATCCCTCTGCTCTCTTGTATCTGGCGATTGCGTCTGCAAGGATGATCTCATATGTGTTTCCGATATGAGGCTTGCCTGATGTGTACGCAATGGCTGTTGTCATGTAATATTTACCTTTGTTTGCCAATTTAGTTTCCTCCTGTTTTTCTCAAAATGCGTATAAATACATAACTTATGCCGTCTGATTTCGCATAAAGCACGTTCTTTATGCTCATCATACTTCTTTTATACGCTAAAAAACGCCTCCTCAGGAGAAAACTCCCAAGAAGACGATTATATCGTGGTACCACTTCTCTTCACGCAGCTATCAAAATCATCCGGCATCTTTTGCCGGCACTGCTGCGCCTCTTTCCGCTATAACAGGCGGTTCCTGTCAGTATCTAGCCAATGGTTCGATACTGCTGCTCCAAAGCCATGTTCCTCCTACTTTAGGTCATCCCCTCTCAGCCTGTGTGGGATTTCTCTGTAAATCTGCCATAAAAGTACTCTCTTTTTCGTCGCTTTTATCTCATACATTTCTAGAGTAGCATGTGGCTTTTAAATTGTCAACTGTTGTAAGTCAACAAGAATAAGTTTATCTGTTTTTATCTATTTTAATCTTATTTTACCCTATCGTATAATAATATACGCTGTATATGCTGAATACATTAGCAGCATGATGATGCCCTCGCCTCTTTTTATCTCACGCTTTGTCCATGCCATAATCCACACGATGAGTGAAAATACCACAAGCACTATAATATCTATGATATTTTCCTGTATGAATGCTATCGGGCTGATGGCTGATGCAATTCCGAGCACCATGAGTATGTTGAAAATACATGAGCCGACTGCATTTCCGAGTGCCATATCGACCTCGTTTTTTCTGGCTGCGACTATTGATGTCACAAGCTCCGGAAGCGACGTTCCGATAGATACGATGGTCAGTCCGACGAGTGTCTGGCTCATTCCAAGGTCAATCGCTATGCGGCTTGCACTGTCTACTACGACATCTCCGCCTACTGCGATGCCGACAGCTCCGATTAGAATGAAAATCACTGCTTTTGGCATTGAGATGAGAGGTATCTCATCGACCTCCTCATCTGATGACTGCCTGTTCTGCTTTAATGTGTGTCTGATAAGGTAGAAAATATATCCTGCAAAGCAGCCGAGCAGTATTATTCCGTCCGCTCTGCCGAGTATCATGCCGATTGTTCCCATGACAAGAAGTAAAATGGCACATATCATCGAGAATGGTAAGTCCCTTTTTAAGGATGCTCCGTCCACCACGACCGGTGTCATCAAAGCGCACACACCGATTACTACCATGAGGTTAAATATGTTTGAGCCTGTCACGTTGCTGACTGCAAGCGTATTATTGTGTGCTATGGATGCTGCCACACTGACCGCTGTTTCAGGAAGTGAGGTTCCCATCGCAACAATTGTCAGTCCAATGATAAGTGACGGCACCTTGAAGCGCTTTGCCACGTTTGAGCTGCCCTCCACGAACAGGTCTGCGCCCTTTACCAAAAACACAAAGCCCACTATCAGGCAGAGCAGCACCACTATAAACGGTGCATTATTGATGAAATTTTCCATGTTGATTCCTCCATTTTTTATTCTTGTATTCTAAATTATTTCATTTCTTATAGTATCTGAAATGTAATCCCAGCCACAGTTTATGTCATATCATAACACGCTCATTAAAAGCTTATAATTCCCAGGTGCTCAAGCAATATCTTCACACCTATGAGTATGAGAATGATTCCTCCGGCTATCTCTGATTTCTTTTTATATTTATTGCCGAAAAAGTTTCCGACTATGACTCCGATGATTGAGAGCACGAAGGTTGTAAGTCCGATGATTGCAATAGCCCAGTAGATGTTTAAGCTGTCATAGGTAAATGCAAACATGATTCCGACTGCAAGCGCATCGATGCTTGTCGCAATTGCAAGCAGAAGCATCTCTCCCTGATTGAGCGCCAGGTCTTTTTCCACGACCGCGTCATCATCCTTTTCCTTTACTGCCTCATAAACCATCTTTCCACCGATAAATCCCAGCAGAATGAATGCTATCCAGTGGTCAATGCTTGTGATGTACTTCTCAAACCGGATGCCCAGCATATAGCCGATAAACGGCATGAGCGCCTGAAAGCCTCCGAAATACAGACCGATTGTCAGCGCCTGCTTTCTGTTTACCTTTGTCATTCCAAGTCCCTTGCAGATGGATACTGCGAAGGCGTCCATTGACAAACCTACTCCTATGAGCAGGATTTCAATAAATAATACCATATTTTTCTCCCTTTTGCCTAGTATATCGTAAATTAAGTTGTTGATATTATCGAAATGTGGTACAATAGACTTATTTAATACAGACAAATTATGGAGGTCTATTATGCCAGCATTA
>ONHG01000034.1 GCA_900317585.1 uncultured Lachnospiraceae bacterium | reverse complement strand
GGAAGAAATCAAGAAGCTTTACCGGATGCGCTGGAGCGAGGAAACAAGCTTCCGTGAACTCAAATACACCATCGGTCTGATCAACTGGCACAGCAGCAAATATGATGGAATTCTTCAGGAAATCAATGCCCGTATGATTCTGTATAATTTCTGTGAATTAGTAACTTCACACGCTGTGGTAAAAACATCTAAGAATACCAAACACGTCTATAAAATTAATTTCGCCACCGCAGTCAACATATGCAGGGCATATCTCAAACACGGCGGTGACGAAACAGAGACCATGCTTCTCATACAAAGATATCTGACACCCGTCAGGTACAACCGAAAATATCCTATCAACCTCCGCCCAAAGAGAAATAGGGATTTCATGTATCGAGTTGCATAAACCTCGTCTCCATTATACTTCGTTATGAGGCAGATATGCAATCTGTCTTTTTGTAATGCGCAAAAATATTATTTCAACGCATCATACATCTATTTTCTATGCCTTAATCCACTTAATAAATCCGGCATTTCTTAACTGAACAGTATTTTCAATGCATGACAGAGTATGATATACTGTTTTCATTATAAAAAACACTATCTAAATGACATTGATAATTTATTTTGATACTTTAAATGTTGCAGAACCATGACCTATTCCTTCCATTATTTCGTCATTTATTTTAATAAAGGCTCTAATATTGACCTTATCCGTTGATAGCACTCTTTCCGGCTTTGAAATCCACTCTCCTGCTTTAAGATTCAGCATTAAAGTTTCTTTATCTATTGTTCCCGAAAAACTATAGCTGCCCGGCTGTGTATATTTGTCTATTCTATCAGGTGTATAGCTATAAGAGCCCGACACCTCATCGCCATTTACCTCTGAAATATTAAGAGATACAGTCAATAATATTATGATTAAAGGGTCAAAAGGTATCATCGATGCATGCTTACATGCAATTCGATGTATACCTTAGTGACCTGCACTACACCGAGAAAGTAGCAATTTGCTGCGGAAACGCAGGAAATTAGCGGATTTCGAGGTGGAGTCGGAATATTTTTTCATTTTTTATTTTCCTTTTTAATATAAATGTGAATAATAGTCCAATATAGGAACTCTTTTTTCAATCAACAAATTTCCCACTGCTTCCTCAATATCTGCTCTCTTATACCCTTTTGGAATATTTTTTAACGGAAATATCAACACAAAATCCGTATTCCACTCTTTGCCAAGCTTATGAACAAGTATTCCTGACGAATTGTGAAGCCATGTCTCTTCATATTCTTTTGAGTAAGGATTGTATACGATGTGTTTTTTATCATACTCATGACTACTCTGTGGAATATCAAAATTCACATCATTACTTGTAGCCACAACACCAACATATCCATCTTTTGTAAATTTAATCCATACTAAATCTCTTTCATCTTCCAAATCAAACTCTGCTTTTATTCTGCTATAATCTAATTTTTGTGGGTTATATATCGGATTTTCTATTGTACTTATTCCAATTTCATTCAAAAACTCTTTAATATGCTTAATTATCATATCCACATCAACCGTAGCATATCCAGCCTGTTCTTTTGCTTTGTTATAACGAATATAACTCTTTCCATGAACAGACTGCATATATTGTTTTCCATTATACTCGTAATATGCTTCCGGAACTCTATATAAATATTTTTCCAGTATTTTGTTCATCTCTTTTATCTCCTACAAGCTTGTATGTTATCTTACAATGGTTTCAGACTCTTTATGACCACAATATTTACATATGTACCACTGATAATAATATAATTTTGTTACAGGTACATCCTTTTCATATGTTCCGGTCACCTCATGATTTCTATTGTAAATATTATATTCTTTTCTTTCTACAACATTTTCCTTACCTAAAAACTCCCTTTTACCGGGTTTCATGGCAAATATTTTCTTACATGCCGGACATCTGTCCATAGATAATGCAAACCATACACCACCTCCTCCAATTGCTAAACATATAATACCAGCAATCATCCACCCCAATGCACCATTTATGCCAACCCTATGCGATAAAACTAAATTCGCAAAAAATTCAAGTAGCAGCATCAATAAAAAAAATGCTCCTATAAGGCCTATAAAGCCAAAAAAAATTAAAGCTAACACCTGTAAAAATCTTTTCATAAATATACATCTCCTTTGTAATTTTTATTGATTATATCATATTGTGAATATCTCCACAATATTTATTTTAATAATACATCAATATAATCAAGCTATCAAATATAAGGAGATGATAAATATTATTAGCTATGCGCCATTATGGAAAACACTAGAAATGAAGAACATTTCTCAATATCACTTATTAAAATCAGGCTTGGATAATAAAACTTTAGATGGTTTAAAGAAAAACAAAAATATAACTTTGCTAACCGTAGAAAAATTATGCAATATCATTGATTGCACTCCGAATGATATTGTAGAATTTAAATAGATAATTGAAAACAGCCGTAACCGCGATTTTCTTTTTCAATCGCAGCTACGGCTGTTATATTTACATGAACTAATTTATTTCAAAAACTAGTGTTTCGGGATAAGCTTCTCTGTACCACCCATGTATGGCTGAAGTGCCTTAGGGATATTTACAGAGCCATCTGCATTCAGGTTGTTCTCAAGGAATGCGATGAGCATACGTGGTGGAGCAACAACTGTGTTGTTAAGAGTATGTGCAAAGTATTTCTTACCATCCTCACCCTTTACACGAATCTTAAGACGTCTTGCCTGTGCATCGCCTAAGTTAGAGCAGCTTCCAACCTCGAAGTACTTCTTCTGTCTTGGTGACCATGCCTCTACGTCGCATGATTTAACCTTAAGATCTGCGAGGTCTCCTGAACAGCACTCGAGAGTACGGACAGGCACATCGAGACTTCTGAAAAGCTCTACTGTGTACTTCCACATCTTCTCATACCATTCCTTTGAATCCTGTGGCTTGCAGACAACAATCATCTCCTGCTTCTCAAACTGGTGGATACGGTAAACACCTCTCTCCTCAATGCCGTGTGCACCCTTTTCCTTACGGAAACAAGGTGAGTAGCTTGTGAGTGTGTATGGAAGCTTTGACTCATCGTTTATTGTATCAATGAACTTGCCAATCATTGAGTGCTCAGATGTGCCGATGAGGTAGAGATCCTCTCCCTCAATCTTGTACATCATGGCATCCATCTCCTCAAAGCTCATAACACCTGTTACGACATTTGAACGGATCATGAATGGCGGGATACAGTATGTAAAGCCCTTTCCAATCATGAAGTCACGCGCATATGCTGTCATGGCTGAGTGAAGACGTGCGATATCTCCCATCAGATAATAGAAACCGTTTCCTGCAACCTTTCCTGCTGCATCGAGGTCTATTCCGTCAAATCTCTCCATGATATCTGTATGATAAGGAATCTCGAAATCAGGAACAACAGGCTCACCAAACTTCTCGTTCTCCACGTTGAAGGTATCATCCTTTCCGATTGGAACTGATGGATCGATGATGTTTGGAATCTTCATCATATCCTCAAGCACCTTGTCCTGATACTCTTTCTCGAGTGGCTCAAGCTCTGTGAGGCGCTTTGAAATCTGTGCTACCTCAGCCTTTACAGCCTCAGCCTCTTCCTTCTTGCCCTGTGCCATAAGAGCACCAATCTGCTTAGAAACCTGATTCTTCTTTGCACGAAGATCATCAGCCTCCTGCTGTGCTTCTCTGGCCTTCTTGTCATACTCGATTACTTCATCAACGAGTGGAAGCTTGTGGTCCTGGAATTTCTTTTTAATATTTTCTTTTACGAGATCCGGATTCTCTCTTAAAAACTTTAAGTCTATCATAATTCCTCCAAAGTATTATGTTTTTATAACTTATAACATTTTACTCTGAAAACCCTTAAAATGCAAGAGGATACTTGTCAGTAAGTGTCTTGATGATAGCCTTTGCAGGCTCAACTGCGCTCTCACCCTCTTTGATGATCATGGCGATTGCCTCTGCAACCTTGTCGAAATCATCCTCCTTTAAGCCTCTTGATGTAGCAGCAGGTGTTCCGAGACGGATACCGCTTGTGACAAATGGCTTCTGTGGGTCGTTAGGAATAGTATTCTTGTTGGCTGTGATATGAGCCGCATCGAGAAGCTTCTCGATAGATTTTCCCGTGAGACCAAACGGAGTTAAGTCTACGAGCATAAGGTGGTTGTCTGTGCCGTCTGATACAATCTTGATGCCACGGCTCTGAAGACCCTTGCAAAGTGCCTGTGCATTCTTTACAATCTGCTTCTGATACTCCTTGAACTCAGGCTGTAATGCCTCCTTGAAGCAGACTGCCTTTGCAGCAATAACGTGCATGAGAGGTCCACCCTGGATTCCCGGGAAAATAGCCTTGTTGAAATTGTACTTATCCTGCATCTCCTGACTGCAGAGAATCATTCCTCCACGAGGTCCGCGGAGAGTCTTGTGTGTAGTGGTTGTGGTGACATGTGCATATGGGATTGGGCTTGGATGAAGTCCTGCGGCTACAAGTCCTGCGATATGAGCCATATCAACCATGAGCACTGCGTCTACCTTGTCTGCAATCTCTCTGAAACGCTTGAAATCTATAGTTCTCGCATATGCAGATGCACCTGCGATAATCATCTTTGGCTTGCACTCAATGGCGATCTCTTCTACCTTGTCGTAATCGATGAAGCCCTCGTCATTTACTCCGTAAGGCACTACATGGAAATATGAGCCTGAGAAGTTGACCGGTGAACCATGTGTGAGGTGTCCGCCGTGATCAAGATTCATTCCCATGATGGTATCGCCCGGCTTTAAGATGGCAAACTGTACTGCCATGTTGGCCTGTGCGCCTGAGTGTGGCTGTACATTTACATACTCTGCGCCGAAAAGCTCCTTGGCTCTTTCTCTGGCAAGCTCCTCTACCTCGTCCACGCACTCGCAGCCCCCATAGTATCTTCTTCCCGGATATCCCTCAGCGTACTTATTGGTGAGGATGCTTCCCATAGCTGACATAACAGCAGGGCTTACCCAGTTCTCAGAAGCAATAAGCTCTATGTGGCTGTTCTGACGCTCAAATTCGTCTGTGATGGCGCTTGCAATCTCCTGATCTTCTTTCTTGATGTCGTCAAGTGTATACATATATGTGTCTCCTTTTCTTTATTGCAAAATACTTGCATTATTTATCACAATTATATGCTTTGCTGTGATTTATTACTTTGATGCGCTACCGCGCAAAAATAATCCTTGCTACAATTCTACTATTTAAAGCAGAAAGTGGCAAGGATTATTTGATATATCCTTCATATTTAATTCTAATAAGTAACTATACCCAAATCAAATAACTAAAATCACATATATGAATACATTTAAAAAATACGGTTATCCTATAAAAAAGGAGGTCTGAAAACATGACTACTGACCAAAAAGAAAAACGAAATGATGAATATAACAAATATGTAAAGCGCGTCACACCTACTCACTGCCTTTCTGCAAACATGCTAAAGGCATTTATACTCGGCGGAATCATATGCACTATCGGACAGCTCATAGTAAATACCTGCACACAATACTTTGGTTTAAGCAGTGACGAGGCCTCGGCCTGGTGCAGCATGATTTTGATTCTCATAAGCTGCGTACTGACAGCGCTAAACCTGTATGCACCGCTTGCAAACTGGGGAGGCGCCGGTGCTCTCGTTCCTATAACAGGCTTCGCAAACGGAGTATGCTCGTCCGCATGTGAATTTCAGGTCGAAGGGCAGGTATTTGGCATAGGCTGTCAGATATTCAGGATTGCAGGTCCTGTGATACTGTACGGCATATTTTCAAGCTGGGGGCTTGGTGTGATATATCTGATAATAACATGTTACCTGTAATCGGCTGCAATTCAAGCCATACTTTCATTATATATAACTACCTTAAGCTCATCAGACGGCTTTATATGCTTTCTGGCACTGTTTGCGGCATCAATTGCCGCAGACACACCGCTGCAGGCCCCGGTTACCTTATATATTCCTGTCCTGATGTTGATTTTGATACCATCATCATCTCCCATATATGTCCTGATAAAAGAATCATTAATTCTTTGTACTTTGTACTCTATATCATTAACACTTATATCATAAGGCATAAAAAGTACAAAATGATCAGATACAATTCTGGCAAAATATGTCTTTTCTACCTTTTGCATCGTACCTATGATATACTGTGCAAATTCCTTCAGCAGCCGGTCTCCCTGTTCAAAACCATATTTCCTGTTATATTCAGAAAAATTCTCAATATCCGAATACACCATCACCGAATCCTGGAGGGTACCGCTCACAATAATATGCTCCACATCCTCCTTAAAACGTGCAAACGAAATAAGGCCTGTCAAATCATCATAATCATTATACCATCCACAGCCACAGTCATATTTATTGACCCCAAGACTCTTTCTCCTGTATACAGAAAAAAGCTTTACAACCTCAGACAGCTCATGCATCTTGTCCAGAGACCAGAATCTGTTCTTATTACAGGTGACAAATGCAACTGTGCCGGCATATCTGCCCTCATCATATCTTGCAATATGAAGAACTGTCCTGGTGTTATTTTGCATAACTAACCGCTGTCCCTCAACCGAATACTCATTCACATTTTCATCGTTTATCACCAATGCATTAAATGCATTATACTTACTGAAAAATTTCTGAAAATCTTCCCTTTTATAGCATTGCGGCTTTTCCAAAGCAGCCTTCACTCCGTTAGCTCTCCATTGATAGGAACAGCTTGCAATGTTGTTCCTTATATCAATATCCACAACTGATATGCGGTCAAGCTGGAATCTGATACCGATAATCTGAAGCAGCTGCTTAATAGCATCATCAAAATATCTGTGCTTCTCAAAAACCTCAAAGGCAGTTGCAAGTATATCATTCTGAAAATATCTGGCATCAAGCTGCTGCTTAGCTGCTTCCTTCTGACCTGCCTCCATAATCTCTTCATTATATCTGTGCATATTGTCGCAGAAAACATATCTGTTTCTACCACGCTTCTTTGCCTGATAAAGCGCCCAGTCCGCATTCTGGAATATCTGATCATAGCTGCAATTAGATGCATTTTTCGGCACAAAGCACACCCCGATACTGCAGGTCGGAATATAATCATTCTCCGCAAAGGTAAGTGTCTTTATATCATCAAAAAATCCTCCGATTCTTGACACAAGCTGATTGTTGTCAATGTCATAGAAAAAGACTACAAACTCATCTCCTCCGACTCTGGAAACAACGGCTTTTTTATCAAAATGATCCATCAAAAGCTGCGAAATTTTAATGAGAACCTTATCTCCAAACAGATGTCCATACGAATCATTGACACCCTTAAAATAATCAACATCCATAACAAGCATGCCACAGGACTCATACGGATTTTTCCTATCAAGATAGCTTTCCACTATTTCCTTGCCACTGACTCGGTTGTAAAGCTTAGTCATTGAATCTCTCTGGGCCTGCTCTCGGTATTTTCTCTCTGTATTTTTCTGTTTTGTGACGTCCTTTTTGGTAATCAGCAGATATTCCTCACCTGTAGTCTCATCTACCATGTAAAGCTTTCTGATGCTTTTAAGCGTCATGTTTCCATCATCATCAGCATATTGTATCTCAATATTTCCGTTACTCATGCCTCTTAAAAACTGGACATACCTGCTTTGTTCCTGCAAATCCAGCCATCTTTCACTGTTGATTTCATTCATATATGGACTGATTTTTCTTACGACATTTAAAGAGGCATCCAGCTTAACTGCTGTATCTGTAGCTGGATAATACTCATAGACCGATATATTAGACTTGCTAAGCATCTTTTCATATTTGTGGAACTTTTCATTTATTATTTTTTCATCCATCATATGCCCCGGCTTCCTGCGCTGTCCTTATCCCTTCTTTCAATAAAGCATCGTATTTACTGTATACAAATATACATCACTTTGAAAACAGTTTACTAAATTAATTCAATTTTACTATTTTTAGTACTTTTATACAAGGTTTTTCTTTGTATTTTTGTTACCTTTGCACCTGTCTTTACGTAATTCCATACCTTAAGACCTGCTGTTGCTGTTCCATCCGGATAAATTCCCCGGTACTATATATAAAAAAGCCGTACAGCAGCTTATGAAATATTTTCAAAAGCTGCCATACGGCATATTCGTATGTTACATCAAGCTATTAATATAATATATCTCTTTCTTCAGAACACTAATCTCATTCTCAAGTGCATTCTTCTGTTTCGTAAGCTTTTCAGATGCCCTGGCACATTTCTCGTATTTTTCTGAGAATTTCTGCTTATAGAGCATTGCATTATTTACGTCCCTGAGACGTGCATACATATCCTTTTCAAATTCCGCCTTGCGGCACTCCACGTCGAGCCTGTCATATTCGCTTTGCAGCTTTGAAAGCTCGTCTGTACGCTCCTCAAGGCCAATATTCCAGATTTCTTCATTAGTCATAAACAAAATCCTCCTTTACCTTCTACAGATGTAGTACTCGCTCTTTAATCTCCTGAGTTCTTCCCTGATTCCAGAACTGTGTGCCTATATAGCCGCATGTACGGCGGGCTACACTCATCTTGTTCTGGTCACGGTTGCCACAATGCGGGCACTCCCAGATAAGCTTGCCTGAGCCCTCTTCCTCTACGATTTTGATTTCTCCGTCGTAGCCACATACCTGGCAATAGTCGCTCTTTGTATTCAGCTCTGCGTACATGATATTGTCGTAAATGTACTGCATTACTGAAAGCACTGCCGGGATATTGTCCTGCATGTTTGGCACCTCAACGTAGCTGATAGCGCCACCCGGAGACAGCTTCTGGAACTGGGACTCAAACTTTAGCTTGTCAAATGCATTAATCTGCTCTGTTACATGCACATGGTAGCTGTTTGTGATGTAGTTCTTGTCGGTAACACCCTCGATGATACCAAAGCGCTTCTGTAAGCACTTTGCGAACTTATAGGTGGTAGACTCAAGCGGTGTGCCATATATACTGAAATCGATGTTTGACTCCTTTTTCCACTGCTCACATGCATCGTTTAAGTACTGCATTACCTTAAGTGCAAACGGTGTGCCTTCCTTTGGCTCTGTGTGTGATACACCCTTCATGTAGCGCACACACTCACAAAGTCCTGCATAGCCGAGTGAGATTGTTGAGTATCCGTTAAATAATAATGGGTCTATAACCTCTCCCTTTTTCAGACGTGCAAGTGCTCCGTTCTGCCAGAGAATCGGTGCCACATCGGATTTGGTACCAAGAAGCCTCTTATGTCTGCACATAAGTGCTCTGTGACACAGCTCAAGTCTCTCATCAAGTATCTTCCAGAATTTTTCCTCATCCTTTTCTGAAGAGCATGCCACATCAACGAGATTTAAGGTGACAACACCCTGGTTGAAACGTCCATAGTATTTACGCTTGTTTGGATCAAAGTTCTTGGCATGTGCCACATTGCCTGCTGTTTGTGAGCATCTGTCCACTGTGAGGAATGAACGGCAGCCCATGCATGTATACACATCTCCGTCCTTAAGCTCCTTCATGACCTTCTCTGAAATATAATCAGGCACCATTCTCTTTGCAGAGCACTGTGCCGCAAGCACTGTGAGATTCCAGTACTTTGAATCCTCTGTGATATTATCATCCTCAAGCACATATATGAGCTTAGGGAATGCCGGTGTGATATATACACCCTTTTCGTTCTTTACGCCCTTTATTCTCTGGTGCAGCATCTCCTCAATGATTGCGGCAAGATCTGCCTTTGTCTGCGGATCGGATACCTCGTTGAGGTACATGAATACTGTGATAAACGGTGCCTGTCCGTTTGTAGTCATGAGTGTGATGACCTGATACTGAATCATCTGCACACCGCGGTTGATTTCTTCCTTGACACGGAGCTCTGCGACCTCATTGATTTTTTCTTCATTCAGATCAAGTCCAATGCTCTCAAACTCCTTGCGCACCTGCTTTCTGAACTTTTCACGGCTGACCTGTACAAATGGTGCCAGATGTGCAAGCGAGATACTCTGTCCACCATACTGTGAGCTGGCAATCTGTGCTATAGCCTGGGTAGCGATGTTGCAGGCTGTAGAAAAACTCTTTGGTGTATCAATCATTGTCTCACTGATTACCGTACCGTTCTGAAGCATGTCCTCAAGATTTACCAGACAGCAGTTGTGCATGTGCTGTGCAAAATAATCTGCATCATGGAAATGGATAAGTCCCTTCTCATGAGCCTCCACTATATCCTCAGGAAGCAGGAAACGACGTGTGATATCCTTGCTCACCTCACCTGCCATGTAGTCACGCTGTACGCTGTTTACAGTAGGATTCTTGTTGGAATTTTCCTGCTTTACCTCCTCGTTATTGCACTCAAGAAGGCTAAGAATCTGCTGGTCCGTAGAGTTTGACTTACGGACGATGGCCCTCTTGTATCTGTAAGTGATGTAGTTTCTGGCTACGGTAAAGGCACGCTTGTTCATAAGCTGGTTCTCTACCATATCCTGTATCTCCTCAACGCTTGGAGAGCGCTTCATATTCTCACATGCGGTCTCCACATTATTTGCAATTTCCTCAATCTGATCAGCAGTAAGCTTCTCATAGTCAAGCACTGAACCGTTTGCCTTTCTAATGGCAGCTACAATTTTAGCTGCATCAAATATGTCCTCACTGCCGCTTCGCTTGATGATTTTCATGTAAATTTCTCCTCTCTGTATACTAAATGCTGCAAAATACGCTACACTATATATAGTATCATCATTTACATCGCATACCATATATATGTATTTTATCATGTGTAATGGCACAAAATATGCAGCTATAGATGAGATGTAATCATTTAATTCGCATCACAGCCCTGCAATATAAAGCCTGCTGCTCACCAAACGATTACTATATAGCTACATATAAAATGTCATATTATTTATTACAAATCTGTGCATCTGTTTTTGATGACAATCTAAATTATACAAGATATTGTTGCTATGTCAATACGCTCAACAATATTTTGTAGCATTTTGACTTATTGCACAAAAAAAGCCACAATATTTATGCTACTTTTTCAACTCTGTAATTATTTTGTTACTTGTTAAGCTTTTCCATATTGTCAATCACTCTGTCCAAAAAGCCAAGCATCATGTTAAACTCTTCCTTAGAAAAACCTTCGTGCATGGCTTCCTCTATTCCCATTATATTTTCCCTCACCCTGTTTTCGTGGTCCAGTGCTTTTTGCGTCAGCTCAATCCTTTTAAGCCTTGCATCATTTTCCATAGGTGTGCGCACGATATAGCCGTTTTTTTCAAGACTTTTAAGCATATTTGTCACTGTGGCTCCTGACAGATGAAACTTTGCCTCGATATCCTTTTGAAATATATTTTGGCCCGGATTATCCATTATATATCCAATCATCATACCCTGGCTTCGCGGTATACACTCTGTTTTACTGCACCTTTTTCTGTCAAAATATCTGTCTATGTTCCTGCTGATGCGGTTTATCTTGTGTCCTAAGTATTTATCCGGTGTAAACTCCTTCATATCTGAAATCCTTTCATAAATTTTTCTTGACAATAAAAAAAGTATATCTATAATATAGTTAGCACACTAACTAATTAAATGCAAGTATTTTTTTAGTTAGCCACATTACCATAAATGTGGGAAGTTTGTTTTAATCAAATATAAAATATAAGAAGAAAGGACAAAACATATGTTAAAAACACTAGGTGCCCAAATAAAGGAATACAAATGGGCTTCGATTGCAACACCTGTTTTCATGCTGCTTGAGGTGGCTGTGGATACCATAATCCCTCTTCTCATGGCATCAATCATCGACAACGGTGTCAATATGGGCGACACAAGGCATATCTATATCATGGGTGTGTGGATGATCGTCGCAGCACTGTTTGGTCTTTTGACAGGATGTCTCGGTGCAAAATATGGTGCAAAGGCCGCCATGGGCTTTGGAAAGAATCTACGTGCTGCAATGTTTCGCAACATCCAGACCTTTTCCTTTGCAAATATCGACAGATTCTCATCCGCGAGTCTTGTCACACGTATGACAACCGATGTGACCAACATCCAGAATGCTTACATGATGCTGCTTCGCATGGCTATGAGAGCCCCTGCGTCCATAATATGTGCGATGGCTATGTCATTTTTCATCAGCCCTCGCCTTGCGACAATATACTTAATCGCTGTCATTGTGCTTGGAGCTTTACTGCTTTTCATCAGTAAGGCGGCCATGAAATACTTCGACAGAGCCTTCAAGCGCTATGATGACCTGAATGAAAGTGTACAGGAAAACGTATCCGCTATCCGCGTTGTAAAGGCATACGTCCGTGAGGATTATGAGAAAAAACGTTTTTCAAAGGCAGCACAGAATATCTACGACGTATTTGTGAAGGCAGAAAGCCTTGTGGTATACAACTCTCCGCTCATGCAGTTTACAGTGTATGCCTGCATCCTGTTAATAAGCTGGCTCGGAGCCCATATGGTGGTAAGCAGCACTCTCACTACAGGTGATCTGATGGCTCTTCTCACCTATTGCATGAATATTCTGATGCACCTCATGATGCTCTCCATGATTTTTGTAATGATTTCACTCTCACTCGCATCTGCAAGACGAATCAGCGAGGTATTAAATGAACAGAGCACACTGCACAATCCAAAGGAGCCGCTTTACGATGTGCCTGACGGAAGCATAAGCTTTAAGCATGTAACCTTCAGATATTCAGACACCGCTGAAACTCCGGTTCTGTCGGATATAAATCTAGACATAAAATCAGGTGAGACCATCGGCATCATAGGGGGAACCGGAAGCTCGAAATCTTCCCTTGTAAACCTGATAAGCCGTCTCTACGACACAGACACCGGCTCTGTAATCGTCGGAGGCCACGATGTGCGTGAATACGACATGGACACTCTCAGAAACAAGGTAGCTGTCGTGCTCCAGCAGAACGTGCTTTTCTCGGGCACCATACTCGAAAATCTGCGCTGGGGTGACAAAAATGCTACCACAGATGAGTGTATTGAAGCCTGCAAAATGGCATGCGCCGATGATTTTATCGAGTCCTTCCCTGACAAGTACAACACCTACATAGAGCAGGGCGGAACCAACGTATCCGGTGGCCAGAAGCAGCGTCTGTGTATCGCAAGAGCTCTGCTTAAAAAGCCAAGGATACTCATACTCGATGACAGCACCTCGGCTGTGGATACAGCAACAGATTCAAAAATCCGTGCTGCCCTCGCAAAAACAATACCGGGAACCACTAAGCTCATCATCGCACAGCGTATCTCATCAGTCATGGATGCTGACCGTATCATTGTGATGAATGACGGAAAAGTGGACGGCTTTGACACTCACGAAAATCTGCTTAAAAATAATGAAATCTACCGCGATGTTTACGATTCCCAGACAAACGGCGGAGGAGACTTTGATGAAGGAGGTGCTGCCTGATGCCAGGACCAAGAGGACCACAAGGTCCAAAACCCAAAATTAAAAATCCCGGTAAGCTTTTTGCGCGCCTCATGGGATTTATTTTCAAGAAATATTTACCGGCCTGCATAATTGTTGTGATATGTATCTTTGTCAGTGTACTTGCAAATGTGCAGGGAACCATGTTTACCAAAAATTTGATTGATGACTATATAGTACCACTGCTTAAGACAGGAAGTCCCGACTACGGACCACTCCTTGCAGCAATGGGAAGGGTCACCGTATTCTACGGCATCGGCGTCATCAGTACGTTTGCATACAGCAAAATAATGATTTACGTATCACAGGGCACCATTAAGAACCTGCGTGTTGAGCTCTTTTCCCATATGCAGGATCTGCCAATCCGATACTTTGACTCACATGCGCACGGCGATATCATGTCAATTTATACAAACGATATCGATACACTCCGCCAGCTCATCAGCCAGAGTCTTCCGCAGATACTTAACAGTGCTATCACTGTTGTGAGCGTTTTTGTTTCAATGGTCATATTAAATATTCCGCTCACCGTACTAACTATCGTGATGGTAATCGTAACAACAGTCGTGACAAAGAAATTTGCAGGCTTCTCCAGCCGCTATTTCCTTGCGCAGCAGCGCGACCTCGGCAAGGTTAACGGCTTCATCGAGGAAATGCTCAACGGACAGAAAGTGGTCAAGGTATTTACCCACGAGCAGGAAAATATTGAAGCCTTCGACAAAATAAACGATGAACTCTTTGAAAGTGCCTACAATGCCAACATGTACTCCAACATGCTCGGTCCTGTAAACGCACAGATTGGAAATCTAAGCTACGTGCTCTGCGCTCTTGCCGGCGGTGTTATGGCTCTTTCAGGCTTTGGCGGTCTGACCCTTGGTAAGCTTGCGAGCTTTCTGACCTTTAACAAGAGCTTTAACATGCCTATCTCGCAGGTCAGCCAGCAGTTCAACAGTATCATCATGGCGCTTGCCGGATGTGACCGTATCTTCTCTCTGCTCGACGAAACGCCTGAGACTGACGAAGGCTATGTCTCATTGGTAAATGCTAAGGAAGAAAACGGAAAACTTACCGAAACCCATGAACGCACCGGCTTATGGGCATGGAAGCATACTCATCAGGCTGACGGCTCTGTGGACTACAAAAAACTTGAGGGCGATGTGGTATTTGACGATGTGGATTTCGGATATGTGCCTGAGAAAATTGTACTGCACGATGTGAATCTTTTTGCATCACCCGGTCAGAAGATTGCCTTTGTTGGCACCACCGGAGCTGGAAAGACTACCATCACTAACCTTATCAACCGCTTCTACGATATAGCAGACGGCAAGATAAGATATGACGGCATCAATATAAACAAGATTAAAAAGGCTGATCTGCGCCACTCTCTTGGCATTGTTTTGCAGGATACCCACCTTTTCACAGCTACTGTCATGGAAAACATCCGCTACGGCAAGCTTGATGCCACAGATGATGAAGTATACGCAGCTGCCCGCCTGGCAAACGCCGATACGTTTATCCGCCAGCTTCCTGACGGCTACAATACTGTACTGACAGGTGACGGTGCAAACCTAAGCCAGGGCCAGCGCCAGCTTCTAGCCATTGCGCGTGCCGCTATCGCCAATCCGCCTGTGCTCATCCTCGATGAGGCTACAAGCTCAATTGATACACGTACCGAGCGTATTGTTCAGGACGGCATGGATAAGCTCATGCATGGCCGCACTACATTTGTTATCGCACACAGGCTTTCTACTGTCAGAAACAGCGACTGCATTATGGTTTTGGAGCAGGGACGCATTATTGAAAGGGGAAGTCATGATGAGCTGATTGCAAAGAAGGGAAAGTATTATCAGCTTTATACCGGAAAGACTGCGTAATTCAGTGTCATGGCATGACTACGAAAACCGGGAGACCGGGAACGCGGCCGGGGGATGGCACACCCTCATGTAAGCGACTAGCGAAGCTGTTTAGATACTGTAGAATTATGCACATGAAACACAGAAATGCCCAGCCATGGATGGCTGGGCAAGGTGTTATGCGCCATGGACGGCGCATAAAAGCCGGTTTCGTCAAGCATAGAAACACTATAAGCATAATTCGTACAGAATCTTAACAGCAAAGCGTTAGCGCACATGAGGGGGTGCCATCCCCCGGCTGCGTTCCCGGTCTCCCGGTTTTCTTACGCTGTGACTGGATGTTCATTTGTGGTTAGCTAATATTTCTTTTATCTTTTTGCACTTCGGCCTAATACAATTCCACCATATCGCTTGGCATTCTCAGATCACCTCTAGGAGATAATGAAACAGTTCCAACCTTTGGTCCGTCAGGTATGCATGAACGCTTAAACTGTTGCTGTCTGAAACGCGTAAAGAATATTTCCAGAGTCTTTTCTATTTCACCCTTACTTACATTTGCAAAAGCAATCTCTGCAAGTTTTAATATCCGCTCCCGGCTTTCTCCATTACGCAGAAAATGATAAAGGAAGAAGTCATGAAGGTCATATTTGCCGATGCTCTCCTCTGTTTTCTGTGCTATGTTACCGTCTTTATCCGGCGGCAGTAGTTCAGGGGAAATAGGCAGGTCTGCTATTTCGCAAAGCACATTTTTCATTTCATCTGTTGACGCGCACTCGCTGGCATAAGCCTGTACAATGTATTTAACAAGTGTCTTTGGCACACTGCAGTTTACAGCATAATTGCTCATATGGTCGCCGTTGTAGGTGCACCAGCCAAGCGCAAGCTCTGACATGTCACCTGTACCGATTACAAGTCCGTCTACCATGTTTGCATAATCGAACAATACCTGTGTACGCTCTCTAGCCTGAATGTTTTCATATGTCACGTCAAAAACATCATCCGGATGTCCTATATCCTTCATGTGCTGTCTGCATGCAGCCTCAATATTAACTTCCACGGCTGTCACACCAAATTCTTCCATAAGCCTGTCAGCAATTGTCTTTGTAGTAGATGTAGTTCCAAATCCCGGCATTGTAATACCATAGATATTTTTCCTGGAAATGCCAAGTGCATCAAATGCATCACAGCATACCAAAAGTGCAAGTGTGCTGTCCAGACCGCCGGATATTCCAAGAACAACCTTTTTTATTCCGGTGGATATGAGTCTCTGTTCCAGACCTTTTGCCTGAAGCGACAAAATCTCCATGCAGCGGTTTTTTCGGTTGTTTTTATCACTTGGTACAAACGGATACGGATTAACTTTCTTTGGCCATATTTGATAATCCTTCATCCGGTTTTCACCATTTAAAATTACTTTTATCACATCCGGCACATCAGTCCATGAATCGCTGTTGTATCTGTGGCGGTCATTCATGCAGCGATCAATATCTATCTCACTTATCACAAAACCAGAGCTCATCACATCATCTTCTGATACCTTTTTATTCATTCGTTTTGAATAATCTGACGTCTCACCAGCTATTCTGCCATTATCAGCTATGATGCAGTGGCCGAAAAATACCAGATCCGTGCTGCTCTCTCCTGCACCGCTTGACGCATACACGTATCCGGCACGGCATCTTCCTGACTGCATCGCCACAAGACTGCGCCTGTATTCTCTTTTTCCGATTACGTCATTGCTTGCTGATGGATTTATAATGATATTTGCACCGGCTTTGCAAAGCTCCCCGCTCGGAGGCGCACTTACCCATAAATCTTCACAAATCTCAGTACCGACAATTGCGCCTCTCAGATCCTTGATAATAATATTAGGAGAAAAAGGTACTGTTGGTCTGTTTGCGACATAATTTAAAGTAATCTCATCTGATAATCTCTTGTCTGCGCTTGTAAACCAGCGTTTCTCATAAAATTCGCCATAGTTAGGAATATATGTTTTTGGCACAATTCCAACAATTTCTCCGTTGTGTACATATGCAGCACAGTTGAAAAGTCTGCCAGCTTCATCTTCTATCGGCAGTCCCACGCATACAAGGATGCTTAAATCCTGCAATGCTGTTTTAATCCTGTCCAGTTCTTGCTGAGCCTGCGCGAGCAGTTCTTTTCTCAAAAACATGTCTGCACAGCTATATCCCGTAATACACAGCTCCGGAAAAACCACAAGCTGCACATCCTTTTTTGCAAGTGACTGTGCAATGTGTATGATATTGTCAGCATTGTTCACGCAGTCCCCGAGATAAATCTCAGGGGACGATGCGGCAACACGGTAAAATCCTGTATTCATGACATTTCCTCCTAGCGGTCATTTTTCATCCTGTAATCAATGCAGCGGTTTAAGTAATCCACATAATCCGGATTTTTGCACATCCCCTTGCCGGGTGTATCAGAAATCTTCGCTACATCCATACCATTGCATATTGTGGTTTTCATGACGATATTGAGTGCAGGAACATCTGTATCATTACTTAAGTATGTACCGATACCGAAAGCTACATTTGTTTCCTTGCAGAAATGTCTGTAGAGCTTGTCAGCACGCTCAAAGTCAAGACTGTCGCTGAATAAAAGTGTCTTTGTTTTAGGGTCAATTCCAAGGCTCTTGTAATGAGCAATCATCTTTTCACCCCACTCATACGGGTCTCCGCTGTCATGACGCACTCCTGAGAAAAGTGTCGCATAGGTCAGCTGGAAATCACGCAGGAAACAGTCTGTTGTGATTGTGTCAGTAAGCGCAATACCGTTTAATACTCCATACTCCTTAACCCATGCATCGAGAGCATACCAGTTTGAATATGCCGGATTGTGCCTGTGATTGCCCTGTCCTGTACACATAATCCACTCATGAGCCATGGTGCCTACAGGTGTAAGTCCGTACTTCTTTGCAAGATACACATTTGATGTGCCGACAAACTTTGATGAACTGTGCAGGGTGTCGTTTAAATGTGCGAACTTCTGCACTGCAAGCTCCTGCGCTTCAGCAGAAAGTCTTCTTCTGAGACCAAACTCTGAGAATGTACCCGCGTACCAGTGTCCGTTCTTTAAATTCTCATACTTTGCATCCAGACGCTTCTTAAAGCTGTCAAGCAGCTTATCATAGTCATATGCCATTCTGAAATACACTTCATTTACAATGGCAAGTGTCGGAATCTCATACATTGAAGTGTTAAGCCATGTTCCTTTTGCCTCGATAGACAAGCCACAAGGTGCATCTGTTCCTATCTCAAAATCCTCAAAACGCGGCTGCCAGAGACGAAGAAAATCAACATAAGAGCCTTTGATCCATTTGATATTGTCAAGATATGCAAGCTCATCCTCTGTAAACCGAAGCTTACAGAAAGCCTTAATCTGTTCTGTTATCTCCTGCACCATTTCCGGTGTAAAATGCACATCTTCATTTCTGCACTTGAATGTCCATGTGGTCTTGTAATCCGTAAACTGATGGAATATTGTCTGACCCATGCTGAATTTATACATATCAGTCTCTAAAAGACTTGTGATTATCTGGTTTAATTTCATAATATTCTCCTCCCATTTCTTACGCTATTAGTATGTCAGAAACATTTTTAATAAATGACTTTCTATATAATATTGACCTGAATCATCTTCATTGCTTCTATTGCTGTCTTATGACTTTCAGGCGTTACGCAGGCACAGGCATTTTCTATCACGTACACCTCTGCATCTTTACAGAACGTCTTTGCAATCGCTACGTTGCTGATTACGCATATTCCCGTGCAGAATCCGCAGAAATAAATCTCTGTATCGCTGTTGTCATATCCCGCAAGCAGTTCGCCAAGCTCTTTGCTGCCAAACGTCGGCTTGTCAATATAAGTCATATCGTCACAGTCAACTCCACGCTCCTTCATTGCAGCTTTAAGACGAGCGTCTACTTCCCATCCGTTTGTCCCTTTAATACAGTGAGCTACCGGAAGCTTTCTTCCCTCCTGAGTATTCAGATAGTTTTCATCATGCGTATCCCTTGTGAATATCACGTCATCATATTTTCCTGACCTGATTTCATCTGCAATAACATTTGTTGCCACGTTACACTCCTTGTTTCCAAGAACTCCCGTAATAAAGTCATTCTGTGCATCCACTACTACTAAAATTTTCTTTGCCATAATCATTTCCTCCTACATCATATAGTCATCATTTGTTGCATCCATAAGGATTTTTCCAAGCTGCTTTAAATCCTTCCACATCCATCGTGGAACCAGATCCCTGACTTTGTCATAATCTTTCTTATACAGCAAATCTCTGATCATTGTACTTGAAATCTCAATATCGCTTCTGCCAAGGTTTCTGATGGTCACATTCTTTAAAATATCATCTGTAAACCAGTTTTCCGCAATCTTCGGGTCGTCGTTGTAATAGAATGTAAAGCTTTTCTCTCCAATTTCATTAGCTATGTTGTAATAGAAGAAAGAACCCCATTCCTTTACATACCGGGCTGCATCCTCCATGCTCCAGTCTGATAAGGTCATAACCTTTACATCTGCACCGCTTAAATCCTCTTCCTGCAGTACGTTTTCAACAAGTCTTTTTCTGTATTCGATTGGAAACGGATTTCTCTTTGTATAGCTTTTGTTTGCACTGCCTATCACAACAAGCAGATTTTCGCACTCCGATGCGGCCTGTTTTATCATGTTCAGGTGTCCGTTATGGACTGGCTGTGCCCTTGTGAGTATCACACCGTTTTTATATTTCTTCTGCACTTTAACCAGTTTACGTTCATCCATGTTAAGGTCAACATATCTGTACACAGCAGCCGGTTTTCTTCCGACAATAGGTCTCTGCGACCTGTCAAGTGAAACAAGCTGTCCTGCAATCTTCTCACGGAACACCTTTGGATGAACTTCCTTTCCTAAAAGAACCTCAAACACCTTAAGTAGGTCCGGAATGGTAAACTCACGCGGCACAAGGTTAAACATAATGCCTGTATACTCAGCCTTATTCCTTATCCTCATAAGTCCTTCCAGTATAATCTGGTCATGGTCAAAAGCAAGCTTTTCGTCTGATACGCTGACCGGAACAAAGTTTTCCACTGTGATTACACCGTTTTTAAATTTCTCAGACTTGAGGGAGTATTCAATTTTAATCAAGTCGTTTGCAAACTCAAGTTTTTCATCTGCAAATTTCACATCGAACCATCTGGCATCCTTTGCGTCATCACCTGCAACGGCAGACTGCTCATATCCATATGGAAGCAGTGCAATATATGCAATATCAATAATTCTCATACGCGGGTCCCTGTCCGGCTGGCTCATGGTATAGAGCTGCTCAAGATAAATGTCTGTAAGACCTGTTTCCTCTTTAAGCTCCCTGCACGCTGCTTCATATGCTGATTCCTTTATGTTAATAAATCCGCCTGGAAGCGCCCATTTGTCTATCTCTGGATGAGCCTTTCTCTTTATCAGAAGCACCTGCATACAGCTTAAGTCTTCCTTCATACGAAGCACCATCATGTCAACTGTAACCGATGGTCTGTCATAATCGCCCGGCTTATATTCTGCTAAAAACTCCCGTTCTGTTAATCCATTTACATCTACTTTATTCATGTGTTTAACTCCTATAATTACTTTCTGTGTTTCTCATATTTACTTTATGTACTTATTATAGTAACTCTTAGTAACTATGTCAAGTACTTTATAGAATTAATTATAATTTTTGCAAATTTATTATGCTTCCACAACCTGTCTGCAGGAAACGCTAATATATAAGCTCAAAAAAAGAGGTACATTTCTGTACCTCTTCCATTTTTCTGTGTTTCATGTGCATAAATCTACAGTATCTAAACAGCTTCGCTATACATCAGGCAATTTCTTCGGAGTTACGCCTTATCTGATTCACTATCTCCATTATCTGTTTTGCGGTACTCATATCATCTTTGAAAAGAGTTGTGATACTTCCAACTGATTTAAATGGTTCACCCATCAATACTTTATTATCTTCGATATTTCCATTTGCTACTATATAGTCCACTATCAGATTTACGAATCTCATCTGATTTATGTTCAAGCGCTCTTCTGACATAAAACAACTGAAGGCTTCGTTTACTGCCGCTCTATCTACACCGACTATTTTTCGTACTAATCTGCCTATCGGTGTCTCTCCGTATTCCTTTATATAATCTTCCTTTGAACCAAGCTCTGTCCACAGGATTCGTTCCAATTCCCTTAGATCCGTTTCTGTCAGCTTTTTGTTGTTTTTCAGCTTATACACTGACAATTTGTCACTATGCTCTTTCAGGTAAAATTCGACTTTTTTACGATAATTTTTAAAGTCATTTCCGCCATATAAAGGTTCACCCGGTGTACCCTCTGTTATAGAGTCCGTGAAATTTGTATAGTATATTGGCCGTACCTGTCTGTCAAGGTACTGCAACAGACCTCTTAAAGCTTCTCTTACTGTATCAAGCTCTATTATAGTGACTTTATCCCAAAATTCATTTGTCTGGACCTTTTCGATAATCTCCTTTTTCTTTTCCACCTGTGGGATTGAGTATTTGGCAGACAGCTTTTCTGCGGTCTGAACCACTATATTCACCGGACTTTGTATGCTTTTGCTTTGCAACAGTCCAAGATCTATACTGTATACCAGATAGTCAAATCTTCGCGCCAGCTCATCTTCCTTTTTAGGCCTGATAAGAGGTGCAATATGCTCCCTGATATCCGAAATCTCTATTGTCTCCAGATTATCCCACGATGATGAAGCCCTGAAAAACTCTACATAACGCAGATGTCTTTTCACCATAAAGCTATCGTCATTTAAGCTAATTACATCTTCCTTTAAATCATCCACAAGACTTTTTCTGTAATCAGCGTATACCTCATCACTACTGTATACCGGTGCCTGAAGCTCTCTGACAATCTGGGCTTTTGTGTTATATATTTTCTCATTGAGTGATTCTGTTATGCCATTCTCCGCTCCATTTTTGTTCACGCGGAAATATTCAAAATTGTTACAGAAATCAAATATGAGAAATCTTTCTTTGTCCATACCCTCTCCAAGCAGATTAGGGCAAAGCCTGGTTCCCCTTCCAATCATCTGCCAGAACTTGGCATAGCTTTTTACCTTCTTAAAAAATACAAGATTCAAAATCTCCGGAATATCTATTCCTGTGTCGAGCATATCAACAGATACTGCTATCTGTGGCATTTTATCACTTGTGCTAAACTCATCTATCAATGAATCACTGTACTTTATACTATAATCTATCCGCTTTATGAAGTCTCCTCCATATTCCGGAAAAAGCTTATTGAAACGCTCGACTATTGCCTGCGCATGCAAAGAGTTTTTGGCAAAAATTATTGTCTTGCCAAGCTTGTCTCCACCCTCAATTTTTAAGCCCTTTTCCATAAGCTCTCTTAAAACCTTATCAATTGTATCCGCGTTAAAAAGCCATGTATTTACGGCCTCTCCTGATATATCATCACCTACAGTGTCATCATCAGAAAATGTATCCTCATACTCTTCTTTTTCCTCATCTGACAGCTCATCATAGTGAATACCGCTTTCCATTATTTTTGACTTATATTCCAGTGTAGAATAATTGACCAGATAGCCCTCTTCCACAGCTTTTTCAAGCTCATACGCAAATGTCGGAACTCCTCTTTCAAGGTCAAAGACTCCATATGTGTTTTTGTCGATTTCATTCTTTGGAGTGGCAGTCATACCAAGTAACATCGCATCAAAATACTCAAATATTTCCTGATATTTTTTGTAAATGCTGCGGTGTACTTCATCGCAGATTATGAGCTGAAAATGTCCCGGACTAAAGAGCTTCTCACCATATTTGTTTTTCCTCTCATCTATGGCATTCATCATCGTCGGATATGTAGAAAAAATCATCCTGCATGACTCAGGGTCGTCTTTATTGTCAAGCAGATTACAGCATGACAAATCAGAAAGCAGATTCGTATAATTGTTTTTTGCCTGCTTCACAAGAGCTTTTCTGTCTGCGAGGAACAGAATATTTTTCACATAATTGTGACGCCTTAATACATCAACAATACTAATGCTCACTCTTGTCTTTCCTGAACCTGTGGCCTGCACTATAAGCATCTTGCGGTGCTTATTTGTGATGGCATCGCAGACTGCGGTTACAGCCTCTTTCTGATACGGTCTGTTGGTAATATCATCACTTATCCGTATATTTTCAAGCGGAATCCTTGAAGTGCGTCCATCCATCTCAAGCTGCAGCTCCTCCTGTGTGAAAAAGCCTGAAACCTCACGCCTTGGATATCCCATATAATCATTCGTATAGAAAAATTCAAATCCATTTGTTGTGAAAATAAGAGGGCGTCTATTGTATTTGTTTTGCAAACAGTCAGCATACAGCTTCGCCTGCTGGCTTCCTACCATAGCATCCACAGAAGCCTTTTTAGCCTCCACCACAGCAAGTGGCAGATTGTCCTTTCCCCAAAGAACATAATCCACATACCCTGTTCCTGTGCTGTTCGGCATTCCAGTAACCAGCTCCTCCTCCGTGACATTTCTGCCAATAACCCAGCCTGCCTCCTTTAAGGCAACATCTATATATCTCTTGCGAGTTTCTGTCTCGCTTATCGTATCTACATGGAACTCCCTTGTCTTTACATTTTGACTACGCTTCTTTGCCATCTGCTCGCGAAGCTCTTCATTCTCCTTCAATACGCTCTCGAGCTTTTTATCCTTACTGCTTAGGCTCTCATACAGCTTCATGAGCTCATCAGCCTTTATACGCTTTTCATTACCGCTTGCAAGAATAGACTCATCATAGGTTTTCTCATCGTATTCCTTCGAATACGAATAATCAATCCAATCACAAAACTCAAACAAATCACGAAGCGCTATTATTGCTTCATCCCTGCCTATATTGTTGTTGGTATGAACTGCAACATTTCCCAGATGAATAGTATATTTGAGCATTGGAAACAGCCTTGGCTCAATAATCCTTCTAAACGTCGGCTCATGAATGAGACTTGATACATTATCTCTGTACGGAAGCGAAAGCTCCGCGTCATATGAGAAAACAAACCTCACTGCAAGCTCAAGTGCACGCCTCGACAAAATGGCACAAGTAGCCGGTGAAATGGATAAACTTTTTTCTGCTTCAACCGCCTGCTTTGCAAAATCTACGTATTCTTCTTTCTTTAAAAGGTAATCAAAATTTGTTTCCATGCAATCACCCCTTTTATCTTTCTACAAGCACTTTGCATCTCTTCCTGCAAAATGCAATTCCATAATACATGATATTCTGTCTGTCATTATTTAACAGATATTCCTGATATCTTCTATCCTTTATCTGTTTCAGAGCTTTTTCACAGGATTTTTCCTTTTCCTCATTTCTCGCTTTTGTGTCAAAAACGCTCACCGAATTGCTCAGCACCTTGTTTAAATACATTTCCATTATCTGTGTATTTCCATCTTTGAAAGCCTTCCAAAAGTCCTGCAACTGCTCGGTATTGGAAAATATTTCATTTCTAAACCACTCCTGTATCTGCAGCTTAAATACTTCTTTAATCTCCTTGTTCGGAATTACGAGGCTATATTTTTTGTCCTCACTTATCTTTGTATATGTCAGATAACCTGTTGTAAACAGAACACTCCATAGATTATCAATATTATTGTCTATTTCGTCATAGGTCATATCCAGACGGATTTGCTTGTCTATGGCTTCTCCCGCGATCAAACGCTCAATTTCATTTCTGGTTGTCTTACCAGCCTTATCTATAAACCTCTTAACAAGCTCATTTCCGCTTGTATTAATCCAATACGCTTCCGGTTCTGCCATTGGATCATCTTTTATTCGGTCAACATGATTGATTACATCCCACGGACAGTATACATCGACATTTCCGAAATGATAACCATCATACCATTCCTTTGTCTCCGCAAACCTGTTTTCCACATGATAAAATGCCAGCAAACGCTCTACTTCCTCATCCGTAAATCCAAAGTGTTCATCAAATCTTGTATCAGTAATAGATAAAATCTTGAAATTATTCAATCCTGTAAAAATACTTTCTTTTGAAACGCGAAGACAACCTGTTAAGACAGCAAAATCCAATGCCTCATTTGTCTTTAATGCTTTTCCGAATATGGCACGTATCAAAGAAACCATCTCTTTATAATAGCCATTTTGAAATGCCTTATCCAGTGGAACATCATATTCATCTATTAAAATAACCGTTTTTCTGCCATGATGCTTATATAACAGCTCAGATAAAGTTTGAAGCGAAGCATACAGTGCCTCATCTCTCATTTCATATCTGCCATCCTCTAATCGGATTAAAGAAGCATATGCCGACTTATCGTCAATGTCCAGCCTGTCACTCTGCTTCAAATATACAAATCTCTTAGCTTCCTTTGCAATTATCTCTATCATCTGATACTTTGCTGCTTGAAAATCGAGTCCTTCCACATTCTTTAAAGACAGAAATATCACAGGATATTTACCCATATTATCATCACACAGTTTTTTGTTGTGCGATATATAAAGACCATCAAATAATTCAGAAGCTGCTCCAATTTCAAAGAAAGATTTGAGCATACTCATGTTGAGAGTCTTGCCAAAACGACGCGGTCTGGAAAAAAGGTTGACTTTTCCCCGGCTGTCAACCAACTGTTCAATAAGCTTTGTCTTATCGACATAGTAATATCCGTCTTAACGAATCTCCTCAAAGCTCTCTATTCCCACCGGTAGTTTAAGTGATTCAGTCATGCTTGCTCATCTCCTTCCCTGATAAAAATGAGCGTGTATTGCTCATCTCCTTCCCTGATAAAAATGAGCGTGTAAATATAGGTTTATTATAGCATATATTGGGGCGAAGGTCATAGTATCAAATTTTGATTTGTCGACTTGGTTTGCGAACTGTTCAAACTGTTCTTGAAGTTCAATAGGCGGATAAGGGAATGGATATGCTTTAAGTGCTGGCATCTCTATTCCACTCTGTCCAGCAGTTCTCTGTGATAATCCATCCAAATAATTGAATAAGCACTCTTGCTTAAGGAAATATCTTATGAATTCCTTATTACCTATCTTTGGTGTCGCCTTCATAAGAGCTACATTATATGAACCTTCAATACCTTTAAGAATCTGAAAAATAGGTGGTCCGTATCGACCAATCATAATATCATCTGCTTCGCAAAATCTTTTAGCCATTGATTTTGGAATATATGTAATATAATTATCAGTCTTATAATCCCTAATCTGAATCAAACGAATATTATCTTCTGTTGGTTCATATTCAAAGTATTTCTTATCAGGCTGAGCTCCACCAGTAAACTCAATAACATCATCAACAGTCAACATCGGAAAACCTTTTTCGTTCACATATGGTGTTCCAAACATCTCGACAAATCGGGCTTTGATGAGGTCATCTAATAGAGTTAATTCTTGCTGTCGTTGCTCTTTTATCTTAAGAATACGATTCAACTCATCAACAATATATAACTGTTCTTTCATGCTTCTAGACGGAATTTTCATTTTTCTCATAGCAGCTTGAGTAAGTTTCTGTCTTGTAGCACCATTAACCATTCCTTCAACCTTGTAAAACATAAGAGAATAGCATAAGTAATCTGCATCCAATCCCGCCTTTGGTTTTAGAACATGAGCATGATTATTCACCCAGCACTTCCCAGAAACTCTGTAAGCAATGGGCCTTTCTTTTGAACCAAAGTTTCCTCCATCCTCTGCCAGTAACACTAACTCATCATCAAAAATATAATCTGCAACATGGTCTTGAATACCATTTGCCCCATAATAAGGATATTCTCCCTCTTCTCTATCAGATGCTGTGATTGGTACTCTCATTGAATCAAGTATTTCACAGCAATCTTCTACATACATCATATCCATACAATCATCCCTACAAATCCACATTAATAGTATTATTTAAAACTTTCATAAGTTCAGTCATGAGAAATTCAAACAAACGCCCAACATCCCCAGTTTGCATTTTGATTTCGCAATGTTTAGAATTATCTCTAGTATCGTTATCCTTAAATGTCACATAACTTTTCCCATCACTTTCACTATAATCACATTTTGAATGTGCAATAGCGTTTCTAATATGACGATAATAATTTACATCTTCCTTATTTGTCTCATTTGGGTATGTAGATGAATAGTCTGTTACATACTTAATCACTTCCTCGTTAAACTTATCCTTACAAAAATCAGTCCCTAATAATTCTTTTGGCATTACCAAAAGGGAGTACATAAACATTTGTAACATTGCTGGATTTCCAAGTCCCGATATACTTAATATTTCCTGAAAATTATGCTGATTGACTGTACCACATGACCAATCCATACAATTATAATATTCACTATGCAGAAAATCATTATTAAACAATTCTGCCATTAATGATACATTCGCAATAGCTTGGCAAAACATACTTTCATTCCTTTTCTCATTTTTACTAAGCAAGATACTTCTGATGGGCAGTTTTAACATTATTCTGATTAACCATTGCATACTGCATGGTAGTATCAATTTGGGAATGTCCAAGTATCTTTTGAACTTGTTCAATCGGCATTCCCTTATCAATAGCTCTCGTCGCCATTGAACGCCTGAATTTATGCGGATGTATTCTCTCTAAGGACAGTTTTCTCCCGAGTTTTCGCAATCGAATCTCAACACCACTTATCTTAAGTCTGTCATGTGGTGCATCCAACGTTACAAACAAGGCTTTGTTTTTATCAGTTCTGGTATCAATATAATCCTTTAGATGTACTTTTGCTTTTGCATCAAAATATACTCTGCGCTCTTTATCACCTTTTCCATAAACGATACACTCACGTCCTTCAAGATCAATATCATCTATATTCAGATTTACCAATTCACCAACTCTTATTCCGGTAGAATATAAAAGATCTATGATTGCCAAATCTCTCTTTTCATTACAATTATCTCGAAGCTTCTCTATTCCCTCATCAGAAATCACGCTTTTTACAACTGTTTTGGTCTTTATCTTATGAATCCTGCGCATAGGACTTTTAAGAATATAATCCTCTTCCTCGAGCCATGAAAAGAAGCTTGAGATATTTCTTCTAACATTATCAATTGTGACATTGGAGCAATTATTGAGCTTTTGATAATCTGACAAATATGTTTCCCTATAATACTTTATTGTTCGTTCTGAACACCCCTCTATAGTTTTTGCATCAAGAAACATTTCCAAAAATTTATCATTTGCAATCTCTGCTTTCTCTGCTTCATTTTCTGCAAATGTTTGTAGAATGACTTCCTGTAATTTTTTCATCTGAGCTATTGATAAATACTCTGACATTACATTTAAAACTTTAACTATTTTTTCTTCCATGTTGATATCTCCTTTCGAAATACCAACATCCTTCTCCTGCATAAATGCAATTTATTCCGGCAATTGTATTTATGCAGCCTGTGAATAATCCATAATAAAATTTTACTTGCGATATGCTCTACTATAGCCAATCCTGTTCTATTTTCTTCTCTAATTGTATAAACATATCATAATACTTTTCTTTGGTTTGACGTATAATATCCATTGCAATTGCCTGATTATATGCGTGTGCAACATTATTTCTCGAAACCAATGCATCCAGCCATAATTCTTCATCACTAATCATTCCCGCCTTGTAAGCTGTTTTTAAAATTGTTCTTGGCGATCCTGTTGCGCCCTCCGCATAACCAAAATTCTCTAATAGTTCTTTCATCGCCTTCCATGATTGTTCAAAACAGATTTCATATAATCCTACCATGCCAGCAATTTCCACATTTCCATATGGTTCTTTATAAGAAAAAATATCGTTCAAATTGACTAATGCTGCCTTAAAATTCTCAAATTTTTTCATATAGCACTACCCCCTCTCTTTTTATTGATTCCAACAATTCTTTTCTTACAGGCTTATCCAAATCCACTATATCAAATTCCAACAACGTTGAAGTTGTTTCGTCTACATCCAAAATAAAATGACTACTGCTACCACCGCAAAATGCCAAATCTATATCACTTCGCTCTTTAAAATCTCCTCGCGCTCTTGAACCAAAAAGAATTACTTTTTCAACACAATTCTTCTTCGCTAGCTGGATAATTTCCTGTAATACTTTACATTTTATTCCTGTTTTTTCAAAGGTACTATTTACATCCATAAAGGCTCCTATATTACTTTGTTTCTTATCCAAAATATTTCTGCATTAAACTATCAAACAATATTTGTGTTTCATCCAATGCTTTCTGAACTGCAACTTTTGATTTGTCGACTTGTTTGACGAAGTCGGCATACCTATTCTGTTCATCTATTGATACCATTATTATTGGTATCTCTTGTAAGTTCTTG
>ONHG01000051.1 GCA_900317585.1 uncultured Lachnospiraceae bacterium | reverse complement strand
ATTGTCTTGCTTTATAAAGGCTATAAATCCTCTGTTAACTATGATGGTGAACCTTCCGTGTCTAAAGGGATCGTGTCCCAACTTCCTTCGTCCCACCTGCTCATACACCGAGTGCTCGCTAAGCTTTCTAACAGGGTCATTGCCCTACGGAGTAAACTACTGCAAGCTACAGCTCTTGTTTGTATTTTGATTTTACTGACCTGCCCATTCCACAGGGTACGGATATTCCGTGGACGCATCACCCTGTTTCGTTACCTGCTGGTCATTGTGCTGATGCAGTGCCTGTTGCACTGCAGTGCCTGTTGCACTCCATCGTTATCGGGTTTCTTTCCAGAACCCTGCCCGATTTCGGAATCATCCGGAACCCGGCAAGGCTCTGGAATAAATAATGCTGTCGATTGTCTTATGCTGCAATCGCTTCCTTCTTTTCCGGCCGTCTGATGTCCATCAACATCTTCTTCGGATCATAGGCCGTGCCTTTCTTCAGTATCGTGTAGATTATCCTCAGAAGCTTGCAGGCTATCACAATCAATGACTGCATCTTTTTAAGCGGATTATTGGCTCTCGTCGTATAGTACATATGGAGTTCTTTGAATTCCTCCGCATGTGCCACTGCTGACTTTGCCGCCTGGAATAACCAATATCTGAGTCGTTTGCGTCCTCTGTGACTGATTTTGGTTTCTCCTTTATGCTTTCCTGAGCTGCATGCTACAAGACCTAATCCACTTAATTTTTGTATTTCCTTAACATCATCAAATCTCGAAATATCTCCCATCTCTGCAAGGATTCCGGAAAGCGTGTTTTCTCCGATTCCTGAAATCTCCAGAATGTTGCAGGCATGCGGTATTTCCTGACATTTCTGGTTAATCTGATTCTCTATAACAACAAGTTCATCATCCAGTTCCAGGACTTTCTGTACAAACCACTTTACAGCTGTCTTGCCTGCAATGGCTCCATCCTTAATCCCAACACTTGCTTTCGCATACTGTAAGATTTCTCCAGCTCTGCTATAGCCGCGTCCTCTGAGCTTAGCTTCATGCCAGATTTTTCTTATTCCATCTTCACCAAGTGCTATCAGATCATCCGGGAATGGTGCCTGTTTCAACAGTTCCAGACTGAATGTACCATCGACTTTTCCCAACGCATCCTTATACTCCGGGAAATATATTTTCATTTCTCTGTGCATCCGATTGATTGTCCGGATTCTGTCCTCATTCAGCTGATCTCTGAACATGGATAACCTGCGAAGCTCTGCATAAAGTTTTTCCGGAAGGTATGGCATACCGAAGTTGCCATCCTTGACAAGATTTGCTATCAATTTCGGATCCTTCCTGTCATCCTTCAGCTGGCTGTTATCTTCAACCTCCTTTGTCTGCTTCACAGCGTAAGGATTTACCTGAACAACGCTGATTCCATTTGAAATCATCCATGTCGCAAGGCAGAACCAGTAGTGACCGGTCGGCTCCAAGCCCAGGACTATCTGACTCTTATTATGTTCTGCAGCTATTTTTACTGCCCATTCCTTTGCACTTTGGAATCCCTCAGAATCTTCCCTTCCTCTGGTATCGATTGCTCTCATATAGTGTGTTTCACTGCCTACATCGCATCCTAAGATAAGCATGTCATCACTGATAAAGGAGAGTTTTTCATTTTTATCAAACTTACCATTGGTCTCCAACTCACGCCAGGTTGAAGCTGTGAGATTTTCCTTGATCACCTCCGCTTTTTTCCAAAGCTCCTGCTGTTCAAAAATATTTGCTGTTACTACTTGATTTTTCTTCTTTGTGCCTTTAACATTCATTTTAGATACCTCTTGTATTCTTTAGATTTTGCCAACTGGCAGGTCAGTAATAATCTAAATTTACTTGAGGTATTTTTCTGTGTCAATCTCTTGACCTATTTAAAGTATACAGGAAGCTTCCTATCCGTTTAATAAGGGATTATATTAAAAATATAACCCCTCATATTTTATAAAATGAAATTAACTACAGCCCAAACAGCTGTACCTGAAATCCCAAGTGTTGCTGTAATACATCCCACGACAGCTGCCGCTCCAGCTTTCCTAGCAACCTTTTTAACTGACCATCTTAAAATTTTAGCAGCTAATGCCAATTGTCCATATACAAGCGCTACTGTCAACGTAATAGCACTCGCCGCACAAATACCAATTATAAGCGCTTTATCAACCTTTGAAAGTGCACCTCCCTCTACATAACTCATTTCCTCTTCATCCATTACAGCATAACTGCTTGGGAGCACCAGTGCTCCATCGTAACACATATCCATATATGTGTACCTCCTTTTTCTTTGTTTTATTTTTGCCATTTCCGTCTGCAGACAGTCATGACTCTATGTAAAGCTTTTACATACAAAAATTAATCATCTAAGTGTAGCTCATTACACCCTCATCATCATTATCAAAGTTCTCAGCAAACTGTTCATCCTTATCTGAATCTTCTTTGATAACAAAATTCCCCTGTTGCATTTCCCACAGTCTATAATACTGCCCTTTCTTTTCCAGCAGTTCCTTATGTGTTCCCTGTTCTATTATCTTTCCTTTGTCCATGACTATT
>ONHG01000018.1 GCA_900317585.1 uncultured Lachnospiraceae bacterium | reverse complement strand
CTTATCAACTATTGGATATACCATTTTTCCAGTCATTGTTGGTTTATCTATACGGTCAAACACTTCTATATAAACCAGTTTAGCTCCGAATATTTTTCCCAAGTAGAAAAATGGAACAGCCACAGCCGCACCGCTTGAGATAATTACATCCGGTCTTTCTTTTCTTAAGACCTTCCAGGCTATTTTTGTATTTTTGATCAATGCCTTCAAACTTCTGTTTGTCGGATAATAGCACGGATACATTTTTTCACCTTCAAGAATGCTGCGTGCATCCTCTTTATCAAATGTTACCCAAAATCTGTCTTTGTCCTTCCAGAATGGTTTGAGCATATAAAGATGTGTTAAATGTCCACCAGATGATCCTACTAAACATATTTTCATATTATCTTTATTATTTTTCCTTCTCATTTACTACACTGCTCCATCATTCTTTAATACACCTACTGCAGTCTTAAAAATAATTTTCAAATCATTTTTAACACTCCACTCACTAATATATTTAGTATCCAGCTTCACCACTTCCTCGAAGTCCGTGATATTACTTCTGCCACTCACCTGCCATAGGCCGGTCAGTCCCGGTCTGAATGACATTCTGGCTCTGTGGTGTGGTTCATACTTTTCCCACTCATCGAGTGTCGGTGGTCTGGTGCCTACCAGGCTCATATCCCCTCTAAAAATATTCCAAAATTGTGGAAATTCATCCAGGCTCGTTTTCCTGATAAACTGTCCAATTCCGGTTTTCTTCTTTCCGTTTGGCAGCACTTTGTTTCCGATGATTCTCGGATCAAAGTCCATCTTGAACATCATTCCGTCACCTATTTTGTTTTCCGCCATGAGTTCTTTCTTTCTCTCCTCGGCATCCATATACATGCTGCGGAATTTATACATCTTGAATTTTCTGCCGTTCCTGCCCACTCTTTCCTGTGCGAAGAATATTGGACCCGGCGATGCTATGTATATCATTGGTCCGACGAATATCATAATAATAAGTGTAAACAGACAGCCTATCAGACCTCCGACTATATCCATGCCCCTCTTGACCAGAAGAGCGCTGGTGTTTGCATAGTTGACACTAGATGTAACCACTGTGTAGTCGCCTATCTTTTCTATCTGCTTATAACCGCCCTGGTCTGTTCCATTTTTGGCAATTCCTGTGTGTACAGCAATTCCCATTTCCAAGAACATATCTGCCAGCTTGTCCGGATATTCTTTCTCGCTGCAAGGCGGTATGAGCACCTCATCCACCCACTCATCACACGCATAATCTGCTATGCCATCATGATTTGCTACGACAGGAATTTTATATATTGTTTTACCCTTCAGGTCTGAATCCAGCGAAGCTGCCACTATCTGTGTGTAACCCATACAGCTTTTCTCCACTGTGCGCAGTGTATCCCGAAGCAGTGCCTCAGGTGCTATAACAAGCAGTGACTTCTTCGATGCTGTAAAATCTTTCTTTTTAAGAAAGCTCTTTAGTGCCAGCCTGCAGATATATGTGATGGTCACATATATTGGAAACATGATGTAAAACGATAATCTGGAATATATATCTGCCATCTGTGTGGTGAACAGAAACAGCGCTGTGACCAGAAACACCAGCATTGCATGCTTGCAGACCGATATAAACTCATCGAGATATCCTCGTTTTAAGACATTTTTGAAGGAGTCTGCCATTATCTCTACAAAGAAATCTATCAGAAGGAAGGCAACTCCAAGTGTACGGTAATCCTTATCCACGTATGGATTATCGAACCCAAAACGTATCACATATGAAACAAAAAATGCTATTAATATGCATACGATGTCCAACAGCATGAAATCAACATGCTTGGTCCACCCTCTTCCTTTCTTCCTGTACATTATTTCTATAGCTCCTTAGCTTGTATTCTTACTTCCAATCCATCCCAATGCTGTCGAGCATTGCTATTCTGCTCTCGTCCAGCATCATCCCTGATGAATTTGGATTTTTTCTTTTACTTCGTATATTTGATATCCACCTGCCCAGCTTCACTCCATCCACGCAATATGCCACCGGGATATTGAGATTACCGTGCTCGGTGTAGTATTCCTTTGCCAGCTCATACTTGCTGTTCCACACCGTATTATTGGTGTTTTCCAGATTGATACCCAGCTTTTTGAGTTGTGCTTTCTGCTCATCGGTCAGTGTTTCCGCTCTCATTTTCCTGCCGCTCTTTCCATTCTTGATGGATGAAAGCCAGTTGCCGAGTGCCACACCGTCCTCGGTGACATACCTTACCGGTATGCGCAAATCACCTGTTTCTTCGTAATATTTCTTTGCAGCATTGATATAGACATCCCATATCTCGCTGTTTTTGTCCCAGATCATGCCAAGTGCTTCGAGCTTTTTGAGCTGTTCTTTGTTGAGTACTGCTTCCTTGCCCTTTTTCTTGGCTGACACACGGATGTTGTTAATCCATTTACCCAGCGGATATCCGCTTTCTGTGACGTATCTTGACTTGATATCCAGATTTCCATGCTGTTCATGATATTTTTCCAGCTCTTCATATGCTGTATCAAAGCTGTTTTTCCTGACATTCCATATCATGCCTATCAGGTTCAGCTTTTCTATCTTGTCGGCGGTGAGTCCTCCGGCTATCTTGCCTGAGTACACCTTGCGCTGGGTCTGTATCCAGCTTCCCAGTGTCAGTCCATCGTCTGTCACATAGTCCTTTGGCACCTTGAGGTTGCCGTGGTCTCTGTGGTATGCGCAGGCTGCCAGATAGTAGTTGTCCCAGGTTGATGACAGACTGCTCTGCAATTGTCCGAACAGCTGACGGCATTCCTTCACTTCGTCGTATATTCGGAATCTATCCTTAAACTTTTCTCTCTCCACCTGTGTACATGGCATGAGTGAGAATGCCTGGTCTATCTCTTCTGTCAGACAGTCGATGCTGTAGAGGCTCTCGAAGTTATCCACCAGATCAAATATGATTGGTGTCTTATTAGTACCTGCCGAGAGGCATCTGCCTATCTGCTGCATATAGATGATTGGTGACACCGTCGGTCGAAGCAGTATGACTCCGTCCACGTCATCCACATGTACGCCCTCGTTCAGCATGTCTATGCAGTACAAGAGCTTTAGATGTTCACTCTTATCTGCTTTAAATTGTGCAAATGCCTTTGAGGTCTCCGGGTTGCTGTAGTATGCCACATATACGTGCGGGCTCATATCCACATTGTCAAACCACTCGTGCATATGCTCTGTCATCTCATCCATGTGCTCACGGCTGGAGCAGAATACGATGTACTTACCATGCATTTTTCCTTCCACGCGCATATGCTTTTCAAAGATTTTGTCAGGTCCATCCGCTTTTTCCAGCGCACGGCGCAGTTGTTCGAGCAGCTCCATATTCTGTCTGACGCTACTTCTGCTTTCCATCGCCTTTATTCGCTGCTTTAGCTTCTTGAGCTCCTCACCATAGGAGTACATCGCCATGACGTACTTTGGTGTGGAAAGTATACCCTTCGCCATCGCCTCTCCCAGTGTCATCTCTGATGCTATGCAGCCGTCGAATATTTCCTCTGCCATATCTCTCTGATTGTCGAGATAGCGTATGTTGGTGGCTGACAGTCCCAGTATTTTTGCTGTTTTATGAGCATCCAACAGCTTTTTGACGCTCTTTCCCCATTCTGCCGCGCCGCATCTGTGAAACTCATCGAGTATGATGTAGTCCGGCTGTATTTTCTCTATCAGTTCCTCATTGTGCATGAGTTTGCTGTATGAGATAAATGTGATATTGTCCGGGGATTGTATTTGTTTATCTGATGAATCAGGCCTCATAATCTTCTGTAGATTCTCAAGCTGCGTATGATATATATAGCTGCTTGGCGCCAGCCAGTACACACTCGCGTCCGGATGCTCCATCGCCAGCTTAAACGCTATAAGCGACTTGCCTGTTCCGGTAGGATGTATAATAGCTGCCTTTCCGGTCTCAGCCATCATAGAAACGGCTGCTTCATATGCCTTTTGATTGTGCTCAAAGAGTTCTAATTTCATGGCATCATGACCTTCCTGCTGGTACCACATAATAAACATTATGTGGTAAAAAAACGAGGATTTATTGGTCTTATAAGGTATCTAAAGTACTGTTGAATTGTATAATTATCATCAAATGGATACATTTTTCTTGTCATGATTTGACAAAAAAGAATTTTATATGACTAAATTCCTTGTTTTTTAGCAATAAAGTGGTAGAATAATATAGATGAATTAGAAATTTACCACATAATGTTTATTATGTGGTATTTTTTATGCTTAAATACGGAAAAAGGCAGATGTGGGAATGTCCCACATCTGCCTTTGGACTATTTATAGCTATAATGATCTGCTAGCTTATTGTGAAAAGCTAAATGTGATTTTTTAGTTGAATTTTCACTCAATACGTGTTATATTGATTATACAAAAAGGGTGCCACCGATAGACGGTTGACCCGATAATTGTTAAGCTTTAGAAAAGCCGCTCAGTTTTCTCAGGACATGGGCGGCTATTTCTGTGTGTTGTTGTTATCTTTGCCAAGGGAATACCCTATTCCAAAACAGGTTAAGCCAAAGCTTACCACTGCGATAAAATCTACAATACTCATATGGCTCAGCCCTCCTTTCCAAGAAATCATTGACTTCTTCAGATTCCCTTGCGGGTTTCTATGTAATCGGAGGGTCACAGTCCCTCCGTAGAGGGTCAACCGCCTACCGTTATGGTGGCACCCGATAAAATTTTATCATAGCTTAATAAGATTTTCAATGTAAATTGTATTTTTATGACAAAAGAAAAAGACCTCATAGAACGGTTTTTCCGCTCTACAAGGTCTTTTATTTTCTCGTTATTTTATTCATTCCCTAGGCTAAAGATTTTTGCCCCTTGAGGATAAAGGGTATTGCCTTGGGATATGGAGAATTTGACCTTGTATGGGTATTATAACGTGCTCCTACCATATTGACAAGGTCTATTAATCATCAATAGATTTTTCTCAAAATATAATTTAAACACCAAAATTACCATTACTCAGCTTGATTATTACACAAGGAAAAATACCAGCTGCAAACAATATACTAAATATCAAAAATAGAATTCCAACCTTAAAATGCTGTTTCCAACTTTTTCCTCTCTTGTATGTTAATCTAAATAAGCCATTCCAAATCCACATCCCACTACTTCCAGCTGTAATATTAGTTACTGCAATAATATAAATATCCGAACTAATTATATGCACTAAAAACATTGCAATAAAAAACATTCCTGCCATTTGGAATAGCGCATAATAGCCATATTCAGAGTGTGAAAATGCACTCAATATCCCATTATTATCAGCCATTTGCATAAATAAATCAAATTTTATCTTAGAAGTATACCATGAACTATTAATAAACCATATTAATAGTGGAACCCCTAAAATTGAAATTATATTAAAATATAATATTCCTTTTATGTTTTTACCATAAAACACCTTAACTTTCTTACTATAATAATACACTAAACACGTTACTATTTCTGTTACTATTGAAGCTGCAATCAGCCCACATTGTACTTGATGCCGATATTTAGTATAATAAAATGTAATGACTAATACTGCTATGCCTATGCCAATCCAAAGAATTTCATCCCCTGATTTACTCGATTTAGTTGTAGCTTGGTGTTTGTTTTCTTCAACTATAATTGTTTTCGGCATATCTGTTTTGAGCGCTTTTCTTTTTGGCGCATCCATTTTACTATAAAATTGCTTAGCCGTTATCTTTCCATTATCTGTTACAATATTTATTTGTTCTCCATTAAAATTATATATAATACCATCTTGCTTTTTTTCTTTGTCTTTATTATCAAAATATGTAATACCATTTAAGGTAAGATATATTTTTATTGTATTTTTAAAAATTGTACTTTTTTTTGATATACATTGCTCACTTTTTAATTCCTCAAAAATATCTTCTATTTCCACTTCAACATTTGGAATTTCTGAGAAATATGACAAATCTAGTTCAAACGAATTTTCTCCTGTCCTGTCTTTATATTGCAATGCTTTCCTTAACAACAATTCACTGTCTTTCCGCATATAGTACCTCTACTATCTCATCTTCTTACACTTCACTAATCAGTGACAATATTCAACTATGCTCGAAACTTTAATTTTATCTTTGGCTTTGTATATTTTTCCATACTCTCTATTTAAACATATCTCATGATAAAATCACTAAGCTTCAACAAATTTTCCTTCAAGACAGGGATACCATTTGCAATTGTAAGCATCGGTGCAATCAAAGTGAGACAGTTTCTTAACCTGCTTGACTTTGGTTCTGGCTTATTTAGCTCATCTTTTGCCAATTCTACTATATCTTTAATCTTATCTGCATTCTCGTTATCTAAACCATGTACATTTTCCATAATTCCTTTTATTATATCAGCTAATTCACTTGTATTTGTTCCATTATTCTGTATTGCATTAACATTTCCATTATCTTTTGCAATATTAATCTGTCCTCCTGTTATATTAAATGTCATGTTGCTTCTTCCATCCATACTGCTTTTTCTCCTCTCTTTCATTGCTTGATATTCTTTTACTATATCATTCGGCATAAGTTCAAGATAATTTTCAACATCTATGTATAAAAAACTTTCTAATAACTCCGGGTTATTCTTATATATTGAATAAATAATTTCCAAATCCAAAAAATCCCAATCTTGAAACAAAAACTCAATGTAATTTTTAACATTATTTATATAACCATATCTGTCTTCACCACTCTTATCCGTGCAATACTTCCTTGGAATCTCATCTAAATCATTTTCATCTGTTACATCAAGCCACCATAAAATAGTATGAAACAATGTCCATTCATAAAATGGCGCCAGTGCTTCTCTTTCATAGTTATCCTGTGTCATATTATACAGTTCTTTTATCGTTTGTACGCACTTCTCAAGTTTTATATCTAAAATATAAGAAAGATAAATACTATCTAGCACATCAGCATAACTCAATCCCTCACATGTACATTTTAAAAGTTCAAACATATATCCAACGTTTTTGTTAATTATTTTTTTTGCTTCCCTTGGAACCTCTAAATAAACTGGTAACATTACTATCCCCCTATTTTTCAATAGCAAAATCCTACATAATATAGACATATTATACCATAGAGATTTTCGTAATAAAGTTCAATCTAAAGATTTAGGTTTTAGATTTTATCGAAACATGTTTTTACTGCATAGATGTCATATTGTATCCTTTTGTCTATAACCCAATTTCAACACCAAGGCTTCCAAAGGAAAAATCAGATTGACTCACCTATTACCAAAAGTGATTTTTTAGTTGAATTTTCACTCAATACGTGTTATATTGATTATACAAAAAGGGTGCCACCGATAGACGGTTGACCCATTAAATCAATTAACTAAAAATAGTCGCTCAACTTGCAGGTCGGGGCGACTATTTTTGTGTCTTACTGTTATCCTTACCAAAGGAATACCCTAATCCAAAGCAGGTTAAGCCGAAACTTACCACTGCGATAAAATTTCTAAATTTTATCATAGCTTAATAAGATTTTCAATGTAAATTGTATTTTTATGACAAAAAAGCCCGGCACGAATGCCAGGGCTTTTTTAATATACAATTCTTACAGCCACTTGTGTGCGGAATTATGAGACGAGCCGGGAGCATATCCGCGAGCTTGTCGCACCACCACACACTAAATTATGGCAATATTATTCAGCCTTTCCAACTGATCCGAAAAGCTCCATCTTCTCCTTAACTGTTGCCTTGATTGCCTCAGCACCAGGAGCAAGAAGCTTACGAGGGTCAAATCCCTTGCCCTCAAGATCCTTTCCGGCCTCGATGTATTTACGTGTTGCATCTGCGAATGAAAGCTGGCACTCTGTGTTAACGTTGATCTTAGATACTCCAAGGTCGATTGCTTTCTTAATCATGTCAGCTGGGATTCCTGTACCACCGTGAAGTACTAATGGCATAACACCAGTCTTCTGCTGGATAGCGTCAAGAGTCTCAAAGCTGAGTCCCTGCCAGTTTGCAGGATATTTTCCGTGGATGTTTCCGATTCCTGCTGCAAGCATATCTACACCAAGATCAGCAACTCTCTTGCACTCGTCTGGATCTGCGCACTCGCCCATTCCAACAACTCCGTCTTCCTCGCCACCGATTGAACCAACTTCAGCCTCGATAGACATGCCCATTGCATGAGCAACTGCTACTAACTCTTTTGTCTTTTCAACGTTCTCATCGATTGGATAATGAGATCCGTCGAACATGATTGATGTGAAGCCGGCCTTGATGCACTTGTAGCATCCTTCGTATGTGCCGTGATCAAGATGAAGTGCTACAGGTACTGTGATACCGAGCTCGTCATGCATAGCCTTAACCATTGCTGCTACTGTACCGAAGCCTGTCATGTACTTTCCGGCACCCTCAGATACACCAAGGATTACAGGGCTCTTAAGCTCCTCTGCTGTTAAAAGTACTGATTTTGTCCACTCAAGGTTGTTGATGTTGAACTGACCTACTGCGTAATGTCCTTCTTTTGCTTTCTTAAGCATTTCTGTTGCAGATACTAACATATTTTTTCCTCCTGTTAATTAAAAGCTAATGTTATTATATTACATAACCTTATAAAAATAAAGTTAAATTTTTAACACAATCAGACAAAAAATTGTGTACTATTACTATTTTATGTCCGATTTTGTATTTATCAGCACATAATGGTAATCTGTTTGTTCAGATTAGTGATGGTCAGATCCGTGTGGCTGCCGCCAAACTCTCCGTCGAGTGTCCACGGTATCTCCTCCTCACTCTCCACATGCAGCTCACTGGTCTTGAAGGAGTAGATGAGCTCATTGTCATTTTCACGGTTTGCCAGTCCCGCAAGTATCTTGTTGAGCTCGATTGGGTTTTTTGGATTCTTGATGAGTGTCACCTCAAAAAGGCCGTCATCAAGCAGTACGTCAGGACCTGATATGCCCTTGAAGCCTCCTACCGAAAGGGAGTTGGTCACCATTCCAAATATAAACTCATCCTCTATTATCTCACCGTCATGGCTCACCTTCATCGTGTACGAGGTGATATCCATCAGGTGCTTTGCACCCTCTAAAATATATGCGGCATGTCCCAGTATATTTTTCATCTGCTGCGAGGTCTGGTAGGATACCTCTGTAAAAAGGCCAAAGGCTGCGACATATACGAAGGTATCTCCGTTGAAGCCTCCCACATCACACGGGAATGGAGTACCGTTTACGGCAACTCTTGCGGCCTCCTCCATATTTTTTGGTATGCCGAGAGAGTTTGCAAAGTCATTGGTGCTGCCCGCAGGGATGTATCCTATCGGTACATTTACCTCGCTTTGCTCCATGCCGGTCACTACCTCGTCGAGTGTGCCGTCTCCACCGCTGCACACTACAAGGTCATACTTCTTAGCATTTTTCCTGACCTTTTTTATGGCATCCCCCTGACACTGTGTGGGATAAATGATGATTTTGTATCCGGCCTTTGTCATGATGTCCACGATATTTACCAGGTGCTCCTTTATGAGTCCCTTGCCTGATTTGGGGTTAAATACAAATAAAAGCTTTTTCTTCATCTATCTCAGTTCCTCCGCAATCGCCGATAATTTTCTAAGCCTGTGGTTGACTCCCGATTTGCCCATTGGCGGATCCAGATATCCTCCGAGCTCCTTTAGCGGTGCATCCGGATATTCAAGCCGAAGCAGCGCCATCTCCCGAAGCTGCGCCGGTAAATCATCGAGTCCTCTCATTTTCTGTATCAGTCTGATATCCTCTATCTGCTTTACAGCCGCATTCACAGTCTTGCTGATGTTTGCGGTTTCGCAGTTTACTTTACGGTTTACACTGTTGCGCATTTCCTTTAATATGCGCACATTTTCCAGCTTCATGAGTGACACATACGCCTCCATGATGTTGAGACTGTCCACGATGTGGGCGCCCTCCTTTATGTACACTACATAGTGCCCCTTGCGCTCTACTATCTTGGCATCCGTATCAAAGCCGCACAAGAGCTCCTGAAGCTGCTTTGCCTGCTCTTTCGTATGACACACTATCTCAAAATGGTACGCTTTGTTGGGGTCGCTTATCGAGCCTGCTGCCATGAAGGCTCCCCTGATAAAGGCTCTCTTGCAGCATGTCTGCATAAGAAGCAGTCCGTCTGCGTTCTGTCTGTTGACAGGCTGTGCCGTGATTTTAAGCGCTGCAAGTATTTTTCCGGTATCCTGCTCATCCAGCGCCTTTGTGGTATCTGTGCCAAAGGCACGCTTCATAAGTGTGGCATATTTATTTAAAAGCAGCAGGTTTTCGGTGTCGAGCTCAAGTCCCTTTGTTTTTTCATTGATACGGCCCGAAAGCTCTATAATGCCTGCAAGCTCAGCGAGCTGACAGTGCCTGCTCTTTGATACCTGCTTTGCCAGCTCTTCCTTTACATCACTGGAAAATGACATGTTATTTACCTCTCAATGCATCCTTTCCTATGTCGCGATGCTCTATCTTAAGTCCATAGTCATTGCAGCCGCTAAGCCTCTTGTACAGCTCGTTCGCAAGCGTTACCGAGCGATGCTTGCCTCCAGTGCAGCCTATAGATATAACAAGCTGGTTCTTGCCCTCAGAGATATAGTTTGGAATGAGAAACTTTATCATATCATCAAGCTTGTCGATAAACTCATTTGCCTCCGGAAACTGCATGACATAGTCCTGTATCTCCTTATCATTGCCGGTTTTCGCGCGTAGGCCGTCCACATAGTAGGGATTTGGCAGAAACCTCACATCCATGACTATATCAGAGTCTGACGGTATGCCATACTTGAAGCCGAAGGAAAGTATCGTGATAAAGAGATTCTTGTAATCCTCATTCTGCACAAATATCTTTTCAAGCTCAATTTTGAGTTCCCTTGTGAGAAGCTGGCTTGTGTCTATGATATAGTCAGCATTGTCCTTTAAATACTGCAACTTTTCCCTCTCAAGCACGATGCCCTTATTGATGCGCTCACTGCCTGCGAGAGGGTGATTACGCCTCGTCTCCTTGTATCTCTTGACGAGCACCTCATCCTCAGCATCGAGGAAAAGTATCTCATACGGAAAATTTTTCTGCCTGAGCTGCTCGAGCGTCTGTGGAATCTCATCAATTCCTGAGCCGTTTCGCACATCTATGCCGACTGCCACCTTGGACACATCACTGTGGAAGGTGTTTGAAAAGTCTATGAGCTTATCTAATAGCTGTATAGGCAGATTGTCTATACAGAAATATCCCATATCCTCCATCATTTTCATTGCTGTGCTTTTTCCGGCACCTGACATGCCCGTCACTATTACAAATTTCACTAGAATTCTCCAATCATCTTAACTTCCGGTTCGAGCTTTACTCCAAACTGCTTTAAAACTGTTTCCTGCACATCCTTTATGAGTGTCAGGACATCCGCTGCAGTGGCTTCGCCCTTATTGACTACAAAGCCGCAGTGCTTCTCCGACACCTGCGCATCTCCCACGCTGTAGCCTCGAAGGCCTGCATCCATGATAAGCTTCCCTGCAAAATAGCCCTCCGGTCTCTTAAAGGTGCTGCCTGCACTTGGGTACTCAAGCGGCTGCTTCTCCACTCTCTTTGTGCGAAGCTCTGCCATATATGACTTTATCTCATCCTTAGGCTTTGGTGTGAGCCTGAATCTGGCTGACAGCACTATATAGCCCTTTTCCGGGACTATACTGTGCCTGTAGGATAAGTCAAGCTCATCCCTTGTGACAGTCTTTAGCTCTCCCTCTGCTGTGAGCACTGTGGCATCGATTAGGACATCCTTTATCTCTCCGCCGTAGGCTCCTGCGTTCATGACTACCGCACCGCCAACACTTCCCGGGATGCCCGATGCAAACTCAAGACCTGAAAGCGATGCCTCCGCTGCCTTTGCCGCCACTGCTGCAAGGATAGCCCCGGCGCCCGCTGTGATGATATGACCGTTGTCTTGTGCTGTGAGGTCCTGCGCTGTGCTTTGCTGCGCCACAGCTTCTGTCACCTCGATTGCAGACAGGCCTTTTCCGATACCTATTACAAGACCTCTTATGCCCTTATCTCCTACCAGCAGATTGCTTCCGTTTCCTATCACTGCAACCGGCATATCGCATGCCTTAGCCATCTCTATAAGCTTTGAAATCTGACTCACATCAGGCTCTGCGTAGTAATCTGCCGGCCCTCCTATGCGGAAGGTCGTGTGCTTTTTCATCGGCTCATCCTGCATGAGGCTAAGCTGTGGCAATTGTTCTGTTACACTTTTTACAAATGTCTGATTCATCTTATATTCCTTTAGCCTATGCTTCCTTCAAAAATGCAATGTAGCCTCTGAATGCCTCATATAAATCGACCTTGCTGATGATTTCCCATGGCGCATGCATGTTGAGCACCGGCACACCGCTGTCGATAACATTCATGTCATAGTTTGCGAGGATATATGCGATTGTTCCGCCGCCTCCCTCGTCTACCTTTCCAAGCTCTGCTGTCTGGAAGGAAACATCTGCTGTGTCCATGATATTTCTAAGCCTTGCAACATACTCTGCGTTGGCATCGTTTGAGCCTGATTTACCTCTGGCTCCTGTATATTTGTTGAATACAAGACCCTTTCCAAAATATGCTGAGTTCTTCTTTTCCATAACCGATGGATAGTTCGGGTCAAAGGCTGCTGATACATCTGATGAGAGTACCTTTGAGTTTTTAAGCGCACGTCTGACTGCAAGCTCACTGTAGTCTCCTGCCAGGTTCATCACCTCTGCCACACAGTTTTCGAAGAAGCGTGACTGCATGCCGCTGGCTCCTACTGAGCCGATTTCCTCTTTGTCCACGAGCAGGCATACACTTGTATATTCCGGTGCACCCTCTATCTCAAGCATAGCTCTGTATGAAGGATATGCGCACACTCTGTCATCATGGCCGTAGCCCATGATCATGCTTCTGTCAAGTCCGTAGTCTCTTGCCTCTCCGGCAGGTACCACCTCTATCTCTGCTGAGAGGAAATCATCCTCGTCCACACCGTACTCCTGTGAAAGTATTGTGAGGATATTGGCCTTTACTCTCTCCTTGATATCCTTGTCGTCCTCGTCCTTTTTAGGTCCCGGTATGCTTCCGATCAGCACATCAAGGCTCTCGCCCTTTATGACCTCTGAGGCCTTCTTGCCCATCTGCTCGCCTGACAGGTGAATAAGCAGATCGCTCACGCCCACTACCGGATCATTTGGCTTGTCTCCGATATTGACTGTCACTGTGCTGCCATCCTTTTTGCAGATGACTCCGTGAAGTGCAAGCGGCAGTGTAACCCACTGATATTTCTTGATGCCGCCATAGTAATGTGTATCGAAAAGTGCCATGTCTGTGTCCTCGTATAAAGGCACCTGCTTTAAGTCCATTCTAGGTGAATCAATATGGGCTCCAAGAATATTCATACCCTTCTCAAGAGGCTTACTGCCCACGATAAACAGTGCCAGTCCCTTTCCCATATTGTTTGCTATGATTTTATCTCCTGCCTTTACGCTCTTTCCTGTCTCGATGAGCTCATCAAGGTCCACAAAGCCGTGTCCTGTGGCGTCAGCATAAACTGCTGCCGTGCACTCGCGCTCTGTCTTGCAGCCGGATATGAACCTTCTGTAATCCTCAGCAAATGCAAATAATTTTTCTCTTTCAGGTCCCTGGGGATATTTCTCCCAGGCGTTTTTCTTTTCTATTGCCATGATTTATTATTCCTCCGAATTTTTTGTAAGATTTGCCTGGACGCGGCGATACAGCTCCTGAGCTGCATTGTAGCCCATCTTCTTTTGTCTGTGATTGACTGCTGCTGTCTCTACGATGACCGCCAGATTACGTCCCGGTCTGATTGGCAGTGAATGACACACTACCTTGTTGCCGAGATACTCGGCATATTCTTCCTCGAGGCCGAGTCTGTCGTACTCTGCCTCCTTCTTCCAGTCCTCGAGCTTGATTACGAGGTCTATCTGCTGTTTTTCCTTTACACACTCTACTCCGTAAAGTGTCTTGACATCGATGATTCCGATGCCTCGAAGCTCTATAAAGTGTCTTGTTATCTCAGGTGATGTGCCCATGAGCGTATGCTCGTTGATCTTTCTGATTTCCACCACATCATCCGTCACGAGACGATGGCCTCGTCTGATGAGCTCGAGTGCGGCCTCACTCTTTCCGATACCGCTCTCTCCTGTGATCATTACTCCCTCGCCGTATACATCTACCAGCACGCCGTGTACTGTGATGCATGGTGCGAGCTGCTCACCAAGGCAATAGATGAGCTCCGCCATGAAGCTTGATGTGGAACGGCCTGTTGACAGCACCGGTATGCTGTGCTCTCTGGCCTCTTCCATAAATATCTCATCCGGCTGTAAATCTCTGCAGAAGATGATACATGGTATATCAAACTCCATAAAGCGGCTGTAGCGCTCTCTTTTCTCGCTGTTGCTCATCTTCTCTATATAAGTATACTCTACATTTCCGATAATCTGTATTCGTCTCTCCTCAAAATGATCAAAATATCCTGAGAGCTGAAGCGCCGGTCTGTTGACGTCCGAGCACTCTATCGCCCTCTCCTTTAGGTTCATCTCTTTTGTGAGATTGTTGAGATCGAGCAATTCTGCTACCTTTGCAACTGATACTGAGTGTAATGCATCCATTCGCGGTCCCCCTTGATGTATATTTGTTTTTTAGTATATCACAGATTGGCTTCAAAATCTACGTGGCAGAGTGGAAAAATGCATACACTGCCTGTGCTGCTTTCTCGTTCATGGTCTCTGTCTGCATAAGGTCTTCGACATCTGCTTCCTTTATCTTCTCCAGCGACTGGTAGCGGCGCATGAGCGCCTTTCTGCGCGCCGGCCCTATGCCTTCAATATCATCAAGCACCGAATGTACCTGACTTTTTGAGCGCAGTGACCTATGAAACTCTATTGCAAAGCGGTGTGCCTCATCCTGTATTCTCGTGATGAGCTTGAAGCCTTCGCCGTGGCGGTCGATAGGTATCTCCACATTGTTGTAATAAAGACCTCTTGTGCGGTGGAAATCATCCTTCACCATGCCACACACAGGTATGTCGAGTCCCAGCTCGGAAAGCACCTGAAGGCATATATTTACCTGACCTCTTCCACCATCCATCATTATAATATCCGGAAAACGGTTGAAGCTGCCTATTTCCTGTGGAGAGCCATCTTTTTCAAGCTGCTTCTGTTCTTCCATGCCATGTGTAAAGCGGCGTGTGAGCACCTCGTGCATTGACGCATAATCATCAGGTCCCGTAACTGTGCGAAGCTTAAACTTTCTGTAATCGCTCTTTTTAGGCTTGCCCTTCTCATACACTATCATGGAGCCGACGGTCTCAAAGCCGTTGATATTGGAAATATCATAGGCCTCCATACGGTTTAAGCCGTGTAAGCCCAAAAGTCCCTCGATTTCCTTTACAGCTCCTATTGTGCGCCCCTCTTCTCTCTTTATCCGCTCCTTATCCTGGCTGAGCACTAAGAGTGCGTTCTTGTAGGCAAGCTCAACAAGCTTTTCCTTCATGCCCTTCTGCGGCACTTTTATATTCACCCGCCTGCCTCGCTTTTCGCTAAGCCACTGCTCCAAAACGTCCATATCCTCTATCTCGCTCTGCAGCATGACCTCTCGCGGTATAAACGGCGTTCCGGAATAAAACTGCTTCACGAAGTTGTTCAGCACATCATCCGCCGCCTCCTCGCTTCCGACCCTCACATGGAAATGGTCTCTGCCTATCAGCTTTCCGTTTCTTATGAAAAATACCTGCACCACTGCATCAGTATCGTCATTTGCCAGTGCTATAATATCCTTATCCTCGCCGTCGGCATTTGTTATCTTCTGCTTCTGTGCTACCTGTTTCACACTGTTTATCAGATCCCTGTATTCAGCCGCCTTCTCAAACTCCATGCTCTCTGAGGCCTTTAGCATTTTATCGCTAAGAGCCTTTATTGTCTGCTCATAGTCGCCGTTTAAGAAATCTATCGCGCCCTTTACAGATATGGCATACTCTTCCTTCGTCACATACCCCTGGCATGGTGCACTGCACTGGTGTATATGATAGTTGAGGCACGGCCGGTCTGCTCCTATATCACGCGGCAGCCTGCGGTTGCAGGTGCGAAGCTTATAGATTTTGTTTATCAGATCTATCGAGCTTTTCACCGCAGAGGCACTCGTATACGGACCAAAGTAACGGGATTTGTCCTTTTTCATCTGACGCGAAAACATCACCCTCGGATAGTCCTCTCCCAATGTCACCTTGATGTACGGATATGTCTTGTCATCACGAAGCATAGTATTGTACTTTGGCGTATGCTCCTTTATCAGGTTGCACTCCAAAACAAGGGCCTCAAGCTCAGAGTCGGTGACTATATACTCAAAATGATCTATATGCTCTACCATCTGTTTTTTCTTGATGCCCTCATTGTGGCTCGCCTGAAAGTACTGATGTACTCTCTTCGTCAGGCTTTTGGCTTTGCCGATATATATGATTACATCATCCTTGTCATGCATAATATAAACTCCCGGGGCATCCGGGAGTTTTTTTAATTCTTCTTTGATATCAAATGTTTTTTCCATATTCGCTCTTTTGGGTTGTTGTGGAGTTTCGCACTTTTCGTGGTGCGTGGTGGAGTTTCGCACCTTCAGGTTGTGTGGTTGCCGGCATGGCACACAGTGTATTCCTCAGGAAAATATGAAGTCAGCCGCGGGGTTTCTCTCCGTTTGGTTTTCTTTGTTTGCAAGGCTTCTTCGTCCATTCTCTTGTCTGGAAGCCCGCGGCAGTTCATATTTTCCTTCTGAACACACTATGCGCCCTCCGGCTTTTTCAGTTTATATGTGCGAAACTCTTTTCTACTGCGCTTTTATTTGTACGAATTTTTTATACGCTCTTTCGCTGCGCGAAAATTGCTTGGTTGCTGGTAGCTTGTTTTTTCAAAACTCGCTTGCTTACCTGTTTATGCGAGACTTGCTATGTCATTATTTAGAGTTACTGGTACAGCGTTCAGAGATTAAATATCTTTAACGCTGATTAAGGTACTAGTTATTTGATGTATCATCCGGCGCTGTATATTCGGAAGATTCATTTGTATCTGCAGGCTTGTCTGTGGCGTTACGGAGGAGTGGATCGGTTGCTGATGTCGTATCTTTCTGTGCATCATTCTGTGCGGCTTCCTGCTCTTCGTTATTTTCACCATCTTTTTCCTCGTCCGGGTCAGGGAGTCCCTTCATATCGCGGAACATCTTCATGAATTCCTTACCTGTGATTGTTTCCTTCTCGTAGAGATAATCTGATATACTGTCGAGGATTTCTCTGTTTTCATCGAGGAGTTTCATGGCCTCTGCGTAGCTGCTGTTGATGATTGAGAGTACCTCATCATCTATCTGCGATGCTGTATTCTCTCCGCAGATTAATCCTGCTCCTCCCTCTAAATACTGGTTTTGTACTGTTGCAAGGCACATCATGCCGAATTTATCTGACATTCCGTACATAGTTACCATGGCACGGGCTATCTTTGTGGCATTTTCTATATCATTTGCGGCTCCGCTTGTGACTGAGTTAAATACCAGCACCTCTGCGGCACGACCTGCCATATATGTTGTGATTTTGGCGAGAAGTTCATCCTTTGTCTCAAGGTATTTCTCCTCCTCAGGTGTCTGGAGTGTATATCCGAGTGCTCCCATGGTACGTGGTACAATTGTGATTTTCTGTACAGGCTCTGTGTTTTTCTGCAGGGCTGATACAAGTGCGTGTCCAACCTCATGGTATGAGACAATTTTTCTCTCTTTATCGCTCATGACACGGTCCTTCTTTTCCTTGCCGCCGACTGCTACAAGCTCGAAAGCCTCAAAGAGGTCAGCCTGGTTTACAAGCTGTCTGCCGTTTTTGACTGCGTTGATGGCAGCCTCATTAATCATATTGGCAAGATCTGAGCCCACAAGTCCTGCTGTTGCAAGTGCCAATGCATCGAGGTCTACCGACTCATCCATCTTGACATCCTTTGAGTGTACCTTTAAGGTCTCCAGACGTCCCTTTAAGTCAGGCTTGTCAACTATGATTCTTCTGTCAAAACGTCCCGGACGAAGAAGCGCCTTATCAAGCACCTCAGGGCGGTTAGTTGCTGCTAATATAAGTAATCCCTTTGATGTATCAAAGCCATCCATCTCTGCAAGGAGCTGGTTTAGTGTCTGCTCACGCTCGTCATTGCCACCGCCGTATCTGCTGTCACGGCTCTTTCCTATTGCATCAATCTCATCGATAAAGATAATACATGGTGCCATCTTTTGTGCTTCCTTGAACAAATCACGCACTCTCGAAGCTCCGACTCCGACAAACATCTCCACAAAGTCTGAACCTGCAAGTGAGAAAAACGGTACTCCTGCCTCTCCTGCTACTGCCTTGGCAAGGAGTGTCTTACCTGTTCCCGGAGGTCCCACAAGAAGCGCTCCCTTAGGAAGCTTGGCTCCGATATCTGTATATCTCTTAGGATTGTGAAGGAAATCAACAACCTCCTGGAGAGATTCCTTGGCTTCATCCTGTCCCGCAACATCCTTGAAGTTGACGCCTGTGGACTTCTCCACATATACCTTGGCAGTCGATTTGCCGACTCCCATCCCCATGCTGCCACCCATCTTCTTTGAAACAAATGCTAAAAGCATCCACAGCAGTATAAGCGGAACTATAAAGCTTAATATATTAAAAATCCATGTAGATGTATTATCAGGTATCGCTGCCTTTATCTCAATAGACTTGCCCTCTGAGGTCTTTGCTTTTTTGAGTGTCGGCACAAGCTCATCATCAGCCACACGGCCTGTGTAATATGTGATGTCATAATCCTTGTGTCCGTCATCCACAAGCTTGTAGTCTATCTCGTAGGAATCAAACTCCACGCTCTTGACATTACCCTTGTCGAGCTGTTTTATAAAATCACTGTATGACTTTTCCTGTGTGCTGGCATGCGATATGCTGTTTGATATAAGTGCATACACAAACAATGCCACGAGTGTCAGCAGGATAAATGCCATGATACCCTGTCCGCCACGGTTGTTTCTGCCACCGTTTCCACCAGGTCTGTTACCACCGTTATTTCCGTTTCCACCGGACCCATTATTGCCCGGGCCATTGTTGTAATTATAGTTATTAGGTCCCTGATTATCCATATTTTCTCCGTTCTTTTCTTATTTATTACAAGCTTCAAGGCAATTTTGACCTGTAATTTTTATAGTCATTCCCATGAAACCCTATCCCCGAAAATATCATTACAGACTTCTTATTTTCTGAGGAATATATTGTATATGAAACCGTCTCCTCACCATATATAAAGTGTGAAGCTTCACTTTATTATAAGAAAAAGTGCGGTCAAAATCAACCGCACTTTCTAAATATTGTATTAAATATAACGAAAAATTATCTGTTCACCTTGTTTGCCGCCTCTATGAAGCCATGGAAAAGCGGATGTGGACGGTTCGGACGTGACTTAAGCTCCGGATGTGCCTGTGTGGCGATAAACCACTGATGCTCCGGAATCTCAATCATCTCCACGATTCTGCCATCAGGTGATGTACCGCAAAGCTTCATGCCATGCTCTGTGAGAGCTGTTCTGTAGTCATTGTTGACCTCATAACGGTGACGATGACGCTCGCTTATATTCTCTGTACCATATACCTGGTATGCCTTTGATGTCTTGTCGAGTACACATGGATAAGATCCAAGTCTAAGTGTACCTCCGATATCCTCTATTCCGTTCTGGTCAGGCATAAGTGCGATAACCGGATGAGTAGTGTTTGGATCAAGCTCTATACTGTGTGCATCATTGAACATACATACGTGGCGCGCATACTCGATGATTGCCACCTGCATTCCAAGGCAGAGTCCCAGATATGGGATATTGTTTTCCCTGGCATACTTAGCTGCTGCAATCATGCCCTCAACACCACGGTCTCCAAAGCCTCCCGGAACGATAATTCCCTGAATGCCCTTGAATACCTCTGCCGCATTGTCATCATTAAGCTCCTCTGAGTCAACCCACTTTATATCAACTGTAGTATGCTCAGGAATACCGCCATGCTTCAGTGCCTCAACAACTGAAATGTATGCATCGTGAAGTGCTGTATATTTTCCCACAAGTGCAATCTTGACCTCTTTATCAGGATGATGGAGATCCTCAACCATCTGCTTCCAGTCTGCAAGATCCGGCTCAGGACAGTCAAGATTCAAGCACTCGCATGCAACCTTTGCAAGATTCTCCTGCTCCATGGCAAGTGGTGCCTCATAGAGATACTCCACATCAAGGTTCTGTAATACGTGTGAATTAGGTACATTACAAAACAGCGCAATCTTGTCCTTAAGCTTCTGATCAAGCTCATGCTCTGAACGGCATACAATGATATCCGGCTGGATTCCCATGCCCTGAAGCTCCTTTACGCTGGCCTGTGTAGGCTTTGTCTTGAGCTCTCCTGACGCCTTGATGTATGGAATCAGTGTCACATGACACAGGATGGCATTGTCGTGTCCCACCTCATGCTGGAACTGTCTGATTGCCTCGAGGAACGGCTGACTCTCGATATCGCCGACTGTACCACCCACCTCGATGATTGCGATTGTGGTATCCTCAGATGTGAAATTCCTGTAGAATCTGCTCTTTATCTCATTGGTGATATGAGGGATAACCTGTACTGTTCCTCCGCCGTAGTCACCACGACGTTCCTTCTGTAATACTGACCAGTATACCTTTCCTGTGGTGACGTTTGAGTTCTTTGTCAGGCTCTCATCAATAAAACGCTCATAGTGTCCCAGATCAAGATCTGTCTCAGCTCCATCGTCTGTTACAAACACCTCTCCGTGCTGAATAGGGTTCATGGTACCCGGATCAATATTAATGTATGGATCGAACTTCTGCATTGTCACCTTGTATCCACGAGCTTTTAAAAGACGTCCAAGAGACGCTGCGGTAATTCCTTTTCCAAGACCGGAAACAACTCCACCGGTGACGAACACGTATTTTACAGGCATAATTTTCCTCCTTATCAATATGCTTTGTATATTTGTAAATTCTTAATTTTTAAAATAACCAACTTATTATACAGCCTTAAATTGATTAATGCAATTTATTTTTTAATTATATTTATTATATTTTGTTATAATGCTTCACATCTGGTGACGGACAACCCTGTATTCATCGCCTGAGCGGTAAAACGGACAGCGCTTATAGCTGCTCTGGACAAATCTCGCCATATCATCCTCGTCCATATTTACCGAGCAATAATACTCCTCATCATCCTCGTCATATTCATTGTATGCACAAAAATCGCAGCATGTCTCCATTATCTTATCCTTCCATCACTTTTAATATGTATGCTGAAAATCTACTTAAACTGATTGACAGTCTCGTCATATTTGTAATCAATCTGTGCAAGCTTGTCGCAAAGCTCTTTCTCATCAATATCATATGCTGCCGCAAGCTCCTTCAATCCTGAATAATTGTCCCGAAGCTGTGTGTTTACAAAGCTAAGCAGCATAACCGGATCCTTTGGTAATACCATAATCTGCTCCTTATAATTCTATGTAATCTTATAATTCTATGTAATCTTATAATTCTATGTTATCTTATTATCATAATCATAGCAATTAATTTTCAAATACCTGCTTTATGCTGTCATAGTGCAGGAACACACCCTGCGCAGCAAGCTCTTTTATTTCATCGAGTGTGGCGATTTTAAATCCAAGTGCCTCCTCTGTCTGAATCTGTACGTCAGACTCCTTGAAATCAAGCTCAAAGCGGTAAACATCCACGAAATAGTTGTCACCCTCGCCCGGATTCTCTCTGTGATAGGTATAGGCAAGCCCTCCCGGACACTGTGATACATCAAGGCCTACCTCCTCCTTCACCTCTCTGCAGACTGCGGTAAATGAGCTCTCACCTGCCTGTGCAGCTCCTCCTGAAACCTCCCACCAGCCCGGTGCCCATGCCTTTGTCATGACACGCTGTGTGATAAGAAATCTGCCATCTGGTCTGTGAATCACGCCAAGCACTGAAAGATGATACTCTCCATCCTTAAGTATCCAATCGTTTTTTTTCATTGTACGGCCTGTCGGCTTTTTATCCTTATCGTATATATCCCAAAATTCCATTTGAAGCTTCCTTTCTCTAAGTGAGTCTTTAATAATATCATATCATATCCTGCGCAGAAAAGCCAGCTAGTTGTTTACGCAGCTTTTTGCTTTCCGGCAGATAATGTTCCATCAGCGACCAGAACCTGGCATTGTGGCTTGGCTCGAGCAGATGTGTAAGCTCGTGGACCACCACATACTCTGCGCACTCCGGTGGCACCTTAGCCAGCAGGAGGTTGAAATTCAAATGATGTGACTTCACATTGCATGAGCCCCACCTTGTCTTCATCTTCTTTATTGTAAAGCCTGCTGACTTCACACCCATAACCGGCTCCCATTTGTCGATAAGCCTCTGTAGCTGCCTTTTAAGCTCCAGACGCAGCTCCCTCTCCATGAATGGTGCCAAAACCGGTTCCTGTTCCTTAAGCTGTCTTGCGACAAGCATTTCCTGCATGGTCCGCTCAATCCAGTCTGATTTACTTTCCACGAATTTCCTGATTTCCGTATCACTCATGCCATACGGAGCACTCACTGAGAGGGTGCCATCCGTGTCCTTCACGCGAAGATACATATTTTTTATTCTTTTCCTAGTTACTTTTATTGTATATCTGTTATTTATATATATGATATTTGTATATCTTTTATTTGCATATGCGTTATTCATATTTTCCAGTTTCACACCGTTCCTCTCACGTAATCCGCTCCACGTAAATCCATTTTACAATCTCCGCGCATTTTTGTATACTATAAAATAAAGTTACTGAATAATTACAAAACAAATATAAGGAGGCTCATATGACAAAAGAAAAATTAGCCCTTGAAGTAATAAAAAGACTAAAGACCGCATATCCTCGCACCGACTGTACTCTCGAGTACGACGAGGCCTGGAAGCTGCTCGTATCAGTCAGACTCGCTGCCCAGTGCACTGATGCCCGCGTAAATGTAGTCGTGGTGGATCTGTTCAAGAAATATCCTTCCATCGAGGCTCTCGCCGATGCTGATGTTTCCGACATAGAAGAAATTGTGCGCCCATGCGGTCTGGGAAAGAGTAAGGCCCGTGATATAAGTGCCTGCATGAGGATGCTTCGCGACGATTTTGGAGGTCTTGTGCCTGACAATATGACCGATCTGCTGAAGCTGCCGGGAGTCGGCAGAAAGAGTGCCAACCTGATAATGGGTGATGTGTACGGCAAGCCTGCCATCGTCACCGACACGCACTGCATACGCCTTTGCAACCGTATAGGACTTGTAGATGGAATAAAGGATCCGAAAAAGGTAGAGATGGAGCTTTGGAAAATCATACCGCCCGAGGAGAGCAACGACTTCTGCCACAGGCTTGTGGACCATGGACGCGCCGTATGTACTGCACGAACCACACCGCACTGTGACATGTGTGTGCTGAACGATATATGTGGAAGCACCGTGCATATTTGAAACAGTAAGGCTGTGGCTTGCAGCCTTACTGCAAAACGTGAGAAAGGACCGCGATGTTACACTCGGTAACAACGCGATCCTTTCTCGAGGAGTTTAGTTATGAAAATGTTTATTAATAAAAAGGGAATAATGTAAAAGGTTTTGTTCCTCTTACAAGAACAAGTATATGTGGTAATTATGTCCTAAGAATGTACGTTTTAAAAACATTTTATAAATTATAATAATATTATTTTATACTTTTTTTAGAATTGTAACATTCATGACATAATATCTAAATTTCCTTGTTAAAAAGCTGTTTACATAACTGAATTTTGGCTTCATGCTGTTCACCTGTCAGACTATTCTGAAAGTCCACAGTTCCTGCCTCCGTACTTTCAGTCAATAAATTTTTTTCTTTCAGACGGCGCTTCATTTCACGTGCTGTGCCATTTCCGCCATCAAACACGCGCACCTTATCTCCCAGCACATCCTGTATCATTCTTCGAACAAACGGATAATGTGTACAGCCAAGTACAACTGCATCTATCTCATCATGCGAATATGAATACAAAAGCTCCTCAAGATACTGTCTCACGTCATCGCCGTACAAGTCGCCTCTCTCAACGAAATTCATAAGCCCCGGACACGGCAACGGAATAATCTTGCCTAAGCTTTTGTATCTGTCCATGAGCTTTTTGAGCTTTTCCTCACGGATAGTCATAGGTGTCGCCATCACAAGCACTGTCGGATTTTTCATAAAAAGCATAGCAGGCTTGACCGCCGGCTCTATTCCCACAATCGGAATATCGGGATATTTTTCCCTGAGTATACGGACAGCCGCACTGGTTGCTGTATTGCAGGCCACCACAAGTCCCTTTGCGTGCTGCTCCTCAAGCAGCTGCCTTGCATGCTCAAGTGTCAGCGCGCGAACCTGTTCTAAGGTTTTCATGCCATATGGCGCATTAGCCGAGTCTCCATAATATATAAAATCTTCATGTGGCATTACTTCCACCAGGTTTTTCAGGACACTGATTCCTCCGACTCCTGAATCAAAAACTGCGATTGGCATTAGCCCACACTTCCTTTCTAATAGTAAATATGTTATACTGTTATTATATTTTTGGGAGGTAATATTTATGGAACATTCTCAAAGTCTTTTTGACAACGTAAAGGTATGTGAGAACTGCAAGAGACCACTGCCTTATAACTATACAGAAGCTCTTTGTCCGCGCTGTCTCGATATGATGCTCTTCCGAGAAGTAAAGGAATATATCCGTACCCACGATGTCAATGAGTATGACGTGGCACAGCATTTTAATATTCCTCTTCGGCAGGTAAAAAACTGGATAAAAGAAGGGCGTATCGAATATAAAACCACAGAACACCGTTCCACCATCGAAGGGCTTCACTGTCAGCGCTGCGGTGCTCCTGTCAGCTTTGGTACCCTTTGTCCAAAATGCCTTCGCCTGTTAAACGGCACCAAAGGCTATGCCAAGGGTGTTGAAGCCGGTAAACAAAATTCAAAAATGTACCATTTAGAAGGAGAGGAGTAATTACTCCTCTCTTCTTTTAACCTTTGATCTGTATTTTTTCTCCACCTCTGTGAGGAACTTGTCATCAAGCTCCGCCTTTATAAGCACATTCTCTTCAGGTGATTTGATGACGATATCATAATAAGGTACATCCTTCTGACCTGAGGTATAGTCTATTTTCTTGAGCTCATTTCCATTCTCGTAATTGTATACGCTTCTGTCTCCTGCCGGTGCGATTACTGCTACAGACTCCATGCTGTATATTCCAAGACGCTTTCTGCGGCTCTTGTTTTTAATTTTGGCAAAACGCAGCTCTCCGTCAAAATATGAATACTCAAACTCAGTATTCTGTGCCATAATCATAAGATATGCAACAAGTCCAAATACTACTGCCAATAAAATACCCGGTACAAAGCCGATGCAGATAGTCAGAAGGCTTATCGCCGCAAGAGCTACAAGCAGGTACGAAACAAATACCAGCGCCACATTTTTTTTACGCGCAATCAATGTAAATACTTCCATTATAATTCTCCTTTGCATATTGAAAATATATATCTTTATAATGATAACAGATTTTTGCCGTTTCGTATAGATTTTTTCATGGTTATAGGTTAAAATATTATAAAAATTTAGTGAAATTTCGGAGAGTTAAGATGCAATTTAACATAAAACTTCAAAATGATTTCAAAAACAACATAAGAAGGGAGTGGGCTTTGACCAACGGCCTTGGCGGATACGCCGGCGGCTCAATCACAGGTGCAATAAACCGCACGCACCAGGGCTATCTGATTGCAAGTCTCCGCTCTCCTGTGCAAAGATATGTCTGCTTCTCAAAGACAAACGAAAAAATAGTCGTAGGAAATCATACCTTAGACCTCTCAAGTGACCAGTTCAAGGGCGGACGCTACACCGACGGTATCCAATATATAAGCGATTTCACATACGACGGAACCATATGCTTTACATATGAAGCCGGTGACATCACCATAAAAAAACACATCGCACTGGCTCAGGGGAGAAACCTTGCTGCCGTGGCATACGATATTTGCAACAGGGGAGAGGCCTCTAAGCTTTTGATTACGCCTCTTATGAACTTCCGTGAGCACTCTGAAAGCTCCACCGTCGATTCATTAAAATTTGAGGTTCAAAAGCAGGAGCACGGCTTTAGTCTCATCCCAAAAGCACAGGATGACCACTGTATCCGCATTGCTTTTTCAGGCGGAGAGCTTATTGAAAGAAACGACAAATATATCTGCGACCTTGAGGCCCAGACCGAGGTGGACAATGAAGTGCCTGGTCTTGACTGTGCATTTTGCCCATATGACGTGAGTGTGGATATTCCTTCCTCTGCTTCAATGCATTTTTCTGTAATGTGCGATATCGTACCGCTTGAAGCCTGTAATGACAACTCAGGCACAGCCTTCGCCAAACACCTTGTTTCTGATAACGAAAGTGCTTTTGAAATACTACGTGCGCAGCTTGACTACACCGATGAGCTGATTAAAAGAAGCGGCTTCACTGATGACTTTGCCATAAAGCTCGCTGTGGCTGCCAACCAGTTCATCGCATACAGACAGTCAACAGGCTATGACACTGTACTCGCCGGGCTTCCCTGGTTTACAGACTGGGGCCGCGACACTATGATTTCATACACCGGTCTGACTCTTTGCACCGGTCGTTTTGAAAAGGCTCATGATATACTCCTGACCTTTGCCAAGTACTGTAAAGACGGGCTCATCCCAAATATGTTCCCGGACAGCGGACTTAAGCCTCTTTACAACACTGTAGATGCATCACTGTGGTATTTTTATGCTGTCTACAAATATCTGGAATATGTAAACACCCCGGATGCCTATGAATTTATAAAGAAGGATATTTATCCTTGCTTAAAGGATATCATCTCTACCTACAAAAAAGGCACTGATTTTTCCATATATATGGATACCGACGGGCTTATTCACGCCGGAAGCGGACTCGACCAGGTCACATGGATGGATGTGCGTGTCGGCGACTGGGTTGCTACACCTCGTCATGGCAAGCCTGTCGAAATAAATGCACTTTGGTACAACGCACTTTGCACCATGGATATGCTGCAGGCTAAGTTTGGCGATAATGATGACAGCTACAGACAGCTTGCTTCACTCGTAAAGGATTCATTCAACAAGCGCTTCTGGAATGAAAACACAGGCTGCCTGTATGATGTGGTTGACGAGGATGACGATACTATCCGCCCAAACCAGATTTATGCCGTAAGCCTGCCATTTACCATGCTGGACAAAGAGTGCGAAAAAGCAATTGTGGATACGGTAATGGACAAGCTGTATGTGGGCTGTGGACTGCGTTCACTCGATCCTGACCACAAGGATTACCATCCGATTTACATTGGCTCTCTCTCAAAACGTGACCACGCCTATCATCAGGGAACAGCCTGGGGCTTTCTGCTCGGTGCTTTTATCAGTGCCTATGTAAAGGTAAACGGCCGCACGAAGGCGACCGCTTTATGCGCCGACAAGCTGCTTGACCCTGTAAGGGAGCATCTGCTTAACAACTGTATCGGCTCAATATGTGAAATATTTGACGGCGATGCCCCTCACAACGGCCGTGGCTGCTATGCACAGGCATGGAGCGTAGGTGAAATACTCCGCTGCTACTGCGAGGATGTACTTCCTATGCTCCCACAAGCTCACTCATAAGCTCGTGTACCGTGGTAATCCGATTTATGTGGCCCACATTGGCACCGCAGAATACCAGACCATTTTGCATATCTCCTTTAACCGCTGCAATCAGTGCCTTCGTAATACAGTAAGGCACTTTTGCAGGGTTACATTTCTCAAGACAATTGTAGCACTTTGTGATAGGCTGCTTGTAGGCATCCGATGCGTCACACTCCTCTGTCGCCACAAAACGGCTCGCCACCTGCACTCCGTCGGCTCCAAGCTCCATGCAGTGCATGACATCCTCGTGTGTAAACACTCCGCCCGCTACAATTACCGGAATGTGCTTTTTAAACTTCTCCTCATATGTCTTTGTACAATTAATAATTTTCTTAATCTCGCTGTCATAATCCATATGCTTGATATCTGCAAGCTGCTCTTTGGAAAAGCCCAGATGTCCACCGACATAAAATATAATAATTCTCGAAATTTTATATTGACATCCACATACAAATCGTGTAAAATATTTTTTGTTGTGAGACAAGCCCAGTTAGCTCAGTTGGTAGAGCAACGGACTGAAAATCCGTGTGTCTCTGGTTCGATTCCGGAACTGGGCATTATACAACAAATTAAATATTCCTATGCGGGTGTAGTTCAATGGTAGAACACCAGCCTTCCAAGCTGGATACGTGGGTTCGATTCCCATCACCCGCTTTTTTGCTGCCCTTTTTTTATGTCGTGTTCATATAAAAGCTCTAAACAACACCCTGTTAATAAACCTGCTCCACAGAATACAAAAAAGCCGATACATCGTATTTAAACGAATGCATCGGCTTTTATTTGCACTTGATAAATATGTATTTCTGATTATTTGATTATATCTGATTAGAATAAATCTACACGACCAGAAAACTTATCATTGATAACATAGTATGCAGAATACTCCTCAGGCTTGATGTAAATGCTGAGCTTTCTGATGAAACCTGCCTTATGTCCCTCTGCAACGAACTGAGCCTTAACACGCTCCTCGATAGCTGCTGTGTCAACCTCGCTGTTATGGTACTGAACGATAATTTCAGGCTTTACAGGCTCTTTCTTTGCAGCCTTTGTAGCTTTTGCTGTTGTCTTCTTAACAGTTTCCTTGACATCTGCCTTAACCTCAGCCGCTTTCTCAGCAACCTTCTCTGTTGTCTTCTCTACTGCCTTCTCAACCTTCTCTGTTGTCTTCTCTACGGCTTTTTCTACTTCATTCTTTACATCAGTCTTTGGCTCTGACACTACAGGTGTCTTTACTTCTTCTTTTTTTGTCTCAACCGGTGCTACTACCTGCTTCATTGTCTTTGAATTATTCTTTTTACGCATACTATTTTCCTCCTCACGCGCACTTATTCACATACTAAAAAGTTTTCAATTGCTACTAATGCTTCCTGCTCATCGTCACCCTTTGTAACGATATCAACATTCATTCCATCTGAAGGATTAAATGCCATAATTCCCATAATACTCTTGGCATTAATCTTGCGGTTCTCACTTTCCAATGTAATCTCGCTGTCAAACTTGCACGCCACCTGAACAAGCTCTGCAATTGGATTGTCATGACCCTCAGATACTTTTGTTACGACAATACTTTTCTTACTCATACGTTCTCCTTAAAACTCACGTTTAAACTAGTTTTACACTTATTTAATATATCCCAATTGTATCAGCTTTTCAATGCCTTACCAGATTTCTGTTAAACATTACCTAAATGTATTACTTTTAATACAATAAAATAGGCATTTTCACAATAGTTTATTGATTTATTTGGCCATGTACGTGATAAAATGCAGCCCCCCGTTATAGAACATCTTATCTGCATCCTCAAAGCTCTTTGCCTCTGTAGCTCCGTTATCCGGATTATAATAATACAATGTACCTGTAGCTGAGTATCCTGTCACAAGTACAGCAGATGAATTTCCTGTCATCGCAAACACCGTATTGCCCCGGCTGACATAAAACAAAATATCCTCTGAGGTTACTCCCTGCAAATCCAGTATCTCTTTGTCGGACAGATTATTTTTGAGCACATCAACCACACTGTTTCCGGAGTTTATAAGCTCTGACACACTCACTGTCACATCATTATATCCAAGCATGGCGCTGACCGCCTTGACCACTGAACCGGCATCCCTGTCTGTTTCATTGGCTGAAATATTTGTAAAGGCATTTACCGCATTCTTTCTGGCTCTCATCCACACATACTGCTGATTATTATCAACAACAACTCCCATATTGTCGTTAGCCTGCTTTATCGCATCGGATACATTATCAGTTGCTGCCGTCACCTCACCCTTTGCATACACATAGAAACGCTCCACATTTTCATCCTGCTCAAGCGTCACGGTTGTATCCTTTGAGCTTATGGTCGGCTGCGCCGTCAGCTGCTTTACCTTTTCCGGCTTTTGTGCATCGGTCAGTGCGATTACGCGTGTTGTAAGCTTTGTATCAGACTGGCTTTGCTCCAACGATACCTTCTGTTTTGAATCAGCCTCCCTGTTCATAATTGTATCCTGGCCGATCTCTGAATATACTCCATTATTCGGTGCAATAAGATCAATTGTTATTGTATAACCGTCAACCGATATTTTTTCAACATATCCGCTTGCCGGTGTATATGTCTTTAATTCAGACCTGTCTGACGAGCTCATAATTGTCACACTGTTCATCGGAAAAGTCGTATTACCTGCTGCATCAGCTATGACATCAGCCGCATTTGCCGTGCCATATATGAAGTCCTCGCCTATAAAGCCAAGCGGACGCAGATAGCAGTCCCCATCCTTTTTCACTTCATAGGTCTTGCCACTCTTTAAATCCATAAGATTTATCGTGTTGCTCGCATACTGATTTTTTTCCTCAACCCATGCAAAATACTGATTACTGTCAGATGCCGCATAGCATCCGGTTGCCAGATTTTCAACTATCTTCTTGATGGACATATTTCCCAGATCCACCTTATAAAGACTGTCATTCATCATGAGATAAAGCTCACTGTTTTCGTTCAGATAAAGCATTTTTCCCATTTCTGCCTTAAGCACCTCATATGAAGAAGCTGATGGGATAAACGCCTCCTCCTCAACCGTATGGGCAAGTCCGTCATAATGGTATACCGCGGTTCCCACTTCACCCTCATGGTCACCTCTGTTCATATAACCATAAATTACAAAATCAATGCTGCCGGCCTCGTCAACCCTGATAATCTTTATATCATGATGATTCCAGTTTTCACGCGCATCAACACCCTCAGCGTCTCTGAAGCTGAACACTTTTATAATTTCATCGTTGGCTGTATCATATGAATACAAATCGCCCTCCTGGACAAAGCAGACTACATTGCCGGCCTCATTTGTCCTGTACTCAAGATTTTTATTTCTGATGCCAAGCATTATATTGCCCTTGTCTGACAGGAAGCTGTTCTCACTGTTAAAAATCTGATTTGCCGTTCTCTCATAATTGAGCACATACATACGGCTCTCTGTAGAGCGCAGCCTGAAATACTCTCTCACATTATAATATTCCGTCTGGCCTTCATCATCCACATTACTCATCACATAATCTATGGTTACAACATCATAATAATCATTTATCTCTTCGAATGCTATCTCCGGCTCCGAATACTGTGTTGCATTGAGATTTCCCCATGTAATCTGGCTGACTGTTGATGTAAGATCCACATAATTCAAGATATTTCTGTCACCTGTTGTGGCATCCATGTAAGTCGAAAAATATGATTTATCATCCTTCAAAAATGTTTTATCATGAAATTTTCTGACAAACTCCAGCATTTTCGTAATCTGTGCTCCATCAGTCTGCATGATTCTGCTGTAATAGTATATGTTTTCCTTGCCGCTTGTAATGGTAAATACTATAAGATACTCTTCATTTTCGCTAAGCACATTGGGAATTGTCACGTTTGCCTGTATGGTGTTATTTTTGTTTGAAAACTTCGCCACCTCGTCATCTGCCACAAGCCTTTTTCCGTCTATGCTTCTGATTTTATAAGATATCCCGTCAATTGCCATACCATAGGTTGAAACTGACAGGGACAGCGTTCTGCTGTCATCTACCGGCACAATGGAATCTCTCATCTGTGCCGGATTCATCTCCTTTGTATAGCCATGCAGCTCATTTATCTTGTTTTCGCCATTGTTAAACCACATGACAGGCAGCGTAGCATCTGCCAGCTTTGTTGTCATGTCCTTATTTCCCTTGTTTGTTGTTATACAAAAAATAAATAACGCAGCGATAAATACTACTACAAGCACTATCGGTTTTATCACTTTTTTACTCATATAATTATGTCCTTTTACCAGAATCTTCGGTACCTTCTGTATCTGCATCTGCGCCTGCATAGCTCACAGTTAAAAATCATTCCCACCACAGCTTTTATGAAGCAGCCGCCACTCTGCTCACTTATAAAATGTCCTGCAATCGCATCAGCCTCAGCTTTTAGCCTTTGTCTGTCGGGATACTCATCATATATCCAGCTTCCCTCATACTCAAGCTCATCCAGTCTGTTTTCCACAGCCGACTGGTACTGCAATGTATCTGCCGGATACATTTCCTTCGTCATCGCAAGGTCTCTTGCATTTTCATCTTCATTTTTATAATAATCAAGAAACGGTAATGTCTTATAAAACGGCACCATAAAAACCTCTTTTTTGATTATTATATGCCAAAAAACGTGGTTTGTTGCATAACAAACAGCGCCAAAATGAAAAGAGCTGCTCCGATAAGCTTCTTTCCTGATATCTTTTCTTTTAGAATGACCGCCGAGCAAATCATCATCACAAGAAGCACCATATTAAAAATATATGTGGCAATACCTCCTGCCATGCCCAGTGCCCTGTTATAAAAATCATGTGACACCGGAAACGCTATTCCTGCCAGAATAAGACAGATTCCATCGACAAATGACATCGATTTGATTTTTCTGGTGCCTCCCTGTGCAATTGTGTAAATCACCAGCACAACCGCTCCTATTAACACACACCAAAAGGCTATGACGCTTCGGTCTGTCTGAACACCGCTATACTTTATAAGTATTACTGCACCGGCCGCGCATACTGATGCAAGAAGTGAAAATGCTGCCTTTTTTTCATCCAGATTCAGAACAACCGCTCCGGCAATCATAAGCGCAATAACTATATAATCCTTTACAGACATGCTGCTATGAAAAATGAACACTCCTGCTGCAAGTGTTATCACATAGCTGCACCTGACTATCGTCACAACGCCTGATGTAACACCTTCATGTAAGGCTTTAAAAAAACATATTCCAAAAAGTCCTGTTGCAAGTCCCGCCAAAAGCACAAATATTATGCTTTTCTGCTCCAGTAAGCCTGAGCTTTCTGCAAGTATCTGTGGTTTTGCATAAAAAAATATCACCACACAGAGCACAATTCCGGCTATACTGCCTGACAATGTCTGGTCAGTCTTTTTGGTCCCCGCTTTGGCCAAAATAGGCGCACACGCTGCAAGAAGTGTTGCAACGCATGCCCATATAATTCCTGTCATATATGTATTACCTCATAATATTTCTACTGCTGTGAAGCGCCGTCTGCTGCTCCTGCTGCACTGCCATCTGCTGCACCCTGGTCAGCCGTTCCACCATCTGTTGTGTTTGTGTCTGTTGTATTTGTGTCTGCTACAGCGTCAGTCATATCTGACTTGACGTAGTCGGAGCATACATAACCTGTCTGTCCCTGGAACACAACCTGTGTCCATCCGTTATCCTCTGACACAAATTCAAGCTTTACATCCGGACCGATGACAGTTATGATTTTGGCATTTTTGTCCGCCTGCTCTCTCATATTTATGCTGCTTGTAGTGGTGACATAGTTCTTTTCGGTATTTTCGGTTGTCTGCTGTGGCAGATATGCCGATTCAAACTCCGTGTCATTTTCACTTTCATTTCCACTTTCACTAACTACATTCTGCTTTACATTGCCCGGCTCATTCTTTTTGCCGTTTTTGGACGCAACATTGATTACTATGACAGCAATTATAGCAATGAGAAAAAGGCACATTGCTGCAAAAATCAGTCTGGCAATTATAACATCTTTTCTGTGGCTTGCTTTCATATTATTCTCCTTTTGTATTATCTGTGTTTTGGCTCATTATAGCATAATAATCTAAAAAGAAAAAGGCAGTTAATAGAATGTTTATTGGTAAATTTCTATAAATTACATTATAATATTCTTAAATTGCAGCACATCATATCAGAGGGAGATAAAATCATGGAACAAAAGACACCTTTTAAGGAGCTGACATTCAGTCAGAAAATACAATATATATGGGACTATTACAAAATACCGATATTTCTTGTCATTATCGGAATCATAGCAGTCACATCCTTTATTCACGGTCGGCTTGCGCAGAAAAATACTGTTTTGAGCGTATTATGCGTAAATGTAGAAAACAGCACCACAGAGGACAGCGGCGCCGATATTTTCAATGACTTTCTCACAGATAACGGCTATGATTTGTCAGAGGATGAAATTGTCTTAAACAAAAATATCTGTGTCAATGTAGACAAAAACAGCTTAGACTATCAGAACATGGCAGTCCTCACAGCATACTTTGCTTCTAACGAATACGATATATGCTTTATGGATGATAAGACCTTTGATTATTACGCCAAAAATGTCTGCTTTGAAGATATAAGCAAATATCTGGATAAAGCCGTCCTTGAAAAATATAAGGACCGGCTTACATATGCGACAATAGATGGTACGGAATATCCTTGTGGTATCAGGCTTTCAGCAGATGACAATGAATTTGTCAAAGCCTCCGGCTTATACTCTTCATGTACTGTCGGAGTATGCTGTGACTCCTCCCACGATGCTATGGTCAAAAAATTATGCGGCTACATATTACAGTAGCCGCATTTCTATTTCTTCTGCTTTTATCTTATGAATTTCTCCTGTTTTTAAGCTTCAAGATTCCACCTATTGCAAGAAGTACTACACTCAGGCATGAAACAATAAACAAATCAGGAACATAATCCTTTATTACCCAGTATGGTATACCTCCGACAATAGGCGCAATAACTATGCCCACCGGCAAAAACAGATGCAGAAAAATATTTGCTATCAGGTTTCCGCTATTGTCTGTTCTCCATTTGTGCGACTTGATAATCTCCATCAGCGCAACCAATATAAATGCTGCAAAAACAAGGTCATAGAACAGGTGCGCATCGACATAATCCTTTGGATCAAGCTCGTCTGTTGCATATCCCATAAGTGTCATCACAACCTTTGAGGTTACCTTGTTCATCAGATTGTTTGTGACCATATAGTCATTGGTATTTGCAAGGAATACAACGCCCACACCGCTCTCCGGAAGCAGATACATATCTGCGATATAGTTTTCCGTGAGACCTGTATGATTGTACACTGTCTCGACATATTTATCCGAACGTACCCAGCCCATACCATAGCCTGTTTCACCGGACTCATCCATAGGAACTGTTACCCGAAACATTGTGCCAAGGCTCTTGTCAGAGAGTATTCCATAGCCGCCACGCAGATACATCTGCAGATATTTTCCCATATCATTTGCGCTGGATGCAATATAGCCCGCCGGTACAGTGGACCACGAATCGCTGAGCGGATACTTCACATCGCTTTCCACCGAAAAACCGAAATAATTGTTGTGGCCTGTAATCAGACCATCCTCCTTCGCTTTTGCATAGGATGCGCTGCTGTGAGTCATGCCAAGTGGTGTAAAAAATGTCGCTGTCAGATAATCGCTGTAGCTAACACCTGATACTTTTTCCACTATAAGCCCAAGTATGTCATAATTGACATTCGCATAGGTATATTCTCCATTTTTGCCAACAATCTTTGCATTTCCCACATGCTGGTACACGCCAAGTCCGCTGGTGTGATTTAGCAGCTGTCTTATTGTAATCCTTGTCGCATCCTTTGGATTTTTGAATACCTCAGCTGCATCCAGATAAGGATTTACCGGGCTGTCAATATTCAGATGTCCTCCCTCATACAGCTTCATGATGCATGCCGCAGTAAACGACTTGCTGAGTGAACCGGTGATAAACGGTGTGTCAAGGCTCTTGCAATCCCCATATGTACCGGAGAAAAGAACGCCCTCTGCATCTACCACCTCAACAGCCATGCCCGGAATCCTGTAATTGTCACAGGCTGCCTGTAAGGTATCCTCTATCTCTGTATATTTCGGCGAATAATTGTTGTTATCAAGCCTTGGAATCATATCTATCACAAAACCCACTATAATAGCAACCACTATTCCCATCAGAGCTCTCTGTGGTATCAGTCCGATATAATGTGCATAATTGGTATATGTCTTTTTCGCCATATCCTCGGTGCCCTTTATCCACACCTTCGGTGTATGTGCATACCAGCCACAGTATACTACCAGTTCAAGAAACAATAGGACTGCCATCCATATCAAAAGCGCAAACACAAAGCCCGTTGAAAAGCTTGTTGCCCCTGCTATTGATGTCAGTATGACAAGCGCTATCGTCCAGAATATAAGTGCCGGGAGCTTCTTTACAAACTTCTCCCAGTCTGTCATGATACGGATATTCCGATTTCTGTAGCCACGCATATGCATGACCTTTTTCTGCAGTTTCTCGGGCATATTACTTATCTTATATGCCGGATCCCGCTTTATCCGTATTACTCTGTATATGCCAAATATTAAGCAGCAGACTATTATCTCAACTGCCAGTACCATTCTATCAACCACCTTATGTCTTATTTACAGTCATTTGAGACTGTACTTTACATAAAAATTTAGCACATTTTTTGTGCTATGTAAACACAAAACACCTTAAAATATGGCTAATACTACGGGCCGTAAGCCCCGCAAAGCGGTGGCGCACACGGACTTCCCCTCGAGCTACGCTTTGCTGTTAAGTGGCTGTAGAATTATGCTTCACACGCAAAAATGCCCCGCCATGAACGGCGGGGCAAGGCGTTATGCGCCACGTAAACCGGCACTTAGGCCACGTATAACAGCTACAAATCAGTTCTGGCCATAGTATGCGTTAGCACCATGCTTACGGTAGAAATGCTTCTCCTTTATGTTGTCCGGGGCTGGCTTAACGTCAGGATTTACTGACTCTGTGAGTCTGGCCATCTTTGCCACTTCCTCAAGGACAACGGCGTTGTGCACAGCCTCAGCCGCATCCTTTCCCCAGGCAAACGGTCCGTGATTCTGACAGAGCACAGCCGGTGTGTATACAGGATTGATTTTTCTGTTCTCAAAGGTCTCTATGATGACAAGGCCTGTGTTTTTCTCATAGGCTTCGTTGATTTCCTCTGTGGTGAGATTTCTCGCACATGGAATTGAGCCCAGGAAATAGTCTGCGTGAGTGGTGCCGTAGAGCGGGATATCCCTGCCGGCCTGTGCCCAGGCAACTGCCTCAGGTGAATGCGTATGTACAATTCCTCCGATATCCGGATACTTTTTGTAGAGCTCTAAGTGTGTTGCAGTGTCTGACGAAGGCTTGTATTTTCCCTCTATCTTATTTCCTTCAAGATCCATGACTACCATATCATCAGGGGTGAGCACATCATAATCCACTCCACTTGGCTTGATGACAAAATAGCCTGTTTCCCTGTCAATTCCACTGACATTGCCCCATGTATATGTGATAAGCCCTCTTCTCGGGAGCTCCATGTTTGCTTCGTAAACCTGTTTCTTTAATTCTTCAAGCATATTCTGTTCCTCTCTTATTATTTTTACTGCATTTCTATTCATTATATTGAAGTTTCGTAACTATTCAGAACCATCCCACGCACATTCGCAAAAGCGCACGATACTCGTGCTTTGTCACTGCTATTACAGTGGAAGAGCCTTTACCATGGCACGTTCTGCCTCAATTGCCGCCTTATATGTATTTATGTACTCATCAAAGCCCTTTACATCGTCAGGGTCCGGCTGCATTACTATGCCCTTTTCGCCATTAAATACCCTGTCTGAAAGATATTTTTCCAAAGGCTCTCCATCTGCTTTATTCACCATATATGCTGCGAGCACTGCCATGCCCCACGGGCCGCCCTCTCCGGCTGTCTCCATGACCGCAACCGGTGCATCCATGGCTGCTGCAAGTATGCTCTGGCCCACACCCTTTGTCTTGAACAGACCACCATGACCGTAAAGTGTGTCTACCTTTACTTTTTCCTCTTTAAAGAGAATATCACAGCCGATTTTTAGTGTTGCAAGACTCGCATAGAGGTGTGTGCGCATAAAGTTTGCAAGATTCATCCTTGCATCCGGCTTTCTGGCAAACATAGGTCTGCCCTCGTTGAGTCCTATAACAGGCTCTCCCGAGAAAAGGTTAAAGGCTACAAGGCCACCACAGTCCTTATCGGCTGTAAGTGCATTGTTGTAGAGCTTTCCATATATGTCATTCATATCTATATCCATGCCAAACAGCTCTGAAAATTCCTTGAATAATCCCACCCATGCATTTAAATCTGACGTACAGTTGTTGCAGTGCACCATAGCTACCGCATCTCCTGATGGTGTGGTGACCATATCAAGCTCCTCATGAACTGCCTTAAGCGCCTTTTCAAGCACCACCATAGCAAATACAGATGTGCCCGCTGATACATTTCCGGTACGCACTGCAACAGAATTGGTTGCGACCATTCCCGTGCCTGCGTCTCCCTCAGGCGGTGCAAGCAATATACCGCTCTCCAGATTGCCGCTTACATCAAGCCTTTTAGCTCCTTCCTCTGTCAGCGTACCTGCCTTTTCTCCAGCCGTAAGCACCTTTGGCAGAATGTCTCTTATATCCCATGGATATTCTTTTACCTTATCTAATGCTGCAAATTTATCAAGCATTGCCGCATCATAATCCCTGGTCTTCGAATCGATAGGAAACATGCCTGATGCCTCACCGACACCCATGACCTTTTCACCTGTGAGCTGCCAGTGAATATAGCCTGCCAATGTTGTGAAATATGATATCTTTGATACATGCTCTTCTTTATTTAATATAGCCTGATACAGATGCGCTATGCTCCACCTCTGCGGAATATTAAAACCAAGCACCTCAGTAAGCTCTGCTGCAGCCTCACCTGTGATGGTATTTCTCCATGTCCGAAATGGCACAAGCAGATTATCCTCCTTGTCAAAAGGCAGATAGCCGTGCATCATGCCGGAAATACCGATTGCCGCAAGCTTTTTGATGGTAACTCCATACTTTTCCTTTGCATCCTGCGCCATTTTGCTGTAGCAGTCTGAAATGCCCTCCCAAATCATATCCAGGCTGTATGTCCAGATGCCGTCCACAAGCATGTTTTCCCAATCATGGGCACCTGTGGCTATAGGAGCATGATCCTCCCCGATAAGCACCGCCTTTATTCTGGTAGAACCGAACTCTATTCCGAGCACAGCCCTGCCGCTTTCAATAACACTTTTTACGTCTGACATAATATACCTCCACCTTGTAATGTAAATTTCTGAATAATTACCTGAAATTATTATACTGTAATTGTACAACGTTTTTCTTCAAAAGTAAACAAAAGAAAACATAAATATACATAAATTTTAAAATGTTTTCAAAAGTGTTCAAAAGTGAATATCACTTTTTTTATTAAAATTTCAGATTATATTGATAGAATGTAAAAATTATGTTATGTTATATGTGTTTTGTGTAAACTAAATATGTATAACTGGAGCAAATAGTAAAACAAATTATTTTTACAAACGGAGGTAAACATGAACATTTACTCTATATTGCAGTTATGCGGCGGACTTGCCTTTTTCCTTTTCGGAATGCATGTTATGTCAGGCAGTCTTGAGAAGCTCGCAGGAGGCAATCTCCAAAAGATACTTAAGGAGGTAACCTCAAACCCTGTCAAGAGCTTATTTTTTGGAGCAATAGTCACTATTGCAATCCAATCCTCATCCGCACTTACTGTTATGCTTGTCGGACTCGTAAACTCCGGCATCATGGAGCTTGCCCAGACTGTTGGTGTCATCATGGGTTCCAACATCGGAACCACTCTCACCGCATGGATTCTTAGTCTTTCAGGTATCGAAAGTGACAATCTGTTCATCTCGATGTTAAAGCCTGAGAACTTCTCCCCTGTCATCGCGCTTATCGGTGTGATTATGATTATGGGAAGCAAGAAGGAAAAGCGCAAGGACGTTGGAATCATCATGGCAGGTTTTGCCGTACTCATGTATGGTATGCAGCTCATGAGCGGCGCTGTATCACCACTCGCAGATATGCCTGAATTTACCGGACTGCTCACCACCTTTAACAATCCATTCCTCGGAGTGCTTGTAGGTGCTGTATTTACCGGAGTCATCCAGTCATCTGCCGCATCAGTTGGTGTGCTGCAGGCTTTAGCCATGACAGGCGCTATCTCATATAGCATGGCTATCCCGATCATCATGGGTCAGAACATCGGTACATGCGTGACTGCACTGCTTTCGTCAATCGGCGTAAACAAAAACGCCAAGAGAGTATCCATCATCCACATCAGCTTCAATCTGTTCGGTACAGCAATAGGACTTGTAGTATACTGTATCGCACGTTATGCTGTTGATCTGGCATTATTTAATGACAGCATCACTCCTGTAATGATTGCGGTGTTCCACTCAATCTTCAACGTCGCTACCACTATTATCCTTCTTCCGTTTAGCAATTCCCTTGTAAAGATTGCTAAGAAGCTTGTCACAACTGGCAACGCAGACGGACAGGTTGTACTCGACGAGAGACTTTTACTCTCACCTGGACTTGCTGTCAAAGAATGTCTTGAGAAGACAAACGAGATGGCTGAGCTTGCAAGAGACAGCTTCAAGAATGCTTTAGACCTTTTTGACAATTACTCAGATTCAAAGTTTGATGATATTGAAGTCATGGAAGAGCAACTTGATTACTTAGAGGATCAGCTTGACACCTTCCTCATTCACTTATCCGGAAAGGATGTTTCTGAGGACGGCAACAACGAGATTTCAAAGATGCTTCATGCAATCAATGACTTCGAGAGAATCGGAGATCATGCGATAAATATGGCAAAGCTTGCCAAGCAGATTGATGACAACAAGCTTGATTTTTCAAAGAACGCAAGAAAAGAGCTCACGGTGCTCAATAATGCTCTGCGCGAGATTCTCACTCTCACTGTAGAGGCATTTAGCAAAAACGATTTGACAGAGGCAGTCAAGGTTGAGCCTCTTGAGCAGGTTATTGACGATCTCACCAAGGAGATTAGAAATCATCATATCGATCGTCTTCAGAAGGGCAAATGTGACAGCAGACTCGGCGTATTCCTCACAGATTACATCACAAACTGTGAGAGAGCTTCGGATCACTGCTCAAACATTGCTGTATGCCTGATTCAGACACACAACTCATCATTCGAGACACATGATTATCTCAATGAGCTTAAGGCCGGACAGGAGCCTGCATTTGTAGGTCAGTTCACCATGTATCAGGACAAGTATCATCTTGATGAGGATTATAAAAAAGCAAAGAGTAAAAAATCATCGAAATAATATAACGTAATTAAAAAGCAGGATTTCTGATTAATTTCAGAATCCTGCTTTTTTATCATCGTCTGGATATGAAATGCTTCACAATCGTATAAAGCACTATGATGCATGCAAACACATATCCCATCACACCAAGCGCCGGTATGCCAAGTATCTTAGGTGTCATATCTGTGGTACACACTATGCTTGAGCTGATTAGAAGTGCCATAACCCATAAGCCCATGACGATATTTCTCACCAGCCTGTGTAAAAGCCTCGCAAGCTCATCAGAAGCATGCATGTCAAGATTTATGCGTGTCTGCCCTCTTTGATATTCCTCGAGTATCTGCGCCATTCTCTCCGGCAGTTCTGCTATACGGTGAGCTGATTTGTATGCTGTCTTCCCGGCTTTTTTAAGCTCGCCCTTCAAATCAAAATTCTTAAACATCTCCTGCTTTATCCTCGCAGAAGCAATCCCAACCATGTTGACGCCCGGTGCAATATCTGCAAGCACTCCCTCTATCTGAGTGATGCCCCTCGCAAGCATTGTAAGACCATGCGGCATAACAATGCGGTTGTTCTTCATTACCTCCAAAAGCTCCTGAATAAACTCTGCGACATCGACCTGTCCCATATCCAGACTGCCGTATTTATTTATGATTATTTTGATATCCTTGTACAGCTTTGCCCTGTCAGGCTCACCCTTAAAGTCACCAATTGCAAGCACCGCATCCTCTATCATGCCGATATCGTTCATGGCGATGCCGTAAACAGCATTGCTCAGTTCCTTTTTGTCATGCTCAGAAAGCCTTCCCATCATGCCCATATCAATCCAGACAATTTTGCCATCCCTTATCTTTACATTGCCCGGATGCGGGTCCGCATGGAAGAAGCCATCCTCTGTCACCTGCCTGATATAGTTGTCAATCAGCTTGCTGCCTATCTCCTCAAGATCATAGCCATCCTTTAAAAGCCCCTCCTTGTCATCGATATTAAAGCCCTTTATATACTCCATGACAAGTACATGTGATGTGGTATACTTGTGGTAAAGCTTTGGTGTGGCTACAAATGCAACATCCCTGTTATTGCTGGCAAACTCCTCAATATTGGATGCCTCAAGCAGGAAATTCATCTCCTCCTGTGCCACAGCCCACATCTCATCAAGCACCATGTCAAAATCCACAATGCCCTTTATAGAAATGGGCGGCACAAGCTTAACCGCCTTGTGAAGCAGCGCCATATCCTTTGACATCACCTCGTGAATGCCCTTCCTTTGCACCTTCACAACCACCTGCTCACCGGTTTTAAGTGTGGCCCTGTGCACCTGCGCTATAGAAGCTGCCCCAAGAGGCTTTTTATCTATTGAAGCAAAAACATCCTTCCATGAATAGCCAAATGAAGCATCTATGACAGCCTCCACCTGCTCAAACGGCATCGGCTCCACATCTGAGCATAGCTTCATAAGCTCCTCACAATATTCCTTTGGCAGAATATCCGAGTGAAGCGACATTATCTGTCCAAGCTTAATATAGGTAGGTCCCAGCTCCTGCAATATAAGTCTGAATTTTTCGGGTGTAAGTCCATGCGTGAGCTTGTACTTCTTAAGTACCGCTGTCATCTCCTTCAGGCGGCTATCCATACTAGTTCACGCTTTCATCTTTATCGTCCTCAGCTTCTATTTTTATATCCGCTGTCTGTGATTCTCCACCGGAAGCACTTTTTCCATCGGCTGAAGTATCTGTTACAATGTCCTCATCCTCAAAAACGCTTTCATCAGCTTCTTGATCCACGTCAGCCTCATCCATCTGTGCAAGCTTGCTCTTTAAAGCCTGTATCTGTTCAGGTGTCATCTTGTCCAAAAGCTCCTCAAGCTCCTCCGGTGACTGTGGCTTAACAGATACATTTACATTTTTCTTTACTGTGTCCTTGATATTGTGCTTAAGCTCCTGATTGAGCACCTTGCCCTGCTCGACAGTCAGCTCACCTCTCTTGACCATCTCATCAAGCACTTCCTTTGATTTCTCAGCAGTCACTGCCACTGTTCCTATTCCTGCAAGTAAAATCTTCTTTAATCCGTCTGTAAGTCTTTCCATGGTAAAATCCTCCGTTTCCTGTTATTTAAAATTGATTGTTCTGAATAAGCTCCTTATAAAGAACATCAAAAATATTCGCTGCTCATTCATGATTAATCATAATAAAGAAACAATCCTTGGCACAAAAATGATAAGTCCAACTATCGCAGCCATTATTGCTGCCACAAGCACTGCTCCTGCTGCCGTGTCCTTAGCTGCCTTGGCAAGCGGCTTTCGCTCTGTCGTTACCAAATCTACAACTGACTCAATCGCAGTGTTGACCAGCTCCAGGGCTATCACCAGTCCAAACAGCGTCAGACAGATGCACCACTCAGTCGGTGTTATCCCAAGTACCGTTCCTGCTATCACTACAAGTATCGCGACAGTGCAGTGTATCTTGATATTGCGCTCATTTCTGATGCATGTAAATATGCCTTCGAAGGCATAGCCGAAGCTTTTGTACAGAGGTGGTTTCTTTGCTTTTTTCATGTTGATACCTCTCGTGATTTAATTTTGGAATTAGTTTTGATGCCTTTTACTATGGTACTATTGTATAACTTTTTGGTTCAAAATAAAAGAGGATTGTGCAATATTGTTCAAAAAATAGAAGTTACTGACATTTTAAATAATTTTATTACTAACACTTTGCCAGCACTTTAAATATTCCTTATTGACATTACGAATTTATCGTACTAACCTAAACACGTAAAATATACAGTTATAAAGGTAATCAGATATGACAAATTTACATTCAGATAAAATAAAAACAGCAAACCTGCATACTACAACCAATCATATTTATACAAATACTCAGCTTCGAAAGCTTTTGGTTCCGATTATAATAGAGCAGCTATTGGCCTCTCTTATGGGAACTGTGGATACAATGATGGTCAGCAATGTAGGTTCTGCAGCTATCTCAGCGGTCTCGCTTGTAGACTCAATCAATATCCTTGTCATACAGACACTTTCAGCGCTTGCCGCCGGTGGTGCGATTCTCTGTTCACAGTATCTGGGAAGTCACAATACAAAATGTGCCCGCCATGCTGCAAGACAGGTATTTTTTGTCATGGCATTTCTATCTGTACTTTTATCTGCTTTTTGTCTGATAACAGGAAAGTTGCTGCTTCGTGCCATATTTGGCGCTGTTGAAGCTGATGTAATGAGGAACTCACAGGTTTATTTCTTTTTTACATTGCTGTCATTTCCTTTTATAGGTCTCTATGATGCCGGCGCGTCCATTATGCGCGCACAGAATAACAGTCGCAATCCTATGGTCATATCTGTTATTTCAAACTTTATGAATATCGGAGGCAACGCTATTCTGATTTTCGGCTTCGGCATGGGTGTTGAGGGAGCTGCTATTTCCACTCTCATATCCCGAATATTCTGCGCGATTGTCGTTATCATACAGCTTCGAAGGGAAAATGAACCGATTTTCATAAAGAACTATATGTCTATACGCCCTGAATGGGGCCTGATTAAAAAAATCCTGCTCATCGGTATCCCATCAGGAATCGAAAACAGCATGTTCCAGTTTGGAAAGCTGGCTATCCAGTCTACTGTATCCACTCTTGGAACGGTGGCCATCGCAGCCCAGGCCATGACCAATATCCTCGAAAACTTAAATGGTATTGCCGCTATCGGAATAGGAATAGGTCTTATGACTGTTGTAGGACAGTGTCTGGGTGCCGGCAGAAAGGATGAAGCTGTCTACTATATCAAAAAACTGTCACTGGTGTCTGAGGTTGTAATCATTGCCAGCTGTCTGATTATTTTCATACTCACAAAGCCCATTACAATGCTTGCCGGAATGGAACCTGCCAGTGCACGACTCTGCTTTGAGATGATTACCTTTATCACAATTGTCAAGCCAATCTGCTGGGTACCATCCTTCATCCCGCCATATGGACTGCGTGCCGCAGGCGATGTGAAATTCTCCATGATTGTATCCTGCTGCACAATGTGGCTTTGCCGTGTAAGCCTGTGCATATACCTCTGCCGTGTATGGGGCTTTGGTCCGATTGCAGTGTGGATTGGCATGGCTTGTGACTGGATGCTTCGTTCTATTATATTTACTGCCAGATTCCACTCAAGAAAATGGCTGAATCATCATGTGATTGATTGATTGATAATAACATCACTATCTCCTAAAAAATATATTACGTAGGAGAAAGCGCATTATGAAAATCCTCATATGTTATATTTTCCTGATATCCAGCCCTCATACATCGTCTCATTTCACAGGCAACTTCCAAAAGTCTTTCATCAGAGATATTATCAAGCATCTTAACTCTCCTGTCTGATAACATCTCTTTTGAAATACACTCATCGTAATCCAATTTTCCCATATGCCAGTAATTAAATTCTCCGGTATAAAAACCTGATAATTTTTGTGCAATCAAAAGACCTTCCGGATCCAGGTCTCCCGAATAATATACTCTTGTACCGGATTTTGCTAAAAGCTCAAGCATCATGAGACAAGCCAGACGCGGCTGTCCATTCATACACATACAGGATTTTTTTCCACAAAGCATTGCGAACACGGAAGGATTTTCCACAATATAAATCTCATTATCAATACATTCAACAGTGTCTAGCTCTGAAATAACATTTAATGTAAGCTGAACTATATCTTTTTCCTCAAAAAATCCTTCTATTCCTTTATGTATACTGCCGTCCGGCTTATATGCATGTATATTGTAAAGCATAGCGTAATTTGATATGTCATCTATCATAATGCCTGCCAAAAAATAACTCTTTTGTCTTTTGTATGCATGGAAAAGCTCTGAAGTCTCTACCTGCATACCGCGGTTAATCAAATCAATAAGAATTACCTGATACAGCATACCTCCCTCTTTTGTGCCAGAATCAAATGCATGAGGATTGCCTGTAAGCTTTGCCGCAAATACCGCCAGATACATTTTGTCATTACTCCTGTAAGGCAGGCTATTATATACATCAGCGCAAAACCATATATCTTTTTTCCATTCTTCCACTGCCTCAAGCATACTGTCTACAGCTTCATTTTGTGAAAAACGGCTGTCTCTTTTAACACAGCCTTCAAGCTGCTCAAACATATTATATGCAGCTGTCTGCCTATAGTGGTTAAAGAACTCCTGCCTGATTTCCGACAGCCTTTGCTGTCGTATCGCTTTTACTTCAGATTTCCCAAGTAATCTTTCTCCGAAATATGCATTCAGTATTTCTTCGGGAGATACCTCCTTAAACCTGCTGTTTTTCAGTGCTTTTTCAAATTTTTCTGCAGATATGGTAATACTCCTTTTTCCATGAAAATTCTGACCGAAAAACCCCTCAAGCTCTTCAATATCATTATCTTCCGGATTTCTGACAATTACCTTTCCTGAAAATCGTCCATATGAAGAATATTTCTCCTTAAATCCTTTAAATATGCGCTTCCATATACTGCTATTCCTAAAATATTCTATACATTCATTAATCTGTTTTTTCTCATTCATTAAATGATTATCCATTCAATTCAGCCGCTCTCTGTGAAACCTGTTCTTCATCCTCCAGGAGCTCCTTTCTCCTTCCATTCCAAAGATAAGGCATAACCGTCACAAACTTTGCATTTTCAGGTCTGATAAGCTGATATATTGCAAGTGCATCAAGTGTATCACAATCTCCCCATAGCACCTGTGAATTTATAATAAAGTCAAACTCAAACTGAGTCATAAGCCTGAACATGTCTCTGATATTTTTATTATCAACACCTGCAAAGGCCTCATCAAGCGATATCAGTCTCGGTGCATCCTCTCTGCCACCCTGATACTTTGCTACAACAGCGGAAAACAAAGGCACATACATAGACATAGCCTTTTCGCCACCACTAAATGTGCCGAATACGCTGTTTGTGAGTTCCTTCTGACGCTCTCCGCTTTTCTGCGAAAACAATTGGAACTCAAACCATTTTCTGTAATCAAGAGTCTCCTTCATAATCTGGTAAAACGATATCATTCCTGCACTGTCTCTCGCATTTCTTCTGGCTTCCTCAACCTTTGACCTGAAATGTGCCGAAAGCTTTGCCGCTTCCTCCTCACTCATAAGGCGGTAATCCTTCTTTAAAAGCTCAACAAGCTCTCTTGTATCAAGCTGGTCTTCCTTTTCTGCGGTCTTACTTCTCCATCTGAGACTGAGCTTAAGTCCGCTCGATGTATCCATACCGTTCATCAGGCTGTTCATCTTCTGAACCCACGTATTCGAAGCATTGATTTTGCCCCTGATCTTTCTGCTTACGGTATTTGCCAGAATATCCTCAAACAGCTCCCTGTCTCCGTCTTTTATCAGATTTTCAAGCTCTGCAATATCATCACCCAGGTGTATCAGAAGACTGGAAAACGAAACCTTAACACCCTGATATCTGGCAGATATATCAAGACGCTTAGCGGAAAAACCGGCCACACCGGCATTTGCATCATCATCCTCAAACAAATGATTCTGTGTAAGCTGATAATCTGTCAAAAAGCTTCTGTTTTCATAAAAAACCTGATTCAGACTGCTGACCACACTCTCCTTATCCATTCCCTTAACATCTGTTTTCAGATAATCCCGAATGCCCTTAACCGTATTCGTTATCTCCTGTGGCAGAGTAACATAACGCAGATTGTATTCATCCGTATAACATTTTTGAAGGAATACCATCTTTTTGTCTAAATCACTTATCGTTTCATTAATAGCCCGGCTATCATTTTTTATGGCCTCTGCTTCATCCTTCGCCTGCGTATTTTCACCAACAGTTTTTTCTAATAAAGCCGGATATGCCGCAAGCCAGTTAACACATGCATCCAGTCTTTCCTTTATCTCCTCATAATCCGTAAGCGCAAGCTGTTCAAGTATAGATTTTCTCTCAGCCTTCTTTTGATCCAGCAGCTTTTCATTCTCCCTGATATCGTATCTGACCTGATCCATATCATAATCAAGGTCTTCAAGATACCTCCTTCTCTCCTTCATATATGAAATGCTCCTGATAAGCAGCTCATGGACTGCTGCCAGACGTACTAACGCCTTATCATACTCCTCTGCAGCTTCCTTTGCATCAGCAAAATTATCATAAGAGCACGTTAAATAAAGCTTCTCTGATATCTCAAGTGCAGCTTTTCTTTTATCCTTTATTTCTTCCATCAGAATAGTCAACTGCTCATCGAGTTTTTCATTTTCAGCTCTAATCTGTGAGTGCTGCCTCTCCTGTTCCAGAAGAAGGTTGAGTGCTTCTCTCATATCCTTGTCATCCGGCAGATTTTCATATTCTTCTTTCATACTTCTCTTTCTCTGTGACAAGACATTGCATTCTTCATCCAGCGCATCTATCTGTGCTTCAATAGCTGCAATTTTATTTTTACATTCTGCAATTTTAAGCTGTCTGTTTCTCTCTCTGGCCTTAGTTCCCAAAAATCCTGCCGTATATTCCCCTGTGATGGTTCCGTTGAGCACACCCATATGATATGTTCCATCTGCCATCACTGAAATATCATTTGCTTCATCATATGAAATATTGCTTAGAATACTTGTAAGCCTCTGATTGGAAAATATATCATTGACCTCATCATTCAATTCAAGAACATCTAAAAGACTCTTTCCTTCTACAGCTTTTGATGCAAAAAGATAGTGATCCTCACACCCGGCAGCGTGCTTTAAAACCTGCTCCTTATACTGCTCATCGACAACAATTGCATCGAGTATTCCCATCTTAAGAAGCGCTTCCTCAAGATGATTGCACGCTTCGTCCGAAAGACCTGTGTCAAACTCTATGACCTTGTAAAATTCCTGATAAGGAATACCTGCTTCTTTTAGTCTGTTTCTGTTTTTTATGACAGCTTCGGTTCTTTCAGGCTGTGGTTCCTTCTGATTCTCCCACTCCTTTAGCTGTGTTTTTATCTCGTCAAGCTCAGAATCAGCTTCATCCATAGCAGCCCTTTTTGAGTTAAGTGCAAGCTGAAGCTGTGAATCTTTATCCGTCCATTTTTCACTGATTTTCCGTCGTATTATTGCAAAATCCGACTTTTCATTATAATCATCTGCAAATATACTAAGCTCTCCGAGAAATCCTCTTTCTAACTTAAGCTCTGTATTCTCCTCATTCCATTTATACAGGGCTTCTTTCCACTCATTCTCTACCTGGACAAGCACACTCTCAAGCTCTGATATCTTTCTTTGTACCATATCAAGCTCTCGAATCTGTTTTTCCCTCTTTTGGACGAGCTCTTCCTTATGTATATCAAGCTGTCTGATATCTTCCAGAAGCTTCATTCCTTCAATTATATTCTTTTTTGTGATACCAAACTGTTGTCTGTGAAGCTCAAACTTATACTCGTTTTCAATATTCTCACAGAGCTCCTCCTGCATGAAAGAAAACTCCTGAAATGACATTCTTTCCGCCTCATCCTGCATTTCCTCAAGCAATGCATTAAGTTCCTTCTCCTTCTCATACCGCCTGTCTTCCTCATCCTTTATCTGACGCTCTACATCACGGTACTTTTCTTCCTTTGAAGAAAGAAATACATTCTTTTCACGGATAGTTTTCTCATGCTCACATATTTCTTTCCCAAGCTTAGCCTCTCTTTCCTTAAGTGCAAAAGCGTCACTTTTTCCAAGAGATTCCCTTTCCTTTTCCAAGGTATCCTTTTTGGCATTGATACTGATTATTTTTGCTTCAAGGTCTTTGATATTTTCCAGACACGCTTCATACCTGTTCTGCAGTTCTTTTCCTGCCTTGTCTGCATCCTCAAGCTTCTGCTGCACCTGCACCAGTCTGTCTGCCTTGTCAAAAAGCAAAAGCTTATTGTATTTATTAAATACTGTATTGATTTTCTCTGCAGCCTGTTTTGCCTCTTTGCGGCTTTTCAGATTCATGTTCATCGTATCCATGTTCTCTATTGCCTCAGACATAGGACGAAGATCCTCATCTGAAAGTGGCTGCAACGAATCACTTAAAATATCATTTATTACAGATGGCTTAAAATCCTTAGACAGCTTTGGAGTACGAAGCTGAATCAGTAAATCCACCAGCTCTTTATACTCGTCAGGAGTATCAAAACCAAATATCTGACGATTTACATAATCCATATAGTCAACCTGTCTGTCAATTACTCTGCCGCCTGTGCCTATTCTGTTTTCAAGCTCTTTTTTGGATAAGGTAACCTTTTCCCCCATATCCTTATAGAGATAAAAATCCTTTCCAACACGTCGTCCATCAGTCAGCCCAAAATACCATTTATCCAGCGGTTTCCCTCTTCTGGCACGGATTCCCATGCCAACAGTCATATATGTCTCGCTGTCTTTTCTCTTAAATTCCAGATAAAGATAGCCTGTTCTCTCATCTCTGCCGTCATCCTCTTCAAGCAGATAGCTGCTCATCTTCCTATCTCTTGAGCCAAATGGATCAAGCCTCTCCGGACTCATATTTCCATCCAGCAGTAACGGAACAACACTCTGCATTGTAACAGATTTACCCGAACCATTTGAGCCACGAAGCAGGATTCGTCCTTTTACAAAAGGAAACTCCTGCTCATCATAATACCAAAAGTTTATAAGCCCGATTTTGTTTGCCTGCCACCTACTGTTCATTGTCTCTTCCTCCTATGAAATCCGATGGATAACTTCCCTGTATTTTTCCGGTTAACGGACAAATCTTTATCTGATGTGTTTCATTTTCCATCTTTATAAACATCCATCGCTCCATTTCACCTATAACATTTTCTACAAACTCTCCCTCCGGCATATCTCGATACATTTTTGAAAATCCTGCGCCGAAATCTTTTTTCACATTCTTTATAAGTGCTTCAAAGGCAATTCTATCCACAACACACATCTCATCCTGCGATATTTTCCACTCTTTCTGCTCTATCTTTTTACGAATTTCCCCAAAGCATATGAGCAGAATATCAGAAATGGAATTGTTTCCCGGAAAAACGGTTCCCATTCTGCAATCCTCTCCTGACAGTAAATAAGCACTGCCTCTGTGAATGTGCACATGGCATTCAAACATCTGCTCTAAGTCCTCTATGAGCCTGCCTCTGTAATTTTTCAGGTATTCAAAATCTTCATCTGAACCATCCTCCCTGTACATAGCCGGTGCAAAAAGCAGCCTCTTGTATACTCTGTGACGCCTTGCAAAACCCCGGTCCTCATCGACATCAAACCATTCACTCTCCCTGAAATCATCCGGTGATGTATACCCCATAATGTCCTTTGGAAAATTTCTCATAAAGTACTTTGAAGCGCCTGTGTTCTCATACAGCACTTCACCCCCTGCGTCATCCATAAACAGCTCATCCGTTCCATCTGTCACACTGATAAGCCCCTGCTCCACTGCAAATCTAAGAACTCTTATGAGCCTGCGCCTGTTTGTGTACACAGTCCAGTCCGTTATCTCTCCCGGCATAATTGAAGCTGCATATTCTGTGAACTGTGATAAAATAAACTGTTCCTGTGCATCCCTATCCTCCAAAAACATCAGCAGGATACACAGAAAAACATACTCTTCCTTTGACGAAAACTGTATTATTCCCATAAACGGCTCCGGCACAACCGGTATTTTTTCCATCTTTACGAGCGTTGAATTGTCTATAATCTGGCATCCCAGCTTATCCGTCGAATATTTTCTCAGTTCTCCAACCGCATCCCTTACTTTGTAATACAGCTCCTTATCCTCTGATTTGAGAACCCACCTTCTATTCAATAATATCTCTATCTCATTCATTGACTATCCTCTGTATATTCTTATATCGTAACTATTCAGCCCCACGCACATTCTCAAAACCGCACGATACTTGTGCTTTGTCTACACTCCGTTCCGATTCGCGCTGCTATGCAGCTAATTTTACTCATATGTGTATAGGCTCTATGTACATAGTCTGACTCAGACATTTTCATCAAATACAAGCCTCATCCTTGGCATGGTAAAATTGCCATCCTCGCAGTGAACAACACATGTTTCCGAGTCACTTTTATAAAGCTTGTACGTTCTTCCATCATCGGTTCTGGCTGAAAAGTCTGCGGATTCCAGTGCATCGGAAATCCATTTCAACAATATCTCCCTTATTCCCGGCTCTAAAACAGGCAGCTCTGCAAAATCAATCATGCCATCCTTCTCCAGCTCATTTATTTTGCGCATTTCCTCTTTCTGACGCTCAATAATTTTTCTTCTGGTTTCAATCTTCTTCTCCCTGGCTTCCACGATAGAACTTCGTTTGGTTTTCTCCCGGTATGTTCTGACTCTGGGCTTCAAATCTATACAAAACGGCTTTTCCTCATAAACGCCTTTATTTATGCTATCCGTTTCTCTTATACTATCCGCTGAAACATGAAAAGGTTTTTCCATTCCGAAGACCATGGCCGACATTTTATGGGCCTGCGATAAATCCTCACATCTCATAAAAAGCTCTGCTACCTTCTTATATTCTTCTTTTCTATTTGCACCAAGCGCATTTTTCTCACTTAATGCAGCAGCATAGCGAGTAATTCGCCGTATAATGTCATTCGTTACATCAAAAAGCTTTCCTGCCTCATTTTCCTGCCCTTCACTTCCGACAAACCAGTCATACATACTCTGGTATCTTCCAACAACATTCTGCTCTATCATCTGCCTTGTCAGAACCGTATCCATACGCGGAATTGACATCTCATACTCCACTACCTTGTCAAATATCTGATTAAGCCTATTCTCCTCCTGCTGCCTCAGACATTCCTCAATAACCCCAACATTTCTCTGTAAACCCTTAATAAAGCTTCGAAGATACTCTATCAGCCGGTCTTTAAATACAAGAAACTCTTTTGTATGCATCATTTCCTCAGACTTTACACTGTTTAAATCTCTGATATAATCCTGATAATTCTGGTTCAGTCTCACAAAATCATTGTTCAGATCATCCCACCATGTATGAACCTCATCCTTATCATGCACAGCTATATCAGGGATTTTTTCAACATTTCTTCTAATACGCTCAAGCAGTGTAGGCTCTAATGATGCGCCCTCGACAAGAAGATTTTCCAGTCGAAGTACAAGCCTTTCTATCTCTACACTATACTCTGACATCTGATATCTGTATTTCTTGTTTTTAAACTCTTCTATTGATGAAACCTTTTTTGTATCCTGAATGGTATTGAGATTCTTCCACTCAGTCAGCATAGCAAGATCCTGCTGACACTGTTCTATCTTGTAATCTGCCCAGAATGGATCCGCAATCATCTGCTCATATACATCCTCCTGATACAGCCAATACCTGAGCTTTTCATAATTTTCAAAAAAAATGCGCATAATACAGCGATATCTGCTGATATTATCCGCATTCAAATATTTTGCCTCTGTTAATGGTTTTATTAGTTTATCCGAAACCTGCACCTGTATTCCTCTTCATCATTCTAATATAAATTGTAATAATAAACCTATTATATAGTTTTAAAAGCAATTATGCAACTTATTTGATGATAATCTCTTTACCTCTTGCCTCTTATTTTTTCTATCTATTGTAATAGTGATTGATTTCATTTACAATTACAATATGCATTGTTCGCAAATCTATAAGACGGCAAAGGAGAACTATGAAAAACTATCAACCGGACTATTACAACAATTTCAAATGTATTGCTGACAAATGCAGTATCACATGCTGTCAGGAGTGGAAAACTGCAGTAGACGACGCTACAAACCGCAAATGGAAGAAGCTTTCTCCTCCGGATACTTTATCTACAGCCCCTTTTTCTGCTGATAAAGTGTCTGGAAAAAGTGTCAATCTAAGCTCATACACATGCCATAAGGATGGCAGTCTGGTTATTAAACTGGACGAAAAACACCGGTGTCCGTTTCTTTCAAAGGATAAGCTATGTCATCTTGTAATGACATACTCAGATGAAGTGCTTTCAGAAACATGTGCACTGTTTCCCAGAGAAATCCACCGGTTTTCAAGACATGAGGAACGAACACTCATGCCGTGCTGTCCGGCAGTTATCGACCTGTGGTGCGAAAAACCTGTCACATTTCCTGTAATATCCGAGACCCAGAATAATTTATCTCCGGCATTTTTAATCCGTGATAATCTGATTAAACTGATATCTGACCAAGGGCTTTCAGTGGAGCTGGCTTTGCTTGATGGGCTTTACATTTTATTGGAATTATATAAAAACCAGCCTGTCACCAATGAACATATACAGGAATATTTTTCCGGACATACGCTTAATGAACTGAATACCGCCATGGAAGATATCCATATCCCGGCCGAAGATACATTTATCGAATGCAATGAGCTGCTTCAGGATTTATCAGTAAATTATCGTAAAGAGGGTTTATACACAGCCTTTCTTCAGCCTGTACTGACCGAGGCTTGTAGATACTCCAATATTTATTCACAGTCAGACAATAACTCCATGAGCCGCACCTTGCAAACATCGCAGAAACAATTTTGCTCAATGCTCACAGATTATGACATTGTTTTTCGCAATTATCTGGCAAACGAGCTGTTTTCCGACCTGATATCGCCTGAAGCAGCATCCACTAAAAAAATTATTGAACACATGATTATCAAAATGCAGTGGATTATGATTGAATACACTGCTATACGTCAAAGTCTTTTCTTGTGGTACAGTCACAATACCAATAGTCCGTTGACATATGAAACCATCAGAGAGCATATTGTCATCATCTCACGCATGACAGGATATGATGATGATGACATACGCGAATATCTGGAAAACAGCTTTGCAAAGCTCATATGGGATTGGGGCTACGCCGCACTAATTATTGGAATTAGAAAATAATTACAAAGGAGATTTTTACTATGAGAGAAACAATTTTAGGCAATCACATACGAAAGGTTCCTTCAGTTGCAGTTGGATGCATGCGCCTTTCTGAAAAATCAAAGGATGAGATGAATCATTTTATTCATGCTGCGCTGGAACAGGGCGCATATTTCTTTGATCACGCGGATATCTACGGTGGCGGTATGAGTGAGAGCGTATTCGGCGAAGCGTTTGCAGACGATCCATCCCTAAAGCGTGAAGATATTTACCTGCAGTCAAAATGTGGCATCCGCCAAGGCTTCTATGATCTCTCAAAGGAGCATATTCTGAAATCTGTCAATGGTATTTTAAAAAGGCTTCATACAGATTATCTTGATCTTCTGCTGCTTCATCGTCCGGATGCACTCGTAGAACCGGAAGAGGTTGCCGCTGCATTTGATGTTCTTTTTGAAAGCGGAAAGGTTCGCCATTTTGGTGTTTCAAATCATAAGCCGATGCAGATTGAACTGCTACAGAAATATGTCCGCCAACCACTCGTTGTCAATCAGGTTCAGTTCAGCATTCCTGTTTCCAATCTCGTTGCAAATGGCATGGAAGTCAATATGGAAACACCCGGTTCAATTGATCACGACGGAAGTCTGCTCGACTACTGCCGCCTCCACAATATCACTCTCCAGGCATGGTCTCCGTTTCAGATGCCGGCATGGAAAGGCTGTTTTCTCGGAAGCGACGAATACCCGGAACTGAATAAAAAACTTCATGTGATAGCCGAAAAATATAATGTCAGCGATACTACTATTGCGGCTGCATGGATTTTACGCCATCCGGCAAATATGCAGATTGTTACCGGAACTGCAAGTGAAAGCCGCCTGAAGGAAATTATCGCGGCATGCGATATTACTCTGACTCGCGAGGAATGGTATGAGCTGTATCTGGCAGCTGGGCACCTGCTTCCGTAGAAATTATCAGCATTATTTTTCAAAATGCTGATAATCCTTGGAATGCGTCCAATCGCCTCCCCACTCAAAGCCATGCTCCGTAAACAGTTTATAGCATAAATCATCATGGTCAATCTTGTGCGAAAAATCCCTGCTCCGGTCAACATAATCTGTGGCATTTGCAGGCTCAATCGAAAGCTCCCCATCGACTGTTTTGACATAAGGATTGTATAGAGTGTTGATATCCACCGCCATTCCCATTCCATGCTTCGATATCTTTGTAGTGTGGGAGATAAATCTGAAATTGAAGGCCGATGAATTATTGTCACTCATAGATGCCTCATCATCTGCATCGTATTCATCAACAAGTCTGACTTTTTCTATTTGATATCCGGACTCATAGAGCTCCTTAAATATTTCAAGTACATCATCTGCGATATCTTTATTTACAACCAGCTCACCTTCATGTACCTGATTGTCAAAGCCTACGTGCAGTACATGTATATATCGCAGATTTTCTCTGGGGAGTGTACAATCTGCCTTGTAGGATTTGCCCTGCATTTTTTCAAAAATGTCATCCGGGATTTCGGATATATAAAATTGCTCTTTATTATTCTCATAGGTCGGATCCAGAATATCTGCTTCAGATGTACTCGTGTCAGGTGTATTCGTATCAGCTACACTCGTATCAGATATACTTGTGTCAGGTATATCTTCAAAAGTCAACCTATCTTCAATTTATCTTTTATAATTTCCATTGTCACCTTACTGCAAAGTTTGCCTCCAAACTCACCGGCTTTCTTTATAATCTCCAATTCTTCCTTCACGCAATCCTCATACACAGCC
>ONHG01000007.1 GCA_900317585.1 uncultured Lachnospiraceae bacterium | reverse complement strand
GAGCTGACTGTTACTAATAGGTCGAGGGCTTAATCTGGTTAATAACTGAGAAAAACAAGTACAATGAAATACGGATTTTGCAGATGTGTCTGCATAAATCTGGATTTGAATCGAGATGATTTTTTCGGTGTGGATTACAGAAAAACAAATCAAATTTGTATGAAGTTTTGAAGGTACATTAAAAATAAGACGTAATTCCTATTGCGTCCGTTTTCTATATTTGATATAGTATCTAAATATAGGGGATTGGTCAAATGGTATGACAGAAGTCTCCAAAACTTTTAGCGGGAGTTCGATTCTCTCATCCCCTGTTATTTAAAAGGCTAGAATACTTGCAAATTCAAGTGTTCTGGTCTTTTTTGTTTTGGTTATAAAAAAGAAAAGGAACACTAAAGGAACAAGGCATGAAAGGAGATACATTCTTAATATTTTCTTCTTGTTTCTCTGGAATTATGGTATAATTAGAAAATAGCGAAAGGGAGACAATCAAATGAAAAGAAAAATAATAATTACATTTTTATGTTTAATAATGGGTTTATCTATCGTAGCTTGTGGCAATAAAGACTCTACTACACCATCAACTGAAAAAGCTACAGCAACAGAAAGCGTAACGGAAACCACCACAGAAACTGTAGCCGAAATTTCAACAGAAAACATAAATACAGAGAAATCAACAGAACAGCCAGCAAACGATGATTACCCTGATAATAATCCACAACATCAAAAAGCATGGGATAACTTCAAAGAAAATTGGAATGAATCTGATTATGGTACAACAACAAAGGGTAAAGTTCAAAATGACTTCCCTTACTATGGACCTACAGGATATGATCCGTATGGAACAATCTTACAAGAGCGTACAACTGATAAGGGATTTACAGTAATGTATGATACAAATACAGGTAGGGTTTACTACTCAGGCATGACAATGCCAGATGGCTCTTTATATGGTGATAGTAAATCAGATGATGTTTTGGTTCAATATGAGCTTGATAATAACTTAAATAGTGTGTATGATCTTACATATAGTCAAATGCAGGAGCTTCTTGGAACATACTCAGGCGATTAAAATTAATATATGAATTTATCTATCGCCCACAGTGCGGACAGACGCAGGCATTCTTGACGCAGACAGGCGTAACGGAGGTGGAGCTGTCGAGCACAGGATGGCGTAGCGTCCGAGCACACCGGCGCATTCCCCCAGAGGGGGGAGGTTCGGGCATAGTATTACCCCGAACCTTTGTGTTCTGTGTTACACTCTCCAACCCCACTATTTACAAGCCTTTCCAACTTCATACTCAACACATCCCCTATGTGTTCGTGTTCAAACACACGAGCACTTTTTTTGTCCCCATTTTTTTCTCCTTTTTCTGAAAGATTTTAAAACCTATATATATTATAATGCACTTGTAAAAGCCGATATCAGCCTTTCCTCTGTTCGCAAAACGCCTAGCGTCTAGGCTGTCACAAAGCACTTAGAGGATGTATTTTATCCTCTTATGTGCGACTGACTGATACGGCTGTATCTACCCTCTTTCAAACTGTTTTATTTACTGCGTAAAACAGCTTTTTATATAAATCACAAAATTTTAATGAAAGGAAATAACGATATGACGAGTCTAAATCATTACAATCTATCCTACTCAAATAGATATCCTTATGGTATCTATTATGAACAATCAGACGAATGTATCTGACAAAAAAGAAATATTACAATATGCGGTCGATAGTGGTATAATCAATTTAGAAAGTATTAAGAATGTTGTAGACGATATGACAAAAAAAGAGATATTGGCGCAACATAAATATGCAATTGTACAAGGTAGTGACGGTAGATGGTCTACACGAGTTCCTCTTGATGATGGGACAAGTGCTGTTAGACATCGTAAAACCAGAGAGGAGCTGGAGGACTATTTAGTTAATTATTATAAGGAACTTAAAAAATCTATTTATATTAAAGATGTTTTCTGGAAATGGATGAATGAAAAACTCGATTATGGAGAAATAAAAAAGCAGTCTTATGATAAGTATTGTGCAGAGTTCAAAAGATTTTTCACTAAAGATAGTTTCATATGTATTAAGAAAATGAAAAATATCACAGAGGAAGATTTGGAACGTTTTATTAAAACTACAATTCGAGATATGGAATTAACAAGAAAAGCGTATTCTGGTCTTGTAACTTTACTTAATGGAATATTTAAGTATGGAAAAAAGATGGGATGTACTACAATAAGTATTTCAACATTCATCAAGGATTTATATTTGCCTAAGAATATTTTTAAAAAGAATTTTAAAGATAAAAAAACAGAAGTATTCATGGAGGATGAAATTCCTGTTATTATTGGGTATTTGAAAGAAAATCCAGATATATGGAATTTAGCGTTACTCTTGCAGTTTGAGACTGGAGCACGTATCGGTGAAATTTCAACTCTAAAAAAAGAGGATATAAAAAAGCACAGTATTCTGATACGTAGGACAGAGGTTAAAATTAAAATTGATGACGTATGGAAAATGGTTGTTTCTGAATTGCCAAAGACAGATGCAGGATATAGAGAAATAATTCTTCCACCATCAGCGCAATGGACGATTTCTAAAATTTTGGAACTTAATCCAAATGGAGATTTTCTATTTATGGATAAAGGAAAACGTATCAGAGAGAACACTTATAATAAGAGATTGAATAGAATATGTGAAAAATTAAATATTCCTCACAGAACTACACATAAGATTAGAAAGACTTATGGAACAACGCTTCTTGATAGCGATGTGAACGATAGCTTTGTTGCAGAACAAATGGGGCATACAGATGTGTCAACAACCAGAAAATTATATTATTATAGTAATAAAAGTTATAAGACAAAGCTTAATCAAATTAGTGGTGCAATTAGTTTTTAGAAAAGGAACACAGAGGAACAGGATTTGTGTAAGTACAATAGTGATGGAATGCAGTAAAATCAAGGCTTGCAGAGGTTATTGAAAATTTCACTTTGCAGTTCGATTCTCTCATCCCCTGTTATTAAACCTTGAAGCAAGATAGTTGTTTCAAGGTTTTTTTATGTATAAAAATGAAAAGAGATGTATTATAATGGGTATAAAGTATTTATTTTAAATGATATTAATTTTGTATTTCAAAATAGATTATAAATGTAAGGAGGATTTTAAATGAAGGAAAAGCTTAAGATTAATGTGACGAAGCCACAATATGTGCAGGTATCTGATATTACATATGCGCAGGTGGATTCGTGGTATGATCACTGTCGCAGAGATTTAAAACTCGATTTAATATATCCGGAAGATATGTCTGACAAGCGTTATCCTTGTATAGTATGGATATGCGGTGGTGCATGGATGAGGATGGACAAGTCAGCACATCTATCATATCTTAGCACGCTTGCTCATCAGGGTTTTGTTGTTTGCAGTGTGGAATACCGCACATCAAATGAGGGCTGCTATCCTATGCAGATAGAGGATGTGAAGGCTGCAATCAGGTATTTGAAGGCACATGCAGATAGATACAGAATTGACAAGGAACATTTTGGTGCGATGGGAGAATCAGCCGGAGGATTTTTGACGTGTATGGCAGCATTGGATCATGATAAGAATCATGATGTCGGGGACTATCTTGAGGAATCAAGCAGTATTCAGGCAGCATGTCCATGGTATCCACCGACTAACCTTAGCACATTTAAGTATAAAGATGCCGAGGAGAGCGCAGCATCTATGGAGTCGCTTTTACTCGGATATAATATTATGAGAAATATCAAGGATGCATACAACAGTTCACCGGTATCCAAGGTAACGAAGGATGCACCACCATTTTTGATTATCCATGGTATAAATGATCAGACAGTTTCATTTGAACAGAGCGAGGAGCTTTACGATAAGCTTATTGAAAATGGGTGTGACGCTGATTTGATTGCATTGGAAGGAGCTGACCATGCTGATCTGCAGTTTTTCCAGGATGAGCTATGGGATAGGATAATCGATTTTTTCAAGACTAAATTAGGATAAATTATGTCAAATTGCAGCTTTTAAGAATCTTATTTCAAGTGGATGTAAAGTATGATGATAAAGGCTATGGCATATTTTTGCAACTGAATAATTACGAACAAACATATTGATGATAAATATAAAACCATAGTATCTTAATTCGTTTAAGACATCTATGGTTTTTTATTTTTGAAATCTATGGAAATATTAAGTATTGCCGAAAGTGATTTGACATTTTTGTTAACTTAAAAGAAAAATTGTTATGAAGTAACAGTTATGATTATCACGATATTTTCTCCATAAAATACCACTTGATTTTCTCGAACATATGTTATATAATACAAACAGATGTTCGATTATTATAAGGAGGCATTATGTTAACGTCAGTCAATGCTGATATTATGGAAAAACTTAAGATTCTGTCTGATGCGGCGAAGTTTGATGTTGCATGTACTTCCAGTGGTACATCTCGTTTGGGCAATGGAAAGGATATGGGGAGTGCATTTGCCAGCGGGATATGTCATTCTTTTACGGCTGATGGCAGGTGCATATCGCTTCTAAAGATACTTTTTACAAATGAATGTATTTATGATTGCAAGTACTGTATCAACAGATGTAGCAATGATGTTGAAAGAGTGACATTTACGCCTGAGGAGGTATGTAAGTTCACCATTGAGTTTTACAGACGCAATTATATAGAAGGACTTTTCTTAAGCTCCGGTATTATAAAATCGCCTGAGCATACCATGCAGCTTTTATATAATACACTTTTTCTTTTGAGAAACAAATATCATTTCAATGGGTATATACACATCAAGGGTATTCCGGGCGCTTCATCTGAGATACTTGAGATGATTGGATATCTTTGTGATAGAATGAGCATTAATCTTGAGCTGCCTACCGCGGATGGGCTTAGGGCAGTTGCTCCGAATAAGGTGCGTAAGAACATTCTTACACCTATGAGATTTATTCAAAATGGTATAAAGGACAGCCGGATGTATCATGGTAATAGCAGTATGAAAAACCGTATGTATATCGATGAGCATACATATTATGAGCAGATGGACGAAATAAAGGATAGCGCTGCAAGATTGTCAGAGTATCACAGAAGGCTTGGGGTTACTTCAGATTGTGAGAAGGCAGATAGGCTTGCTGAAAAAAGCTGGGAATCAAGCTTAAGTATCAAAAGACCGGACAGATATTATGTGCCGGCTGGGCAGAGTACACAGATGATTGTGGGAGCAACCGGAGAGAGTGATTATCAGATTATATCAGTAGCAGAGGCAATGTACAACAGGTTTGATATGAAGAGAGTATTTTACTCGGCTTTTGTGAATGTCAATATGGATGAGTCATTGCCGGGTATCGGGCAGCCACCACAGCTAAGGAGAGAGCATAGGCTTTATCAGGCAGACTTTCTTATGAGATTTTATGGGTTTAAGGCGGGAGAGCTTTTGTCGGAGGATAATCAGAGCTTTAACGATTATATTGATCCAAAGTGTCAGTGGGCTGTAAGTCATCTGGAGTGTTTTCCGGTAGAGATTATGACTGCAGATTATTATACACTTCTCAGGGTTCCGGGCATAGGCACTAACAGTGTCAGGCGGATTATAAAAGCCAGAAAGTATGCAAAGCTTTCGTTTAATGATTTGAAGAAGATGGGGGTCGTGCTCAAAAGAGCACTGTACTTTATCACCTGTGATGGTCGTATGATGTACAATACAAAGCTTGAGGAAAGCTATATTACAAGGCACCTTATATATAACGAAAGACCGGATACCATGCTTTTAGCTGACAATAAATCATGCACATATGAGCAGATGAGTATATTTGATTTTATATCCGGATAATTACTAATATTTTTGTAAACTTACAAGGAGAAGTATGCATGGATAATATAATATTGAGATGCGATAACAATATAAATGGGATTTTTAGCGCTATTTATGATGCTTTTGTATATAAAAACCAAATCCAAAAAGAAAATCACGAAGTATACCGGGACAATATTTCTATTGAGATAGGCATTGGAGGAAACTATACACTTTTTTCAAAGATGATAGATATTGAAACAGATGAGGTAAAGGTACAAAAGACAATTTTGACAATTCAAAAGAAGCTTGGTTTTAAGATATATGAGACTGTATTTGATGCTTTGTGCCATTATTCTGATAATAGAGCAACAATAGTGCTTGGATTTCTTGTCAGAGCATTTAAGATGGGGCAAAGGATTATGGAGCACATGACCGATAAATATGTTATGGAGGTATTTGAGCTTTCAAGAAAGGTAAATAAAGAAGCTGACAAGATAAGAGGCTTTATTCGTTTCAATGATAATGGAAACTATCTGATGGCACAGTTTGAGCCAAAATGTGATTTGATACCGGTTGTTATGTGGCATTTTGTGGATAGGTATCCAGGAGAGAATTTTGTGATCTATGATGTGAGAAGAAGGTATGCAGTGGTTCACCCGAGGCTTAAGGAGTGTTTTTATATCAATGAAAGTGAATTTAAGCAGCTTGAGAGAAGTGTGCCGGTGAAGACAGATAATTTTGAACAGTTATGGAAGGTGTATTTTGAGTACACTGATATAAAGGAACGGTTCAATCCACAGTGTCAGCGTAATCTATGTCCAAAGTGGTATAGGAAGAATATGGTGGAATTTACCTGAGTTTTGAAAGAAAGTAATTGTTGCCGGTTACACTGTGGTGTGAACAGTAATATAGTGACAGAAATACCAATAAATGATACAATTTATAAATGTATACTTAAACATAAACGATACTATATTAGGGTGATGCTATGCAGATATCAAATTTGGTAAGTCAATATAATAATTCAGTGGCAAATGGTGAGCCTATGACAGGAGCAAAGGGCGTTGAGAAACTGGTATCTTCTTTGAATGAAATGTCCAGAGGAATGATATTTGAGGGAACAGTAAGCAGTGTTCACGGTAATCAGGTGAAGCTTGCCTTGTCAAATGGGCAGCAGATTTTAGCACGGCTTGCAGGAAAGTTTTCATTTGAACAGGGACAGTCAGTTTTTTTTCAGGTGAAAAATAATGATGGAGGCACTATAGAAATAAAACCATATACAGTTGATGGTGAAGGAGCCAACCTCACGCTGATGGATGCACTAAAGGCTGCCGGATTACCGGTAGATGGCAGCAATTTGTCGATGGTGAACAAGATGATGGAAGAACAGATGTCAATTGATAAGGTAAGCCTCAATCAGATGTATCAGCTTGTACAGGACAATAAGGACATTAATGTAACTACACTTGTGGAGTTAAAACGACTTGGAATTGATATTAATCCGGTAAATGCAGCTCAGTTTGAAAATTATTCCAATGACAAACAGGCTATTACAATTGCTATGGATAGCTTGATAGACGAGCTGCCGAATGCTCTTTCAGCAGAGGATTTATCAATGTATAAGCTTGTAACCCAGGCAAGGGATGTTCTAAATATTGTTACAGACGGACTTTCTGAAAATGTTATTATTTCAAATGAAGGCTATGATCTAAAGCAGTATGAAGCGATAATGAGTGATAATCAATCAGCACCTATAGCAAAAAAACATTTTAATATTGCTGAATTATTTGAATCATTAAACAGTGTTTCAGGGGAATCACAGGGCATTCAGATAATGCAGAAATTAAATAATTTTCTGAAAATAGATAATATGCTTATGCAGGGGAATGAATCAGTTGCACCTAATGAATCAATTGCATCCAATGAATCAATTGCATCCAATGAACCGGTTTTGCTTAATGAATCGGTTTCGTCTAATGAATCAGTTATATCCAATGAACCGGTTACATTACAAGGGGCACCGGAGAAAACAGATACTGCTATAATTAATAAAAAGGTAGAAACAGCAGCAAATACTATTGGTTGTATTTTATCAGATAAGCAGATAGAAGAGCTTAATGAACAGGTTAAGAAACTGCTTCCGGATTTACAGGAAAATAATATTTCTTTATATTCAAAGGACAGCAGTGTTGTTGGAATACTTAATGATATAAAAAATATGCTGGAAAATACGCCGGCAAATGCAAATGCTCTGAGACATTTATTTTCGGGAAATGCATTTAGGATTATGTTAAGGGAAGCATTGGAACAGCAATGGATGATTAAACCCGGTGATTTAGAAAAGAATCCTAAGAAGCTGGATGGCTTGTACGATAAAATTGAAAAACAGATAACAAATATGGAAAATATTTTGAAAGCATCAGGAACTGTAAATTCCAAAGCAGAGGCGCTGGCAGATAATATTCGTGGAAATATTGAATTTATGAATCAGATAAACGAGGCATATACATACGTGCAGGTTCCACTGAGGATGAACGAAAAAAATGCCAGCGGACAGTTGTATGTTTACACAAATAAGAAAAGCATGTCTGATCCGGACAAAGAATTATCAGCATTTTTACATTTGGATTTAGAGCATCTCGGGGGAACAGATGTGTCAATTAAAATGTTACATAAGAAGGTGACAACTAATTTCTATTTGGATAGTGATGAGTCATATGCACTTGTAAAGCAATTTCTGCCTGTTTTGGAAAAAAGACTGCAGGATAAGGGTTATAATTGTGAATTGAATGTAAATAGTGATTCGAAACAGATGAATTTTGTTGATGGGTTTCTTAAAAAGGATTTGCCACCTACAGGTCAGGTACATAGATATTCCTTTGATATGAGAGCATAGCGGTGTATAAGATAATTTACGAATAGTCACAGATGATTAAAGCTTACTTCAGAAAGACAGGTGAGTTGTATGCATGGCGAAAAGGATAATCGCAACAATAATGGAATAGACACAGGAAAAACAGCCGTAGCTATAGAGTATGTGCCGGGAGAAGCAGCACCCAAAATACTAGCTACAGGCAAGGGTGCTGTAGCTGACAAGATTATTGAGAGGGCAAAGGAAAGCAATGTGCCTACATATAAGGACGATAAGCTTGCTGATACACTGTCTAAGCTTAAAATAGGTGATATGATTCCACCGGAGTTGTATGAGGTTGTTGCGGAGATACTTGTTTTTGTTAATGATCTGGATAAGCTTAAGGCAAAGATTGATCAAAGATAATGTGAAGGTTTATAGTATTTGAGGCAGTTATGAATAAAAGAAGTGTTGGAAGTATATATGAGCAGCTTGCGACAGAGCAGTTAATAAATATGGGATACAGGGTACTTGCCCGCAATTACAGAAACCGCTTTGGAGAGATAGATATAATAGCAAAGGAAGGGGATACAATCTGTTTTTGTGAGGTGAAATACCGTAGGGATAATGGCTGTGGCAGCGCTCTTGAAGCAGTTGGCTACAGCAAACAGAAAAAAATCATATCAGTTGCAAGGTATTATCTTATGACACATGGTCTGAATGAATGGACGCCCTGCAGATTTGATGTGATAGCAGTGGATGATGAGGAGGTTACTGTGTTGAAAAATGCATTTGAGGGCAGTCAATAGCTATTGGCTCGGCAGTGCTGGACAGGCATTATTGAACCGTTAATTTATAAACATTTGACCAGACTATTTCATGAAAACCGATAAGGAGCAGGCAATTATAAAAAGTAACGTAACTATTCAGAACCACTGAGAACAAAAAAGCTGATGCGTCATGCTTGCATGTAAGCGGCAGGTTTTCTTGTTCTCAAGGTGGCTCGAATAGAGCCACCCCCCACATATATGAGCAAAATTAGCTGCAAAGCAGCGGGAAAGCACGAGTATCGTGCGGTTTTGCGAATGTATGTGGGGTGGTTGTGAATAGTTACAAAGTAACTATAAATAGTAATTATAAACAGCAATAGTTACCGGCAATATATAATTGAATAGATATAAATATGAAGACAGAGATTAATAAGAATATACAGGCTGAAAACATACACAAAGGTATTGATGAAATTACTATAAATGATTTTGTTGCAAAGAATGATAAAGATGTTCTGGAATTAAAAAAGCACGTCCTTTCAAGCGGAAGTGTTGTTCCTTTGTTACATTTTAAGAAGCTAAATGAGCTTTCTATGATAGAGCATTGCTTTACAACGCGTATTGGTGGCCTCAGTACAGGAATGTTTGATAGCTTAAATTTAAGCTTTACACGTGGAGATGACGAGGAAAAGGTCTTAGAAAACTATAAAAGAGTGGCGGAGGCAATCGGAGCAGAGGCAGGACAGATTGTTACGACAGACCAGACACATACTACCAATGTTTTGAGAGTTGGAAAAAAACAGTGTGGCATCGGTGTAACAAGAAAGAGACCATATACAGATGTGGACGGACTTATCACGAATGAGCCAAATGTTGTGCTTGCCACATTTTATGCTGATTGTGTACCGCTTTATTTTGTTGATCCGGTACATAGGGCAATAGGGCTTAGCCATTCAGGCTGGAGAGGTACTGTAAATCGTATGGGAAAAGAGACACTTATTGCTATGAACAGGGAGTTTGGTACCGAGGCACATGATGTCATAGCTGCGATAGGACCTTCAATATGTCAGGACTGCTATGAGATAAGTCAGGATGTTGCAGAGCATTTTGTGGATGAGTTTGCGACAACAGACGATCCTCATGCGAGTGATATTCTGCTCTATAAGGGAGCTGGCAAATATCAGCTAAACCTTTGGGAATGTAACAGGAGAGTGCTTGTGGAGGCAGGAGTGCAGGAAGCCAATATTGCCATGACCAATATATGTACCTGTTGTAATCCTTCTCTTTTATTTTCGCATAGAGCAAGTCATGGAAAGCGGGGAAATCTTGGAGCTTTTATGTTTCTTAAGTAATTTTCGCACAATCTATTAAGGAAATAATAAGAAACGCCTAAAGCTATATATGTTAAAATAGGTGTATCGCATTGAATAGTACACTGTGCGGGAACTGATGCTGCCAGACAGTTTTTTGGTTTTTTGAGATAATATAAAAGTCACAGTTGTACTGTCTTATATGAACCGGGGAGAACGATATGAAGTTAAATTATCGAGATTCAAAGCCTATTTATGAACAAATTAAGGAAAGCATCAGACGAATGATTGTTATGAATGTTATTAAACAGGACGAAAAGCTTCCGTCTGTCCGTGTACTTGCCTGCAAGTATGCAATCAATCCTAATACTATCGCAAAAGCATACAGGGAACTTGAGGAGGAAGGCTATCTTTATACTAAAAGTGGTAAAGGAACCTTTGTTGCTGATGCTAAGACAGCCAGGCAGAGTCTGACAAGGGATTTGAAAATACTCTTTGACCAGGTGGTGACAGAGTTATTTGTGTTGGAAACACCTGTTGAGGAATTGAGAACAAGAATGGATGATGCGAAAGAGCAGCTGAGCATGGAAGATGACTTAGTCAGATTTGTAACACAAGATATGCAGACAGAAGATGTTGTGACAGAGGGTAATGATGATACAGATAAATAATTTAGTGAAAAAATTTGACGATTTTACGGCACTTGATGGTGTGAATATGAACGTGGAAAAAGGAGCTGTCTATGGACTTGTAGGCCCAAACGGAGCCGGCAAATCTACACTTATCAGGCATATTACAGGAGTAATGAGACAGGATGCAGGGGAAGTGTTTATTGATGGTGAGCCTGTATATGAAAATGCAAGGATTAAAGGACAGATGGCTTATATACCGGATGATATGTTTTATTTTTTGCAGTCTGATACAATTAATATGATGCATTATTATAAGGGAATGTATCCAAATTTTGATGAGAAGCAGTTTTACAGGATGCAGGAGTTTTTCCCATCTATAGATGTTAAAAGAAATATCAGAAAGCTTTCGAAGGGGATGCAGAAGCAGGTTGCCTTCTGGCTTGCACTGTGCTGCAAACCAAAGCTTATTGTACTCGATGAGCCTGTTGATGGTCTTGATCCTGTTATGAGAAGACAGATATGGTCTATCATGCTTGATGATGTAGCTGTTAATAATACCACAGTTGTTGTATCGTCCCATAATCTGCGTGAGCTGGAGGATGTATGTGATCATGTAGGTATTCTCAATAATGGAAAGATTATAATAGAGCGGTCACTTACGGAGCTGCAGGGCAATATTTCAAAGATTCAGATTGCGTGTCCGTATGGTATGCCTAAGATACCGCAGGATTTTAAAGTGCTTCATATGTCAAATATAGGAAGAGTATACACTGTTATAGTACGTGGAGAGCCAGATGCTGTTGTAAAGGCTATTATAGATGGCAAGGATAGTCCGCAGGTAGTGGATGTACTGCCTCTTACTCTGGAGGAAATATTTATCTATGAGATGGGAGGAGAGGACTATGAAGTCAAAGATATCATTTATTAATAGAACAATGCTGCAAAAGAATGTAAAGCTTTACTGGCCAATCTGGACACTGTATACAATAGTGCTATTACTCAACGGTCCGTTTTCCATATGGAGCAGATTTAAGAATGCAGAGTTTATTTATGGCAAAAACTGGCATAAGTATATGCTTGATATAATATCCCCGGCTATCAGCATGGAGGCAGATATGATTTTTATTTTTGTCATGGCATTGGTTACAGGCATGGCAATGTTCAGTTACCTGTATAATTCGAGAGCATGTAATATGATTCACTCGATGCCTGTGACAAGACGTCAGCTTTTTTCGACCAATGTGTTGACAGGACTGCTGTTTATGTGGATTCCGCAGATAATTAAGTATATTATGTCGTTTGTTATATGTATATCATATGGAAATACTAAGGTGGTGCATATTGGAATCAATCTGCTTGCTGCAATGGGAATATCGTTTTTTATGTACAGCCTGGTGTGTCTGTGCGCAATGATTACGGGACAGCTTGTTTCTGTGGCTGTGATGTATGCGGTTGTCAATCTGCTGTATGGAGGAGCGGTTATTGCCATTGCCAATGTGCTCACATATGTATCATACGGGCTTCCATATATGGAATTTGTAAGGAAAATAAGTGCTACGTGGTTTGCACCCATGTTGCAGCTTCTCAATCGTGTAGGATTTCATCCTGGCATGAAGGAAGCAGGGGATGATTATTACTGTATTAAATATACCTTCAGAGGTACAAATACTATCGTAGTCTATGTCATCGCGGCGGCAGTTATATACTTTATTTCTTATAAGATTTATAAGCACAGAGATTTGGAAAATGCAGGAAGCTTTATTGCCATTCCAAAACTTAAGCCGGTTTTCAGATGGGTGCTTGGCTGTCTTGGAGGACTGATTTTATCTACTGTTACAGCGTCGCTTCTGCTTGGACTTAGAATCAGCATTGGAGTTCCTGCAATTATGATGCTTGCAGTGGTGCTTGGAATCATAGCATTCTTACTTTTAGAGATGATTATAAGGAAGAATTTTAAAATTTTTTCTAAGGCACTATTTAAGGAAATCATTGCTTTTGGTGGGTTTGTTGTAGTTGTATTTGGAGGTATAACAGTTTACGGAAATGTGCAGGAAAACTATATACCGAAGCTTGCTGATATTGATTCTGCCAGTATAGTCATAGATTTTGATATCAACCTGGAGGGAAAGGATGTTGAAAAGATTTTAGAGACTCAAAAGATACTTATGGCGCAGAAAAAGGATTATTTTAAAAAGAGATATAATGATTCCTGGTATATTACAATCTCATATACATTAAAAAATGGAGAAAAGGTCAACCGTGTATATCATACAACCGATGATTTTAATCCACATAAGCAGTGCAAGGCGATTATGGCGGAGGAAAATAAACCACAGAATATTATTAATGCCATAATGCAGTGTGATACGACAGGTATTACCTTTATCAATGGCTCGGCAGAGCAGTATGATGATAAATATGTAGATGTGCTGCATGAGAGCTTTAACGGAAAAGTTGCAGCGGATATTTTTGAGGCTGTGAAGAAGGATGTTGAGGCCGGTGTGATGCAGGAATATAATTTGCAGAGAATGCTTGACGGAGTGGATAAGGATAACAGCTATATGTACAATCTTATGCTGAATTTTACAGTGCCAAAGGGAAACAGGATTGAAAAAAACTGGAATGTCTATGGCGCCACATGGTATGAGGAGCTGTTGGATATGCTTGGTGTGACAAAGGAGTATTCTGATTTTGGTGATGCCCGTTCCGATGGTATTGAGATGTATTCGGTCAACATTAGTTTGGGTGAAAACTGTACTAATCTGATAGCTGTTCTTAAAGAAAATGGATTAATTTCATCAAAAGAACCACTTTTGACATATGAATAGTTGTCTCTGTAAATGGTATTGTGATATAATTACTCTGTTATAGATGTTTTGTTTATTATTTTATCATTATTCTGAATAGTTACAATTAATCTATAATCTAATATGAATTTAGAACAGGAGAGTATATGAGCAGACCAGTAGTGGCCATCGTAGGCCGTCCAAATGTTGGAAAATCTACTCTCTTCAACGCGCTTGCAGGAGAGAGGATATCTATAGTAAAGGACACTCCGGGTGTCACAAGAGACAGAATCTATGCAGATGTATCATGGCTTGATTACAATTTTACCATGATTGATACAGGTGGTATTGAGCCGGAATCCGGAGACGTGATACTGTCACAGATGAGAGAGCAGGCACAGATTGCTATAGACACCGCAGATGTTATTATTTTTATCACAGACGTGAAGCAGGGGCTTGTTGATTCAGATTCAAAGGTGGCGGACATGCTTCGTCGTTCACACAAGCCGGTTGTATTGGTTGTCAATAAGGTGGACAGCTTTGAAAAGTATATGACTGATGTGTATGAGTTTTATAACTTAGGAATTGGTGATCCACATCCTATATCTGCAGCTTCGATGCTCGGACTCGGAGATATGCTTGATGAGGTTGTAAAGCATTTTCCGGATTCATCTAAGCAGGACGATGAGGATGACAGACCGAGGGTTGCTATAGTAGGTAAGCCTAATGTAGGTAAGTCATCACTTATCAACAAGCTTGCCCGTGAGGACAGGGTAATAGTGTCAGATATAGCAGGCACCACGAGAGATGCTATCGATACAGCCATAAAATATGATGGTAAGGAATATATATTTATCGATACAGCCGGTCTCAGGCGTAAGAATAAGATAAAAGAGGATATAGAGCGATACAGTATTATACGTGCAGTTTCCGCAGTTGAGAGAGCTGATGTTGTCATTGTAGTGATAGATGCTACAGAGGGAGTTACCGAGCAGGATGCTAAAATTGCGGGTATTGCCCATGAAAGAGGAAAGGGAATTATCATTGCTGTCAATAAATGGGATGCCATTGAAAAGGATAATAATACCGTAAAGCAGCACACAGAGAAAATCAGACAGATATTAAGCTTTATACCATATGCAGAGATACTTTTTATTTCGGCAAAATCAGGTCAGAGACTCAACAAGATATTTGAGCTCATCGATGTTGTTATAGAAAATAACTCAATGCGTGTTGCAACAGGAGTGTTAAATGAGATAGTTACGGAGGCAGTTGCCATGCAGCAGCCACCTACAGACAAGGGCAAGAGACTAAAGATATACTATGTGACTCAGGTTTCTGTTAAGCCGCCTACCTTTGTAATCTTTGTAAACGACAAGAATCTTATGCATTTCTCATATACCAGATATCTTGAGAATAGAATCAGGGATACATTTGGTTTCAGGGGAACTGCACTTAAGTTTATTACAAGAGAACGAAAGGAAAATGAGTAAAATGATACTGGCTAGGATTTTAGCATTGGTCGTAGGGTATTTCTTTGGAACCTTTCAGACCGGATATTTTTATGGTAAGGCACATGGAATAGATGTAAGAGAGCATGGAAGCGGTAATTCAGGCACCACCAATACGCTTCGGACACTTGGATGGAAGGCTGGTGCAGTTACTTTCTTTGGTGATTTGTTCAAGGCAATCATAGCGGTTTTGATATTTTATTTCATATATAGAAATACATACCCACAGGCTGTTAAATGCATAGAGCTTTATGCAGGCTTTGGAGCGGTGCTTGGACACAATTTTCCGTTCTTTCTTAATTTTAAGGGAGGAAAGGGAATAGCATGTACATCAGGTGTAATACTTGCCGTATGTCCGATTGCGGCTCCGATATGCCTGGTATTGTTTATTTTTGCTGTAGCCATAACAAGATATGTCTCGCTTGGTTCTATACTGGTTGTTATATCGTTTCTGATTCAGGCAATTGTGTTTAACCATATGGGGCTGCTTGGAGTAAGTGGCAATTATGCGGTCGAGTTTGATATACTTGCTGCTTGTTTTACGGCGATGGCTATCTGGCGACACAGAGCCAATATCAAGAGACTTTTAAGCGGAACTGAAAATAAATTTGGTCAGAAGGCAAAGTAAGAATCTTTATTAATAAGTAATTAACATTGCTGTTTTGATATATGCAATAACAGAGAAGTTTTGATATATACAAATAGTAGTTTTTCGATTACAATAAATTATATAAAATATGAGGCATAGGAAATGAGTAGAGTTGGTATTATAGGTGCAGGAAGCTGGGGAACAGCATTATCCCTGGTGCTTGCAAATAACGGACATTATGTTGAAATATGGTCAATAGTGGAGAGCGAGATTGATATGCTTAAAGAAAAGCATGAGCATATTGATAAGCTTCCTGGAGTAAAGCTTCCGGATAGCATTACCTTTACAACAGATATAGAGGAAACAATCAAAAATAACGATATACTTGTACTTGCGGTACCGTCTGTTTTTACCAGAAGCACAGCAAAGGTGATGGCTCCTTTTGTGAAGGATGGGCAGATAATTGTCTGTGTGGCAAAGGGAATTGAAGAAAACACTCTTATGACCATATCTGATGTGGTAGAGAGTGAGATACCTTGCGCTGATGTGGCTGTAATGTGTGGACCTTCACATGCAGAGGAGGTCGGACAGCTGCTTCCTACGACTGTTGTTGCAGGAGCAAGGACACAGAAGACCGCTGAGATAGTACAGGATCTTTTTATGAATGAGGTATTTCGTGTGTATACCAGTCCTGATGTACTTGGAATGGAGCTGGGAGGCTCCCTCAAGAATGTCATAGCACTTGCAGCAGGCATGGCAGACGGACTTGGCTATGGGGATAATACAAAGGCAGCGCTTATTACCAGAGGAATTGCAGAAATATCTGTGCTTGCGATTGAGATGGGAGCAAAGGCGGAGACACTTTTTGGACTGACTGGTATCGGCGACCTTATTGTTACATGTGAGAGCCGTCATAGCCGAAATAGAAAGGCTGGAATGCTTATAGGCCAGGGATACACAATGGATGAAGCAACAAAAGAAGTCAAGATGGTTGTAGAGGGTATCTATTCAGCAAAGGCTGCACTTGCCCTTGCAGAGAAATATGATGTCAGGATGCCGATTATCGAGGAAGTAAACAGAGTGCTTTTTGAGGATAAGCCTGCAAAGGAGGCTGTCTCTGAGCTTATGCTTCGTGACAGGAAGATTGAGCACTCAAGTCTTGAGTGGGAATAATTAGCACATAGGTTTGGTATTAAATGGCTATAGACAGTCATATATAAATAGCATCAAGGGAAATTATAAAATGAAAATAAATATAAAAAAACTGACAACTACAGCAAAAATCCCTACAAGGGGAAGTGAATATGCAGCAGGCTATGATTTATATGCCGACATTACAGAGGAGGTTGTCATAGAGCCTCATGAGACAGCAAAGATAGGCACTGGGCTTTCCATAGAGATTCCTGACGGATATTTTGGAGCAGTCTTTGCCAGAAGCGGTCTGGCAGCAAAGCAGGCACTTCGCCCGGCAAACTGCGTGGGTGTGTGTGACAGTGATTACAGGGGAGAGTATATTGTGGCTCTTCACAATGATGGAACGCAGGCACGCACTATTAATCCAGGGGATCGTATAGCGCAGCTTGTGGTTATGCCATATCTGGCTGTTGAGTTTAATGAGGTGTCAGAGCTTTCTGATACGAAGCGTGGTGCCTGTGGATTCGGTTCTACAGGATCTAATTAATCACAAATGAAGCTGTATAATGAAAAAAAATATAGAGATAAACAAATAATAGATATATTAAATAGATATATTAAACAGATATATAAATACATATATACATATATACATATATACATATATACAGTTGTACATAGTTACAACTAAAACTAATCTTTACTTGAAAAGGGGGACTTATCATGGAAAATCGTATTGTAAAATTTAAATCAAAGGAGAGTGCAGGCTTAAATCTGCATGCTATACCGGGACATTTTGCTACAAGTCATTCACATATTAATTATTATGTAGATGTGACAAGCATCAAGACCCGTGTGTCCGAGGCAAAGGAAGCTGCAAAGGCTCTTTACACCAAGGTACCGCATCATTCATATATAGATACAATCGTATGTATGGATGGAACAGAAATGATTGGTGCATTCTTAAGTCAGGAGATTGAGAGAAACGGACTTATGTCTGTGAATAAGCACGAGACAATTTACGTTGTATCGCCTGAGATTAACAACGGACAGATGCTTTTCAGAGATAATAATAAGGGTGCTATAGATGGCAAGCATGTTGTACTTCTTCTGGCAACTACCACAACAGGTGAGACAATCAGAAGAGCGATGGAGTGTATCAACTATTATGGCGGTATGGTCACATGTGTTGCATCCATATTCTCAACCATCGATGAGGTCAATGGAGTGAAGATTGATAAGCTGTTTGATGATGATGATGTGGTAAACTATCAGACATATCCTGTTACTGAGTGTCCATTCTGTAAGAAGGGGCTGCCGATTGAGGCTATGGTCAATGGTTTTGGATATTCTAAGCTGTAAGTAGTACGTTTATTGCGGTAATCGCCCTGTAAGTGGTTTGATATCAGACTGTGTTTCGTCATAATGACAACAACCTGTTAAATTATTTGGCGGATTGACGATAGCCAATTGACGATAAGTTTTGTATTATAAAGATACAAAGAAACAAGGTAACAGACAGTCAGAACGCTGAACAGTTACATATATGTACATAATACTTAGGAGGTATTTTTAAAATGGCAAGTTTATCATTAAAGAACATTTGCAAAGTTTATCCAAACGGATTTGAGGCAGTTAAGGATTTCAACCTTGAAGTAGAAGATAAGGAGTTCATCATCTTCGTAGGACCTTCAGGATGTGGAAAATCAACAACACTTCGTATGATTGCAGGTCTTGAGGAGATTTCTTCAGGAGAGCTTATCATCGACGGAAAGCTTATGAATGACGTAGAGCCTAAGGACCGTGATATCGCAATGGTATTCCAGAACTACGCTCTTTACCCACATATGACAGTATTTGACAACATGGCATTTGGACTTAAGCTCAGAAAAGTTCCAAAGGATGAGATTAAGGCAAAAGTTGAGGAGGCAGCAAGAATCCTTGACCTTGAGAAATTATTAGACCGTAAGCCAAAGGCTCTTTCAGGTGGACAGAGACAGCGAGTTGCCATGGGTCGTGCAATCGTTCGTAATCCTAAGGTATTCCTTATGGATGAGCCTTTATCAAACCTTGATGCAAAGCTTCGTGTACAGATGAGATCTGAGATTTCTTCATTACATAACAGATTAGGTGCAACAATTATCTACGTTACACATGATCAGACAGAGGCTATGACACTTGGAACAAGAATCGTTGTTCTTAAAGATGGTGTTATCATGCAGGTAGACAGCCCACAGAAGCTTTACAATCAGCCAAACAACCTGTTCGTTGCAGGATTCATCGGATCACCACAGATGAACTTTGTAGATGCTCAGTGTGTTGTTGAGGGAGCAAAGGCATTCCTTAAATTTGACAAATATCAGGTTGAGCTTCCTGAGGCAAAGGCTAAGAAGCTTATCGATGGCGGATATGCTGGAAAGAATGTAGTATTCGGTATCAGACCAGAGGATATCTACGATTCAGCAGAGCATCTTGATAAATTTGCTTCATGCAAGATTGATTCAGATGTTACAGGATATGAGTTACTTGGTGCAGAGGTATTATTATACTTTACAGTTGCAGGTGCAAATATGTCAGCAAGAGTTGATTCAGATACACCGGCTCGTTACGGTGATCACATTGAGCTTGCATTTGATCCAAACAAGATTCATGTATTTGACAAAGAAACTGAATTGACAATTACCAACTAGTTCGTTAAAATTAAATAGTTGTAAATTGACAGACCGGGTGTATAATTTACACCCGGTTTTCTTTTGCTAATGTGTGTGAGGTTCTGAAAAGTTAAGTTATGGTGTTAAATTATAGCAGGGTTACAGCTTATGACTTGTGGAAGCTTTTTACTTGCCTGCGTCAGAACAGTAATGAGAGGATAAGAATATGATTACGAATCAGAAACTGAAAAAATCACTTGAGGAAATAAAAAATATTACTTCGTTTGATGCGATTTTATACTCAGCCAAGGGAAAGCATCTGACAGGTACGGTGGAAGAGCCGGAACATAGCGACATTTTTGTGAAGGAGTTTATAGTATCCGAAGAGGATGTTAGGGAAAAAAACGGTGCAATAGCATTTGCGGTTGAAATTGATTCAGAGCTTGAGTATGTGCTCGTAATGTTCTGTCCGTATACAAGTGAGAATCTTGTAATAGGCAGGATGGCAGTTTGTCAGATTCGTACACTTGTGCACGGTGAGTCAGAGCGATATGACAGAAATAATTTTATTCAGAATATTCTTCTTGGCAATATGCTTGGTTCTGATATAATAAACCGTGCCAAGAAATTACATATTGAAAACAGAAAACGAGTAGTATATGTTATAGATACCGGAAAGAACAGCAATGAGATAGCTGTTGAGCTTGTAAAGAATCTGGCTGATATCAAAAGCGGTGATTTTGTGGTGGCGATGGATGAACATAATGCTGTGCTGGTAAAGGATGTTGAGGACATAGATTCACCAAAGCTTCAGGAAAAGCTTTCATCTATTGCAGGAAGTCTGGTTGACAATCTGCTTGCAGAAGCTATGATTAAGGTACGGGTGGGCTATGGCAATCCGACGGAGATTCTTCCAAAGATTGCAGAGTCTTATCAGGAGGCAAAAATGGCGCTTGAGGTCGGCAGGCTGTTTTACGTGGAAAAGGAAATTATGGCATATGGCAGGCTGGGCATAGGAAGACTTATTTATCAGCTTCCAATGAGTCTGTGTGAGATGTTTATCCGTGAGGTATTTGGTGATGAGGTGCCACAGATACTTGATGACGAGGAGGCAATGTCTACAATCTCCAAGTTCTTCGAGAACAATCTGAACATTTCAGAAACGGCAAGACAGCTTTATGTGCATAGAAATACGCTTGTTTACAGACTTGAGCGTATTGAGAAGGCGATAGGGCTTGATATAAGAACCTTTGATGATGCTATGATATTCAAAATAGCTACGATGGTGTTAGCACATATCAAGGATAGCAGGCAAGGCAGATAATAGAATTATTACGCAATTTAAAGAAGTAGGAGACAAGTATGGCCAAGAAGCAAACATACGATGAGAAGAGTATAGCAATTTTAGAAGGACTTGAGGCAGTCAGAAAAAGACCGGGTATGTATATAGGAAGTGTCACAACCAAGGGACTAAACCATCTGATATATGAGATTGTGGACAACTCAGTAGATGAGCATCTCGCAGGTGCCTGTGATACCATAAGAGTAACTCTTGAGAAAAATGGTTCGTGTACGGTAGAGGATAACGGACGTGGAATACCTGTAGGTATGCATGCAAAGGGCGTATCTGCGGCACGAGTTGTATTTTCTACACTGCACGCCGGAGGAAAATTCGACAATTCTGTATACAAGACCAGTGGAGGTCTGCACGGAGTTGGTTCGTCGGTTGTAAATGCATTATCCACATATATGGATGTGGAGATATGCAGAGATGGCTTTATCCACCATGACAGATATGAAAAGGGTGTTCCTGTTGTTGAGCTTGAAAATGGACTGCTTCCTACTTTAGGCAAAACCAAAAAGACAGGAACAAGGATTAATTTCCTGCCGGATCCTGAGATTTTTGAGAAGACGAGATTCAAAGAAGAGGATGTAAAGAACAGACTGAAGGAGACAGCGTATCTCAATCCGAAGCTTACCATCATATACGAGGACAAACGAGGCGATGAGACAGAGCATATTGAGTATCATGAGCCTGAGGGTATTATCGGTTTTGTAAAGGATTTGAATAAAAATATAGAAAAGCTGCATGATGTCATTTACTTTACAGGAGAGAGTGAGAATATAAAGGTTGAGGTGGCTTTTCAGTATACAAGCGAGTTCCATGAGAATATTCTAGGTTTTTGCAACAATATATACAATTCTGAGGGTGGAGCGCATATCACAGGTTTTAAGACAGCCTTTACAGGTATTATAAATTCATATGCCAGAGAGCTTGGTATATTAAAGGACAAGGATGCGAATTTCAACGGAGCAGATGTCAGAAACGGCATGACTGCTGTAGTGTCAGTAAAGCATCCTGACCCTAGATTCGAGGGTCAGACAAAGACAAAGCTTGATAATCAGGATGCAAACCGTGCTACTGCCAAGGTGACAAATGATGAGGTACCGCTTTATTTTGACAAGAATCTTGAGGTCTTAAAGACGGTAATATCATGTGCCGAGAAGGCAGCAAAGATTAGAAAAGCTGAGGAGAAGGCAAAGACCAATCTGCTCACAAAGCAGAAGTTTTCCTTTGATTCAAACGGAAAGCTTGCAAACTGTGAGAGCAGGGATGCTTCTAAGTGCGAGATTTTTATAGTCGAGGGAGATTCGGCCGGAGGCTCGGCAAAGATGGCAAGAAACCGTATGTTTCAGGCAATCATGCCGATTCGAGGCAAGATTTTGAATGTTGAAAAGGCAAGTATTGATAAGGTACTGGCAAACGCTGAAATAAAGACAATGATAAATGCGTTTGGCTGCGGATTTTCGGAAGGGTATGGAAATGATTTTGATATAACAAAGCTTCGCTATGACAAAATCATCATTATGGCCGATGCCGATGTGGACGGAGCTCATATCTCCACACTGCTTTTGACTCTGTTCTTCAGGTTTATGCCTGAGCTTATTTTAGAGGGACATGTATATGTTGCCATGCCTCCGCTTTACAAGGCTATTCCGTCAAAGGGCGAGGAAAAATATTTGTATGACGATGCGGAGCTTGACAAGTACAGAAAGACACATACAGGCAAGTTTACGTTGCAAAGATATAAGGGTCTTGGAGAGATGGATGCGGATCAGCTCTGGGATACCACACTAAATCCCGCAACAAGGATGCTAAAGCGTATTGAAATAGAGGATGGGCGCCTGGCAAATGATGTAACATCACTGCTTATGGGTAGTGATGTGCCACCGAGAAAAGAGTTCATATACGAGCATGCGCATGACGCGGAGCTGGATGTGTAAGCATGACGCTTCTGCTTTTGGTTCTCAGTGGTTCTGAATAGTTAAGCAGTATTTATAATCGGAGAAAGACATGGATAGAAATATAGATAACAATGTAGACAACAATATAATTCAGACCGAATATTCGGAGCTGATGCAGAAATCATATATTGACTATGCGATGAGTGTCATTATAGCAAGAGCCCTGCCGGATGTGCGCGATGGGCTTAAGCCTGTACAAAGGCGTACACTTTATGATATGCATGAGCTGGGCATCAGGTACGACAAGCCATACCGAAAGAGTGCGCGTATAGTCGGTGATACAATGGGTAAATATCATCCACATGGTGATTCGTCAATCTATGATGCGATGGTTGTTTTGGCACAGGACTTCAAAAAGGGCATGCCGCTTATCGATGGACACGGTAATTTTGGCTCAATCGAAGGAGACGGAGCCGCTGCCATGCGTTATACTGAGGCAAGACTTCAAAAAATCACACAGGAAGCCTACCTTGCTGATCTTGACAAAAATGTGGTTGATTTCATTCCAAACTACGACGAGACAGAAAAAGAGCCAGAGGTGCTTCCGGTCAAGGTGCCGAACCTTTTGATAAATGGAGCTGAGGGTATAGCAGTAGGCATGGCGACAAGCATTCCGCCACACAATTTTGGCGAGGTGGTGGACGGTGTGATTGCTTATATGAAAAATCCTGATATCACCACAGCCGAGATGATGCAGTATATAAAGGGACCGGATTTTCCGACAGGAGGCATTGTTGCAAATCGGGATGATCTTGCAGCAATATATGAGACCGGACAGGGAAAGATAAAAATCCGTGGAAGAATCGAAATAGAAAAGGGAAAGGCAGGAAAGGATAAGCTTGTCATTACAGAAATCCCATACACAATGATTGGTGCCAATATAGGAAAATTCTTAAATGATGTCTATTCACTTGTCGAGTCAAAAGCGACAACGGATATTGTGGATATAACCAACCAGTCATCGAAAGAGGGAATAAGAATTGTCTTAGAGCTTAAAAAGGGTGCTGATGTTGAGGCACTTAAGAACCTTTTGTATAAAAAGACAAAGCTGGAGGATACATTCGGTGTAAATATGCTGGCCGTTGCAAATGGAAGACCTGAGACGCTTGGTCTTGTACCAATAATAAGGCATCATGTCAATTTCCAGTATGAGATTGCAAAAAGAAAGTATGAGACACTTCTTGCAAAGGAGCAGGAGAAAGAAGAAATACAGCAGGGACTCATAAAGGCCTGTAACGTGATAGATCTGATTATTGAAATATTAAGAGGAAGCCGTGACCAGAAAATGGCAAAGGCATGTCTCATAAACGGAGAGACAGAGGGAATTAAATTCAAGTCAAAGGCTTCAGAAGCCATGGCAGCCCAGCTTTGCTTTACTGAGCGGCAGGCAGCTGCTATCCTTGAAATGCGTCTGTACAAGCTGATTGGACTCGAAATTGAGGCTCTGATTAAGGAGCACGAGGAGACCAGGGCAAAGATTGCAGAGTACAGCGATATTTTAGAGCATCGCTCATCCATGGCAAAGGTCATTATGAAGGAGCTTAAAGCGTTCCGCAAGGAGTATGCAAGGGACAGACGCACGGAGCTTGACAATCTCGAGGAAGCTGTTGTGGTCAAAAAAGAGCTTGAGGTATCGGATGTAGTGCTGCTTATGGATCGCTTCGGTTATGTGAAGACAGTAGATACTTCAACCTATGATAGAAACAAAGATACAGCTGACGCAGAGAACAAGCTGATATTAAAGGTCAAAAATATAGATAAGCTGTGCATTTTCACAAACAACGGAAACATGCATCTTGTCAAGGTGTTAGACCTGCCTTACGGCAAATTCCGTGACAAGGGCACACCTATTGACAATGTAAGCAACTATGACAGCAGTAAGGAGGATATAGTATTTATAGCGCCTCTTATGGATGTTGAAAAGCACAAGCTTATATTTGGAACAAAGTCAGCCATGATAAAGCTTGTGGATGGTGCTGAGTTTGTGGTGACACGAAAGACCTCGCAGGCTACAAAACTCATGGATGATGATGAGCTGTTGTTTGTTGACATGCTTTCAGAGAATGCTACAATGGTAATGCGTTCAAAGAAGGAAATGTTCCTTCGAATCGACTGTGGCACTATTCCTGAAAAGAAAAAGGCAGCAGTAGGTGTCAGGGGAATGAGGCTTGACAGAGAGGATGAGCTTACTGACATTTATCTGCTTAATGATCAGGAGGAAAAAGAGGTCGAGGTAAAGGGAAAGCAGGTGGCGCTTCACAGGCTGCACATTGCAAACCGTGACACTAAGGGCGTGAAGAAATAATATATCGCATGACAATATAACGTAAAGCATAAACTGTGTACGGTTTTGAGTATGTATGGCCTGGAACAGTTAAAATATCTGACATGAAAGGAAGCGATGAGCTTGTTGGACAAATTAAGAGAGCTTGGCATTTCAGAAAATCTGATTAAGGAAATTGAAAAGTTTCGCTCGCAGTATCCGGTGGACAAGGAGTATGAGTCAAGAATCCCCGTGCTTACACAGTTTTATTACGGAAGCGATGTGTGGGAGCAGGCTATAACGGCTGTTTTGTGTGGAGAAAATCTGCTTTTAGTAGGAGAAAAGGCCACAGGAAAGAATCTTTTCGCAGAGAATCTGGCAGGTGTATTTAACAGACCACGCTGGGATGTGTCATTTCACGTAAATATGGATGCAGCATCACTTATCGGAACCGATACGTTTAGCGCCGGAGAAGTAACCTTCAGGCCGGGACCTGTGTATACAGCCGCAAAAACAGGCGGCTTTGCAGTGCTTGACGAGATAAATATGGCAAAAAGTGAGGCTATGGCAGTGCTTCATGCCACACTTGATTTCAGACGTACAATAGATGTGCCGGGCTATGACAGACTGTCGCTTCATCCGGCAACAAGATTTATTGCCACGATGAATTACGGCTACGCAGGCACAAAGGAGCTGAACGAGGCCCTTGTATCACGTTTTGCGGTAATCCGGATGCCTATGATTTCAAAAGAGAGCCTTGTGAAGCTCATAAAGGAGCATTATCCTGCAATACGAGAGGCAGGTGCGAATGAGCTTGCGGAGGTATTTCTTGAGCTGCATGCAAAGTGTGAGAATGGCGAGATATCATCAAAGGCACTTGATCTGCGTGGTCTCATTGGTTCAATTGGTATGATGGAAAAGGGCTTAAATATATACATATGGAAGAACAGGATATAAAGGAAGCAAAAAGAGCAAGAAACTTCATATGGATGGCGGCCTGTGACTATGACATAGAGCCGCTTTTTCTGGCATTTGCACCTGATGGATCCGCTGATATTTATCTGAATCTGATTATTGGGCTTGAATACAAGTGGTATGAGCATGACAAGATAGATGCCTTATTCAATCAGCTGACAGGAAAAAACGCCATGCTTTATGAGGGTCTTTTATGGATAGGTTTGGAAAATGCCCTGTATGAAAAGGAGAGACAAACGAGGCCTGCCTTATATGATTTAAGGCTTGAGTACGCGAAAAAGAGCCTTGCAGGAGTCAATAAAAACAGGGAGTATTCGAGGATTGATATAATCAGAAATGCACATTGCAGAAAGATACTTGGAAAGCCATCAGGCCTTTGCAAAGAGGATGAAGAGATACTGCATGCTTTTTGTTTTACACCTGATATGACAACGGATGAGATTATAGTGAAAACGAGAGAAAATCTGTGGAAGTATTTCTCGTATAAGCCGATAAAGGTGGCAAAGCCACAGGGTATATATTTTTTACAGAAGGTAGCAGGAGCATTTCACTCAATAGGAAAAGTCAGCACACAGTATGTCAGAGCGAATAGCTTTTATGATAAAAATATGGCCTCGGACACAGCAGCTTTGTCTATGGAGCATTCAAAGAGATATCTGCTGCAGTTTGCACTGCAGAAAGATCCAATAGAAGCGAAGCGGTATGTGACAGCCTGCTTTGGAAAAAGCATGTATTCTGACAGGCAGCAGGCCGAGATGGAGAAAAAACTCTGTGTAGGAAATCACAAAAACTGTCACTTGCTTTTTACCAGAGGTATTTCATCGGAGAAAAAGCAGACTGTACCTGATGAGATTGACAACAAAAGAGAGCGCAGGGAAATTCTTGCATTTACAAAAGAGACAGCCATGCAATACGACAAGAATAAAGAGCATTTTGAAAAAAACATGGCAGTGTATCAAAACAGTATAAGGAGACTTACAGAAAGCCTTAGAATGCACCTGGAGACGGCAGATGAGACATTTATGGATGCTTCAACACACGGTCGTATAAAGCCTGCGAGAGTATGGAAGGCCCTTTATCTGGACAATCCGCGTGTTTTTGAGCGAAAAGATGAGGTGGAGACGCCGGGCTTTTCTGTAGACATACTGATGGATGCGTCTTCTTCCAGAAAACAGATGCAGCAGAAGATAGCGGCACAGGCATATGTACTGTCAAAGAGCCTGACTAATTGTGGCATACCGGTGCAGATTTACTCATACTGCAGCATAAGAGGCTACACGGTGATGCATATTTTTAAGGAATATGATGATTATGGTGTGGAGGATGAATTATTTCATTTTGTTGCGGCAGGAAATAACAGGGATGGCCTTGCTCTGCGCGCGGCATCACATCTGATGGAGCTAAGTCCAAAGCCCAGGAAGTTACTTTTCATGTTTTCGGATGCAAGTCCCCAGGATGATCAGATAGCAGGGGAGGGAGCCTTTTATAAGGACAGGGAGTACACTGATGCTCTTGCTGTTAAGGACACCGTAAATGAGGTGCAGAGGCTTAAAAACCATGGAATAGACGTAATTGGCATCTTCATGGGAAGTGCGCATGACAGTGAGCTTGCAACAAAGATATTCGGCAGAAGTCTAGTGAAGATAAAGAGTATTAACGAGTTTGCCGATGCTGTCGGACGTGTGTTAAATGAGATACTGACCTGGCATTTTAATTAAAAGTACAATAAATTTAAAGCAATGGAGATAACAAATGAAAGCAATATTATTTGATTTGGATGGAACGCTGATTGACTCATCAGAGGGCATCACAAAGTCGGCACAATATGCACTTTCACACTTTGGCATAGATGAGCCTGACAGAAACAGCCTGTTTTTCTTTATAGGACCGCCGCTCATAAACACATTTATGGAGCATTACGGATTTACTAAGGAGAGGGCACTTGAAGCGGTCGAAAAGTACAGAGAGCGCTATAACAAAATAGGTATATTTGAATGTTCGCTTTTTCCGGGAGTAAAGGAATGCATAGAGGCGCTTAAAGCAGCCGGCTATAGGATAGGACTTGCATCATCGAAGCCGGAAAGATCGTGTGAGCGTATTTTGGAGCATTTTGGAATACTTGATATGTTTGATGAGGTGGTCGGAGCTACATTTGACGGCAGGATAGATACAAAGGAAGAGGTGCTTAACGAGGTGATGCGCCGGTGGTCAGACATTCCAAGGGATGAGATGTGTTTAATCGGAGATACTATGTTTGATATCGAGGGAGCAAATCGTGTCAATGTGCCAAGCATAGCGGTAAGCTTTGGCTTTGGAGAGGTTAACGAGATGGTGAGTGCCGGTGCAAAAGCAGTGATAGATGATATAAGGCAGCTTCCTGATGTACTTTCCAAGCTTTTCGATTAGCTTTTATGAAAATGCAATGCATTGAGACCTGAGGTTATAAACAGTAGATAGGAACGGGATTTCATGAATAAGAATTTAAAATTAAGAGTGATAGTGTGGGAGATAATTGTCCCGATTGTGCTTTACTACATTGTTTTTCTGAGCGCAATGTACTTTATTTTTGCGTTTATCGGACACACAGCTTCGACATACATGATAGCGCAGATAATATCTGCAGCAATTACAATACCATTTATGTATTTTGCAAGCTATAAGCCGACACAGCAGATGTTTGTTAAAAAACCAAGGATAGACAGGGCTCTTTTTATAAATGTGCTCTGGGTGATTGTGATTACACTTTTCATTTCATTTGCGCTCAATAATATCATCACCATGTCACCGCTTATCGGGCTCTCAGAAGGATATGCCAGGGCGAATGAGAGCTTTTATGCAAGCACTCTTGTAATTGAGCTGATAGGCTCGGCAATTCTTTCTCCGATTATGGAGGAGCTCGTTTTCAGAGGCATTGTATTTGGAAATATGCGCAAAATAATGAATGTGCCACAGGCGGTATTTTTGTCGGCACTTTTGTTTGGGTTCATTCATTTTAATATAGTGCAGTTTGTCTATGCGTTTTTACTTGGCCTTGTGCTTGCTGCTTTTATGTATAAGTCAGGGCATGTGTATGCGGCTATGATTGGTCATATTACCGCAAATGCGTTTGCTGTTATAAGGACAGAGACCGGCATTTTGAAGTGGACTGTTGATGGCAGTGTAATGGCATGGGTGGTATCTGTCATGTGCCTTGGTATTGGTATTGTGATATTTTATTATTATGCGAAGCACACAGAAGGAACTGTTTAGCAGGAGCAAAACGGAGCGCAGACAAAATACGAGTATCGTGCAGTTTTACGAATATGAGCAATGTGATTTAGGATAGTTACTGGATGTTTATAAAAATCAGCTATACAATAAAAAGTATAGCTGATTTTTTTATGATATAAGACATGAAAAGCTACTGTAACACATACACAATTCAGACACAATTTGTTATAAGGGCGATTTTTAACATGAGTTATTGAAAAAAGTTTTGGAATTTTAAAAAGTAAATTGTGCGTATAACCTTATGAAAAAGATAAAAATACGAATATATTCAGAAAAATAACTTTATAATATTAAGTTATCAAATAATCAGACAATAGCGAGAAAAAAACTATTTACATTGAGCTTTCATAGTTGTAAAATCATAAACAGGAAATGATTCACTTCTTAATAAGTTATCCGTTAACAAATTTACACTAGGAAAGGAAGAACCTATGAGTAAACAATGGAATGAAAGCACAGCCACAGCTAAGGGATTATATGATCCACGCTATGAGCATGATAACTGTGGAATTGGTGCAGTAGTAAATATCAAAGGTATCAAAACACATGAGACAGTCGAGAATGCTTTAAAGATTGTTGAGAACTTAAAGCACAGAGCCGGAAAAGACGCTGATGGTAAGACGGGAGACGGTGTCGGCATCCTGCTTCAGATTTCTCATAAGTTTTTTAAGAAGGTTACAAAGCCACTTGGAATAGAGCTTGGAGATGAGAGAGATTACGGTGTGGGAATGTTTTTCTTCCCTAATGATGAGTTTAAGACTATTCAGGCAAAGAAGATGCTTGAGGTTATCGTGGAGAAGGAAGGCCTTGAATTTCTCGGATGGAGAGAAGTGCCTACAGAGCCTGATAAGCTTTCTAAAAAAGCCAGAGACTGTATGCCATGCATCATGCAGTGCTTTGTAAAGAGACCTGAGGATGTTGAGAGAGGACTTGAGTTTGACAGAAAGCTTTATGTTGCAAGACGTGTTTTCGAGCAGTCAAACGACAATACATATGTGGTTTCCTTCTCAAGCAGAACAATAGTATATAAGGGAATGTTCCTTGTAGAGCAGCTCAGACAGTTCTTCATGGATTTACAGGATCCTGATTATGAGTCAGCAATCGCCACAGTACATTCAAGATTCTCTACAAATACAAACCCAAGCTGGGAGAGATCTCATCCAAACAGATTTATCGTACACAATGGTGAGATTAACACTATTCTTGGAAACTCTGACAAGATGTCAGCACGTGAGGAGAACATGGAGTCTCCTAAGCTTAAAAAAGAGTTCCAGAAGGTTTTGCCGGTTATCAATGCGGCAGGATCTGACTCAGCAATGCTTGATAATGCGCTTGAATTCCTGGTAATGAGTGGTATGGAGCTTCCACTTGCCGTTATGATAATGATTCCTGAGCCATGGGCAAACAATTCAATCATGACTCAGAAGAAGAAGGATTTCTACCAGTATTACGCTACAATGATGGAGCCATGGGATGGTCCGGCTTCAATCGTATTCTCAGATGGTGATTTAGTCGGAGCAGTGCTTGACAGAAACGGACTTCGTCCATCACGTTACTATGTGACAGATGATGATTACCTTATTCTTTCATCTGAGGTCGGAGTACTTGAGATTGACCCTACAAAGATTGTGAAAAAGGATCGTCTCCGTCCGGGAAAGATGCTCCTTGTGGATACTGTTGCAGGAAAAATCATAGATGATGATGAGCTCAAGGAGAGATATGCAGACAAGCAGCCTTATGGTGAGTGGATTGACAGATACATGGTAAATCTTAAGGATTTAAAGATTCCTAACCAGAGAGTACCTGAGTATACAAAGGAAGAGCGCCAGAGAATGCAGAGAGCCTTCGGTTACACATATGAGTCACTCAAGGATTCAATCCTTCCTATGGCTAAAAATGGTGTTGAGGGCACAGCAGCCATGGGTACTGATACACCGCTTGCAGCTTTATCAGGTAACAGGGAGCCGTTATTCAACTACTTTAAACAGCGCTTCGCACAGGTAACAAACCCGCCTATCGATTCAATCCGTGAGGAGGTTGTCACATCAACCACACTCTATATCGGTGAGGCCGGAAACGTGCTTGAGGAGAAGCCGGAAAACTGCCGTGTACTTAAGATTAACAACCCAATCCTTACAAACACCGACCTTATGAAGATTAAGAATTTAAAGGCAGATGGCTTTAAGGTAGAGGTTTTACCTATTATATATTACAAGAACACAAGTCTTGAGAAAGCTGTAGACAGACTTTATATAGAGGCTGACCGTGCATACAGGGACGGAGCCAACATTATTATCCTTTCAGACAGGGGTGTTGATGAGAACCACGTTGCAATTCCTTCACTGCTTGCAGTTGCTGCATTGCAGCAGTATCTTGTAAAGACAAAAAAGAGAACATCTCTTTCTCTCATTCTTGAGTCAGGAGAGCCGAGAGAAGTTCATCATTTTGCTACACTGCTTGGCTTTGGTGCAAGTGCAATCAACCCTTATCTGGCACAGGATACAGTTAAGCAGCTTGTTGACGAGCATATGCTTGACAAGGATTATTATGCAGCAATCGATGATTACAACCATGCAATCATCACAGGTATCGTAAAAATTGCAGCAAAGATGGGTATTTCAACCATCCAGTCATATCAGGGCTCAAAGATTTTTGAGGCAATCGGTATTGACAAGAGTGTTATTGATAAGTATTTCACAAATACAGTAAGCCGTATAGGTGGAATTACATTACAGGATATCGAGAACGATGTGGATGAGCTTCACTCTGCGGCCTACGATCCGCTCGGACTTGAGACAGATGTTACACTTGACAGCAAGGGCAGACACAAGATGAGAAGCGGAGCTGATGACCATCTGTACAATCCGGCTACAATTCATCTTCTCCAGCAGTCGACACAGCGCGGTGACTACAATCTGTTCAAGCAGTACACAGCACTTGTGGACGAGGAAGAGAAAAATACAAACATTCGTGGACTCATGGATTTCAATTATCCTAAGAAGGGTGTCAAGCTCGAGGAAGTTGAGAGCGTTGACTCAATTGTGACACGTTTCAAGACAGGTGCTATGTCATACGGATCTATTTCAAAGGAAGCACATGAGACACTTGCAATTGCCATGAACCATCTGCACGGAAAATCAAATACCGGTGAAGGTGGAGAGGACAAGGATCGTCTCACAATCGGAAAAGACGGAAAGAACCGCTGCTCAGCAATCAAGCAGGTTGCTTCAGGACGTTTTGGTGTCACAAGCAGATACTTAACAAGCGCACAGGAGATTCAGATTAAGATGGCACAGGGTGCTAAGCCGGGTGAGGGCGGACACTTACCTGGAAAGAAGGTTTATCCTTGGATTGCAAAGACAAGACTTTCAACACCGGGTGTTGCACTCATCTCTCCACCACCACACCACGATATTTATTCTATCGAGGATTTGGAGCAGCTTATATTCGACTTAAAGAATGCAAACAGAGATGCAAGAATCTCAGTCAAGCTCGTTTCTGAGGCCGGTGTAGGAACTGTTGCGGCAGGCGTTGCAAAGGCCGGAGCACAGGTAGTGCTTATCTCAGGCTACGACGGAGGAACAGGAGCCGCACCTAGCAGCTCAATCCACAATGCGGGACTTCCATGGGAGCTTGGACTTGCAGAGACACACCAGACTCTTCTTATGAATGGTCTTAGAAATAAAGTAAGAATTGAGACAGACGGTAAGCTGATGAGTGGCCGTGATGTGGCAATAGCAGCGTGTCTTGGAGCCGAGGAATTCGGTTTTGCGACAGCTCCGCTTGTAACAATGGGCTGTGTAATGATGAGAGTATGTAACTTAGATACATGTCCGGCAGGAATTGCTACACAAAACCCTGAGCTTCGTAAGCGCTTTGCAGGAAAGCCGGAGTACGTTGAGAACTTCATGCGTTTCATCGCTGAAGAGCTTCGTGAGTATATGGCAAAGCTTGGCGTAAAGACAGTGGATGAGCTCGTTGGACGTGGAGATCTCTTAAAGAAGCGTGATAATCTAAGCGAGAGACAGTCAAAGATTGACCTTGATTGCATGCTTAATAATCCGTTTGACGGCAAAAAGCAGAGTGTTATCTTCGATCCTAAGCAGGTATATGATTTTGAACTTTCAAAGACAAAGGATATGACTGAGATCATGACACAGCTTAAGAGCGCACTTGAGAGCGGACAAAAGCGTGCGATTGAGATTGAGGTAACAAATACAAACAGATCTCTCGGAACGATATTTGGTTCTGAGATTACAAAGAAATATGACGATACTCTGGATGACGACACATTTGTCATCAAGTGTAACGGTGCAGGCGGACAGAGCTTTGGAGCATTTATCCCTAAGGGACTTACACTTGAGCTTGTCGGAGATTCAAATGATTACTTCGGAAAGGGTCTTTCAGGTGGAAAGCTCATCGTATATCCACCGGCAGGAGTAAAGTTTGAGAAGGATGATAATATCATCATCGGAAACGTGGCACTTTACGGAGCTACAAGCGGTAAGGCCTTCATAAACGGTGTTGCCGGTGAGCGTTTCTGCGTAAGAAATTCCGGTGCAACAGCAGTAGTTGAGGGTGTCGGCGATCATGGCTGTGAGTACATGACAGGTGGCCGCGTAGTTATCCTTGGAAAGACCGGAAAAAACTTTGCAGCAGGTATGAGCGGTGGAATAGCATATGTGCTTGATGAGGACAATGATCTTTACATGAGAACCAACAAGCAGATGGTATTTACTGAGGAGGTCTCAAACAAGTACGATGTATTAGAGCTTAAGGAAATGATAAAAGAGCATGTAACACTTACAAACTCAGAAAAGGGTAAGGAAATCCTTGATCATTTCAGTGAGTATCTTCCTAAGTTCAAGAAGGTTATTCCTTACGATTACAACCGTATGCAGATGGCTATTGTACAGATGGAAGAAAAGGGTCTTAACGCAGAGCAGGCACAGATTGAGGCATTTTATGCCAGCACAAAAGGCTAAGGAGGACGCAGATAATGGGAAAACCAACAGGATTTATGGAATATGACAGATGCGAAGCAGCGTCTGTAGAGCCAAAGGAGCGTATTAAGAACTTTAACGAGTTTCATGTGTTCCTTTCAAAAGAAGATCAACAGAAACAGGCTGCCCGTTGTATGGACTGCGGAGTTCCTTTCTGCCAGTCGGGAATGACAATAGCAGGCATGACATCAGGCTGTCCTCTGCACAACCTGGTTCCGGAGTGGAACGACCTTGTATATACCGGCAACTGGGAGCAGGCATATAATCGTCTGCACAAGACCAATAATTTCCCTGAGTTTACATCAAGAGTCTGCCCGGCACTGTGCGAGAAGGCATGTACATGCGGACACTGGGGCAGTCCGGTATCAGTCAGGGACAATGAGCATGGTGTAATAGAGACTGCATATGCAAACGGATATGCAGCTCCAAAGCCACCAAAGGTCAGAACCGGCAAGAAGGTGGCAATCATTGGTTCAGGTCCTTCAGGACTTGCGGCAGCAGACCAGCTTAACCAGAGAGGCCATGATGTTACAGTATATGAGAGAGAGGACCGCGTCGGTGGCCTGCTCATGTATGGTATTCCAAATATGAAGCTTGATAAGAGCATTATTGACAGAAAAGTTAATATAATGAAGGAAGAGGGCATTCATTTTGTCACAGGCTGTGATGTCGGAAAGGATATAAAGCCGGCAGAGCTTTACAAGAAGTATGACAGGGTAATCCTTTGCTGTGGTGCCAAAAATCCAAGAGACATAAAGGCAGACGGAAGAGATGCAAAGGGTATTTACTTTGCTGTTGATTACCTTACCCAGAATACAAAGAGTCTTTTGAACTCTAACCTGACAGATGGCAAGTTTGTATCTGCAAAGGGCAAAAATGTAGTCATTATCGGTGGCGGTGACACAGGAAACGACTGTGTCGGAACTGCAATCCGTCAGGGTGCCAAATCGGTCACACAGCTTGAGATGATGCCTTGTCCGCCTACAGAGCGTGCCGCAAACAATCCGTGGCCGGAGTGGCCAAAGGTCTTAAAGACAGACTACGGCCAGGAGGAAGCCATTGCAGTATTCGGACATGACCCACGTATCTACAAGACAACCGTAAAAGAGTTCCACAAGGACAAAAACGGCAACCTAAAGGAGCTTACAATTGTAAGTCTTGAGAGTAAAAAGGACGAGAAGACAGGCAGATTCATGATGGTTCCTGTAGAGGGATCAGAGAAAAAGCTTCCGGCAGAGCTTGTGCTTATAGCAGCAGGCTTCCTTGGAACAGAAAGCTATGTGGCAAAGGCATTTGGTGTAGAGCTCGATGCCAGAACAAACGTAAGTACACAGGAGGGACATTACGCTACAAACGTAAAAAACGTATACGTGGCAGGTGATAACCACCGTGGACAGTCCCTTGTAGTATGGGCTATCAGAGAGGGACGTGAGGCTGCCAGAGAGGTTGATGAGAGTCTCATGGGATATTCATATCTCTCAGTACAGTAACAAATTATTGTAGCAATTCTCCTTAATAAATTTTATTTCATACATTTTATATCAAAATCCCGGTGCATTGCACCGGGATTTTTGACATACAAAATTACTGCTTTCTAAAGGTGCTGGTACTGTGGATAAACTGATTGAAATTTGATTTATAAGATGTTAAGATAGCAGTGTTTGACATGATAATAATAATATTAGGAGCAGCAAATGAGTAAAACAGTATTTTTTGACATAGATGGAACAATATGGGACGATGACATGGTAATTCCTGAAAGCACCCTAGAGGCTGTGGCAGCTCTCAAGGCAAACGGACATCTGGCATTTATATGTACAGGACGTGCCAGAGCCAGTGTGAGGTCAGAGAAGCTATTAAATATGGGTTTTGATGGAATAATTGCGGCATGTGGCAACTATATTGAAATGGATGGCAAAGTAATATACGAAAATGACCTGAGCGCAGATATGGTACAAAAGGTCATAAGGGTGCTTTCTGAGTGTAAAATGCCTGTAGTGCTTGAGGGCTCCACAGACTACTGGATAGATGACGAGGGCTTTGAGAATGATCCGTATGTGGATTACCTTTTTGAGTCACTTGGTGAGCATGCACATATAATAAGAGGATATGACGGCGAGATAAGAATTAATAAATTCTCCGCTGACGTGATAGATGGTACTGATTATGAGCGTGTGAAGGCAGAGTTTGCCGATGATTTTCTGATACTTGAGCATGTGGAAAATGTAGTGGAGTTCGTGCCGAAGGGAACCTCAAAGGCAACCGGCATCAAATGGCTGTGCAATCATCTGGATATCCCGCTTGATGAAACCTATGCGATAGGCGACAGTGTAAATGACCTTGAAATGCTTGAGAGTGTAGGACATGGAATCGCGATGGGCAACTCAATGCCACCGGTTAAAGAAATTGCGGAATATGTCACATCGGATATTTCAGATGATGGAGTGAAAAATGCGTTAAAGCATTACGGATTGATATAGAAAATGTAAAATAAATATTAAAATGAAATATCACTGTTGACATTGAAATGCAATAGTGATATTTTATTTACATAAAGAAATTAGCACTCGAAAGAAATGAGTGCTAACAAAGATAAAAGGAGGCAATACTATGAAATTAGTTCCATTATCAGACAGAGTAGTATTAAAGCAGTTAGAAGCAGAGGAAACAACAAAATCTGGAATCATCCTTACAAGTTCAGCACAGGAGAAGCCACAGGAGGCTGAGGTTATCGCAGTAGGACCTGGCGGAATGGTTGACGGCAAGGAAGTTAAGATGCAGGTAACAGTCGGACAGAAGGTTATTTATTCTAAATACGCAGGCACAGAGGTTAAGCTTGACGGAGAAGAGTACATCATCGTTAGACAGAATGATATTCTTGCAGTAGTAGAGTAAGATTAATTTACGGATAGAAGCTAAAGATCCGGTACGTTTTACATATCCGGTCATAGCTGCTTACATTTTGGAATTAAATATCAAATATATAAATAAATAGAAAGGTCGTATAAATCATGGCAAAGGAAATTAAATATGGCTCAGAAGCCAGAGCAGCACTTGGAGCTGGAGTAGATAAATTAGCAAATACAGTCAGAGTAACACTTGGACCAAAAGGAAGAAACGTAGTACTTGACAAATCATACGGTGCACCACTCATCACAAACGATGGTGTTACAATCGCAAAAGAGGTTGAGCTGGAGGATGCTTTCGAGAACATGGGAGCACAGCTTGTCAAGGAAGTTGCTACAAAGACAAATGATGTAGCAGGAGACGGAACAACAACAGCTACAGTTCTTACACAGGCAATGGTTCAGGAAGGAATGAAGAACCTTGAGGCAGGAGCAAACCCAATTGTGCTTCGTCGTGGTATGAAGAAGGCAACAGACAAGGCTGTTGAGGCACTTAAGGATATGAGCCAGAAGGTTAAGGGAAAAGAGCAGATAGCTAAAGTTGCAGCTATCTCAGCAGGAGATGAGGAAGTTGGTAATCTCGTAGCAGACGCTATGGAAAAGGTTACAAACGATGGTGTTATCACAATTGAAGAGTCAAAGACAATGCAGACAGAGCTTGACCTTGTAGAAGGTATGCAGTTCGACAGAGGATACCTCTCAGCATATATGTGCACAGATATGGATAAGATGGAAGCAGTACTTGATGATCCGTATATCCTTATTACTGACAAGAAGATTTCCAACATCCAGGATATTCTTCCATTACTTGAGAAGATTGTTCAGGCCGGTGCAAGACTTCTTATCATCGCTGAGGATGTTGAGGGCGAGGCTCTTACAACACTTATTGTTAATAAGCTTCGTGGTACATTCAATGTAGTAGCTGTAAAGGCTCCTGGATATGGTGACAGAAGAAAAGCAATGCTTGAGGATATCGCAATCCTTACAGGTGGTCAGGTAATCAGCTCAGATCTTGGACTTGAGCTCAAGGATACAACAATCGATATGCTTGGCCGTGCTAAGTCAGTTAAGGTTCAGAAGGAGAACACAGTCATAGTTGATGGTGCCGGAGACAAGGATGCTATAGCAGGCAGAGTAAGCCAGATTCGTGGTCAGATTGATGAGACAACATCTGAGTTTGATAAAGAAAAATTACAGGAGCGTCTTGCCAAGATGGCAGGCGGTGTAGCAGTTATCCGTGTAGGTGCTGCAACAGAGACAGAGATGAAAGAGGCTAAGCTTCGTATGGAGGATGCCCTTAACGCTACAAGAGCAGCAGTTGAAGAGGGAATCATCGCAGGTGGTGGATCAGCATATATCCATGCATCAAAGAAGGTTGCAGAGCTTGTTGATACACTTGAGGGAGATGAGAAGACAGGTGCAAAGGTTATCCTTAAAGCACTCGAGGCTCCACTTTACTATATCGCTGCAAACGCAGGACTTGAAGGTGCAGTAATCATCAACAAGGTAAAGGAGTCAGCTCCGGGAACAGGCTTCAACGCAGCTACAGAAGAGTATGTAGATATGGTTGATAATGGAATCCTTGATCCTGTAAAGGTTACAAGAAGTGCATTACAGAATGCAACATCAGTAGCTTCAACACTCCTCACAACAGAGTCAGCAGTAGCTACAATCAAAGAGGACACTCCAGCAATGCCAGCAGGTGCCGGCGCCGGAATGGGCATGATGTAATCGTAGACAATGAGGAAAATAAAAAATCAGAGGCAAGCTCGCTTGCCTCTGATTTTTTATTTGACGAATGTCCGGATATGAGCAAGAAGCACCTAAGTGCGGATTGCGAATATACGGAGGCTGGAGAATCCAGCCGTGTCTACGATGTAAGTAAAATAACACCATAAGCTCGCTTGCCTCTGATTTTTTATTTGACGAATGTCCGGATATGAGCAAGAAGCACCTAAGTGCGGATTGCGAATATACGGAGGCTGGTGTAAGCCAGCCGTGTCTACGATGTAAGTAAAAAAACGCTACAAGCTCGCTTGCCTCTGATTTTTTATTTGACGAATGTCCGGATATGAGCAAGTAGCACCTACTGTGCGGACCACGAATATACGGAGGCTGGTGTAAGCCAGCCGTGTCTACGATGTAGGTGGAATAATGCCGAAGTACATCAAAAACTTCTTTTCAAACAATTACACCTATGGTATAATGAGCGGTGTTGGAAAAAATACGACAACGAATATTTATATCGGAGTGAGAATTAATGAGTAAGGTTATAGTAGTTACCGATTCAAACAGCGGTATCACACCTGACGAGGCAAAGAAGCTTGGAGTTGAGGTGATTCCAATGCCTTTTTACATCGATGAGCAGATGTATTATGAGAATATCGATCTGACGCAGGAGCAGTTCTATGAGAAGCTTACGGCAGGCGGCGATATCAAGACATCTATGCCTTTGGTTGGTGATGTAACAGATAAATGGGATGAGTTTTTAAAGGAAAATGATGAGATTGTATACATTCCAATGTCATCAGGTCTTTCAAGCTCATGTGAGACAGCATATATGCTCTCGCAGGATTATGACGGCAAAGTGCAGGTAGTCAATAATCAGAGAATATCAGTTACAATGCGCCAGTCGGTTATAGATGCGAAGAATCTGGCAGAAGCAGGAAAAAATGCAGCTGAGATAAAGCAGATATTAGAGGATGCAAAGTTTGAGTCTTCCATATATATCATGGTAGATACGCTTAACTACCTCAAAAAGGGTGGTAGAATCACGCCTGCAGCGGCAGCTCTTGGCACACTTTTAAAGCTTAAACCGGTGCTTCAGATTCAGGGTGAGAAGCTTGATGCATTTGCAAAGGCACGTACCGTAAAGCAGGCAAAGAGCATCATGATAGATGCCATGAAGTCGGATTTTGAGAAGCGCTTCAATAATCCGGATGGCAGCCAGATAAATCTTGAAATGGCATACACGCATGATATTGCAGCAGCGGAGACATTTAAGGAAGAGGTTCAGGCAGCATTTCCAAATAACGAGATAGTCATGAATCCGCTTTCACTTTCGGTCTCATGCCATATAGGACCCGGAGCGCTTGCAATAGCCTGCTCTAAGAAGATAGAGTATTGTAATAAATAATTATTAATAGTTACAAAGCATAATAAATATACCACTAAAATCAAGCAGTAACATGGCACAATGTGTCGTGTCAGAAAATACAAGGGAGGCATGTAAAATGTCAAAGGTAGATGTAGTAATAGGATGTTTCTATGGTGATGAAGGAAAAGGTAAGGTAATTGATTACCTTGCAGCAGACGCTGATGTAGCAGTAAGATGCACAGGCGGAGACAATGCCGGTCACACAATCAAAGCAAACGGTGTTAAATATGCAATGCACCTTATTCCGTCAGGACTCTTATCAGGACATACAATCGGAGTGATCGGAAACGGAGTAGTTTTAAATCCGCAGGTTCTTTTAGAGGAAATCAACAACCTGAAGGAGCACGGATATGATGTAGATAAATACTTAAAAATCAGTGACAAAACGCATGTCATTTTCCCATATCACAGAAAGCTTGATGTAGCGCTTGAGAAGGTGAGACAGGCAAAGAAAATCGGTACTACAGGAAAGGGTATCGGACCTTCATACTGCGATAAGTATGAGAGAAGCGGAATCAGAATGGAGGATTTATACGCACCTGATTTCAAGGAGCGCCTTAAGGAGCAGACAGAGCTCAAGCTTGCACTTCTTAAGGTATATGATCCTGAGACTGATTATACAAAGGAGCTTGATTTCGACAAGATGTTTGCAGAGTACAGTGACTATGCAGCACAGCTTGAGCCATATGTATGTGATACAATAACCCTCTTACACAAGGCACTTGAGGATGACAAAAAGGTGGTTGTTGAGGGAGCACAGGCTACACTCCTTGACATCGACTTTGGTTCATATCCATATGTTACATCATCAAATCCTACAATCGGTGGTATTCTTACAGGAACAGGTCTTTCTGCTTCAGATATCGGAAATGTATACGGTGTCATCAAGGCATACTCAAGCCGTGTAGGTGAGGGACCATATGTGACAGAGCTTCTTGACGCAACAGGAGACAGAATCCGTGAGCTCGGACATGAGTACGGCACCACAACAGGCCGCCCGAGAAGATGCGGATGGTTAGACCTTGTCACCTTAAAATATGCCAAGCGTCTTAACGGACTTACAGCACTTTCTGTAAACCATCTCGACACAATCGGCAAGTTTGATACAATAAAAGTCTGCACCGGCTACGATGTAAACGGTGAGGTAACAGAGGACTTTACAACAAATCTCAAGGTTTTAAACAACGCAAAGCCTGTATATGAGGAGCTGGAAGGCGGCTGGGGAGATGAAATCGCAAGCTGTAAGACTTTCGAGGAGCTTCCTGAGAATGCACAGAAATACATCAGTTTCATAGAGAAATACATCGGAGTACCTGTTAAGTTTATCGGAACAGGTGCTGACAGAGAAGCTATGATTGTGCGCGCAGACAATTAGTAAAGCTAAAATGCTATAGTATTAAAATTTTAAATAATGTACAAAAGAGTGTTCAAAATTCACAAATTGAACACTCTTTTTTTATTCTGATATCATAACAATTTAGTAGGAGGAGTATTACTGTGATAGAAATTAGTAATCTCGTAAAGAAATATGGCGACCATATGGCCGTAGATCAGCTTTCACTGACTGTTGAGCCGGGAAAGATATACGGACTTTTGGGACCAAACGGCGCCGGAAAGTCAACCACCATGAATATTGTTACCGGATATATCGGTGCTGATGGTGGAACAGTAAAAATAAACGGCTATGATATATTTGCACAGCCTGAGGAGGCAAAAAAATGTATCGGATACCTGCCGGAGATACCACCGCTTTACGTGGATATGACGGTATATGAGTATCTCAAATTTGTGGCAGAGCTCAAAAAGCTCGACAGGAAAAAGAGAAAAGAAATGATAGCAGATGCCATGGACATGACCGGCATCACGGAGGTGAAAAACCGTCTCATAAAGAACCTTTCCAAGGGCTACAGACAAAGAGTGGGCTTCGCCCAGGCACTTCTTGGCTACCCGGAAATCATCATATTGGATGAGCCTACAGTTGGACTTGATCCAAAGCAGATAATAGAGATTCGTGAGCTTATTAAAAAGCTTGGAGAAAATCATACGGTGATACTTAGCTCGCATATTTTAAGTGAGATAAGTGCAGTGTGTGATCATGTGTTTATCATATCAAAGGGTAAGCTTGTAGCAAGTGATGCCACAGAGAACCTGATTAATCTCATGTCAAAGAACCAGGAAATTAACCTTGTCCTCAAATCAGACGAGATTGGTGCTAGAGGAATGCTTGAGAAGATAGTAAATGTTGATAAGGTCACATTTGAAAAGTCTGAGGAAGAGAAAACAGTGAAGGCTTTGATTATAGCAAAAGCAAACTGCGATATACGTGAGGAAATATTTGAGCTTGCAAGTGCAATGCATATGCCAATCCTTGAGATGCATACTGTTGTGAAGTCACTCGAGGACGTATTCCTTGAGCTTACAGGGGAAGGAGATGAGAAATAATGCTTGCAATATTTAAAAGAGAATTCAAATCATATTTCCAAAACGTTATAGGATGGCTGTTTGTTGCAGCACTTCTTGCAGTGTATGGCTTATATTTTTATGTATACAATCTGAAAAACGGTTATCCGTATATCTCATATGATTTAAAGGGAATCGGTTTTATTATGATGATTGCAGTGCCAATTCTCACGATGAGATCGCTTTCTGATGAGAAAAAGACAAAGACAGATCAGCTCATGCTGACATCGCCTGTATCTGTCGGAAGGATTGTAGCAGGAAAATATTTAGCGATGGCAGCAGTATACACCATAGACATAGCACTTTTTGCACTTTCACCGCTCGTGTTGTCAATTTACGGCAAGGTGGCGCTCAGTGAAGCGTATGTGGCTTTGTTTGGCTACTGGCTTTACGGTTTATCATGCATCGCCGTGGGACTTTTTATATCGTCCATATCTGATAGTGTGATAATATCTGCAATACTTACATTTGCGGCATTATTCCTCTCATACATGATGCAGTCCATTACAGGGCTCATCTCGTCAAGTGGGAATCTGCTCACAAAGGTGCTTAATTGCTTTGATTTGTACACACCATTTGAGAATTTTGTAAGTGGCTGCTTTAGTGTCACATCGGCAGCTTATTATGTGACGGTTATTTTGCTTTTATGCTTCTTGACGACTCAATCTATCCAGAAGAGAAGATGGGCATTTTCAAAGAAGATGATAGGCACAGGGGCATTTTCAGCAGGAATGATTGTCATAATGTGTGCAATCTGTGTGGTGGTAAATCTTGTAGTGACAGCGCTTCCTACCAGGTACACATCAATTGACTGTTCGGCTACAAAGCTGTACTCGCTCACAAGCGATACAAAGGACAGGATAAGTAAGCTCGATGAGGATATCACAATCTATGTTTTAAATTCCAGGAAATCAAAGGATGCAAAGATAGATGAGACAATCAACAGATACAAGGATCTTTCGAGTCATATAAAGGTAAAATATGTAGACCCGGCGACAAGCCCGAAGTTTTATCAGGATTACACAGACACGACACCTACCACAAACAGCCTTATCATCGAGAGCAAAAACCGTTCAAAGGTGATTGATTACAATGATATATATGAATATGACAGCTCATCATATTATTACGGATACCAGTCGCAGTCTAGCATCACAGGCTATGATGCCGAGGGACAGATTACAAGTGCTATAGAGTATGTCACAATGGATGCAGATGAGCTCCCGGTAATTTATCAGATAACGGGACACAATGAAACGGAAATAGGAAGCAATTTCCAGAGTGTTGTAAGCAAGGCAAATGCAAATCTTAAGAGTTTAGAGCTCTTTAACGAGGAAAAGGTGCCGGAGGATGCAACAGCCATTATCATTAATTCTCCGACCGTTGATTTCAACGAGGAAGACGCACAGAAGGTGATTGATTATTTAAATGACGGTGGAAAGGCACTGATTGTCGGCTGCTACGCATATAATGACGAGCTTACAAACTTTAACAAGATACTTGCGGCTTACAAGGTCAGCTTCAAGACCGGTGTGGTAGCTGAAAATGACAGCTCAAAATATTATCAGAATCCTCTCTACCTGCTTCCAACGGTTGAGACAACAGATTACACCTCAGATGCAACAGACGGATATGTATTCCTGGCAGGAAGCTGTGCAATCAATTATCCTGAGGATACAGATGATGTGACATATACAAAGCTGCTTTCTACATCAGACAGCGCAGTTTTAAAGAAGGACTGGAAGAATATCACCACATCGAAGGCAGAGGACGCAGATGAGAACGGACCGTTTACTACAGGTCTTGCTGTAAATGATTCAAGCACCGGCGCATCGATTGTTGTGTTTGGTACGCCTTATGTGGTTGATGATTCATATGATAATGCTGTTTCCGGCAACAATGCAGACATGTTCAAGGATGTTATCACATCAATGACCGGAAATGTTGAGCTTGCATCAAGTGTGATACCTGTGAAGGAGTACACCTTAAGCAATATCACTATAAATACGCTGCAGGCGGTTATTACGGGACTTATCATAATGATAGCTGTACCAATACTGCTTATTATCATAGGAATCGTTGTATGGGCAATGAGGAGAAAGAAGTAGATTACAGGTAAAAGTGTATAAGAAATAGGAGAAAAAATGAATGAATAAGCAGAAACGCACCTTTGTGATACTTGCGATAGTGATACCTCTCTTAAAATCAATACAAGCAAGGTCACATCGCTGCTTGGAAACGCCACAAGCATTACAGCTTTAAAGAAATTTGATTCAGATGCGGATACATCTGATTTTGGGCTGGATGAACCACAGAATGTCGTAAAGCTAAGCACCGATGACAAGGCATATACCATCACAATCGGTGAGAAAAACGCTATGCTTGGTGAGTACTATATCAAGGTAAATGATGATGTATATCTTTCAAGTACCACAATCCTTGGAACAATTCCGGATTCTATAGATGATATGATTGCAACGGAAGACAGTGAGAGTACAGAGACTGAAAGTGAGTAGCAATGGATTAATAGTTTAAAAATGATAACTTTAAGAAATAGTTCATCTTTTTTTTATGAAATAGGTATTGAAATCGTGCTGATGTTGTACCATTATAATGAATAAAGGGTCAAAATGTATCATTATTATGATGTAGAATAATGAGGGAAAACGGTGAATAGCATGAATCAGATGAACAAAGACAGCAACAGTATAAATATCACGGGCCTTACCGATGAAGAGGTAAGGCAGAGAGTGGAGGAAGGACTTACCAACAGGGCTGATATATCTACAGACAAGACGACAAAGGAAATTGTGATTTCAAACGTTTTCACATATTTTAACCTTATATTTCTTGTCATAACGATACTTCTCATAATGGTAGGTTCTTTCAGAAATCTGACATTTCTGCCTATAATTATTGGAAATACGGTAATCGGAATCGTTCAGGAAATCCGCGCAAAAAAGACTCTTGAAAAAATGAGTTTACTGAATGCTCCGCATGCGGATGTCATCAGAAACGGCAGCGTAAAGCAGATTAGTACGGATGAACTTGTAAAGGACGATGTGATTTTACTTACCGCAGGAAAGCAGATTTGTGCGGATGCGGTTGTGATATCCGGAAATATACAGGTAAATGAATCACTGCTCACAGGTGAAGCTGATGAGGTAGAAAAGACAGAGGGCAGTACTCTCATGTCGGGAAGCTTTGTTGTATCGGGAGAGTGCTATGCGCGGCTTGAAAAGGTCGGTAATGAATCATATATCTCAAAGTTGAGCCTTGAGGCAAAATCAATGGGCGGCAAGGAGCAGTCAGAGATGATACGCTCCATCAATTTGATTGTCAAATGGGTTGGCATAGTTATAATTCCGATTGGGTTTATATTATTCTGGCAGAGCCATTTTGTGAATGGTGAGTCTATCACAAAGAGTGTTACATCGACAGTTGCAGCGATTATAGGAATGATACCGGAGGGATTATATCTGCTGACAACAGTGGCGCTTGCCTTAAGCACTATGAAGCTTGCAAGGAAAAAGGTTTTGCTTCATGATATGAAAAGTATTGAGACGCTTGCGCGTGTGGATGTGCTTTGTGTGGATAAAACGGGCACAATTACTGAGCCTGATATGAAGCTTAAGGAAATTTTTCTCTGTAAAAACAGTGGAGCAGATGGCACACAGACAGCTTTGACATTAGATGAGCTTAAAAGTCTTATTTTAGATTATGCAAATGCTTCGGTTGACAACAATGCGACTATGCTCGCACTAAAGGCATATGCGTCGGATGCTTTGACAAATAATACATCTGCACTGCATCGTACAGCGGTTTCACAGCAGGCATTTTCGTCGAGTCTCAAATATGGCAGCGTTACCTTTTCTGATGGAACATATCTGCTCGGAGCACCGGAGTTTATTATGCACGAAGACTTTGCGAGCATTGAGGAAGAAATCATACCATACGCTGACAAAGGTGACAGAGTACTTTTGTTTGCAAGGTATGATGGAGAAAACGTGGAGAATGGCATAAATGGCAGCGTTACTCCACTTGGATTTGTGGCACTTGCCAATCCTATCAGAGAGAATGCGGTAAAGACCTTTGAGTATTTCAAGAGTCAGGGTGTTGCGATAAAGGTTATTTCAGGTGACAATCCGCGTACCGTTTCAAGGATTGCCATACAGGCAGGAATAGAAAGTGCAGAAAGCTTTGTTGATGCGGCAACACTCGATACTGAGGATAAAATAGCCGATGCAGTGAATAAATATACTGTATTCGGACGTGTGACACCGAAGCAGAAAAAACAGCTTGTAAAGGCTTTGCAGGCTAAAGGTCATACAGTTGCGATGACAGGAGACGGAGTCAACGATATACTTGCCATGAAGGACGCCGACTGCAGTGTGGCTATGGCATCGGGAAGTGAGGCGGCAGCCCAGGCAGCCCAGGTTGTCCTTTTGGACTCTGACTTTGCACATATGCCGGATGTGGTATATGAGGGACGCAGGGTGGTAAACAATATCCAGCGCTCAGCCAGCCTGTTTCTTGTGAAAAATATATTCTCACTGTTACTTTCACTGTTTTCAGTTATTCTTATGGTTACGTATCCGCTTGAGCCGGCACAGGTATCGCTCATCAGTATGTTTACCATAGGAGTACCGGGATTCTTATTGGCACTGGAACAGAATAAGGAAAGGATAAAGGGGCGCTTTATCACCAATGTCATGCTAAAGGCACTGCCGGGTGGACTTACGGATGTAATAGCTGTCGGAGCGCTTGTCGTATGCGGAGAAGTATTTTGTATATCAGATGCAAGCATAGGAACGATAGCGACGCTTGTACTTTCGGTAGTGGGCTTCATGATACTTTTTAAAATCAGTGAGCCGCTCAATAGAATGAAATATGCTGTTATTATCGGAAATATAGCAGGTCTGGTATTTTCGGGTTTCTTCTTAAAGAAACTGTTTGCACTGACAGATTTGTCAAATATATGTATTCTTCTCATGATAGTGTTTGGCTTTGCGGCTGAGTCACTGTTTAGGAATCTGACACTTCTGGTTGAGAAACTGAGAGGCTCATATGAGAAAAAGAAGGGCTTTAATGTCTGATATTAAAAATCTGCATGGCACCATAGGTGTGTGGCAGATTAGGACCAGGGGCCTTTCTTGATGGGCACGACAGATTTTTACAGTTCGCGCAGGTATTACAGAGCTCTTTGATATTTTTCTGCTTTTGTGAGTCAAGCTTTATTATGAGGGCGGCTGTCTTAAGTGGCATGAGCATATTTGAACCGGTGAGATGTATGCCATCAGGGCTTACGTGCTCAAAAATCTCAGGCAGCAGCTCAAGCGGATATTCATCGCCTAAAAATGACAGCTCAATGGCATAAAGAGAACTTTCTTCTTCGATAGCCTTTGCAAACTGCTCATATGCGTTTGACAAAAGCATGAGGCTTAAACAGTCTGCGATGTATGCTTCCTCAAGCTGCTCATGGTTTAAATACAGCTCTGACAGCTCGTCTGCACCGTTTCCGAGTGTCACGAGACCGTATGCATAGTGTGCCAGGGATACCTCAGGCAAATCCTGTTTTATGGAATAATATGCGAAGGCATCCACCAATGGAAGCATTGCTGTGTATATTGCCCGGATAAGAGGCAGCTTATCGTTATCAAAATGAAAGCGGCTGCAGAATTCTTTCCAGTCTTTAGATGATAATTCAGGTGTGATTTTGCATTTCATGGTATTTTGGTTACATCATCAGATTCTTTATCAGAACCCTTTAAAAGTCTGTATACAAATGAATACGCCCAGATAAGCACCGGGATAATGATAGTTGCGGCAACGGCAGCCTTCCAGTAGCGCATGTCGCTCGTGTGATCGAGCACAGTGGCAAAAAATGCCACAACATATAAAAATAATAAAAGGATGGCACCAATCAGTGCCAGAATACGTTTTGTCTTTTTCATGAATTGTTCTCCGTGGTTTTTGAATAGTTATTTAATAATTATAATATAAAAAAACAAAATTGACGTCAAGCTGTTATTTTGGTATAATATATCCATATGTGAAGTTGAGGCTGTTTGGCCTCGTATCAGTTTATAAAAGATAAAGGTGGTAGTAAAAATGGCTTTATTAGAAGAGTGGCACAAGATTGCCTATAATGACAAAGCAGATCAGGGAGAGTTACAGCGTTTTTGGCAGCATTATTTCCTCTTGGAGAAGGGCGTATATGAGAAGCTCCTTGCAAATCCGGATGAGGCAGTAGAGGGAACAGTCAAAGAGCTTGCTGAGAAATATGAGTTATCAATCATGGAGATGACAGGCTTCTTAGACGGAATCAATGACAGCCTTGTCACACCAAACCCAATCGAGGAGATGGATGAGGACACAAAGGTAAGCCTTGCATTCGATAAAGAAAAGCTCTATAAGAACATGGTAGATGCAAAGGCAGACTGGCTTTACAATCTCCCGGCATGGGATGAAATCTTTGACGCAGAGACAAAGCATGCGCTTTACCTCGAGCAGAAGAAGTCAGGAACAGTGGTAGTAGGCAAGAAAATCGGCCGAAATGACCCATGTCCATGCGGTTCGGGCAAGAAATATAAAAAATGTTGCGGAAAAAATGCATAAAGTACTTTACAGATTAGAAAAATAAGTATATTATCATTTTTTGAAAGGAACATTAATTGTTCTAAAGATATGTATGGCACATGTTTGCGTATATTACATACATATGTGCAACAGCATAATAACAATACGTTGAAGAGCACAGTAAGTATATTAAAAGCAGCAGAGAGGGAAGCCTTGGAAGACGAGAATCAAAGTCCAAAGAGTGGTGAAAGCTCCCCGGTGGATGATATACCGAACACCAGCTTGGAGTGGCTCCAATAAAGCCCGGTGATACCGTTATAGTCAAATGAGTTTCTGTCGGATACAGACAAGCAGTATGTTTTCAGGCGGAAAGAATGTGGGTGGAACCACGGTAACAAAGCTTATCGTCCCCGATGTCGCAGCAATGCGGTGTCGGGGATTTTTATATTAAAATAAAGGAGAGATAACCATGAAGATAACATTGAAGGATGGCTCATCAAAAGAGTACAGCGAAGCAAAAAGCGTATATGAAATCGCAAAAGATATAAGCGAGGGACTTGCAAGAGCAGCCTGCGCAGGAGAGGTTGACGGAGAAATTGTTGACTTAAGAACAGTTCTTGACAAGGACTGCACACTCAATATAATCACAGCAAGTGATGAGGAAGGACTTCGTGTCATCAGACATACAGCATCACACGTGCTGGCACAGGCAGTAAAGAATCTGTTTCCGGATGCAAAAATCACAATCGGACCGGCAATTGATGACGGTTTCTACTATGATTTCGATTCACAGCCATTCTCAAGAGAGGATCTCGATGCACTTGAGGCAGAGATGAAGAAAATCATCAAACAGGGGCATGAGATAACAAGATTTACACTCCCTAGAGAGGAAGCAATCAAATTCATGAAGGAAAAGGATGAGCCATACAAGGTAGAGCTTATCGAGGAGCTTCCTGAGGGTGAGGAGATTTCATTCTATGACCAGGGTGGATTTGTAGATTTATGTGCAGGACCACATCTTATGAGCACAAAGGGAGTAAAGGCTTTCAAGCTCACATCATCATCAATGGCATACTGGAGAGGTGATTCAAACAAGGCAAGACTCCATCGTATCTACGGAACAGCCTACAATAAAAAAGAGGATTTAAAGGCACATCTTGAGAGAATGGAGGAGGCTAAGAAGCGTGATCACAATAAGCTTGGCCGTGAGATGGAGCTTTTCACAACAGTAGATGTAATCGGACAGGGACTCCCGCTTATGATGCCAAAGGGCACAAAGATGATTATGAAGCTGCAGAGATGGATTGAGGATCTCGAGGATAAGGAGTGGGGCTATGTGCGTACAAAGACACCACTCATGGCAAAATCAGACCTGTACAAGATTTCAGGACACTGGGATCATTATCTTGACGGCATGTTTGTTCTCGGAGATCCTGAGAAGGATGGCGAGGAAGAGGTTATGGCACTTCGTCCGATGACATGTCCGTTCCAGTATTATGTATACAAGGCAAAGCAGCACTCATACAGAGATCTGCCTTACAGAATGGGTGAGACATCCACATTGTTTAGAAACGAGGATTCGGGAGAGATGCATGGATTGACACGTGTCAGACAGTTTACTATCTCAGAGGGTCACAATGTTATCCGTCCTGACCAGTGTGAGGAGGAACTTAAGGCATGCTTCAGTCTTAACAGATATGTCCTTAAGGTGCTGGGACTCGAGAATGATGTGACATACCGTCTTTCAAAATGGGATCCAAAGAACACAGAAAAGTATTTAGGAGATGATGAGTACTGGAACTCAACACAGGAGGTTCTTCGTAACATCCTTGTTGAGGAAAATGTTCCTTTTGTTGAGGCCGACGGCGAGGCTGCATTCTACGGACCAAAGATTGATATTCAGGCCAAGAACGTATACGGTAAAGAGGATACCATGGTAACAATACAGCTCGACTGTGCTATTGCTGAGAATTTTGATCTGTACTATATTGATCAAAACGGCGATAAAATCCGTCCATACATCATCCACCGTACATCACTCGGCTGCTATGAGCGTACACTTGCATGGCTTATCGAGCACTACGCAGGCAAGTTCCCTACATGGCTCTGCCCTGAGCAGGTTAGAGTGCTTCCTATCTCAGAGAAGTATGCTGATTATGCTAAAAAGGTAGCAGATGAGCTTAAGCGCAATGATGTTGATGTGACAGTTGACAACAGAGCTGAGAAGATCGGATACAAGATCAGAGAGGCTCGTATGGATAAGCTTCCATATATGCTTGTTGTTGGAGCAGACGAGGAGGCAGACGGCACAGTATCGGTAAGAAGCCGTTTTGAAGGAAATGAGGGTGTTAAGCCACTTTCAGATTTCATCGACCAGATTTGCAAGGAAATCCGTACAAAGGAAATCAGAGTGGAGCTTCCGGAAGAGGAAAAACACAGATAATCAATTAAAAAGTATAAAAAAAATCAATCAGGACATACTAGCCTATGCATAAGCAAAGGAGGCAAAAGTATGACAAGACTTGATTGTAATGTTGAAAAATGTGCGTATAATGCAGATAACTGCTGTAAGCTCAGAGAAATCGATGTGAAAGGAACTAAGGCAAAGAAAGCCTGCGATACACAGTGTGGCAGCTTTTCAAATAAGGCCTGTGACTGTGAGGCATCTGCAGAGCTAGCTATTCACAAGGAGACAGATGTGCACTGTGATGCAGCAAAGTGTAAGTACAATGACCACAATAGCTGCATGGCCAATCAGATTGGCATCAAGAAAAACTGTACACCTAATAAGTGCAGTACAGAGTGTGCAAGCTTTGAGTGTCAGGCGTAGACTAAGAAGCGCATAATGACAGTTGCCCGGAGTATCAGGTTTATGGTGCTCCGGGTACATATATTTTCGAAATTTGTGATTGCTGCCGTATATATTATGGTGTGACAGACAGCAATTACAGTCAGGAAAGGAAAAATATGGATTATAATATAAACTTCCCACATCTTCATATATATCTGCAGCATGTGATAAAGAGTATATCAATAGGAAGCTTTGATATTGCGATGTACGGCATAATAATAGCATGTGGTATGCTTGCGGGGCTGGGCGTGGCCTGCTATGTGGCAAAAAAATCAGGACAAAATCCTGATACATACTTTGACCTGGCACTTGTGGCAATCATATGCTCGGTGATAGGCGCAAGAATATACTATGTGGTATTCAGGTGGGATTTGTACAAGGATGACCTGCTTAGCATATTCAATATCAGGCAGGGAGGACTGGCAATTTACGGAGGAGTGATAGCAGCAATTATCACCACATTCGTTTTTGCAAAGGTCAGAAAGCTGTCGTTTCCACTGTTGTGTGATACGGCGGGGCTTGGACTGATACTGGGACAGGCGATTGGCCGATGGGGAAACTTCTGCAACAGGGAGGCATTTGGCGATTATTATGACGGACTCTTTGCCATGCAGCTTCCGGTATCAGCTGTCAGGACATCGGATCTGACTGAAAAGCTTATGTCACATACAACGGTGATAGACGGAGTGGAGTATATCTCGGTGCATCCTACATTTTTGTATGAATCCTTTTGGAATCTATGCCTGTTTATTTTGTTGATGCTTTATTTTAAGCACAGACGGTTTGACGGAGAGGTGTTTCTTCTATATTTATTAGGCTATGGTATAGGAAGATTCTGGATAGAAAACCTGCGTACAGACCAGCTTCTTATCCCTCATATCAATTATCCGGTGTCTATGGCACTCGCCGCCACTTTGGTGGCAGTATCAGCCATATGGATAGGTATTGTCAGATATAAGCAGATGAAAATGGGCAAAATGGTGGACACTCCACCACAATCCACCACTAAAGAGTAAATTTCATATGTATTTTATAAAAAAGGCGCAAAGTCCATGAAAAGACGGAGCGTCTTTTTTTAATGCTTTTTTATGGGAATTTGTCTTAAAGCCTTGATTTTGTGGGCTGTAAGGTGTAATATTGTAACCAAGTGGTGAAAAGTGGAGTGAAATACCATATAAGTGGAGTGAAGTGGTGGAAAGCTTCAAAATGAGGAAAAGGAGGATGGATGCCATGTTCATGGGCGAATATAATCATTCAATAGACGCCAAGGGCCGTATGATTGTCCCGGCGAAGTTCCGTGAACAGCTTGGTAATGAGTTTGTAGTTACCAAGGGCTTAGATGGCTGTCTGTTCGTCTATTCCAACGAAGAATGGCATCGCATTGAGGAAAATCTTCGCGACAAACCACTCACATCAAGAGAAGCAAGAAAATTTATGAGATTCTTTTTTGCAGGAGCAGCCACCTGTGAGGTGGACAAGCAGGGCAGAATCCTCTTACCGGCGAACCTTAGAGAATACGCAGGTATAGATAAGGAAGTAGTATCTGTCGGAGTATACAGCAGAGTAGAAATCTGGAGCAAAGACAGATACCTTGAGAACTCTGATTTTGACGATATGGATGAGATAGCAGATCATATGGCAGAGCTTGGCATAGGCATTTGATATTAAATGGAGAGACCACATGGAATTTAAGCATTATTCAGTCTTAAGGGACGAGACAATTGAAAATTTAAACATCCGTCCTGACGGGATATATGTGGATGGTACTCTCGGAGGAGCCGGGCACTCATATGAGATAGCTAAGAGGCTCTCAGACAAGGGCAGGCTGATTGGCATAGATCAGGATGCGGATGCTATAAAGGCAGCAGGAGAGAGACTTGCAGAGTTTGGAGACAGGGTAACGATAGTCAGAAGCAATTATTCTGATATGAAGAATGTGCTTCATTCACTCGGCATTGAAAAGGTGGATGGTATTATGCTGGATCTTGGAGTTTCATCCTTCCAGCTTGACACACCAAAAAGGGGTTTTACCTACAGGAGTGAGGATGCACCGCTTGATATGCGTATGGACGACAGAAATGTCCTTACTGCAAGGGATATAGTAAATACCTACAGCGAAAATGATCTGTACCGTATCATCAGGGATTACGGTGAGGACAAGTTTGCAAAGAATATTGCAAAGCATATTGCAGCAGCAAGACAAAAGCAAGAGATAACGACAACAGGCGAGCTCAACGAGATAATAAAGGCAGCGATACCCAAAAAGGTCAGAGCTACCGGTGGTCACCCGTCAAAGAGAACATATCAGGCTATCAGAATAGAGCTGAATCATGAGCTTGATGTGCTAAGGGACAACCTGGATGACATGATAGATTTACTTAATCCGGGCGGCAGGATATGTATTATCACATTCCACTCGCTCGAGGACAGAATAGTAAAATCCAATTTCAAAAAAAACGAAAATCCATGTACATGTCCACCGAGCTTTCCGGTATGTGTATGCGGTAATAAATCAAAAGGAACGGTTATCACCAGAAAACCAATCCTTCCATCCGAAAAGGAGCTTGAAGAAAACTCACGCTCCAAAAGCGCAAAGCTTCGGGTATTTGAAAGAAATGAATTATAGAATTACAGCAAAAGGAGCAGCTAAATGAATAAAACAATTTATTATGTAAACGGGAATGCAGTAAGAAAACTTGAGGAGGCAGAGCCACAAAGACACGAGCACAGTACAAGAAGAGAACTTGAGGATGCTAGACGCAGAAAAAACAGAAGAAGAGCAGCGCGCAGAAATCAGGAAAGAGCACTTTCAATGAATCGTGCATTTGTCACATTTCTTACAGCGTGTGTGCTGGCATCAGCATTCGTTTCTGTTACAGTGATACAGACCAGATCAAATGTGACCCAGCAGATGAAGGAAGTGGCGGCACTCGAGAGCAGGGTAGCAGACATCAAAGCAGATAATGATGTCAGATATAAGAAAATTACCACATCAACAGATTTGAATGCCATTAAAGATGCGGCAATCAACAGACTTGGCATGAAGAGTGCCACACAGGATCAGATAGTTTACTATTCAGTTGACAATAATAACTATATGGATCAGTATAACGATATTCCGGAATAAATTGGAGGAAGCATATTGGCAGCCAGAGCAAGGAAAAGACCGGTCAGAAAAATAGGCCGTCAGATGAAAAAAAAGCTGTTTGTGTTGTTTATGTTTATTGTTGCAGGTATGCTTGGACTTATCGGCAGACTGATGTATATTGAATACACAAGCGGAGATGCATATACAAAAAAGGTTTTATCACTACAGTCATACGACAGCAAAACGATACCATTCCAGCGCGGAAATATAGTGGATTCAAATGGTACAGTGCTTGCAACGAGTGTGGCTGTTTATAATGTTGTGCTGGACTGTTCGGTTATGACCGGGAAGAAGGAGTATATAGAGCCGACAATTGATGCGCTTACACAGTGTTTTTCGGAGCTGGACCGCGCTGTACTTGAGGATTACGCTAAAAACAGCAAGGACAAAAAATACATTGTACTTTTAAAAAAACAGTCATATGACACAATCCAGCCGTTTGTGCAGATGCAGGATGCGGTTGACAAAAAAGGAAACCTCAAAAATCCAAATATCAAGGGTGTCTGGTTTGAGACAGAATACCAGAGAAACTATCCGTTCGGCACGCTGGCAAGCTCTGTTATCGGATTTACATCATCGGGTGACGTTGGTACAACAGGACTTGAAAATTATTATAATGATACATTAAACGGTGTGAACGGAAGAGAATACGGATACTTAAACGCTGATAATGATTTTCAAAAGACGGTTATACCTGCTGAAAACGGAGATACAATCTATACAACTATTGATGCAAATATACAGTCAATTGTGGAGGACAAGATAAAGCTTTTCTCAGATACCTATGCAAATAATGCAAGAGAAGGGCTGGGAGCAGAAAATATCGGTGTAATCATAGAAAATCCTAAAAACGGTGAGATACTCGCCATGGCAAATTATCCAAACTTTGATCTGAACGATCCGAAGAATATGAAGAATTACTATACACAAGAGCAGCTTGATGCAATGAGTGATGATGATACATTAAATACTCTGAATAAGCTGTGGCAGAACTTCTGTGTTACACACACATATGAGCCGGGTTCAGTACAGAAGCCGTTTACCGTTGCATGTGGACTTGATACGGGAACACTCACTACGGATATGACATTTTTGTGCGATGGATATGAGATGTTCGGCGGTGAGAAGGTGTCATGTGTCAATCGAAACGGACATGGTATAGAAACACTTGAAAAGTCACTCATGGATTCCTGCAATGATGCACTCATGCAGATGTCATATAGGATAGGAGCAGAAAATTTCCTGTATTATCAGAGTGTGTTTGGATTTGGCCAAAAGACCGGCATTGATTTACCGGGTGAGGCAAATACGTCGACACTTATGTATACACTTGACAACATAAAGCCTGTAGATTTAGCTACAAATGTATTCGGACAGAACTATAACTGTACGATGATAGAGATGGCAGGTGCGTTCTCTTCACTTGTGAATGACGGAAATTATTATCAGCCGCATGTGATAAAGAAAATTGCCGATGAGGACGGAAATACCGTAAAGACAATAGAGCCTACGATGCTCAAAAAGACTGTGTCAGAGTCAACCAGCCAGACCTTGAAAAATTATCTGCAAAATGTTGTTGCACAAGGAACCGGTAAGGTTGCAAAGGTTGATGGATATTCCATGGGTGGCAAGACCGGAACGGCACAGATGTATGATGAGACAACCCATCTGCGTAAAAGGGGCTGCTATCTTGTATCGTTTATCAGCTGTGTACCGGCACAGGATCCACAGCTTGTCATATACTCTGTAATTGACCAGCCTAACGTGCAGGATCAGCCTCACAGTAACTATGCACAGAATCTTACAAGAGAGATATTAAAGGAAGTACTTCCGTATATGAATATCTACCCTGATGAGGAACAGACGGGTGTAAATGCTGACCTTACGATAACGGGAGCAAATCCTCCGACAGGAGAGAAGGTAACTCAGGAAGGCGAGCAGGGTGAATAGAGAATAGCCTCAATATTTTTTGCATATATTAGTGTAAAAATATTGAGGCATTTTTTATGATATTGAATAATACCGGGTATAGAAAGAAAATATGTGTACTGTGTGCGATGATAACAATAATGCTTATGGTATTATGTGTCCGTTTGGGTTATCTTATTCTTGTAAAGGGAGAATATTACAGTAAAAAAGCCCGGGCACTGCAGGAGCGTGAGAGGACAATAGCGGGCATACGCGGAGATATATTAGACAGAAACGGAAGTGTTATAGCGGCAAATGAGACAGCCTGCAACATTTCAGTGATACATAATCAGATAACTGATGAGGAAGCGGTAATCAGGACACTGAGCACAGAGCTTTCGATGGATGAATCGAAGATACGTAAAAAGGTGGAAAAGGTTACCTCGATAGAAAAAATTAAAAACAATGTTTCAAGGGAAACCGGTGACAGAATACTCTCCTACGGTTTAGCCGGGGTAAAGGTAGATGAGTCAAGCATAAGATACTATCCTGGAAATGAACTGTTTTCAAAAGTTATTGGATTCTCCGGGGCTGATGGACAGGGTGTTGTCGGGCTTGAAGCAACCTATGATGATGTCCTTTCCGGAAAACCCGGAAAAATATATACAGTATGTGATGGTAGAGGTGTGGAGGTGAAGGGCTATAAGGAGAGACGACAGGCACCAAAAAAAGGAGATACACTTGTCACAACGCTGGATATAAACATACAAAGAATCTGTGAGCAGAAGGCTGCTGCGGCATATAATGAAAACCTTGCTGACAGTGTGAGCATCATAGTCATGAATCCTGAGAATGGTGAAATCTATGCTATGTCTGACTATCCCGAGTACAATCTCAATGACCCGTTTTCCTGTGAAAATCATGACGAGGCATGGAGAAACGGCTGCGTCAGCGATACTTATGAGCCGGGGTCAACATTTAAAATTATAACAGCCGCTATAGCACTTGAAGAGAATGTGGTAAGTCTGGACGACAGCTTTTACTGTCCCGGATATATTACGGTGGAGGATAGACGTATACACTGTCATAAAAGGAGTGGTCACGGCAGCGAAACCTTTGTACAGGGAATACAGAATTCGTGTAACCCGGTATTCATAGATCTTGGACTGCGCATAGGGTGTGACAGGTATTATGAGAATTTTAAAAGCTTTTGCCTGTTGGAAAAAACAGGAATAGATCTGCCGGGAGAAGCAGGTACTATAATGCATCAGCCTGACAAAATAGGACAGGTGGAGCTTGCTACAATTTCATTTGGACAGTCATTTCAGATTACACCTATAGAGCTTATGACCACGGTATCCTCCCTGATAAATGGAGGAAACAGGGTGACACCGCATATAGGCAAAGAGATATTGAATTCCGATGGCACCACAAAGAAACAGATATCTTTTGATACCAGAACCGGTATTTGTACAGAGAAAACCTCTGAGACACTCAGAATGCTTCTTGAAGGCGTGGTATCTGAGGGCTCAGGCAAAAACGCGCAGGTAGAAGGGTATGCAATAGGTGGAAAGACAGCTACATCGCAGACACTTCCACGCAGTGATAATGTCTATATAGCATCGTTTCTGGGATTTTATCCTGCAGATGACCCAAGACTGATGGTGCTTGTTAAAATAAATAATCCCAAAGGTGGAGTATACTACGGAGGTACCATTGCCGCTCCGGTTGCCGCGGAGGTGTTTACGGAAATAATACCATATGTGGATGAACAGTAGCTCTTGCGAAATACGGATAAATAACGTATACTATAATTTAGTGTATAAATCAGGGTTTAATACATGGAAAACGGAGGAATAAAAATGAGCTTACAAGGAAAGAAAGTACTTGTTGTCGGTACAGGAAAAAGCGGAATCGCAGCTACAGAGCTTTTACGTGCCAATAATATAGATACAGTATTATTTGATGGAAATAAAGAGCTTGATACAGAGGCACTTTATGAGAAGGTACCGGCAATCCGTGAAGTACCGCTAATACTCGGAGATATGACAGATGCACAGATGGATGAGTTTGATGTGGCTGTACTCAGTCCGGGTGTACCAACAGATATTCCTATGGTCAATTCATTAAGAGATAAGGGCGTTAAAATCTGGGGTGAGATAGAGCTTGCATACACATTTGGCGCAGGCAGAATCATTGCTATTACAGGAACCAACGGCAAGACAACGACCACGGCACTTACAGGTGAGATAATGAAGAATTACTTTAAGGATGTAAGAGTTGTTGGAAACATTGGAATACCATATACATCAATGGTTACAGGAAGCACGGATGAGACCGTGACAGTAGCAGAGATATCCAGCTTCCAGCTTGAGACAATTGATACCTTCAAGCCGCACATCAGTGCAATCTTAAATATTACACCGGATCATCTTAATCGTCATCACACAATGGAAAACTATATCAGGGCAAAAGAAGATATCACAAAGAATCAGACAAAGGATGATTTTTGTATCTTAAACTATGAGGATAAGGTACTTAGAGGCTTTGCGGCAGAGTGCCCGGCTAAGGTTGTGTTTTTCAGCAGTAAGTCAGAGCTTTCAGAGGGCTTTTATCTGGATGGAGACATCATCATGTATGCACACGATGGTGCACGCGATGAGATAATCAATGTAAATGACCTGAATCTGCTTGGAAAGCACAATTTTGAGAATGTTATGGCAGCCTGTGCCATGTCCTTAAGCTTTGGTGTGCCTATGGATAAGATTGTCGAGGTGCTTAAGGTATTTAAGGCGGTTGAACACAGAATAGAATATGTGACAGAAAAGCGCGGTGTTAAGTTTTACAATGATTCAAAGGGAACCAATCCCGATGCGGCTATTCAGGGAATACGTGCCATGAACAGACCGACACTTCTTATCGGAGGAGGATATGATAAACAGTCAGAATATGACGAGTGGATAGAGGCCTTTGACGGTAAGGTCAAGGAGCTTGTGCTCATCGGTCAGACAGCGGACAAAATAGAGGAATGTGCACACAGACATGGATTCATGAATACAGTAAAGAAGGATACCTTTGAGGAGGCTGTCAGCTATTGTTATGAGCATGCTGCTTCAGGCGATGCCGTCCTTTTATCACCTGCATGTGCAAGCTGGGGAATGTTCCCTAATTATGAGGAGAGAGGACGTATCTTCAAGGAATTAGTAAAAGGATTAGAGGAGTAATTCATTTTGGCAGAAAAGCGTAGAAAACAAAAAGAAAAAAAGGAAAAAGGAATACCTTTTTTTGACTATAATCTTTTGTTTATTGTTATATTTTTGCTCTGTTTTGGTCTTGTAATGCTGTACAGCTCAAGCTCATATACATCAGCTAACAGATATAACGACAGTATGCATTATTTGAAGCTTCAGATACGAAATATTCTGTTGGGAATGGTTGCCATGGCTGCCATGACGGCAATAGACTACAGATGGTGGAAGAAGCTGGGAGTGACAGCATATGTAGTGTCGTTTCTGCTGTGTATTCTTGTATTTGTGCCGAAAATAGGTTCAAGTTCACATGGTTCATCGAGATGGATTAGTGTAGGACCGATACAGTTCCAGCCGTCAGAGGTGGCAAAGATAGCCGTTATTTTATTTATGGCAATGATAATTGACAAGATTCCTAAGCAGTTTACCCGGTTTTCAAGTATCATAAAGATGTTTATAATACTTGCACCGCTTATAGGAATCGTTGCGTACAGTAACTTAAGTACGGCAATTATCATAATAGGCATATCTGTCTGTATGATGTTTGTTGCCAGTCCGAAATATCTGCAGTTTATTCTGGTCGGAATCGGTGTGCTTGTATTTGCAGTGGCATTTGTAATGCTGGCAGGCTACAGAAGTACACGAATTGAGGCATGGCTGCATCCGGAAACCGCCAGCAGTGATGCGGTTTACCAGACAATGATGGGGTTATATGCAATAGGCTCAGGCGGTTTATTTGGCAAGGGACTTGGAGAAAGCTTACAAAAGCTTGGAAATGTCCCGGAGTCACAAAACGATATGATTTTTACAATCATATGTGAGGAACTTGGATTGTTTGGAGCCATATGTCTTATACTCCTGTTTATAATTCTGATATGGCGTATGATGGTTGTTGCCAATAATGCCAGGGATTTATACGGTTCGCTTTTAGTGATTGGAGTCATGAGCCACATTGCAATTCAGGTTATATTGAATATTGCTGTTGTAACAAATTCCATTCCGAACACAGGTGTAATCCTGCCGTTTATCAGCTATGGAGGAACATCCATCATTTTCCTGATGGCGGAGATTGGTATAGTACTGTCAGTGTCGAGGGGAATCAGACTTGGAAAAGTACAATAGTTAGGCTTGGTGAAGATGATGATCAGGAAGAAAAGAAGACATGAAAAGAGATTGAAGCATTTCCTTATGGGAGTCCTTATTACGATATGTGTGCTTGCGGTGATGTTTCTTATAGCATTAAAGCTCTTTACTGTGAAAAATGTCGTAGTTGAGGGAAATGAGCTTTACGAGCAGAAGGTTATTGAGGATGCTGTATTAAATGACAAGTATTCATGGAATTCGTTGTATGTATACATAAAGTACAAAATCAAGGATACAAGGAAGATTCCGTTTATTGATACAATGAGCATCAGCTTAGACAGTCCTCATACGCTTCATATATCAGTATATGAAAAGGGAATGCTTGGGTATATATACATTCCGGGAATAGATGAAAACGCATATTTTGACAAGGATGGGTTTGTAGTTGAGACATCGTCAGATACAGTGTCTGGTGTACCGAGAATTGACGGTATAAGCTGCGATAAGGTAGTACTGTATGAAAAGCTGCCTATAAAAAAGTCAACATTAAGAGAAATTCTGGAGGTAACACAGTCTCTCAAGCGACAAGAGCTGGTGCCTGATTCCATTGATTACGGTGGTGACAATGCACCTGAGGTACATTACGGGAATATAAATGTGCTTATCGGGGATACAACAAAGCTGACCAGAAAGATAGAGAGGCTAAAAGCCATCATGCCATCTCTTGATGGACTCTCAGGTACACTACATTTAGAGAACTGGACTGAGGAAACCACAAATATTGTGTTTGATAAGACCCAATAAAATAAAAAAAATCACATTTAAAGGTTGATTATTTGATAGAAAAATTATATTATAGAGTATATGGATTTCAGAATATTTGAATTTATAATATATAATTTAGAATATTTGGATGGAAAGAGGAGGAAGAACCTTGCTTGAGATTAAAACTAACGAGGCAGATAACAGTGCAAAGATAATTGTCATCGGAGTCGGTGGAGCCGGTAACAATGCAGTCAACAGAATGATTGACGAGAATATAGGTGGAGTAGAATTTATAGGTATCAATACTGATAAGCAGGCATTACAGCTTTGTAAGGCCCCTACTCTGATACAGATTGGAGAGAAGCTCACAAAAGGACTTGGTGCCGGTGCACAGCCTGAGATTGGCCAGAAGGCGGCTGAGGAGAGCGCAGAGGAGCTTCAGGCAGCGGTTAAGGGTGCTGATATGGTATTCGTCACATGCGGTATGGGTGGCGGAACAGGAACAGGTGCAGCTCCGGTTGTTGCAAAGATAGCAAAAGACCAGGGCATTCTTACAGTAGGAGTTGTCACAAAGCCTTTCAAATTTGAGGCAAAGCAGCGTATGATTAACGCTGTTTCGGGAATAGACAGACTTAAGGAGAGCGTCGATACACTTATTGTCATTCCTAATGACAAGCTTCTTGAGATTGTAGACCGTCGTACAACAATGCCGGATGCACTTAAGAAGGCAGATGAGGTATTACAGCAGGCAGTTCAGGGAATTACTGATCTTATCAACCTTCCGGCACTTATTAACCTTGACTTTGCCGATGTCCAGACAGTAATGAAGGACAAGGGAATGGCTCATATCGGTATCGGTAGTGCACAGGGCGATGACAAGGCAATAGAGGCAGTTAAGCTTGCAGTTGCATCTCCTCTTCTTGAGACAAAGATTAATGGTGCTACACATGTCATCATCAATATCTCAGGAGATATTTCTCTTATGGATGCAAATGATGCAGCAAGCTATGTTCAGGATCTCGCGGGCGAGAATGCAAATATTATTTTCGGTGCCAAGTATGATGAGACAATGACAGATCAGGCATCTATCACAGTAATTGCTACCGGACTTGAGGATGTATCATCAAATATGGTTACTCCTCAAAAGTCAGTAGCTCAGGGAGGCACTGCAGCCAATATACAGGGACATATGACATATCCTAACCAGATGGGACAGAGACCGGGAGCCGGTATGACTACACCAAATACTGTTACAAATGGACTCCATACAACAGCTAACGGACTTCATACAACAGGTATCCAGCAGGCATCAGCCCCACAGACATATTCAGGTATACAAAGACCTCGTCAGCCGGAAAGCACAGTTAAGCCGGTAGAGATTAATATCCCTGATTTCCTTAAGAATTCCAGAAGATAGTTTTTCACGGAACTGACAGACGATTTATACAGGGCATACAGTTTGATTTTAATTCAGACTGTATGCCCTTTTGCTGTGTATTTATGGTAGTGTGTCGACATAATGTGATTTTAACAGAGTAGGGCTTTGGTATATATTTTTAATGAAAGAGAGGTGAAAATTATCTATGCATTTTATATCGATGTCTTTTACCTGAGAACATTTATAGTAAACTCTATGGGAATGATTTGTATCACATATGTGCTGAAAATACCTTTATATGGTAGAATCAGAAGGATTATTCTGGCAGGTGCAGTATCCGGCATGGTTTCTTGCCTGCTGCTTTTGCTTGGAAGCTACAGTATCTACAGGTGGTTGTCATTGCTGCTTGTAGCTCCGGCAGCAGTATATTTTGCAACTGGCGCAAGAATTGGGATGATTAAGCTCTTGGGGCTTTCTGTTTTTGTCACAGTCTTATCAGGAGGTGTGGTGTATGCACTTGACAGCCTGTTATCAGCGGATGCTTCCTTGATATGCACAGGAGGTTTTGTGATAACTTATATGATATTAAAATCCTGGTGTGAGCGTAGCAACGAGAGCAGGGGATTATACAGAGTAACTATCATGGAAAATAAAAAGCGGGTGTATGTAACTGCATTGTACGATTCCGGCAATCTGTTGAAAAAACAGCCGGGAAATATTCCGGTCCATATAGCGGGGGCGAGGGTTTTTGATATAGCGGGTGATGATAAAGAGTACATAAATGTGCCGTATAAAAGTCTGGGAAATGAAAATGGGTGTCTTAAGGCATGCTGCTTTGATACTATGGTGGTGGAGAATAAAGGAAAGAAAAAGATATTACATAATGTTCTGATTGGAAAAGCATCGGAAAATATATTGACAAACAGTGCATACGATATGATTTTAAATGAAGCTGTTTTTAGTGATTCAAAAGAAATTAAAAATTCTCCTTTTTGGAAAAAACAAAACGGATGAAGTGTTTTACATAGGAGGGACGGAGGTGCTGCCGCCTCCGCTTGAGACAGACGAGGAGAAATGCTGTCTCATAGCACTGGGGGATAAAAACGTGGCAATGTCAAAGGAACAGGCAAAAAAGCAGCTTATAGAGCACAACCTGAGGCTTGTTGTGTATCTGGCAAAGAAATTTGAAAACACGGGAGTATGCGTGGAGGACCTTATCTCAATCGGTACAATCGGCCTGATAAAGGGGATAAATACATTCAATCCCGAGAAAAAAATCAAGCTCGCCACATACGCATCCAGATGCATAGAAAATGAGATTCTTATGTATCTGCGTCGCAATAACAGAGTGAAGCTTGAGGTATCCTTTGACGAGCCGCTTAACACGGATTGGGACGGAAATGAGCTGCTTTTATCAGATATACTGGGGACGGAGGATGATGTCATATATAAGGATCTCGAGACTGAGGTTGAGATATCACTGCTAAAAAAAGCCATGCTGTCATTGAACGAGCGTGAGAGGCAGATAATAGAGCTTCGATTTGGAGTAAACCGCGTGGAGAATAAGGAACTGACACAGAAGGAGGTGGCAGACATCCTGGGAATTTCACAGTCATACATATCGAGGCTTGAGAAAAAAATAATGGCAAGATTGAAGAAAGAAATACAGAAAATGGCATAAGTGTGGTATAATATTTTTATCATAAGTAATTACTCAGAACCACTGAGAAGATTCTATTATAAAACAGAATAGGAGATGGTAGTATGGTATTGGAATTTATCGGGGCTGACAGAGAGGTTACTGGAAGCTGTCATTATCTGACGTTTGGGGACACACATATACTTATTGACTGTGGAATGGAGCAGGGGGCTGATTTGTACGTGAATCAGGAGATACCGGTCAATCCTTCACTTATAGACTATGTGTTTGTCACACACGCACACATTGACCATTCAGGTCTTTTGCCACTTATATACAATCATGGTTTCAGGGGCACTATTTTTGCGACAAAGGCGACAATGGATTTATGTAACATTATGCTAAAGGATTCTGCGCATATTCAGGAATTTGAGGCTGAGTGGAAGAACCGAAAGGCAAGACGAGCCGGAAGACCGGAGGTGACTCCTATGTACAATGTGGAGGATGCACAGAATGTTATGCAGCATTTTACACCGTGTGATTACAACAGTGTGTATGAGATATGTCCGGGGCTTAAGGTGCAATTTGTGGATGCAGGTCATCTGCTTGGCTCCTCATCCATTGAGATGTGGGTGACTGAGGAGAATGTGACAAAAAAAATTGTCTTTTCAGGTGATATCGGAAATCACAACAGGCCGCTAATCAAGGATCTGCAGTATGTGGACAGTGCTGATTATGTGGTTATGGAATCTACATATGGCAATCGTCTGCACGATACGCCGCCTGACTACGCGGTGGAGCTTTCAAAGGTCATCAATGCGACATTTACAAGAGGCGGAAATCTGGTAATCCCGGCATTTTCAGTGGGCAGGACACAGGAGATGCTCTACTTTATTAGGCGTATAAAGACGGAGAATCTGCTGCCGGAGCATCCGAATTTTGAGGTTTACATCGATAGCCCTCTTGCGGTTGAGGCAACAAATGTATTTCATGAGAATATATCGGACTGCTTTGATGAGGAGGCTATGGAGCTTATTTCGGCAGGCATCAATCCAATCAAGTTCCCCGGACTTCGTGTGGCAGTATCATCGGATGAGTCAAAGATGATTAATTTCGATAAGAAGCCGAAGGTCATCATATCAGCATCAGGTATGTGTGAGGCCGGACGTATCAGGCATCACTTAAAGCATAATCTTTGGAGAAGCGATTCAACAGTTTTGTTTGTAGGATATCAGGTTCCGGGAACACTTGGCTATGCACTTTTAAACGGTGCTAAAAAGGTGAAGCTTTTTGGTGAGGAAATAGAAGTAAGGGCAAGCATAGTAAATCTGCCGGGTATCAGTGGACATGCAGACAAAAATCAGCTTACCGAGTGGCTTGGCGCAATAAAAAACAAGCCGGAGCATGTATTTATAGTCCATGGAGAGGAGTCCACAGCAGAGTCCTTTGCAAACCACGTGCATGAGACCTTCGGCTATGATGCAGTGGCACCGTACAGTGGTGATGCCTATGACCTTATCACGAATCAGAAGGTGGCAGATGGTTCACGTAAGCGTGTGGAGAAAAAGGCTGCATATGGCATGGCAAGCAGAGAGAAGACTATATTTGACCGTCTTGTGGCAGCAGGCCAGAGGCTTGTATCTGTCATCCAGAAGTGCCAGGGTATGGCTAATAAGGACTTGAGCAAGTTTGCAGACCAGATAAATGCGCTGTGTGACAAGTGGGATAGATAGAATGTAATCACAGCATATTAAAGTAATAAAGTAAAAAGCTCTGTGCATACATATCAGTGTATGACACAGAGCTTTTTTATTTTGTGACGCGCAGCTTATTGAAAGTGCTATGTATGTAACTACGCCTCGTCCTGCTTGAAAATTACATTTCTGTATTTCGAAAGTATTCCTTTTAACAAGCTTCCAAGTACACAGATTGAGATAATCTCACCGATTCCGACTGTAACTGCATTGAAAAGAAGCGAGATATCAACACCCTTGTATATAGTTGTAAAACCATATCCGTATCTGAGCACGAGTGGCACGATAATAATGTTGGCGATGACCGGCGGCAAGGTGTACACAAACTTCTTCTTTCGAAGGAAGTAAGTGCCTAGTGCACCGAGCAGTGTAGCGATGCTTCCAAAGATGATATCCCAGATGATGCCACCTGTGATGAGATTGGAAATCAGACATCCGATGAAAAGTCCAGGAATGGCTGCCGGTGTGAAAACCGGAAGGATGCAAAGCGCTTCAGAAAAGCGTACCTGAATGGTGCCTGATGCGAGACCAAGCAGATTGGTGATATACGTGAGCACAACGTAGAGTGCTGCAATCATAGCTGCCTGTACTGCAAATAATACTTTTTTGTTTCTCATATTTAGTTCTCCTTTAGTTTTGTTTTACGTCAGGAAGGTTTCGAACTGACGTATTATTTTCGCCTTGCTATGTTAACAAAAAATGCTTTGAATGTCAAGAAATACATAAAGTCAGTGCCATATTTGGATATATTGTGATATAATGAGTGAAAGTGAGAAGATAAATGACAAGAGGGAAACAGTATTATGAGAGAAATAAAGGTTAATGAACTAAAAGAGGGAATGACAACGGCAGTAGATGTGTTTTCGCCAAAGGGACAGCTTATCCTTAAAAGACATCAGGCTGTATCGGCATTTGATATAGCAAAGTTTGGATTCTACAATATAGCTTCGGTTTATGTTGAGGGAAGCTCAGCACAGGAAAAAGAAGAATGGAATAAAAAATATGCCATCATTAAGGAAAAATACCGTGATTCCATCGATAACCTGCATGAATATATGAATGACATACTATACAGGAATATCATTCCGGATAAGAATACGATCATCAGGGACTCGGTAGAGATTTTTGACAGGTTTGAGACTTCATATGAGCTTTTTGATGCACTTCAGGTATTAAAGCAGACAGATGTATCTACTATGGCGCATTCCATAAATGTATCAATCATTGCACGTCTCATCGGTGTGTGGGCAGGGCTTGATACAGAAAAGCTGGATGAGATTTCAATGGCAGGTCTGTTGCACGACATAGGCAAGTTTAAGATACCCGATGAGATATTATTGAAGCCCGGAAAGCTCACAAAGGATGAGTTTGAGGTGATAAAGAAACATACGATATATGGCTATGAGATACTTAAGAGCTTCAACATTCTTGAAAGCACAAAGCGTGCGGCACTTTTACATCATGAGAAGTTTGACGGTTCAGGATATCCGTTTGGATATAAATCAGATAAAATCGATGATATGTCAGCTATTATTACGATAGCCGATGTCTACGATGCAATGACATCAAAGCGCTGTTACCGTGATGGGATGTGTCCGTTTGAGGTGATAGCAGATTTTGAGTATGATGGCATATCAAAGTATCATCCGAAGTATATAGGGATGTTTTTGAAGAAGATTGCAAGCTCATATATCGGAAGCACGGTGCTTTTGACAAACGGCAAAAAGGCCAAAATAATTTTTGTGACGGAGAAGTATTCAAGACCTACAGTTACATTGCTTGAAGACAACAGTGTGCTGGCACTTAAGGATGAAAAGGATATAAAAATAGCGGCAGTGCTGTAGAATTATATACGTATATTAATTGAATAAAATTACTGTAAATGGGAATGCTTTAGATAAAGAAATTTATCCGGAGGATTCCCATGTCTGTATATAAGGTTGATATATGCGGTGTGACTACATCGAAACTGCCGGTACTTAAGGATGAAGAAAAAGAAGAACTGTTTGAGAAAATAAAAAAAGGTGATAAGGCTGCAAGAGAAAAGTATATTCGTGGAAATTTAAGGCTCGTGCTTTCGGTAATCAGAAGGTTTTCAAACCATAATGAAAATATGGATGATTTATTTCAGATAGGCTGCATCGGGCTTATGAAATCAATTGATAATTTTGATCCGACTATAGGTGTTAAGTTTTCAACCTACGCTGTTCCGATGATTATCGGTGAGGTCAGAAGATATCTGCGTGACAACAGTGCGTACCGCATTCCGCGGTCTCTCAGGGATACAGCATATCAGGCTATTAAATCAAAGGAAAAGCTATCAAGAAAGCTGGTGCACGAACCGTCCCTGGCAGAAATATCAAAGGATTGCGGCATCCCCGAAAACGATATACTATACGCACTTGATGCAATCCAGACACCGCTGTCCCTCTTTGATCCTGTATATACTGACGGTGGTGATACACTTTACGTGATGGATCAGATATCAGACAAGAAAAACAAAGAGGAAGCATGGGTAAAAAATCTGGTTCTCGACGATGCCTTAAAGCTGCTTGATGACAGAGCGAGACAGATTATTAAGCTGCGTTTTTTCGAGGGCAAGACACAGATAGAGGTGGCAGAGGAGATAAATATCTCTCAGGCACAGGTATCAAGGCTTGAGAAAAATGCGCTTAAAAATATGCACGGATATCTGGAAGCATAAGCAGATAATTGAATATTTAGTCTGCCTGTGCTAAAGAAGTTTTTTTAAGCACAGCCGCAATTATGATTGCATACACACCTCCGATAACAGCGGTGATAAGCTGTGTCACTGAAAACTGAAGCTGAAAAACCGGCAGCATCTTGTGCATTGGAGCAGGCAGAAATGTCGGTAGAATGATAAGAGCAATGGCTATTCCCATGAAAAGAGCCTTTAGTATGGCACCTATTGCAATTGATACAGGAAAACCGGCAGCTTTGCCACATTTTTTGCGAAGCAGTCCCACACATACCACGAGAATGATATTTCCTATCATGATACATGGAAACATCGCAGGGATAGCCGCCATAACAGGACTTCCTGTGATGAAAAATGATGTGACAGGTGTGATAATGCTTAGGATAATGCCACATGCCATTCCGGCATAGAGTACGGTAAGTACTAAAGCTGCATTAATGATTGGACCTGTGATGTATACGCTTAAGTTCTTAAAGAACTGGCTGACAAGGCAGATTGCAAGCATAATTGCAGTAACGGTTATTTGTTTAGTTTTTATCTTCATTGATTAAGACCTCCTTTAAATTTTCATATGAAATCATACTCCTTTTGGGGTGCAAATGCAAGGTTACGTTGCCGGTTAATATTTACTCAGAAGGCAAAAATGATGGTTGATATTGAAAGCAATTCATTTGTGTGCTAATATAAGTATATTCGCTGTTTGACGCAAAACAGCTATATATCAGGAGGAATACAATGAAAAAACTGATTAATTTGATATCAGAGGAAGTGACAAAGACATTCGTCAGTGCAGGATATGACGAGAAGTACGGAAAGGTTACACTTTCAAACAGACCGGACCTTTGTGAGTTCCAGTGTAACGGAGCAATGGCAGCAGCAAAAGAGTATAAGTGTGCACCATTTATGATCTCAGACAAGGTAGCGGCGCTACTTGAGTCAGATGAGATGTTTGAGTCAGTAGAATCAGTAAAGCCGGGATTTCTTAATATCAAAATGGATACCGCTTTTCTGGCAAAATATATGAACGATATGAAGGATGATGAGGGCAGATACGGCTTGGAGAAGGCCAAAAAGCCACTCACTATAGTAGTGGATTACGGCGGACCAAACGTGGCAAAGCCTCTTCATGTAGGTCATCTTCGTTCAGCAGTAATCGGAGAGAGCGTTAAGCGTATCGCAAAGTTCATGGGACACAATGTGATTGGTGATGTGCATCTCGGTGACTGGGGACTTCAGATGGGACTTATCATTACAGAGCTTCGCGAGAGAAAGCCTGACCTCGTTTATTTTGATGAGAGCTATACAGGAGAGTACCCGAAGGAGGCACCGTTTACCATATCAGAGCTTGAGGACATCTATCCGACAGCCAGCGGTAAGTCAAAATCAGATGAGAGCTTCAAGGAGGCAGCACTTCTTGCCACAAAGGAGCTCCAGGGAGGCAGGAGAGGCTATCAGGCACTGCTTTCACACATCATGAATGTCTCTGTAACAGACCTTAAGAGAAATTATGAGAATCTGAACGTCCATTTTGAGCTGTGGAAGGGCGAGTCGGATGCGCAGCCATATGTACCTGAGATGGTTGAAATGATGAAGGAAAAGGGCTTTGCACATATGAGTGAGGGTGCTTTGGTTGTGGATGTGAAGGAGGATACAGATACAAAGGAGATTCCGCCATGTATCATCCTAAAGTCTGACGGAGCTTCACTTTACAGCACTACAGACCTTGCAACACTTGTTATGCGTATGAAGGAGAACAACCCTGACCGTGTGATTTATCTGGCAGACGCACGTCAGTCAATGCACTTTATCCAGGTGTTCCGCTGCGCAAGAAAGACAGGCATAGTACCTGATACTACAGAGCTTGTACATATCGGCTTTGGAACCATGAATGGTAAGGACGGCAAGCCTTTCAAGACAAGAGACGGTGGAGTAATGCGTCTTGAGTACCTCCTCAAGGAAATTGACGATGAGATGCTCAATAAGATTAAGGAAAACCAGAAGGAAAAAGAGAATCTGAATATAGACGAGGCGGAGGCTGAGCAGACAGCCAAAACTGTAGCGCTTGCAGCAGTCAAGTATGGTGATTTGTCCAATCAGGCGAGCAAGGATTACATCTTTGATATCGACAGATTTACATCCTTTGAGGGTAACACAGGTCCATATATACTTTATACAATCGTGCGTATCAAGTCAATCCTGTCAAAGTATGAGGCAAAGGGTGGCGACATCAGCGCACTGAAGGATGCAATCATGCCGGCAGTCAATGCAGGACAGAAGAATCTCATGCTCTCTCTGGCAAAGTTCAATGCTACAATTGAGAGTGCATACGAGGAGTCTGCACCACACAAGATATGTGCATACATCTACGAGCTTGCCAACGCATTCAACGGCTTCTACCATGACACAAAGATTCTTTCTGAGGAGAATGAAGAGCTTAAGAAGTCATATATTTCGCTGCTTGTGCTCACAAAGGAGATACTTGAGGCTTGTATCGATATGCTTGGATTCTCAGCTCCTGACAGGATGTAATATTAATAGTAGTAATTTCATGTTCTAAAACAATTGGACATGTAATATAAATAGGACATAGATGATTTATCAGAATCGTCTGTGTCCTTTTTTAATTTGAATAACTGTCGGTGGCAGGTCGGGATAGGGCTCACGCGTGTGGCTGCAGTGTCGCAGAAGCTACGCTGCGCTATTAAGACTCTGTATAAATTATGCAGTAAGTACTTCTATGCCTGACGAAACCGTCGATACTCGCCGTCCGGGCTCGATATCTCCTTGCCTCGGCGTCCATGCCTCGGCATTTCTGTGCTTCAAAGCATAATTTAACAGACTCTAAATAGCTCCGCTATACGCTTCTGCGACACTGCAGCCACACGCATAAGCCCTATCCCGACCTGCCACCGAAGTGGCGATAAGGAGTGAAAAATATGGATATAATTGATTATCTGCCACAAAAGATGAAGGCTGAGGCAGAAGCGTACATGCCGTGTGGTCTGGAGGAAATCAGGGTGCGCGCCGGAAAGCAGGTGCAGTATATGTTTGCGGGAGGATGTAGAGCCGGAGTGTATATCTCACATAGCGATATTGAGGAGATGATAAATTATCTGAGCGGATATTCATTCCACGCGATAGCACCGCAGCTTGCAGCAGGCTATTTTACAGTGGAGGGAGGTCATCGTGTGGGAATTGCAGGGCAGATGGGCTGCGATGGAGGAAAGGTTACAGCAGTCAGTGAGATAGCGTCCTTAAATATCAGAATTGCCCATCAGATAAAGGACGTTGCAATGCCACTGATGCCTTATATCCGGGATGAAAACAGCATTTACAATACATTGGTTATATCACGGCCGGGAGAAGGAAAAACAACATTTTTAAGAGACTGCATAAGGATACTTTCAGATGGCTGTGACGGAAAAAAAGCTCTTAAGGTGTCGGTGGTCGATGAGCGCTCGGAGATAGCAGCGTGCTACTTGGGAGTGGCTCAAAACGATATAGGCAATTCCAGTGATGTGCTGGATAACTGTCCGAAGTCACTTGGCATGAGGATGCTTTTGCGCTCTATGTCCCCGGATGTGATTGCGGTGGATGAGCTGGGAGGAGAAGGTGATATCGAGGCATTAAATCAGCTTGTGAGTTGCGGAATAAGGATACTTGGCAGTGTACATGGCACCAATGCAGATGATCTGCGAAGAAAAATTCTGCCACATGCCATAGAACGGTTTGTGTTTATAGACCATGATGAAAAAGGGGTGAGGCGCTATAGCATTTATGATGAAGCTTACAGGCTTTTGTATAGTACTGTTTGCGATATTGGGGCTGATAAACGATTACAGCAAAAGAAAAAAGGCAGATATAGCGATGCTGTATGATTTCATGCTTTTGCTTGAAAAGGGGGCATTTTATCTGGCAGGAGAAAGAATGAAGGCACCACAGTTTTTTAACAGCATAAGAGGAAAGAGCGAGGTGTTTAATGAGGGCTGCAGGAGAATGGGAGAGGCACTTTCAAACAGGAGCTGTAAAAGCGGAGAGGAGGGCTGGAGGGCTGTGTGGGGGACTGTGCTTTGTGGCAGGATATCTGATGAAAAAATAAAGAAAATGATAGTTGAAATGGGAGGTGCATTCTTTGAAAAAAATGCAGCTGCGATGGAGCAGCGGCTTAAGGAATGTGCTTTGGACATACATAAACAGATAGATTTTTACAGGAAAGATTATGTTGAAAAAATGAAGGTGATTTGTCCGGTGGGTATTTTGGGAGGGATTATGATATCAATAATGCTTATATAAAAATGTGGTAATCCGATTAAACATATTGTTGTATGCGATGAAAGGACTTGATGATGGAGATTTCGATTATTTTTAAGATAGCAGCACTTGGAATAGTGATTACGGTGCTCGGACAGGTCTTAAAACACAGTGGAAGGGAGGAAATGACTTTCCTGCTTAGTCTGGCCGGGCTTGTGATCGTATTGTTCTGGATTGTGCCATATATAAGTGAGCTGTTTAAGACAATGCAGGATATGTTTTCTTTGTAATATGTTGAAGATTGGGATAATAGGAATTGCGGCAGTATTTTTTGCAGTGCTTTTAAAGCGTGACAGGCCTGAGCTTTCAATGCTTCTTTCAGTAGCCTGTGGCACTATAATTTTTGCTTTTGCATTGGAGCAGCTCGGCACAACAATTGAGTTTTTTAAAGGACTTCTTTCAAAGCTTCCTGTGGAACCGGCATTTTTTGTCACTATGGTAAAGATACTTGGGATTGCATATATTGCGGAGTTTTCATCCTCAATCTGTAAGGACTGCGGTCATAGCGCAATTGCATCGCAGATAGAGCTTTTTGCGAAGGGAGCAATTGTTGTGATGTCAATTCCGGTGATGTCGTGCCTGATAGAGCTGATTGGAGAGCTGTTTTGATTTGTAGAAAATATATTTTGATAATAATCATATTGGCTGTAGTGTTTTTGCCGCAGTGTTTTGTGTATGCGTCGGACACCGAAATCACAGATAGAATTGAGCAGCAGATGCTTGAAAAAATAGATATGTCAGAGATTGAAAAATATTCAAAGGATTATCTGCCGGACAGACTATCGTTTTCGGATATAGTGGATGCCATTCTGGCAGGAGATCAAAAGGCAGGTGAAAAAATCTGTGAGTATATTTATGAGCTGTTTTTTTATGAGATAGCGGCGGTGAAGCCTGTTATTATAAATGTGCTGTGCTATACGATACTTTTTATGGTGTTTTCAAGGCTTATTTTCTGGCGGCAGGATTATGTATACAATGTAAGTTTTCTGTTTATGTATGCATCGGTTATATCAATGCTTATGGCATCTTTTTTTGTGTTGTCTGATGTGGCAAAGGGCTGTATTGATGTGCTTTTGACTTATCTTACAGCGCTTGTGCCGGCATATGCGACAGTACTTCTTGCGTCCGGAAAAGGATTTTCGGCATCAGGCTTTTACATGCTGGCATTTGTGCTCATTTATGTAGTGGAGTGGCTTATAAAGCTGGTGCTCATACCGGGAATTCATCTGTTTCTGGTGCTTGAGGTGCTCAATCACGTATCTAGTGAAAAGAAGCTTGAAAAGCTTGCAGAGTTTATTGAATCAGCAGTTATAAAAATAATGAAGGCATCCATAAAGATAGTGGCAGGCGTAGGCATAGTCCAGGCCATGATTGCTCCCGCAAAGGACAAAATATCGGAAAGCCTTATCTTAAAAAGTTTTCAGGCGATACCGGGTGTGGGGAGGCTTGGGCAGGGTGCAGGTGAAATTATGCTTGGCTGTGCGATGCTCATAAAAAACAGTGTTGGTATGGCGGCGATTATCGTGCTCTTTTTCATTGTGCTGACCCCGCTTGTAAAAACACTAATCTTTTCGCTGATGTACAGATTGCTTTCCGCTGCGTTGCAGCCGGTCTCAGACAACAGGATTGTGGAGGGCATAGAAGCCGTTGCCAGGGCAGGAAATCTGTATTATATCGTGATAAGAGATGCATCTATATTGTTTTTTATAGTGATTGCGATAGTATGTGCATCTACAAGCTTTATGGGAGGTTGATAGGGCATGAAGAGTTATTTGTATCTGGCATTTTTTTTCATGGTAATGACATATTTAACGCCAAAGGAGCAGTATAGGAGGTACTTTAGGTTTATGCTTGGGGTGTTTTTGGCGGTCATTATTCTAAAACCTCTTGCGGCAGGGTATGAATATGACATGAGATTTGCTGAGCTTACAAAGAAAATAGAGGGGATTTCGTATGAATATGACGCGGATACGACAGATTTGTTTACGGCTTTCGAAGCTGAAGAAAACTGACTACATAGTGATTTTACTTGTTGGAGTACTGCTTCTTATTGTGGTGCTTCCGGTAAAAGAGGATAGAAAGACCTGTAGTAATTCACAAAAGAAAGCTAAAGCTAAGTCAGTAAGTGAAAGCACCTGCGATGATGAAGAATATGAGAAGCTGCTTGAAAAAAAGCTTGAGGGTATTCTTGAAAGGATGGACGGTGTGGGTGAGGTATCTGTGATGATTACGCTGTCAGACGATGGCACAAGGATAGTGGATAAGGATACTAAGGAGACCTCGGAGAGCATTGAAAAGACTACGGTCATATACGATGACGAGAATGCAAGCGTACCTTATGTCACAAGCACGGACAAACCGACTGTTTCAGGAGTGCTTGTGGTAGCGCAGGGCGGAGGAAGCCCACAGGTAAACAACGATATTTCTAATGCGGTTTCTGCATTATTTGATGTGCCAATGCATAAAATAAAAATAGCAAAAATGATATCCAGGGAGGAATAAAAGTGAAGAAAGGCAGCCATAAAAATCAGATAATTATTACGACACTTGCACTTCTTTTGGCAGTGGTCGGTTACATAAGCTACGATAACAGGGATACTTTTATGAATGCAAAGGATGTGCTTTCCACTGAAATCGAGGCTGTAAATGGAAAGGCAGATACAAAGGAGTCTAAGGAATGTGAGGATACACAGGCATCAGATGAGGTTGCGCTTGAGACAGACTCGACAGAGGAAATATTAAATGCCGGCGAAACGGTACTGACAAGTGCATCCACAGAGAGCGAGGAGTGTGTGGCACAGGTGAAGCTGGGACGCGAGCAGGTGCGCTCAAAGAACAAGGAGGCTCTGCAGAAGATTATCGATGATGCAGGAGTGTCAGAGGCCGAGAAGAAGAGCGCGGTCGATGCCATGGTGAAGCTGACAGAAAATGCACAGATGGAGGAGGATGCCCAGATGATGCTGGAGGCAAAGGGCTTTAAGAATGCTGTGGTAAGTCTCAGTGATGAATGCTGTGATGTGATTGTTGGAAAGGAAGATGTGACTGATGAAAAGAGAGCTCAGATAGAGGACATTATCAAGCGCAAGACAAATATCGGGGCATCAAATATTGTCATATCGATGATGGACTGATACATGAATTTTTAGTGTCTTGAAATGGAAACCGTTTTAAGCTATACTATACTCTGATTTTGTTTGGAGGAAATATCAGTGGATAACTTAAGACAGGAAATAGAAAAAAGAAGAACATTTGCAATAATTTCCCATCCGGATGCAGGAAAGACTACTCTGACAGAGAAGTTTCTTTTGTACGGAGGGGCAATAAACCAGGCCGGTTCGGTAAAGGGAAAGGCTACGGCAAAGCATGCTGTTTCGGACTGGATGGAGATAGAAAAGCAGAGAGGTATTTCGGTTACTTCATCTGTATTACAGTTTAATTATGACGGATATTGCATCAATATCCTTGATACACCGGGACACCAGGATTTCTCAGAGGACACATACCGTACACTCATGGCAGCCGATTCGGCCGTCATGGTAATTGATGCAAGCAAGGGTGTTGAGGCACAGACCAGAAAGCTCTTTAAGGTCTGTGTCATGAGACATATCCCTATTTTTACATTCATAAACAAGATGGACCGTGATGCCAACGATACGTTTGAGCTTCTCGATGACATCGAAAAAGAGCTGGGCATCGCGACATGTCCTATCAACTGGCCGATAGGCTCAGGAAAGCAGTTTAAGGGTGTGTATGACAGAAACAGCAAGGAGGTCATGACCTTTGCAGACACCTTAAAGGGCACAAAGGAGGGCTCGGAGAAGATTATTCATATAGATGATCCGGCTCTTTCCGATGAGATCGGAGAGGAATTTAAAAGTCAGCTCATGGATGAGATTGAGCTGTTGGATGGCGCCAGTGCAGATTTTGACATGGAGCTTGTCACAAAGGGAGAGCTTTCACCTGTATTTTTCGGCTCTGCTCTCACAAACTTTGGTGTTGAGACATTTTTACAGCATTTCCTTAAGATGACATATGCACCGACAGCAAGACGCTCTGACATCGGAATGATTGATCCTTTTTCAGAGGATTTTTCTGCATTTGTATTCAAAATTCAGGCCAACATGAATAAAAATCACAGGGACAGAATAGCATTTATGCGAATCTGCTCCGGACAGTTTACAGCCGGCATGGAGGTATACCATGTGCAGGGAGGCAAGAGCTTAAAGCTTTCACAGCCGCAGCAGATGATGGCAGATGAGAGAAAAATAGTGGACAAGGCATATGCGGGCGACATCATAGGTGTGTTTGACCCGGGCGTATACTCTATAGGAGATACACTCACGACAGCAAAGGATAAATTTGAGTTTGAGGGCATCCCGACATTTGCACCTGAGCATTTTGCGAGGATATCACTTGTTGATTCCATGAAGAGAAAGCAGTTTGTAAAGGGCGTCACACAGATAGCGCAGGAGGGTGCTATCCAGATGTTCCAGGAGTACAAGGGCGGCATGGAAGAAATTATAGTCGGCGTGGTCGGTGTGCTTCAGTTTGATGTTCTTAAATTCAGACTTGAAAATGAGTACAATGTCCAGATCAGACTTGAGAATCTGCCATATGAGCATATCAGATGGATTGAGAACAAGGATGAGGTCAATGTAGATACAATTAACGGAACAAGCGATATGAAGAAGGTTGTCGACATGAAGGGAAATCCGCTTCTCCTGTTCATCAATGAGTGGAGCATCGGCATGACACTCGATAGAAATGACGGACTTGTGCTTACTGAGTTTGGAAGAAACTAGCTACGCTGAGGCTTTTTGGATTGTACTATCGAGAAAACGGGCAAGTATTTGGTCCAGTTATTTAAGAAACGCTATACTAGTACAGCATTCTGCAAATAGCTCAATCAATAATTTACATGATTTTTCATCTGTGCAATCAGAAAAATCTGACGTAGTCAGGTGAGGATTCCAAGGTTGAATTTGGACTTGACGCTATTGAGAGATTATGTGTATAATGAAGACAGTTGTGAAAGCAACTGTCTTTTTAATTATGTTTTATTTGTATATTTTGAGTATTTTACTTATAGCTGCTTTTAGGTATAGCGTGAGACATGGGCAGCTATTTGATTCTGTAATTATTCCAATTTATTAGTTGACAATTGAATAGAAGTGTATTATTATAATAACAGAACGAACGTTTGTTCGCGAGAGAATAGGAGATTATTATGGCAAAGGAAGATAAATTAAAAGCATTAGACGCTGCCATTGCGCAGATTGAGAAACAATACGGAAAGGGCTCTGTCATGAAGCTTGGCGACAACTCAGCCAATATGAATGTAGAGACAGTACCTACAGGCTCATTAAGCCTTGATATTGCATTAGGACTCGGAGGGCTTCCGAAGGGCAGGATTATTGAGGTGTACGGACCGGAGTCATCAGGTAAGACAACGGTTGCACTCCACTGTGTTGCAGAGGTACAGAAGCGAGGCGGCATCGCAGGCTTTATAGATGCAGAGCATGCGCTTGACCCTGTATATGCCAGAAATATAGGTGTTGATATTGACAATCTCTATATTTCACAGCCGGACTGCGGTGAGCAGGCACTTGAGATAACAGAGACCATGGTGCGTTCGGGCGCTGTGGATATCGTGGTTGTCGATTCAGTTGCGGCACTCGTACCAAAGGCCGAGATTGACGGAGATATGGGGGATTCCCATGTGGGTCTTCAGGCGAGACTTATGAGCCAGGCGCTCCGTAAGCTCACGGCAGTTATCAGCAAGTCAAATTGTATCGTTATATTCATCAATCAGCTTCGTGAGAAGGTAGGTGTGATGTTTGGAAATCCTGAGACTACCACAGGTGGAAGGGCATTAAAGTTCTATTCATCAGTGCGTCTTGATGTCAGAAGAACTGAGTCACTCAAGCAGGCCGGTGAGATAGTCGGCAACCATGTCCGCGTAAAGGTTGTTAAGAATAAAATAGCTCCTCCTTTTAGAGAGGCAGAGTTTGATATCGTGTTTGGCCAGGGTATCTCAAGAGAAGGAGATGTGCTTGATCTTGCAGTTAATGCAGGCATTGTCAACAAATCCGGTGCATGGTACGCATACGAGGGAGATAAGATAGGACAGGGTCGTGAGAATGCAAAGACTTATATCCATGAGAATCCGGCATTTTTTGATATGCTTGAGGCAAAGGTAAGGGATTTTTACTTTACACAGCCTGAGGATGAAGATGCTGCAGTACAGGAAGACTCTGAAAAGTCAGAGGCAGATGAGCAATAAGTGAGCAGGGTTATATATGATAGAGATTACCGGATATGAGAATATTGGTAAAGGCAAATACCGCACGACCTTTGATAATGGCACGACATGTGTGCTGTACCGTACAGAGGCCGTGCGGTACTCTATTATGGAGGGAGCCTTTATCAGTGAAGCGGATTACGAAAAGCTGATAACTGAGGTGGTAGGAAAGAGAGCCAAAAAGAGAGCACTTCATCTGCTTGAACAGATGGACAGGAGTGAAAGAAAGCTCAGGGAAAAGCTCACACAGGGCGGATATCCGGATTGCTGTGTGGATGCAGCGATAGATTATGTCAAGAGTTTTCATTATCTTGATGATTACAGATTTGCCGTCACATATGTCAGATATCATCAGGACAGCTTAAGCCGCAGGCAGCTTGAGCAGAAGCTTATGGCAAAGGGAATAGGCAGAGATGATATAAATTGTGCCATAGAGAGCGAATACACTGCAGAAGAAGAGAAACATATAGCAAAGCTGCTTGAAAAGAAACATTATGATCCTGACAACTGTGATGAAAAGGAGTTTCGCAGGATATATCAGTTTCTAATGCGTAGGGGCTTTAAGAGCAGCCAGATTCTTTCAGCAATGAGGTCACAATTACCTTGACAATTTGCACCAAAAAGTATAGAATTTAATTGTTGTAATTTGTGAAATACAATGAAAATTTAATAAAGGAGGTGCTCCTGTAATGCTACCGTATATCATTACTGCTGTAGTTTCTATTATTATTACTGCATTGGTTGTATGGTTTGTAGCCGCTTCATACCAGAAGAAATCTGCTAACTCCAAGATTGGAAATGCTGAGGAGAAGGCAAGAGGAATCATTGATGAGGCTGTAAAGGCTGCGGAGGAAAAGAAGCGCGAGTCTATGCTTGAGATCAAGGAAGAGTCTATTAAGGCTAAGAATGATCTGGATAAGGAAATAAAAGAGCGTAGAAACGAGATTTCCCGTAATGAGCGTCGTATCGTTCAGAAGGAAGAGAATGTCGACAAGAAGCTCGAAGCTATCGAGAAGCGTGAAGCCGGATTTGCAGTTAAGGAAGAGGAACTCAAGAAGCAGAAGATTGAAATATCAAAACTTAACGAGCAGCGTTTACAGGAACTTGAAAGAATCTCTGGATTAACCTCCGAGCAAGCTAAAGAATATCTCTTAAAGACCATTGAAGAAGATGTAAAACTTGATACTGCAAAAATGATTAAGGAAATGGAAAACAAAGCAAAGGAAGAGGCAAACCGTAAGGCTAAGGAATATGTGGTTACAGCTATTCAGAAATGTGCAGCAGATCATGTATCTGAGACTACTATTTCAGTAGTATCACTTCCGAATGATGAGATGAAGGGACGTATCATAGGAAGAGAGGGACGTAATATCCGTACTCTCGAGACTATGACAGGAGTAGATCTGATTATAGATGACACACCTGAGGCAGTCATTTTGTCAAGCTTTGATCCAATCAGAAGAGAGGTTGCAAGAATAGCTCTTGAGAAGCTTATTGTTGACGGAAGAATCCATCCGGCCCGCATAGAGGAGATGGTTGAGAAAGCTCAAAAAGAAGTCGATAATATGATTCGTGAAGAGGGTGAAGCTGCCACACTTGAGGTGGGCATACACGGTATTCATCCGGAGCTTGTGCGTCTTCTTGGAAAGATGAAGTTTAGAACAAGCTACGGTCAGAATGCGTTAAAGCATTCTATCGAGGTTGCACAGCTGGCTGGCTTACTGGCTGCTGAAATCGGCGAGGATGTCAGAATGGCAAAGCGTGCAGGCTTATTACATGATATAGGTAAGGCAGTAGATCACGAGATGGAGGGTTCACACATCCAGCTCGGTGCCGAATTATGTAAGAAATATAAAGAGTCACCACTTGTGATTAATGCAGTAGAATCACATCATGGTGATGTTGAACCGGAGTCACTTATTGCATGTCTCGTGCAGGCGGCTGATACAATCAGTGCGGCGCGTCCTGGTGCAAGAAGAGAGACTTTGGAGACATATTCAAATCGTCTTCAGCAGTTAGAGGACATTACAAATGGTTATAAAGGTGTAGAGAAATCTTTTGCTATTCAGGCAGGTAGAGAGATTCGTATTATGGTAGTTCCTGAGCAGGTCAGTGACGCCGACATGGTTATCATGGCCAGAGATATATCTAAGCAGATTGAGTCTGAGTTAGAGTATCCGGGTCAGATAAAGGTTAATGTAATACGTGAGTCACGTATAGTGGATTACGCAAAGTAAAGCATTAGTGTATTGTCGGTTTGACATAATAACATGTACATTTGAAAAGGCTTCGTATGAAGCCTTTTCTTTTTGCTAAAATGTATGAAAACATATGAAAAACACAAATGCTGCCGATTTTTACAATGCAGTGCTTATGATATAAAATAAACTATCGGTAACTATTCATAACTACTAAAGATAATTATATATATTGCATAAAAATATATGTACAAATTGTTTTATATTCACAAAAAGTGATAATAGCACGTGACAAAATTAGTAAAATGTTATAAAATAATAAATGTAATATTTAGTAACTATTCAGTGTTGATGGCTGCGATTTTTATAAATATTACAAGGGAGAAACTATATAATAACAATATCATATGGAGGGTTTTGCAATGCAGAGATTTACATTACCAAGAGATTTATATCACGGAAAGGGAGCACTTGAGGCGTTAAAGAACTTTGAGGGAAAGAAAGCTATTATCTGTGTGGGCGGAGGCTCAATGAAGAGATTTGGCTTTTTAGACAAGGCCGAGGCTTATTTGAAGGAAGCAGGCATGGAGGTTAGGCTTTTTGAGGGAATCGAGCCTGATCCGTCAGTGGAGACAGTCATGAAAGGTGCGGCTGCCATGGAAGAGTTTGAACCGGACTGGATTGTGGCTATCGGTGGAGGCTCACCTATAGATGCAGCTAAGGCTATGTGGATTAAGTACGAGTATCCGGATATCACATTTGAGGATATGTGCAAGGTGTTTGGTATTCCAAAGCTTAGAAAGAAAGCACATTTCTGTGCTATTTCATCCACATCGGGCACAGCAACAGAGGTTACTGCGTTCTCAATCATCACAGATTATGAGAAGGGCATCAAATATCCAATTGCAGACTTTGAGATTACACCTGATGTTGCAATCGTAGACCCTGAGCTTGCAGAGACGATGCCACAGAAGCTTGTTGCACACACCGGAATGGATGCCATGACACATGCTATCGAGGCATATGTATCCACAGCCAACAGCGATTTTACAGATCCGCTTGCACTCCATGCAATAGAGATGATACAGCATGACCTGATTGATTCATACAATGGTGATATGGCAAAGAGAGATGCGATGCACAATGCGCAGTGTCTGGCAGGAATGGCATTCTCCAACGCACTACTTGGAATAGTTCATTCCATGGCACACAAGACAGGCGCAGCTTTTGCAGATTATGGTGCACATATCATCCACGGAGCAGCCAATGCGATGTATCTGCCAAAGGTTATTGCTTTCAATGCAAAGGATGAGACAGCAAAGGAGCGCTACGGAGCAATAGCTGATTTCATGAAGCTGGGTGGAGAGACACTTGATGAGAAGGTTGAGCTTCTTATCAAATACTTACGCGGCATGAATGATGATCTGAATATACCACACTGTATCAAGAATTACGGAGCAGACAGTTATCCGACAGAGCAGGGCTTTGTACCGGAGGAGGTATTCCTTGAGAGACTTCCTGAGATTGCGGCAAATGCCATACTTGATGCTTGTACAGGCTCAAATCCGCGCCAGCCAAGCCAGGAGGAGATGGAGAAGCTTCTCAAGTGTTGCTATTATGACACAGAGGTAGATTTCTAATCAAAACGGCAACTTTCAATTTTAATTATTTAGAGGGTAAACAGGAAAAATGATTGATGAAATGAAACGGCAAAAAAGAGAGCTTGTATATAAGGGCTCAATACTCGATATATACAAGGATACAATGCAGTTTGCAAACGGTAAGACTGAGGAATGGGATTTTGTCTCACACAGAAAAGGCGCTGCGGCAGTGCTTCCGGTGCTTGATGACGGCAGGATAATCATGGTGCGTCAGTATAGAAATGCCCTCGAGAGGGAGACAATAGAGATTCCGGCCGGCTGCAGGGACTTTGTGGGAGAAGACACAAAGCTGTGTGCAGAAAGAGAGCTTAAGGAGGAGACGGGCTACAGCTCTGACGATATCTCGTTTTTACTTTCGCTTCGCACAACAGTAGCCTTTTGTGACGAAGAAGTGGATGTCTATCTTGCCAAAAACCTGAAAAAGGGCGAGCAGCATCTCGATGATGCCGAGTCAATCGATGTAGAAATATACACTCTAAAGGAACTGTGCGACATGATTTATGCCGGAAAAATCCAGGATTCCAAAACAGTCAGTGCAGTTCTTGCCTATAGCAATATGATTAAATAAACAGACAAAATAATGCAAGCCACAGGTTATAAACTCCTGTGGCTTGTATTTTGCAAAAATAATATGTATATAATTTGTGATTTAAGAATTCATTTCTGCAATATCGTAGATAAGCTTCTTTGAATCCTCCCATCCAAGACATGGGTCGGTGATGGATTTTCCGTAGACATGCTCGCCAATCTTCTGGCTGCCCTCCTCAATATAGCTCTCAATCATAAGACCCTTGACAAGTGTTTTGATATCAGAGGAAAGCTGTCTGTTGTGCATGACTTCCTTGGCAATACGGATCTGCTCTTTGAACTGTTTTCCGGAGTTGGAATGGTTGGTATCTATGATAGCAGCCGGATTGACAAGGTCCATTTTGTCGTACATCTCGTGCAGACGGATTAAATCCTCGTAATGGTAGTTTGTTGTAGTGTTGCCATGTTTGCTGACTGCGCCTCTTAAAACAACGTGTGTCAGAGGATTTCCTGAAGTCTCGACCTCATAGCCTCTGTAAACAAAATGATGTGGGTGCTGTGCTGCATAAACAGAATTGAGCATGACAGAAAAATCACCACTTGTAGGGTTTTTCATACCGCTGGCCACATCGAAGCCACTGACGGTGAGACGATGCTGCTGATCCTCAACAGAACGAGCACCGATTGCGACATATGAGAGAAGATCCTCAACATAGCCCCAGTTCTCAGGGTAAAGCATCTCATCTGCACAGGTGAGTCCGCTCTCTGCGATGGCACGGATGTGCATTTTTCTCATGGCGATAAGTCCCTCAATCATGTCAGGAGCCTTCTCAGGGTCAGGCTGTGAGGCGATGCCCTTGTAGCCCTCACCGGTTGTTCTTGGCTTATTTGTATATACACGTGGGATGATAATTACGCGGTCCTTTACATCCTCCTGAATCTTTGTCAGGCGGCTGACGTAGTCACAGACTGAATCCTCGTTATCAGCTGAACAAGGTCCGATAATGACAAGAAATCTATCATCATTTCCACAGATAACATCTGAAATCATTGCATCGCGCTTCGCTTTAAGCTCGGTAAGCTCCTTTGACAGAGGATATTCCTCCTTAATCTGTGCAGGAGTTGGAAGCTGGTTTAAAAATGTGAAACTCATAATACTGCTCCTTATATAAATAGTAATTGTATTAATTAAAATGGTATATTTTTATGGCATATCGGAAAAAATTTCCAATATATAATAATGCCCAAACAGTTAAATAATAAGATAAATGAAATATATTGTCAAATTTTTATCAATTATAATAGTATGCATAATAAGTTATAATAAAACACTAAAAGATTATAATAAGAAAAAAGTAACATTGAAAAAAAGTAAAAGATGTGATATAAATAGTTGGTAACTTTTTTGTGACCGTAGTTTAATGGATAAAATTCCGGACTCCGACTCCGGCGAGTGCGCGTTCGATTCGCGTCGGTCACATACTTTGAGTTTGATATGTTGGGTTAATGGAGGAATCACATGAAGGACTTTTTTAACAGGGAAACATTGGATAATATAAAGCAGTTTTGCACAGAAAATAAAAAATACGTTGGAGTAGCAGGTGTACTTGTAGGACTCATACTCATACTTATAGTAGTTGTCGCAGGAGGCAATAATGGCAGACAATCCAATACCGAAACCGGATCACAGACAGAGATTTCGGTGAAGGATTTTGAGTTTGAAAAGGATTACACAAATGACGCAAAGGACGATATCAGCACATTACTTGCTGATTATTACAAGGCATACGTGGGGGATGACCTTGATACACTTGGCAAGCTTGCTACACCTATGAGTGACAACGAGAAGAGCTATATCGGTGTTGTCAGCCAGTACTATGAGTCAGTCAATGATATCACACCTTATACCAAAAATGGTTTGAAGAAAGGCTCATATTTTGTGTCCGTCAAAAACAGCATAAAGTTTACAGGAGTTGATACACAGGCACCTACACTTGACTTCTTTTATATAGAGACAGGCAAGGATGGAAAGCTCTTCATAAACAATGTATACAGCAATTTCAACAGAACATACTGTGAGAATGAACTTGATGATGATATTATGGAGCTTATATCAAAGTATACTGCTTCATCCGAGTTTGCAGACCTTCATGAGGAGGTACAGAAGGAATATGAGCAGGCACTCAGCACAGATGCAAACTTAAAGACTATGCTTGAGACAACACTCACAGGTGCAATAAAGCAGTGGTACACATCTTCAGGTATTGCCAATTTAAAGAAAGATGATGCAGACACACAGAACACAGAGGCGGATACACAGCAGGCTGATGATGCAGCACAAAACAGCGACCAGCAGGCTACGGATGCAAATGCCGGACAGACTACAGATGCAAACGCCGGACAGACCGCTGATCAGCAGACTACAGATGCAAACGCCGGACAGACCACAGACCAGCAGGCTACAGATGCTAATGCTGAAAATCAGCAGCCGGCAGAGCAGCCACAGGCACCGGCTGAGTATCAGGTAGTGACAAAGGATGTTGTAAAGGTGCGTGACGGTGCAAGCACAGATGCTAAGGAGCTTGGTCTCTTAAAGGAGCAGGTAACACTTACAGCATATGGTACAGAGGGTGATTGGACTATAGTATCCTACAGTGCCGGAACAAATGGCAGGGCTTATATCAAGACGGAAAATCTCCAGACAGTAGGACAGTAAAGGCAATACAAAGTAACAGATTTGCATATACAATCATAAAAGCAACACGGAGGCTTAAAGGTCTCCGTGTTTTAATCTACATAGCATATGGCTGTTGCAAAGAGTAGAAAAGGCTGTTGCCTGGTTTATGTATATCGGATAAAGAAATCTAAAAAGAGGATATGGTATGGAAGAAAATGGTGTAAGAATAAATAAATTTCTCAGTGAAGCGGGTGTGTGCTCAAGGCGTGAGGCAGACAGGCAGATAGAGGCCGGCAAAGTAGAAATAGACGGTGTGACAGCAAAGACAGGTGACAGGGTTCTAAAGGGACAGACTGTCACATATAATGGACAGGTAGTATCAAAGGAAGAAGAGATGATACTGATTGCTTTGAATAAGCCGGCCGGTATTGTCTGTACAGCTGAAAAAAGGGAAAAAAACAACGTTATAGATTATCTTAATTACCCAAAACGCATTTATCCTATTGGCAGGCTGGATAAGGATTCTGAGGGACTTTTACTTCTGACCAACAACGGAGAGATAGTAAATAAGATGATGCGCTCCGGCAACAGACATGAAAAAGAGTATATTGTCACAGTAAACAAAACAATATCTGACAGCTTCATCAGAGGGCTCGCAGGAGGCGTACCGCTTGTAGAGCTTGGTGTGACAACCAGAAAGTGCCATGTGAAAAAGCTGTCCTCAAAGCAGTTTAAGATTATCCTGACACAGGGCTACAACAGGCAGATAAGACGCATGTGTGAATACTTTGGCTACCGTGTGGTCAAGCTTGAGAGAGTGAGAATTATGAATATTGAGCTCGGCGACCTGCCAAGAGGAAAGTACAGGGCTGTGACACCACTTGAATATAAGGGACTTAAAAGACTGATTGCGGATTCATCAAATCAGCCGGTTATGCCTGATACGAATAAGAAGCATTCTGATAAGAAACATTCTGATAAGAAATATCCGGATAGAAAAGCAAAGTAAAGCAGACAGGGGAATATTACGGTATGGAGAATAATAAATTAAATGATAAGATAGATGAGCTTGTTGAAAGTCTTAACCGCGCGTCCAGGGCTTACTACAACGGTGCAGATGAAATCATGCCAAACTACGAGTGGGATGCAATGTTTGATGAGCTTACACAGCTTGAAAAAGAGACAGGATATATCCGCCAGGACAGTCCGACACAGAATGCAGGCTATGAGGCAGAGGCTGGAAATCGTGAGCCGCATGAATATCCGGCACTTTCACTTGCAAAGACAAAGAGCATTGAGGAGCTTAAGAAATGGGCAGGCGATATGCCAATATGGCTTTCATGGAAGCTTGACGGTCTGACACTTGTGCTTACGTATGACGGTGGCAGGCTTGTGAAAATACTGACGAGAGGAAATGGAACTGTAGGAAGTAACATCACATTTTTGCAGGATGCCATAAGCGGCTTCCCAAAGGAGATACCATACAAGGGGCATATGGTTGTAAGAGGAGAAGCGACAATTTCCTACACGGATTTCAAGCTGTTAAATGATACAATCGAGGACGATGATGAGAAATATGCCAATCCAAGAAACCTTGCCTCCGGTACATTAAATCTCGATGATGTGGAGGAGGTGAAGCGCAGACATGTTGTGTTTTATGCGTTTACACTCGTGCATATAGATGATGATATCATATCATGGGGTGACAGAATGAGCTATCTTAGTGATATGAAATTCAATGTTGTCAAAAGGGAGGCAACTGATGCGGCAGGCCTTGAGGAGGCTGTAAAACGCTGGACAAGGGATGTTGAGAGCGGAAAGATGGATGTGCCTGTGGACGGACTTGTCATATGCTATGATGATACAGCTTACGCTTCAGGCGGAAGCATCACGGGACATCATGCAACGAGGGCAGGCTTTGCTTTCAAGTGGCAGGATGAGGCAGTAGATACGAGGCTTCGCTATATTGAGTGGTCGTGTGCGGTTTCGACAATATCGCCTGTGGCTGTTTTTGAGCCGGTGCAGATAGAGGGCACGACGGTTTCGAGAGCTTCACTTTGCAATCTGACTGAGATAGAAAGACTTGGAGTGGGAAAAGAATGTACGCTTTCTGTCATAAAAGCCAATAAAATTATTCCAAAATGCATAGCTGTAAAGGATGCGGTGGGGGCTGTTGAGATACCGAAGGAGTGCCCGGTATGCCATCATCCGACACGCATATTTGTCAGCAAAAACAGCGGTGTAAGGACACTGCACTGCACAAACCCTGACTGCACAGCCAAGAATGTCAAAAAGTTTTCAAGATTTGTAAGCAAAAGCGGAATGGATATAGATGGACTTTCGGTACAGACAATGTTAAAATTTATAAATGAGGGATTCATAAAACAGTTCCCCGACATATACCATCTGCCCGAGCACTTTGATGAGATAAGCAGCATGGAGGGCTTTGGCGAGAAGTCGTGCACGAATATGCAGGCTGCCATCGAAAAAAGCAGACATGTCCATCCGGTAAATTTGATATTTGCACTCTGCATACCTCTTATAGGTACCGATGCAGGCAAGAAGATTGTCAACGCAATAGGTTTTGATGGCTTCGCGGACAGAATGAGAAATGCCACAGATTTTGTGGATATAGACGGCATAGGCCAGGAAAAGTCAGGCTCCATACTTGAATGGTATGCAAATCCAAAAAACAGTGCGATGTTTGAAACGCTGATTAAGGAACTTGACATAGAAAAGGTCGATATAAAGGATATGTCGGAGGGAAGCTTAAACGGCAAGACCTTTGTCATCACAGGCGATGTGCATGATTTCGCCAACAGAAGCGAGTTTAAGGCCTATGTGGAGTCACAGGGCGGCAAGGTGACAGGAAGCGTGTCAAAAAAGACAGACTATCTGGTAAACAATGACACAGAATCTACTTCATCAAAAAACAAAAAAGCAAAAGAATTAGGAATACCTATCATCTCGGAGGATACATTTATAGAGATGTTTGGGCGTTAGAAAAGAGGTTATAAAATGCCTATAAAGACACAAAATGATTTACCTGTAAAGGAAATACTAGAGAGAGAAAATATATTTGTGATGGACGAAAACAGGGCATCACATCAGAATATCAGACAGCTGGAGATTGCGATTGTAAATCTCATGCCGCTTAAGGAGGATACTGAGCTTCAGATACTGCGCTCATTGTCAAATACTCCGATACAGGTCAATGTGACTTTTGTAGCTACTTCGACTCACGAGGCTACTCACACATCACTCAGCCATCTGAACAAGTTTTACGAGACATTTGATGATATAAAGGACAGATACTTTGATGGATTGATTATCACAGGAGCGCCTGTTGAGCTAATGGAATATGAGGAGGTAGACTACTGGGACGAAATATGTAAGATAATGGAGTGGAGCAAGACACATGCTTTCTCCACACTTCATCTGTGCTGGGGTGCACAGGCCGGATTGTATTATCATTACGGCATACCAAAGCGTGTACTTTCAAAGAAGAAGTTCGGTGTATATGCACACCGCGTAAAGAATAGAAAAATCCCGCTTGTCAGAGGCTTCGATGACGTGTTTTATGCACCGCACTCAAGACATACCGAGGTCTTAAAGGAGGATATATTAAAGCATCCTGAGCTTACCATACTTGCGGAGTCGGATGAGGCAGGAGTATTCCTTCTGATGGATCAGGACGGTAAAAAGATTTTTGTGATGGGACATCCTGAGTATGACAGATATACTCTGCACAATGAGTACGAGAGGGATAAGAAAAAGGGGCTTGATATAGATATGCCTGTGAATTACTATCCGGACAATGATGACACACAAAAGCCGCTTTTACAGTGGAGGTCTCACGGCAATATACTTTATTCAAACTGGCTTAATTATTATGTGTACCAGGAAGTGCCGTACGAGTTCATAAACAACCGCGAGATAATTGGAAAATAATGACAAAAATTATAGTATTTTTTAGTTAATTTTGAATTGCATAAATGCCAAAGTGTGGTAAAATATAACTATAAACCATTATAAAAAACCAAAATAATTGCAAAAGCTAACAAAATTTAATAAAATTTAACAAGGGGGATTTTAATATGGCAAAAGAGCTAGTTGCAATGCTTCTTGCCGGTGGTCAGGGCTCAAGACTTTATGCACTGACACAGAAACTTGCAAAGCCGGCAGTTCCGTTTGGAGGCAAATACAGAATTATTGATTTTCCACTTTCTAACTGTGTTAATTCAGGCATAGATACAGTTGGTATACTGACACAGTACCAGCCGTTTGTTTTGAATGAGTACATAGGAAATGGACAGCCATGGGATCTCGATAGATTATATGGAGGAGTGCATGTACTGCCACCGTATCAGAAGGCTTCAGGCTCTGACTGGTACAAGGGAACAGCTAATGCGATTTATCAGAATATTGCATTTATCGAGAGATATGATCCTGAGTATGTTATCATACTTTCAGGAGATCAGATTTGTAAGCAGGATTACAGCGATTTCCTTAAGTTCCATAAGGAGAAAAATGCTGAGTTTTCTGTAGCGGTTATGGAGGTTCCGTGGGAGGATGCATCACGCTTCGGTCTCATGGTAGCAGATGATGATGACAAGATTACAGAATTTCAGGAAAAACCAAAGAATCCTAAGTCTAATCTTGCATCCATGGGTATTTATATCTTTAATTGGGATATACTTAAGAAGTATCTTATTGAGGATGAAAATGATCCGGATTCAGAGAATGATTTCGGTAACAATATCATTCCAAACCTTTTGAGGGATAACCGCAGGATGTATGCTTATCACTTTAACGGCTACTGGAAGGATGTAGGAACAATACCTGCACTCTGGGAGGCAAACATGGAGGTGCTTGATCCTGAGCACAGCGGTATCAACCTGTTTGATGAGAACTGGAAGATATACAGCCGTAACAGCGGCCATACAGGACATTTCATCGGCAACAACGCAGAGATTACAGACTCTATGATTACTGATGGCTGTGTAGTGAAGGGCACAGTAAAGCATTCAATTCTTTTTGGCGGTGTCGTCGTAGAAGAGGGCGCAGTGGTAGAGGATGCAGTTGTCATGGGTGATACTGTGATAAAAAGAGGCGCTAAGGTCACACACTGTATAGTTGCAGAGGGTGTTACAGTAGGCTATGATGCAGTTATTGGAGAAAAGCCGGCGGAGGACGTGACAGGTGATGTTGCTACAATTGCACCGGGAGTTACAATTGGCGACAGAGCGGTTATAGGACCAAAGGCAATGGTATATAATGATGTTGAGGAGGGCCAGGAACAATGCTAAACATGAACAACGAAGAGGCTTTGGCCGTTATTTTTGCAAACAGCTACGATGCCCTCATTCCTGAGATGGTATCCGAGAGACTTATGGCTTCCATTCCGTTTGCAGGTCGTTACAGACTCTGTGATTTCCTGATTTCGAGCATGGTACATAGCGGAATTGACAATATATCTCTCATAGTTAAGAAAAATTATCACTCTCTGATGGATCACCTGGGCTCAGGTCAGGAGTTTGATCTTGCAAGAAAAAATGGTGGTATCAATATAGTTCCGCCTTATGCACAGAAGCAGATTAAGGTGTATGAGGGCCGTGTTGGGGCAATTGAAAGCCTTAAGGGCTATCTGAGGAAGTGTACTCAGAAGTATGTTATCATGGCTGATTCAAACTATGTATTCAATTTTGATTTCAGGGAGCTGATTGAGGCACACAAGAGCACAGGGGCTGATATCACTGCAATGTACCGCAAGCAGGAGGTACCAAAGGTATTCCTTAAACCAAACGGCAACAATGATGAGCTGTACTATACATTTGATATAGATGATGGACGTATCAAAAAGATATATATCAATGCAAGGAATATGGGCAAGGTAAACTTTGGCATGAATATCTATATCATGGAGAAGGAGAAGCTCATTAGAATAGTGGATGACGCTTTTGTGCATGGCTATTCTTATTTCACAAGAGATCTGATGGCTGCAAACACTGATTCGCTCAATATCCAGGCATATGAGTACACAGGCTATGCTTCACAGATTACAGATATGAAGAGCTATTTCGAGGAGAATATGAAGCTCCTTGATGAGGATAACAGGGAAGCATTGTTTAAGAGTGGCAATTCTATCTATACAAAGATCAGGGATGATAACCCTACAAGATACATAAATGGCTCAAAAGCCAAGAATGTAATGGTTGCTGATGGCTGTGTTATCGAGGGTACCGTGGAAAACAGCATCCTATCAAGAGGCGTCAAGATAGGAAAGAATGCAAAGGTCAAGAACTGTATCCTGCTACAGGATACGGTAATTGAGGATGGCGCCAATCTGGAGTACGTGATCACAGACAAGAATGTTCGCGTATCAAGCAATAGATCACTTACGGGTAATGACTCATTCCAGGTTTACGTGGCAAAGGGACAGACCGTATAGCCGGTTAAGGAGGAACATGGACATGGCAGAGAATAGAAACACAATAAACATCAAATCAGATGAGTCTGGCGAGATCAAGGTAGCAGATGAGGTTGTAGCTATCATAGCCGGTCTTGCTGCCACTGAGGTTGAGGGAGTAAGCTCCATGGCAGGCAATATCACAAACGAGATTGTCAGCAGGCTCGGTATGAAGAATCTCTCAAAGGGAATTCAGATTGAGATAGCAGACAATGAGGTAGTAGTTGATGTAGCACTCAATATTGCTTATGGGTATAGCATCCCTGAGGTTTCTACAAAGGTACAGGAGAAGGTTAAGTCTGCAATTGAGACAATGACAGGGCTTTCTGTGGCTACTATCAATGTTCGTATAGCAAGTGTTGATATGGGAGAGAATTAAATAGTTCTTTTTAAATGAGCACAAATGTAGTATAATTAAGGATGTCGTACAGACATCCTTAATTTATATAAAATACTATTCACGAGAGGAATTTAAATGACAAGAAGCAAGATAAGAGAAAACGTTTTTAAGATGCTTTTTAGGGTTGAGTTTCATGACAAGTCTGAGCTTGCAGAGCAGATGGAGCTTTTAAATGATGAGCTTACAAATCCTACAGACGAGGAAAGACAGTATATTGATGAAAAATGCAGTGCGATTATTGAGCATATGGCAGAGCTTGATGCACTCATCGATGAGAAGTCTACAGGCTGGAAGACCAATCGTATGGCAAAGGTTGATCTGGCAATTATCAGATTGGCAGTTTATGAGATAAAGTTTGAGGACGATATTCCTACAAAGGTTTCAATAAACGAGGCTGTTGAGCTTGCAAAGAAGTATGGTGCAGATGAGTCAGGTGCATTTGTAAACGGAGTGCTTGCAAAGTTTGCATAGCTTAAGAGGAACAGAGATATAGAGCATTGAACATGGCAAATAGAAATATATATTCGGTAGCGCAAGTAAATAGCTATATTAAAAATATGTTCGCTCAGGATTTTATGCTCAGACAGGTGAGCATAAAGGGCGAGGTGAGCAACTGTAAGTATCACACGAGCGGTCATATTTATTTCACAATAAAGGACGCGGGAGCAGCCATGAACGCAATCATGTTTGCGGGCAGCAGGGCTGCAGGACTTTCCTTCCACATGAAGGAGGGAGACCAGGTTATTGTGACAGGTTCCGTTGAGGTGTATGAGAAGACAGGTGCCTATCAGCTTTATGCCAAAAAGATAGAGCTTGACGGAGAGGGCAATCTGTATCTCAAATTCGAGCAGCTAAAGCGTGAGCTTGAGGAGATGGGCATGTTTGCGGCAGAATACAAGCAGCCTATTCCACAGTATGCCGGCCGTATTGGTGTGGTTACAGCACCGACAGGCGCGGCCGTGCAGGATATAAGGAATGTATCGTCGCGCAGGAATCCATATGTACAGGTCATACTTTATCCGGCACTTGTGCAGGGAGAGGGTGCGGCTAATAGCATAGTGAAGGGCATACAGACATTGGATGCGATGAATCTTGATGTGATAATAGTCGGCAGAGGCGGAGGCTCCATAGAGGATTTATGGGCCTTTAATGAGGAGATTGTGGCGAGAGCCATATTTGACTGCCGCACGCCAATCATCTCGGCAGTAGGCCATGAGACTGACTGGACGATAGCGGATTTTGTGTCAGACAGGAGAGCACCCACACCTTCAGCGGCTGCAGAGCTTGCAGTCAGTGACTACAGACAGACGTTGGAGCGCCTTGACAATCTGCGCCGCAGGATGGACAGAAATCTGACAGGCCGGATTGATTTTTTCAGGGAAAAGCTGTCACATATTAAAACAAGACTTAATTTCCTTAGTCCACAGAATAAACTAAATGAGAATAAAAGGCGTCTGTCAGATATCGAGGATGCACTTGAAAGGATTATGAAGCAGAGGCTTTCGGATTGCAGACAGCGTCTGGCACTGCTTTCAGGTACACTGGATGCATATTCACCGGCCAAAAAGCTGGCGCAGGGCTATGCGTATGTTGAGGTGGAAAAGAAAGGTGCACTGCACAGTGTATCCGATATCAATGCAGGCGATGACATAGATATATATCTGATAGACGGTCATGCAAGGGCCGTAGTTTCGGAGGTTATTAACGATGAGCAAAGAAAATGAAAAAACACTGACACTCGAGGAGCGATTTGCACACTTAGAGCAGATAGTGGCGAGGATGGAGGATGCGGATGTATCCCTGGATGAGGCCTTTGAGCTATATAAGAAGGGGCTTGATGAGGTAAAAAGTGCCAATGATATGGTACAGGGCATGGAAAAGGCCATGCTTGTGCTAAACAGCGACGGACAACTGGAGGAATTCTGATGAGCTTAAATGGGAATTTAAATAAGTCTCAATTCATGGAAGAGCTGCAGCGAAAGGTAGAGCATATAAATAACTTGCTTGAGAAGTTTCTTCCCGCTGAGGAGGGACAGCAGAGGATTATTTTTGAGGCCATGAACTATAGTGTGAGAGCCGGTGGAAAGAGGCTTCGCCCTATCCTCATGGAAGAGACTTACCATATGTTTGGCGGAAGCAGTGCAGTGATTGAGCCATTTATGGCAGCAATCGAGATGATACACACCTACTCGCTGGTGCATGATGACCTGCCTGCCATGGACAATGATGAGTACAGGCGTGGAAAGAAGACCACACATGCTGTGTACGGTGAGGCTATGGGCATTCTTGCTGGGGATGCACTTTTAAACCTGGCATATGAGACCGCAGCAAAGGCTTTTGGCATGGAAGTGGCTGATGCGCGTGTGGCAAGGGCATTTGCGGTGCTTGCAAAAAAGGCAGGCGTGTATGGCATGGTCGGAGGACAGGTGGTTGATGTAGAAAGCGAGAAATCCGATGACTGTCCTGTCACAAGGGAAAAGCTTGACTTTATCTACAGGCTTAAGACAGGCGCACTTATAGAGAGCTCGATGATGATAGGCGCAATTCTGGCAGGGGCATCGTCTGATGAGGTATCACGCGTGGAGCAGATAGCGGCAAAGCTGGGGCTGGCGTTTCAGATACAGGATGATGTGCTTGATGTCACAAGTACACTTGAGGTGCTTGGAAAGCCGGTAGGCAGTGACGAGAAAAATAATAAAGCGACATATGTCACATTTGAGGGATTGGATAAGGCGGTTTCTGATGTGGAGCGCATCTCCAAGGAGGCAGAGGAGCAGCTTGATGATTTGGGATACGACGATGCATTTCTTAAGGAGTTATTTGAATATCTGATCCATCGGGAGAAATAGGATGGTTTTAGAAAAGATACAAAAGGAAAATGATATAAAAAAACTGACACCTGAGGAGCTTGAGCTGTTAAAGGATGAAATCAGGCAGTTTCTTATAGAGAGCATATCGGTGACAGGAGGTCATCTGGCTTCAAACCTCGGAGTTGTGGAGCTTACCATGGCGCTGCATCTGTGCTTTGATCTGCCGAAGGATAAGATAGTGTGGGATGTAGGGCATCAGTCGTACACACACAAGATACTCACCGGCAGAAAGGATGGATTTTCATCGCTCAGACAGTATGGAGGTATGAGCGGTTTCCCAAAGGCGGATGAGAGCGACTGTGACTGCTTTAATACAGGACACAGCTCCACATCTATCTCAGCGGGACTTGGGCTTGCGACAGCCAGACAGGTGACAGGAGAGGACTACCACGTGGTTTCAGTCATCGGAGACGGTGCGCTGACCGGAGGCATGGCATATGAGGCGCTCAACAACGCTTCAAGCATGAAGGGCAATTTTATTATAGTGCTAAATGACAACAATATGTCGATTTCAGAGAACGTCGGGGGCATCAGTCAGTATCTTTCAGGCTTTCGCACAGCGGATGCATACAGGGATTTTAAGAATAATGTCATGAATTCCCTAAACCATATACCAATCTACGGAGAGCGTATGGTAAAGCATATCAGGAATACAAAGAGCAGCATAAAGCAGCTTTTTATTCCGGGTATGTTCTTTGAGGAGATGGGCATCATCTATTTGGGACCTGTGGATGGCAGTGATATAAAGGAAATGTGCCGTGTGTTTGATGAGGCAAAGCGTGTGGATGGCCCGGTGCTTGTGCATGTGCTCACGAAAAAGGGAGCTGGCTATGCCCCGGCTGAGCGTTATCCTTCCAGATTTCACGGGGCAGAGCCGTTTGTTATAGAGACAGGGCTTCCAAAGAATAAGCGCACGAAGGCCAATTACACAGATGTTTTCTCAACAGTCATGAAGAAGCTGGGCGAGAGAAATCCAAAGGTAGTTGCGATAACAGCTGCCATGGCAGATGGAACAGGGCTTCGCAGATTTCACCGAAATTTCCCGGATAGGTTTTTTGATGTGGGAATAGCCGAGGCACACGCCACGACCTTTGCGGCAGGTCTTGCAAAGTCAGGACTTATCCCGGTATTTGCGGTGTACTCGTCATTTTTACAAAGGGCGTTTGACCAGATACTTCACGATGTGTGCATACAGAATCTGCATGTCATCTTTGCAATCGACAGGGCAGGGCTTGTAGGCAGCGACGGAGAGACACATCAGGGAATATTTGACATATCATATCTGTCGGTCATCCCGAATATGACAATCATGGCTCCGAAGAATAAGTGGGAGCTGTCTGATATGATGAAATTTGCAGTGGCATATGACGGTCCGATTGCACTCAGATATCCAAGAGGTGAAGCCTATGACGGCCTTAAGGAAATCAGACAGCCGATAGAGCTTGCAAAGAGTGAGCTAATCAGAAAAGGAAGCGCGGTGGCTATCATGGCACTCGGCAGTATGGTAAAGACTGCCGTTGATGTAGTAAAGCTGCTTGAGGCAGAGGGAATCTCTGCTACACTTATCAATGCGCGTTTTGCAATGCCTTTTGACAAGGAAGTAATTAAGGAACTGCCGGCTGAACACAGCCTGCTTGTGACTATGGAGGAAAACGTGCAAAGCGGCGGTTTTGGTGAGCATGTGACGGAGTATGTCAAGACTAATGGCATAGCTCTTGAGGTGTTGACAGTTGCACTTCCTGACTGTTATGTGGAGCATGGCAATGTCGAGGTGCTCAAAAAGGAGCTGCATGTGGATGCCGAATCGGTGGCTAAGCGTATAATAGCAGCATTATAGATAGAGGTAACATACAGTATGAAAGAAAGATTAGACGTATTACTTGTAAACAGAGGCCTTGCACCATCACGGGAAAAAGCAAAGACCATGATTATGGAGGGCAATGTTTTTGTAAATAACAACCGTGAGGATAAGGCGGGAAGCACATTTCCTGATGACTGCAATATTGAGATTCATGGAAAGACACTGCAGTATGTGAGCCGTGGAGGGCTAAAGCTTGAAAAGGCTATGAAGCACTTTGATATCACGATGGATGGCAAGGTGTGCATGGATATAGGTGCTTCAACAGGCGGTTTTACAGACTGTATGCTTCAAAATGGTGCTAAAAAGGTGTATGCCGTGGATGTCGGATATGGCCAGTTTGCATGGAAGCTGCGTCAGGACGAGCGCGTGGTGTGTATGGAAAAGACCAATATCAGGTATGTGACGCCCAAGGACATAGATGATGAGCTGGATTTTGCATCGGTTGATGTGTCATTCATATCACTTACCAAGGTGTTAGGTCCTGCAAGAGCACTGTTAAAGGACGGTGGCGATATGGTTTGTCTTATCAAGCCACAGTTTGAGGCAGGCAGGGAAAAGGTAGGTAAAAAGGGCGTGGTCCGTGACAAGAGCGTGCATGAGGAGGTAGTGAACAATATCATATCCTTTGCACTTTCAAATGGATTTAGCGTGTTAGACCTTGAGTATTCGCCAATCAAGGGGCCGGAGGGCAATATAGAGTACCTCGTACATATCAAAAAGACAGATGATCCTATAAAGGAGGAATCAGTGGATATTCATAGTGTGGTTGAGGCCGCGCATGGAGAGCTGGACAGGAAATAGACTATGAAACATTTTGTTGTGATAGCAAATGCCTATAAGGACAGGAATTTTGCACTTACAAATAAAATAGTGGCATACATAGAGCAAAAGGGCGGCACGGCAAAGGGTCTTATGAGCAATGTCGAGGCTATATCAGATAACGAGTTTGAGCTGGAGGATATACCACAGGATACGCAGTGTATTCTTGTGCTAGGCGGAGATGGTACACTGATTCGTGCAGCTACAAGGGTGGAGACACTTGAGATTCCGCTTATGGGAGTGAATCTCGGTACACTCGGCTATCTGTGTGAGGTGGAGGAAGCTACGGTATTTGACGCTATTGATTCGCTCATGGCTGATAAATACATGACAGAGGACCGTATTATGCTCACAGGGCATAAAAGAGGCAGTGAGACCTCGAGAGTTGCATTAAATGATATAGTCATCCATAGAAAGGGCAATTTGCAGATATTAAGCCTCAATGTGTATGTAAACGGTGAGTTTTTAAACAATTACCATGCCGACGGCATCATTGTTGCGACTCCGACAGGCTCTACAGGCTACAGTATGTCGGCGGGAGGTCCGATTGTGGATCCGAAGGGCGATATGATACTGCTCACACCGAACAATGCTCACAATCTTACGTCAAAGAGCATTGTGCTTTCAGGCGATGATGAGATAGAGATAGAGATTCTAAGCCGCAGGGAGCAAAACGATGAGCTGGCGTGTGTCAGCTATGATGGCGACACCACGGCAGAGCTGGCTGTGGGAGACCGGTTTGTTATTTCAAAGGCAGCCAATCATACAAAGATTTGCAAGCTTCACAAGAGAAGCTTTTTGGAAATACTCCGCAAAAAGATGGGAAATTATTCATAACACAGATAAGGATTGTTATAATGAATAGTTACAAATAATATTTATGAGGTTACAGGACATGAAAACAAACAGACAATCCAAGATAATTGAGATAATCCAAAAGAATGAGGTAGAGACGCAGGATGAGCTCTCTGCGCTTCTTGAAAAAGATGGTTTTCGCGTGACTCAGGCCACAGTATCCAGGGATATCAGGGAGCTTAAGCTCACAAAGATTCCTACCGCAGGCGGCAGACAGAAGTACGCCGTGATAACGGATGCACCTGAGAATCTCTCAAAGAAATACGAAAGAGTGCTCAGAGAGGGCTTTTTGTCAATGGATATGGCACAGAATATCCTCATTATAAAGACAGTATCGGGAATGGCAAGCGCAGTCTGTGCTGCAATAGATGCCATGAAGATGAGAGAAATCGTCGGTTCGATTGCCGGAGATGATACGATCATGTGTGCAATCCGGACTGTTGATGATACGTATGCGGTGATGAAAAAAATCCGCAGAATTGTGGAATGATGTTACATGAATATCAGATTATAGCTGAACTGTAACAGAAAATAACATATATCGTCATGCCTGGGAGAGGAAGGAGAAAATATGTTACAAAATCTACATGTAAAGAATCTGGCACTCATAGATGAGTGTGAGGTTGAGTTTTCGGACGGACTAAATATACTGTCGGGAGAGACCGGAGCCGGAAAATCAATCATCATAGGCTCTATCAATCTGGCGCTTGGTGAAAAAGTGCAAAAGGAGATGCTAAGAGACAATGAAAAGCCTGCTTTTGTGGAGCTTATTTTTTCAGTTGAGGACCCAAAGATTATAGAGGTTTTAAGGGAGCTTGATGTGGAGGTCGAGGACGGATGCGTGATTTTAAGCCGTAAAATCACACAGTCGCGCGCAGTCGGCAGGGTAAACGGTGAAGCCGTGTCTGTTTCGCGAATGAAGGAAATAGCCTCATATCTCATAGATATCCACGGTCAGCATGAGCACCAGTCACTTTTATCAAAGAAAAAACACCTTGATATACTTGACGAGTACGCAAAGCAGTCGCTTGGAGATAAAAAGCAGCAGCTTTCAGTCACATACAAAGCATATAGGGCGCTTAAGGATGAGTATGAAAAGTCAAATATCGACAATGAAGAAAGAAGCCGTGAGCTGTCATTCCTGGAGTACGAGGTGAAGGAGATAGAAGAAGCTTCCCTTGTGCCGGGTGAGGATGAGGAGCTTGAGGCGCAGTTTAGGAAGTTTTCAAACGGAAAAAAAATCATGGAGGGCGTAAATGCTGCATATTCTGCCACAGGAGGCGAGATGGAGAGTGCCTCAGAGCTTATTGGCAGGGCGGTAAGAGAGCTGTCACAGGTATCAGGCTATGATACGGATGTGGAAGCTCTGGAGAGTCAGCTGTCAGAGATAGACAGTCTGCTTTCTGATTTTAATCACGAGATATCGGGATATATATCACAGGCTGAGTTTGACGAGGAGACCTTCTATGAGACACAAAAGCGTCTGGATGAGATAAATCATCTAAAGAGCAAATACGGCAACTCAATTGATGATATACTGATAGCACTCAATGAAAAGAGGGAGCGTATCAGTGTCCTGAATGATTATGATTCTTATTTACAGAAATTAGAGCAGCAGCTTGCGAAAAAGGAAAAGGAGCTGGCACAGATATCGGATGAGGTATCAGAAATCAGACAAAGGAGTGCTGTAAAGCTTGTGTCAGAAATTAAATCAGCACTTAATGATTTGAATTTTCTTGATGTGCAGTTTGATATGCAGTTTGACAGATTGTCTGACTATACGGCAAACGGCATCGATGCGCCGGAGTTTCTCATATCAACTAACCCCGGAGAGCCGCTTAAGCCGCTCGGCAAGGTAGCATCGGGAGGAGAGCTGTCGCGTATCATGCTTGGCATCAAGACAATCATGGCAGAAAATGATCACATTGAGTCGCTTATTTTCGATGAGATTGATTCTGGAATCAGTGGACGTACAGCTCAGATGGTCTCTGAGAAGATGAATGAGCTTGGCCGCAACCATCAGATTATATGTATCACACATCTGCCACAGATAGCAGCTATGGCAGATGCACATTTCCTTATTGAAAAAGCAGTCGAGAACAAATCCACGGTTTCAAGGATTCGAAGACTAACTGACAATGACAGCGTGGCTGAGCTTGCCAGAATGCTCGGCGGTGCAAAAATCACAGATACCGTGATGGAGAGCGCACGCGAGATGAAAGCGCTTGCCATGGAGAAAAAAATCTGACATTATCAGTTTACGGCGCGGTTGATTACCAGTATATCACCGGTGGTCAGCCGTACGTTTCTGTTTATATAGGAAAACACCTAAACTGTCAAACTTTACCGGTTTTTGCTCAAAATAATTTGGAATAGTTAGAATGAGATAATAAGATATTAAAAGAATAAAAGAAAAATTACAGGAGCATACTAATCCAAATGGAGGTAATAGTATGCGGAAGTTTTTTGGAAAATTTGTGAGTGTCACGCTGGCTGCAGCAGTGATAGCTATGTTTGCACTAAGCAGTGATGATAAGTGGTGCAGCAGGGTAGATAAGGCATTTGATGAAAGTGCATTAGGAAGTTTTTTAAATGAATCAAAAGCAGGATATGGAAGATATGCGACAGGGCTTCCAGGACAGGCGGCCAGTGTATTGGCTGATTCGGGCAAGAATGGCGGAAACGGCGCAAGCGGTGAAAACGGCGGAACCGAACAAGACATAGGACAGACAGCAGATACAGCATCAACTCACAGAGCTACTGACAGAGATTATGAAGAGACAGATAAAATAAGTGATGGAATAAGTGTTGAGGGCGTATATGCCTGTGGCAGGCTGACCGGTATATATGAGCAGACAGAGGGAGTGCTTGTAGTGAATACGACGGAGGTGACAGACGAGGAGGGCAAAAAAGTCAATCCGGCAGATAAAAAGGTGCAGTGCGGTGATTACATCCTATCTGTCAATGGGCGCACTGTGGCAGACAAGGAGGAGCTTTCTGAAGCTGTGAATGATATTATGAAGCAGTATGATGAAAGTCATGAAGATAAAAGTAATGAAGATAAAAGTGGTACAGTAGAAAGTCAGAAAGAGATAATAAATGAAAATAAGAGCGATAGCGGTGAAATTAAATCAGAAATTAATAAAAGAATGGTAAAAGTAAAATTTCTTCGAGGCGGTGAGGAAATGTCAGCGGATATCACACCTGTCAGGATGGATGATGGCAGATACTATATGGGAATATGGGTGAAGGACGATCTGGCAGGAATCGGTACTATCACTTATTATACAAAGGACGGCCGTTTTGGAGCGCTGGGGCATGGAATAGGAGACGGAACGCAAAGCGGCAATCTCTTGTATGCAAACAGTGGTGATTTGTACAGCATGAAGCTTACCAAAATCAAAAAGGGAAAAGCCGGCGTGCCGGGCGAGATAGGCGGAGTGGTATATTTTGGCAAAAAAAGCCATATAGGCACACTTGACTGCAATAGTAATCTGGGAATTTACGGACAGCTTGATAGCGATGAATTGTCGGAATATGCCGCAGAGGATACGTATTATCCGGTTGCCGGCAAGGATGAGATACACACAGGCAGTGCACAGATGATATCGGAAATATCAGGAAAACTGGAAAAATATAATCTGGAAATAACAAATATAGACAAAAAAGCGACAGATACAAACAAGGGAATGGAGCTTAAGGTGACAGATGACAGGCTGATAGAGCTCTCCGGTGGCATAGTGCAGGGCACATCCGGAAGCCCTATCATACAGGATGGTAAAATAATAGGAGCAGTCACCCATGTGTTTGTCGATGATCCGACCGGAGGCTACGGCATCTGCATTGATGAGATGCTGTAATTACTGCTCCATCCTGCGAAGCTCCGGCAGCACAGTGCTAAGCATGGTTACAAAGCAGATGCTTCCGCCAATCACGTTTGATACAGGCTCTGCCATAAATACACCGTCGGTTCCCATACCAAAGGAGTATGGCAGAATATATGTCAGCGGTACAACGATGAACACCTTGCGAAGCAGGGAGAAAAATATAGCCCGCTTCTTTTTGTTAAGTGATTTAAAGGTAGTTTGTCCGATGTACTGCAGATCCATAAATATGAATGCCGCAAAGTAGATATTTAAAGCCTTCACCGCATCATCCATAAGGGTGGCATCGGAACTGAAAATAGCAATCAGGGCATGAGGGGCAAGTATGATCACACTCCACATGACAGCTGTATATAGAAGCACGAGCAGTCCCATAGTGAAAATAGATTTTCTCACCCGGGCCGGCCTTTTGGCGCCATAGTTGTAGCTTAAAACAGGAGATGAACCCTCAACAATTGCATAAATTGGAGTCTCGACCATCTGCCTGATGCTTGATACGATGGTCATTACCGATACGTACAAATCACCTCCGGTCACTGAAAGCACGTTGTTGCAGCATATAGATACCAGGCTGTTTGTGAGCTGCATGACACAGCCGGAGGTTCCAAGGCTTATGATGTCCTTTGCATAGCGCGTGTTTTCACTGAATTCAGAGAGTGTCATAAGGCGCACCTTAAGCTCAGCCTTTTTCCTAAGAAAGAGAAGCACATAGAGAGCAGACAGTATTTGTGAGATGACCGTAGCAATAGCTGCTCCTTTGATGCCAAAATTAAATCCAAATATAAAAAGCGGGTCTAAAACCAGATTGGCAACGGCTCCGATTGCCACAGACAGCATGCCGGTAGTGGAGTAGCCCTGAGCATTGATAAAGGGATTCATGCCGGTTGAAATCATGGATGGGAGTGTTCCTATCAAATAAATGAGCAGGTATGGCAGAGCGTATTTGAGAGCATTTTCAGATGCGCCAAACACGATTAAAAGGGGCTTTGCAAAAATCATGCACAAAGCTGTAAAAGCGACTGCGAATGTGCAGACCATTGTAAAGCTCGTATTCATTATAGTATTGGCGGCTCTGTCATCACTCATGCCTCTTTTTATTGAAAAAAGCGGAGCACCACCGCTTCCAAAGAGATTGGAGAAAGCGATTGTCAGCATTATAATAGGAAAGCAAAGTCCCACAGCACCGAGTGCAGTGGTTCCCATATCCGGTATGCGGGCAATGTATATGCGGTCTACTATATTGTACAACAGGCTTAGAATCTGAGCTGCCAGCATGGGCAGAGCAGCCTGCAATATATTTTTCTTTATCGAATCGTTATCAAAATCTATTTTTTTCATAAGTTACCCCTTTTGGATTTGCTTTGTTCATTATATCACCACATTAAAAAAAATCAAAGACTCAGCAAGTTTTGATATAGATTTTATTTATGACAAACTAAAAGAAAAATATATTTTACAATGACAAAAAACTACAGTAATATATGGACTATAAAAATTACAAATTATTGAATAACCATATATACCGGAGGATAACATGAAGATTACACAGATACATACAAACAAACCACAGTCGCTCTCCTTTGAGATATTTCCACCAAAGAAGGAGGAAGACTTCAAAAATATAGATGAGATGCTTGAAATACTCTGTGATTGTCATCCTGAGTACATCAGCGTGACATTTGGCGCAGGCGGCAGCTCAAACAATAACAAGACTATCGAGATTGCGAAGAAAATCAAGAACCAGTACAATGTGGAGCCGGTCGTACACCTTACATGTCTGTGCTATAACAAGGCAGAAATAGATGAGTTCACCAGACAGCTTTCATATGAGGGCATTGAGAATATCCTCGCTTTAAGAGGAGACAGAAATCCGAACGTGCCTGCAAAGGAGGATTTTCTCCATGCAAGCGATTTGATTAAATACATAAAGGATACCACAGGCAATCAGTTCTGTATCGCAGGTGCGTGCTACCCGGACATCCATCCGGAGGCAGCTGATAAGGTAGATGATATTAAGAATCTTAAGAAAAAGGTTGATGCAGGAGCAGAGCTTCTTTTATCACAGCTCTTCTTTGACAATGATACCTTCTTCAATTTTGCTGAGGACTGCAGGCTTGCAGGTATCAATGTGCCTGTTATCCCGGGCATCATGCCTTGTATCAATGCGGCTCAGATTCAGAGAATGGTCACAATGTGCGGAGCAAAGTTCCCTGAGAAGTTCCAGAAGATTGTCCACAGATACGGAGACAACAAGGCTGCACTTTTTGATGCCGGAATGTCTTACTGCGAGAGTCAGATAATTGAGCTTTTAGCTAATGATGTGGAGGGGATTCATCTTTACACTATGAACAATGTGAGAGTTGCAAAGCGTTTAACAGAGGGAATCAAGAACCTTATTTAGGATAATAGTACGGAACGTAAGCCCCGGGTACCACGGGTGCACACGTACTCCCACTGTCGCTACGCTGCGTGGCTAAGATACTGTACGAAATTATGCTTTGAGTGTTTCGATGCTTGACGAAAACGGCTTTTATGCGCCGTCCGTGGCGCATAACGCCTTACCCAGCCGTCCATGGCTGGGTATTTCTGCGTTTTGTGGGCATAATTTCTACAGTATCTAAGCCACTTCGCTATGCGCTCCGGCGGGAGTACGTGTGCGCCAGCGGTACCCGGGGCTTACGTTCCTTATGTTGTGGTGAATTTGCGTTACGTGTGGTGGCACATGGCAGGTGTCGTTAGAGCGAATAGCGACGGTTTCGTCAAGTTAAGAAAGTTTTTGAGGCATAATTCGTACAGTATCTTGACAGTATAGCGTAGCACTCACGACACCTGCCATGTGCCACCACACGTACTGCAAATGCGTATAAATAATATCAACCATTGCAAAAAGTACTCTAGATGATTATAATAGGTATATTAGATTTATAAATGGAAACAATGTCCATATTAAATCGAAATTAAACTATATAATATATTAAGGAGACAGTAGAAAATGAAAGAAAAATCAAGAAGCACTTTTTCCGGCAACATTGGGTTCGTTCTTGCGGCAGCCGGCAGTGCGGTAGGACTTGGAAATATATGGAGGTTTCCGTATCTGGCAGCAAAGGACGGAGGAGGACTTTTTCTGCTGGTGTATCTGATACTTGTTCTGACCTTTGGTTTTACATTGCTTACCACTGAGATTGCAATAGGACGTAAGACCGGACAGGGACCGCTCACCGCGTATGGTCTTATCAATCCAAAGGGTAAGTTTATCGGTGTGCTTGCATGTATAGTACCGGCTATTATTCTGCCTTACTACTGTACTATAGGTGGATGGGTTTTAAAATACTTTACACTTTTTATTACAGGAAGCGGTAAGAATGCAGTTGCGGATGGATATTTCACAGGCTTTATCACAGGCCAGTGGGCACCAATCATATTTGGAGTGGTGTATCTGCTTTTAACAGCAGCAGTTGTCATTGGCGGAGTCAATAGAGGTATCGAGCGCTTCAGCAAGGTGCTCATGCCTATCCTTGTTGTGCTTATTTTTGCAATCGGTATTTTCTCACTGACGCTTAATTATAAGGAGGCATCAGGCGCAGTAAGAAGTGGTCTTGAGGGTCTTAAGATATATGTGGTTCCTGACTTCAAGGGGCTTACAATGCAAAAGCTTGTCACAGTATTTGTTGATGCGCTCGGTCAGCTGTTCTACTCAATCAGTGTGGCTATGGGAATCATGGTTGCATATGGTTCGTATGTCAAGAAGGAATCAAAGCTCATGGGCTCAATCAACCAGATCGAGATTTTTGATACACTTGTTGCATTTCTTGCAGGTCTTATGATTATTCCGGCAGTATATGTATTTATGGGCAGAGACGGCATGTCAGCAGGACCGGGTCTTATGTTTATATCACTGCCAAAGGTATTTGATGCAATGGGAATAGCAGGAGATATTGTGGGACTTATATTCTTCATGATAGTTGCATTTGCAGCAGTCACATCGTCTGTATCAATTATGGAGGCTATTGTATCGAGTCTTATAGACAGATTTCACTGGAGCCGCAGAAAAAGCGCAATTTTAGTCACGGTATACGGTCTGATTGCAGAGATAATAGTCTGCCTTGGCTACAATAAGCTCTATATGGAGGTTAAGCTTCCAAACGGCACAGTCGGACAGATACTTGATATAATGGACTATGTCAGCAACAATGTGCTCATGCCAATCGTGGCACTTGCCACATGTATCCTTATCGGCTGGATAGTAAGTCCAAAGGTAATAATAGATGAGGTGACACGCGGAGGCAGCAAATTCACCAGAAAAGGACTTTATATAATCATGGTTAAATTTATTGCACCGGCATTCCTGCTTATACTGTTGCTGCAGGCACTCGGAATCGTTAGTTTTTAACAATGAGAGTCTATGCTCCGGGAGAGTCTATGCTCCGGCAGGACTTAAATACAGAGTTATTTTAAGACGTATAGCCTTACATTACCATGTCGGGTTATACGTCAAAATTTTCTTGATAAAGCACTTGAAATAAGATAATTATAATGGTACAATTTTCCTATATGAGACGAAGGGGGAGCCGAAATGGCTTTAAGACGAGAGAAAAAGCGTATCGGAGATATGCTTATAAATGAAAATGTAATAACTCAGGAGCAGCTTGAGCAGGCTCTGAAAAAATCAAAGGAGACTCACAAAAAGATAGGTGAGACTCTTGTAGAGCTTGGATTTACCAATGAGCTTCAGATTGCAAAGGCACTTTCGCAGCAGCTTGAGCTTCCATTTGTGAATGTCAGTGCCATGAACATTCCGGAAGAGGTACAGGCGCTTGTCAATGAGACAGTGCTCAGAAAGCATGTCATGATACCAATTGCATTTGATCCAAAGAATGCCAATATCGTACATGTAGCAATGGCAGATCCGATGGATATGGTCGCACTGGATGATTTTTCCATCATCACAAATCTGCAGGCTGAGCCGGCGGTTGCGACAGCCAGAGATATTCTTCTGACACTTGACAAGTACTATGGTGATACCGAGGCCATGAAGGCAGCGCAGGAGTATGCAAGAGAGCGAAAAGAGCGTGAGCAGAAAAATGCCGAGGCAGAGGAAGCTACCAGCAAGGACGTCAACAATTCACCGGTTGTTTTGCTTGTCAACTCTATAATTGAGCAGGCAGCCAGACTCAGGGCTTCAGATATACATATAGAAGCACTTGAAAATAAGGTCAGAGTGCGCTACAGAATTGATGGTGCGCTTTATGAGAAGGCATCCTACAGCATACATCTTCTCTCAGCTATCATTACCCGACTGAAAATTATCGGAGGCATGGATATTTCAGAGAAGCGAAAGCCGCAGGACGGCCGTATCACTATGGAGATAGACAAGACAGAGTATGATATCCGAGTATCAATCCTTCCGACAGTATTCGGTGAGAAATGTGTTATGCGACTTGCGCAGAAAAAGGCACTTACAAGAGATAAAAAGGAGCTGGGATTTTCAGACGAAGAGCTTAAGGCCTTTGATCATATACTGATGAATACCAATGGTATCATACTGGTAACAGGACCTACAGGAAGTGGTAAGTCAACGACACTTTACACAGCGCTTTCTGAGCTGAACAGTGAGGACGTAAATATTATCACGGTTGAGGATCCTGTGGAGGCCAATATAGACGGAATCAACCAGGTTCAGGTAAATAATAAGGCGGATCTGACATTTGCGTCAGCACTTCGTTCTATTCTGCGACAGGACCCTGATATCATCATGATCGGTGAGATTCGAGACCGTGAGACAGCGGAGATTGCGGTGCAGGCATCCATCACAGGACACCTTGTGGTAAGCACACTGCATACAAACAGTTCTGCGAGTACGCTTTCACGACTTGAGGATATGGGAGTGGAGAGCTATCTGCTGGCAGATTCTGTAAAGGGAATTATTGCGCAGAGACTTGTCAGAAGACTTTGTCCGGATTGCAAGAAGGAGCATCTGCTCACAGAAGAGGAAAAGGAATTTATGGGTATTCCGGCATTTAAACCGGTGAAAGTATATGAGCCATGTGGCTGTGAATGCTGCGACCATACCGGCTATAAAGGTCGAATAGGAATATATGAGATAATGACAGTTACACCAAAGCTTAAAACGCTCATAGGAAAAGGCGCTTCGCCTGATGAAATCAATGAGACAGCCTGTACTGAGGGCATGCATACCTTAAGACAGAGTGCAATAAGACTGGTTCTTCAGGGAGTGACCTCATATCATGAGATGTTAAAGACAACATTTGAGAACTAAGGGGGGAGAAAAATGCAGATAACAGACGTACTTAGAGCGGCACAGCAGCAGAATTCATCAGATATACATATCGCGCCGGGAAATCCGGTAATGCTTCGTATAGACGGAACTCTTGTGCCACAGGGAAATATGGTATTGACCGACAAGGAGACAGATAATCTGCTTAGTCCGATAGTTCCAAGAGAGCTTCTTGGGGAGCTTAAGGAAAAGGGAGAGCTTGATTTTGCTTTTTCAGTAGAGGGCTTTTCACGAGTCAGGGCGAATGTGTTCAGACAGAGAGGTTCATATGCGGCAGCTCTTCGAATCCTTTCATATGATGTACCTTCACCACAGCAGCTTGGAATACCGCAGGCGGTAGTGAATCTTACCACAAAGATGAGAGGGCTGGTTCTGGTAACAGGAGCCACAGGAAGTGGAAAATCAACCACACTTGCCAGTCTTATTGACGTAATAGCAACAAGAGATTCAAAAAATATAATCACGCTGGAAGATCCTATAGAGTACCTTCATTCAAGAAAGCGTTCTATAGTGACACAGAGAGAGGTTGGAAAAGATACACTGTCATATGCGGCTGCGCTTCGTGCTGCACTCAGACAGGATCCGGATGTAATACTTGTAGGAGAGATGCGTGATCTTGAGACTATTTCTACAGCTATCACAGCAGCAGAAACAGGACATCTTGTTTTCTCCACGCTTCATACAAACAGTGCGGCTGATGCAATAGACCGTATCATAGATGTGTTCCCGCCACATCAGCAGCAGCAGATAAGAGTGCAGCTTTCAGGTGTACTCGAGGGCATCATAGCCCAGCATCTGCTTCCAATGGTAAACGGTGGACGAATAGCAGCATTTGAGGTGCTTCTTGCCAACAATGCTATCAGAAACCTGATCCGTGAGGCAAAGGCTTTTCAGATTCCGTCAATTATACAGACATCAAAGAGGGAAGGCATGCAGACTATGGATGACTGCATCACACAGTATTACAGTCAGGGGCTCATTGCACCGGAAACAGCATTATCGTATGCCCACGATCCGGCTGCCATGTCTAACCGCATTCATCTTCGCTATTAGTATTATCAGATGTACATTAAATTAAGAAGTAATTTATATAAAATTGTTGAATTACCGTAAAGGAGGATACGAAAGTGGCTGATTGGACATATCAGGTCATAGATCCAAACGGAAAAGAAAAAAAAGGAAATATAGTTGCAGAGACAGAACTTGAGGCAAAAAATAAGCTAAAGCTTGAAGGAAATATGGTCATAAGTCTTACAAAAGCAACTGCACTCACAAAGGAAATATCCTTTAGCATAGGCGGAAAGGTGAAACCGCGAGACTTGTCAGTGTTCTGTCGTCAGTTCACAAGTATGATAAATGCAGGTGTCACAATTCTTGACACACTCGATATGCTTTCTGACCAGACAGAGAACAAGACGATGGCAAAGGCTATAAAGGGCGTGCATGCGGAAATCCAAAAAGGTGAGACACTCTCAGACAGTCTGAAAAAGTATCCCAACGTTTTTCCTGATATCATGGTCAGCATGGTTGCGGCAGGAGAGGCATCAGGTAAAATAGATGTTGCGTTTGAAAGAATGTCAGCACATTTTGAGAAATCAGCAAAGCTAAACGGTATGATAAAAAAAGCTGCCGTTTATCCTATAATTGTCGTAATAGTTGCGATAGCAGTTGTAATTGTCATGCTTGTTAAGGTAATTCCTAGCTATTCAGATATGTTTAATGATCTCGGTACAGAACTTCCTGGAATCACAAAAGCGGTTTTGGCAATGAGTAATTTTGTCACCGGTTACTGGTATATAATTGTAGCAGTAGTCGCGATAGCGGTTATTGCGATAAAGGCGTATAAGAAGACCAACAGTGGACAGATATTTTTTGGTACACTGGCCAGAAAGCTTCCGGTTTTTGGAAAGCTAAACATAAAAACCGCGGCCAGCAATTATGCTCGTACACTTTCAACACTGGTATATTCAGGACTTCCAATGATAGAGGCACTTGGTATTACTGCAAATACCATGAAAAACGCTCTCTACAGAAATGCATTGAACAAGGCAAGAGAGGAGGTCAGCAAGGGTGTTCCTCTCTCAGAGCCAATCACAGCGTGTGGACTGTTTCCACCTATGGTATCACATATGACCAGAATCGGAGAGGAAACAGGAGACCTCGAGGGTATGCTCACGCGTCTTGCAGACTACTATGATGAGGAAGTAGAGATGGCTACCCAGACAGTTATGGCTGCAATCGAGCCTATGATTATTCTTGTACTGGCCGCAATTGTCGGTGTGCTTGTGGCAGCAGTTATGGCACCAATGCTCACCATGTATCAGGCTATGGACACTCTATAAAATGAAAAAAGCAGACCTTGAGTGTGAACCCGGGGCTGCTTTTTTAGTGTTGAAAAAATGGCATAACAACTGCAGGGACTGACAGTAAGGCGTGGGAAGAACAAAAAAATAAAAGTCTTGCAAAGGTATACAACCAATGGTATAATTTAAACACACAATTCGAGCCGTTTCAGTATTGCCAGGAAATGTCTGATCGTATCTATACGTGGCAAATGTTTAATTGGAATTTTAAGGGTTTTAAGGAGTGATTATTCAGTAATTATTGAATATGTTCGTTTTTTTAGTAGCTTCTTAATAGTTTCCTGCTTTTAAGAGCTTTTTAAATTTAAGGAATCTTTGAGGGCAGCTATTTTCAAAGAAGTATTGAATAATTACGAAGTTACGAAGATTTTTATGAGAAAATCAGAAGGAGAAGTGAATGATTTACAGAAAAGTAAGGACAAACCTGTCCCGTACGCTAAGTGCGATAGAGCAGGACAAGGCAACCAGTGATGA
>ONHG01000019.1 GCA_900317585.1 uncultured Lachnospiraceae bacterium | reverse complement strand
CCTGTCATATAATCGTAATTTAATTTCCTCTGACTCTGCACGTTTTCCGGCAACTGCCAGCAGATATCCCGCTGTAATCACAAAACCAAGTATAAATACGACAAACAATACACTCAAATGAGCCTCTGTAAATTCCATGACGTCAAGTAAGCTGTCTGCCTGATTGAAGTAATCGCCCTTTTCCTGAAGCTGCTGCGGAAGCTTTGCATACACATAATAGTACTCAGGCTGCTCTTCCGTTGGGGTGTATGGATAGTACACAATTCCGGTATCCGATATATTAAAGGTATCCGGTAAAAGCTCATAGCTCTCATTCACCTGCTCCACCACTTTTATGATTTCATAACGGTCATAATAAATATCCTCATCATAATCGTAGTAAGAGCCGTCACTATCAAAGCCAGAATTATCGTTATCCCCCAGATTCATGCCACACTTTATATGATTTCCTTTTTCATCGTAGCACTTTACATTTTTCCACTCGGTGAAGCCTGTAATATCGAGCGACTGGCCTGTAAACATCTCCTCGTAGGCAAAGTAATTATTTCCATTCTCATCAGTTTTCTCAACTGCCTTATATAAGCCAAGCGAGCTGTTATCGTTAGATCCTGTCATCACCCTCACCTTTGGAATGACATAAGCTGTACCATCATTCAGGCACAGATAAAAGAGCCCATTTGTCCTGGAATACATGATTGAGCTGATTCTCTCACTGTTCATATCGTTTGATGCATCGTCTGACTCTTCATAGCTGCCACTCATTGCATCCCACAGATTTGATAGCCTGTTCCGCGTTAAGTTCTTTGCCTTGTAGCTAAAAATAAAATCCGGATTTGATATTTTATCCACGCTTGAATACACCTTTGCAGCATCAGATTTCACATCCACCTTGTCCTCTGATGTTTCATTGCTCTTTACCACTGCGACCTGCAGATTGGTATCATTAGTCATCTGCGAAAATGCATTGTCATCACCGGATTCATAGTTGTACACCATCTGCCTGCTATAGGCTCCTGCAATATTCGCATGAATTTCATCCCTTAGCTGTGCTGTGCTTTCATAATTGTTTGTATACACTGCAACTATCGTTGTTACAACAAGCCCTGCCGCCATGACCGAGCACACTATAAATGCTACAAGCTTAAGCCACAGATTCCTTGATATTTTTTTCATATCATTCACCTTCCATTTTATAGTGCTTCACTTGACAAAGCTGTATCAAGCATGCACCTATTCAGCGTCAATTTTGTATCCGCGACCCCAGATGACCTTTAAGTATCTTGGCTCAGCCGGATTTATCTCAACCTTTTCTCTGAGATGACGGATATGTACCGCCACCGTGTTTTCTGTCCCATACGGCTCATCCTTCCAGACCTTTGTATATATCTGATTCGGCGAATACACCTCGCCCGGATGCTCCATGAGAAGCTTCAAAATATCGTACTCTGTACGTGTGAGATTTGCTGCCTCGCCATCAACTGTCACTGTCTTTGATTTGTCATCCAGCTCAATGCCGCCGATTACCAGCTTTCCTGCGCTTGTATTGCCTGCGCCAAGAAGCATGTATCTCCTGATCTGTGACTTCACCCTTGCCTGCAGCTCTACCGGGTTAAACGGTTTCGTCACATAGTCGTCTGCTCCGACCGTGAGCCCGAGTACCTTGTCAGTGTCCTCACTTTTGGCAGTGAGCAGTATGACCGGCACATTAGAGATTTTTCTGATTTCCACCATCGCCTCTATGCCGTCCATGACAGGCATCATGATATCCATCAGAACAAGATGCACATCATTGTGCTTTACTATATCGAGCGCCTCCAGTCCGTTTCGCGCCGGGATTACCTCGTAGCCATCGCTGGTCAAATAAATGCTGATTGCTGATACAATGTCTTTCTCATCATCACATACTAATACTTTATACATAATTGCCTCCGGAAGTTTTATGTTGGTGTTATTGTATCAATTGTAACATTAAAATCCAATTATGTAACGCATTAAGATTTGTTTAAGAAATAATCTTAATGAAACTCAAAAGAAGCTCCGATTTACTGATATCAAATCGAAGCTTCTTTTCTTAGTTTGATTATTATATTGGTTATTTACTACATACGTTAATTTATTATTATGATTAAAGGGGTAAAATACCTTTTGGCCCTCATATCATTATAATAACCGGTTGATTTGTTTACTAATTTTGCTGTGCCAAATTTACTTTCATTGTCCGGCCGTCTTAGATTACCTTACCGGGCTTACTTTGCTTTATTTACTTTGCTTTATTTACTTTACTTAGCTTTATCTGCTTTACTTAGCTTACTTCGCCTGGAATTTCTTTGCCAGCACCTTTGTCAGTATATTGATAAGGAATACGATTACGAGAAGCACAACCGCAATTCCAAATGCCTGGTCGAATTTTCCCTCACTTGTCGCTGCAAGGTAGAGCTTGATGGTAAGTGTTCCACCCGACTGCATTATCTTTGAGAAATATCCGCTGGCAACCTTTGGAAGCATTCCTGCACTTCCTGCTGTAAAGAGGAGTGCTGCTGACTCACCGACTATTCGGCCGATTGCAAGGATAACACCTGTGATGATTCCCGGCATGGCTGACGGCAGCAGAATGGTGCGGATAGTGTGCCATTTTCCGGCTCCAAGTCCGACTGCGCCGTGTCTGTAGCTGTCCGGTACAGTTTTCAGTGCCTCCTGTGTATTTCTTGTGATGAGAGGCAGAACCATGAGTGTCAGTGTCAGTGAGCCTGTCAGTATACTGTAGCCAAAGCCTATTGTCTGTCCAAAGAACATCATTCCGAAGAGACCGAAGATGATTGACGGTATTCCTGCAAGTGTCTCTGTGGCAAACTCTATTGTGGATACGAGCTTACCCGGCTTTGCATACTCATTCAAGTACACGGCTGCTCCCACTCCGACAGGAGTTGCTATAAGCATGGTGATAATTATGATGTAAAGTGTATTGAGCAGGTTGCCCGCTATTCCAATGGTACCTCTTAAGACAGATGTCTCGCTGGTCAGAAACTGCCAGTTTACCTGGCCGATTCCCCTGACAAATACATATATGATGATTCCCGCAAGCAGCACTACCGATAATGCTGCACACAGATATATGAAAAAATATACTACATCATCGCCTATTCTGCGGCGTTTTCCATTTATACTAGTCATTTTCCACAGCTCCTTTCTTTTTGAGTTTCATAAGGGTGAGGTTGATTATCATGATAAACACAAAAAGCACAAGACCTACTGAGAAAAGCACCTGTCTGTGGAGTCCGCTGGCATATCCCATCTCGCTGACGAGCTGTGTGGTAAGGAAACGCACTGAGTTGAACGGAAGTGGAAAACTTACAGTTCCACCGGCTACCATGTTGATAGCCATCGCTTCTCCGAGCGCACGACCTATTCCGAGCACAATTCCTGTCATGATTCCTGACTTTGCTGCAGGAACCGTCACTTTAAATATTGTCTGTATCTTTGTTGCTCCAAGAGCAAGGGATGCCGCTCTCATCTGCTGCGGTACTGCCTGTATTGATGATACGCTCATGTTGATTACCGTAGGAAGAATCATGATTGCAAGCACTATGATTGCTGCAAGCAGATTTGATCCGCCGGTAAACTGATGTGTTGCTGAGTTTGCAAAAATATGTTTCTCCAGCTTGTATAATACCGGATTAAGTATCATAAGTCCTAAAAGTCCATAGATTACTGATGGAATGGCTGCAAGCAGCTCTACTGCCGGCTGCACTACTGCTGAGAGCTTTTTGTTTGACACCTCAGTGAGAAATACTGCCGTAAGAAGAGCAATCGGTACTCCTATAAGGATAGATACTGCTGTTCCTATGATGGATGTGAGGATTATGTACAATATTCCGTAGCTTGGGTCTGCCGCTGTCGGCGCCCATTTTGTTCCGAATAAAAGGTTTAACACTCCGACCTTGAAAAATGCCGGTGCGCCTTTAAGGAACATATAAATTGTTATTGATAATACTGCGAATATTGCCACAACCGCACATACCGTAAATATTATTTTGGCAACATTCTCTACTATGGATTTATGTTTCATTTGATACTCCTTGTTTCAAAAAGTTCCCCAGGAAACCTGCCATTTCCTGAGGAAACCCTGTATCTTATCGATATGTATTAATACTGATGTCTAATATCGATGTCTGTATTTTATATTATTTTTATACTTATACTTACTAGCGATGTCTCGTATCGATGTCTGTATTTTGTATTATTTTTTATACTTATACTTACTAGCGATGTCTCGTATCGATGTCTGTATTTTGCATTATTTTTTATACTTATACTTACTAGTTATGTCTCGCATCGATGTCTGTATTTTGTATCATTACTATGACCGATAATTTCTACTGTGGGAGGATAAGGCCTACCTTCTTGATAACTGCCTGTCCCTCATCTGAGTTTACATAGTCAAACCAAGCTTTAACAATATCGTTCTGCTCGTCAATCTTGCCCTTTGTAGCCATTACGAATGGACGAGAAAGGAGATATTTGCCTGCTACAATGTTTTCCTCTGTTGCCTCTACTCCGTCAATTTTCATTGCTGTTACTGTATCATCAAGCACGTCAAGTGAAACATATCCGATTGCTCCCGGTGTTGAGCCTACCTTTGCAAGAACTGCTCCTGTTGAGTCAAGCTCCTGTGCATATTTACACTGATCCTTTACATCAAGAAGCTCCTCGAAGGCTCCTCTTGTACCTGAAGCGGCCTCACGGCCGATTGCTACGATTGCCTCATCTTTTCCACCAAGGTCTTTCCAGTTTGAAATCTCACCTGTGTAGATTTTCTTTAAGTCATCTGATGTAAGCTCTGTTACTGAGTTGTCCTTGTCTGTGATTACTGCGATTCCGTCGATTGCTACGATGTTTTCCTCAACGCCGTTTGCTTTCTCATCATCTGTAAGTGCTCTTGAAGAATCTCCGATATCTACGCTTCCTGCTGTTACTGACTCGATTCCTGAACCAGAGCCTGTATACTCAACTGTTACTGTTACTCCAGGGGTTTTCTCCATGAATGACTCCTTGAGTGCCTCACAAAGCTTCTCCATTGAAGTACTTCCTGCAAGTGAAAGTGAACCGCTTAAGTTCTCATTTGATGTACCTTCATCTGCGCTCTTATCTGCGCTTGTATCTGCATTGTTGTCTGCTCCGTCTGAGCTTGAGCCACATCCTGTAAATGCTGCTGTCATCATTGTTGCAGCAGTTGCTAAAACTAAAAGTTTTTTCATACGATTTTTCATTTTAATTTCCTCTTTCATTTCTTTCTTGAATTTATTTCTTTGTTTGTTACAACTGATATAGTAATGGGGAAATGTAAAATGCAAAATCATTAGTGTGTAAAATGCATGTAAAAAAATATTTTTAATCTACAATACGATTATAAATTCATATCCTCCGGTGGCTGTACATCTGTTCTGCCGGATGGTGGCTCTTTGAGCGTGGGAGTCCCTTTATTTGTACTTTCATCTGCTGTATTGCCGAATGTATCTGTGTTTGTGTTTTCTGTGCCGGTGTTTGTGTTTTCAGCATTTTTTTATTGTTTTCAGCATTTATACTGTCGATTTTATTGCCTTCCACTCCCATGTTTTCTGTTCTATAAAAGATCCGGGAATGTTCCTCCGTTTCCGGCAATCAGCTTAAGACGTGCATCAAACGCCTCGTTTGTACTTATATAGTTTGCGATGTTTATCGTGCCTACAATTGCAATAAGAACAATTGAAACTCATAACATTGCTATGGCTATAAATTTTCTACGTAATTTTTTTAGCATTTTATCATCTGCACATTTTTTCTATTTCATGTTCTACATCCATTGGGTCCAATGGACTTTCCGCTGTTTCATATGTCAATATAAGATTTTTTCCCTGATAATATCCATTTTCGTTATATTTCATTATCTTTCGATAAACTTTGTTTCGATAATCAGGATTGTCTATCAAGCCAAGATGCTCCCACAGAATTATGTCGCCATTTTTCTTCTCAACCGTAAAATCGGGATAATAAATAACATCTGAGATTTTAATCGCCTTCTCGTACTCAAACTTTATATTATTATCATACAAGGCTGTCGCAATAATTACTTCTGATTTTGACCGCACTATAATTCCCATTTTAGTATAAAACTTGAGAGCTTCAGGGTTAGGAACCTGTGTCTCTTCATTTTCCTTCTTATCAACTGCTAAAAGTATACTGCTATAATGCTTTTGCTTTAACATTTTCTGGGCATAATCCGTTTTATATTTTTTCCGAGCCTTCCTGTTTGTCTCAAGTAGTCTGAGCTCATTTATTGTGTCCTTCAGATAAAGCTCCAGATATTTTTTATTGACAAGATTTTTGATTTCTTTATCATTTTTCTTTGATAAATACTCTCTTCTGCCATTTTTCCAAACATACCATTTAACATTTCCATCCTTTTGTGTTGGATAGATTGTCCCTTCCTCAGTGATGGTCTCCAGCCTTTCCTGAATCTCTAATATCTCACCTTCCAACCATTGGATTCTATTATCTATTGAACTTATTTTATTTTCCTCCTAACTCTTTGCATCATGTGATGCCATGTATGTGATTCTAACAGTAATTCAATTGTTTTTGTGGGGAATATGATAAATGAAAGCTGTCATTTATCTTCAAAAGTGGAGATTATGGTCTCCATTTGTTTGATAGCACCATATAAATATAGAAACCGACTATAGTTTGGAGCTGTTTTGCGGATTTCTGCGGTTTCAGCTACTTTTTTCTGCTCTTTACCGGATTTTTGGACGGGTTTGGGGTGCTGTTTCGGAGATTTCTGCGGTTTCAGCTACTTTTTTCTACTTTTTTCCAGATTTTTGGCGGGGTTTGGGGTGCTGTTTGGGGAATTTCTACGGTTTCAGCTACTTTTTCCTGCTTTTTTCCGGATTTTTGGCGGGGTTTGGGGTGCTGTTTGGGGAATTTCTACGGTTTCAGCTACTTTTTTTCTGCTTTTTTCCGGATTTTTGGGCGGGTTTGGGGTGCTGTTTGGGGAATTTCTGCGGTTTCAGCTACTTTTTTCTGCTTTTTTCCGGATTTTTGGGCGGGTTTGGGGTGCTGTTTTGCGGATTTCTGCGGTTTCAGCTACTTTTTTCTGCTTTTTTCCGGATTTTTGGGCGGGTTTGGGCTGCTGTTTCGGGGATTTCTGCGGTTTCAGCTCCACAAGACCCGCTTTCTATGCTATCAACCTATGGCTATTGTACATTATGATAATTTAAAAATCCAGCATTTTCTAAATAAAAAGACAAAAAAGTGAATTTTCAGAAAAAATAAAAATAATTACTGCTCAAGATTCATAGATGCCCCTGCCATATGGAAACATTTCTACCCAAATATTATGATTAAAGGGTCAAAAGGTATCATCGATGCACGCTTGCATGCAATTCGATGTATACCTTAGTGACCCGCACTACACCGAGAAAGTAGCAATTTGCTGCGAGGACGCAGAAAATTAGCGGATTTCGAGGTGTAGTCAGATTACGGGAATGCGTAACATGTAGTAATCTGATTAATAATGATATGAGGGGCAAAATACCTTTTGCCCCTCATATCATTATTATCTTGTATGAATAAAATAAACCATGCATTATTGCTTTCTATGAATGAAATAAACCATGCATTATTGCTTTCTATGAATAAAATAAACTATGCATTATTGCTTTCTATGAATGAAATAAACTCAGCAGCATTTCTCGGTTTTGAGAAATAATAGCCCTGAATGTAATCTATTCCAAGCTCATCCAGCTTTGCAAACTGCTCCTTCTCCTCAATTCCCTCAGAAACAATCTCAAGCTTTAGCTTTTGAATCATGCCCATTGCGGCATCCATAACCGGCTTGCCCTTTCCATTGTCGAAATACGCATTTGTCATGCCTCTGTCAAATTTCACAATGTCAATCGGCATATCAACAATATAGCTTAAATTTGACTGACCTGTGCCAAAATCATCCAGCGCAAACCTCACTCCCACCTTACGCAGGGCATTCATATTATCAAGCAGTATCTTTTTTTCAGTGATAGATGCAGACTCTGTAATCTCAAGCACAATATCTTTTGCATCCACATGATATTTCTCCATAATTGCAATAAAATCCTGCGCTAAATGCTCATAGGCACACTGCACCACTGACAGATTGCATTCAATATACTCAAGTCCCATTGCATGTATATCATGCTGTACAATAAATCTGCACACCATCTCAAACACGCGCTCTCCAAGCCGTAGAATGAGTCCCCGCTTCTCAGCCACAGAAATAAATCTGCCCGAAGGTATGATATTTCCCTCACGCGACCTTATTCTGACAAGTGCCTCCGCAGAAGTGAATTTATGTGTTTTAGTATTATAAATAGGCTGGTAAAATACTTCAACACGATTATCGCGCAATGCCTCTATTATCTCATTCTCAATCGAATTTTCATCATATATGTGCTCAATAACCGCATTATTAATTAGCATCACGCCACGCCCTGTAAACTCAGCTCTGTTACGCTTGGCATATTGAAAAAGCCCCAGTATATCCGATGGTCTCCGCACAATCTCAGTAGACCTTAGATAATATATCTCCCCAAACAGCATCGTCATATTGTCACCGCCCCATGGCTTGTCGAACCTGCGTTCCAATATTCCGATTGTTTTTTCTGCACAATCAATATTCTCAAAAACCAGAAGATACTCGTTTGCCGAGCTCCTAAAAACATAATTATCAGGTATATTTTTTATAAATGAAACAACCTCAAAAAAAATACTGTTTTCCATCTTGCTGGAAAAAACCTCATTTCCGTTGCTGCCGTAACGAACACACACTATCGATACGTCCTTTCCCTGTCCATATGCCTCCTTCATGTATTCAAAAAAAGCATTAAGGTTGAAAAAGCCTGTATCTCTGTCAATATTTGCCATCGGATTCTCAAGCATAATAAAAATTACAAGCACACCTATCATACTTGCAAAGCCAACAATCAATAATTTATTATTAATAAACTGAATAACCGCCGCCGAAAACATAAGGATCACCCAGACCAGCATACTCTTTCTTCTTCTTGAGTTTATAACCTGCCTGTATTTTTGGGTCAGCAGTAAAATAAGCCCCAACAGAGTTACTGTTACCGCATATGTTATAAGAACTGCCGGACCATACGTATAAACTATATTATCGGAATCATAAATTTTAATCGGTACAACCATTATCAGAATGTCGGTTAAAATTCCAAATATCCACAACCACTTTCTCCACTTGCACTCAAGCTCTTTTTTTCTGAAAATATCCACACAAATATACCAGAATGCCACTATGGCAACCCATGTAACCGTCAAGAGGTACAATTTGCAAATAAAATTTTTAACTGCGAGAGGATATCCGTCCCTTTTTTCAATTGCAACAAGTGAAAAAATATCGAAGAAAAGTGACAGCATGCCTGCAATCCATACCTCAACAAATGCCCGCGATGTGTGTAATCTAATCTTTTTCTGTGAAACATAAAAATATATTATAACAAACATTACCGCTATGGCACACATTTGTGAAACAATATTCATATCCCCTATTTCCTGTCTCTTTCTTAAAACAAACCAATACGTTAGTACTATATTACCACCATTTTATCAATAACGCAATATATTACTTTGATTTTCAAAGAACTAAAATAAAAAACACGCTATGCGCGTGTTCTAAAATGAAATAGCCGATAACTATTCTGATATATTCATAAATAAATCGGCGTGACAAGATTCGAACTTGCGACCTCTACGTCCCGAACGTAGCGCTCTACCAAACTGAGCCACACGCCGTCTGCAATTTGTTTTGCAACTATTAAATAATATCACAATGTAATAATTTTGTCTACCCCATAATATATATTTGTGATATTATTTATGCTGTAATTTGTTAATAGTTTTGCAATAATTTACACTGATGTGCCCAGCCTAACAACGGGGTGTCATGCCTGTAGCTAAACTGTAATTTAATCACGTAATTATTTGTAACTATTCAGAACCAGGGTATGAAAATCATAAGGAGAATGTCATGACAAATCAGACAAATCATATAAATAAAACTGCTATAATAACCGGAGCTTCCCGCGGTATCGGTGCTGCGATTGCCAAAAAGTTTGCTTCCTGTGGCTATAATCTCTCGCTTTGTTGCCGCAGTTCATCCGATACACTAAAAGAGCTTGCAGGAGAGCTGCACAGTAATTACGGAGTCGATGTGCTCTGCTACACGGGAAATGTGGGAGACTTTTACTTTGCCCAGGATATGATTACAAAAACCATTTCCCATTTCGGTCATATAGATGTACTCGTCAACAATGCCGGCATATCGCATATCGGTCTGCTCAGTGATATGACACCTGAAGAATGGAGCAATATCGTGTCCGTAAATCTGACCGGTGTTTTTAACTTTTCAAATCTCATCATCCCTCACATGGTTGCAGAAAAAAGTGGCCGCATACTACAGATTTCATCTGTCTGGGGCAATGTCGGAGCCTCCTGTGAGGTGGCATACTCTGCCTGCAAGGGCGGTATAAATGCATTTACCAAGGCACTCGGCAAGGAGCTTGCGCCATCGCACATTCCGGTAAATGCCATTGCCTGTGGTGTCATAGATACAGACATGAACCGCTGCTTTGACGAGGCAGAAAGAGCTGAGCTTGCCGATGAAATTCCTGCCGGACGCTTTGCCACAGCCGATGAGGTCGCAGATATGGCTTACTCTGTCATCACTGCGTCTGATTATCTGACAGGACAGATAATCACCTTCGATGGTGGATGGATTTAGATTGCATCGCCGGAATATATAGAATCTTATCATTTATTTTGTAATATTATCTTATTTTAAAAGAACTACAACGCGTTTCGCGCTTTTTAGGTGCTATACGCACTTCATGGGCTACAATCAGCTCATGAGAGAATTACATAAACCATTAACAAAAAAGGAATTATCAAAAATCCATGAAACTCTTCCGGAAAGACTTGACTACCTGATGAGACTTCACGCTTTGACCAATAAGGCTCTTGCCGAAATCTTATGCTGCTCTGAATCAGCCATATCAGGCTACCGAACCGGCAGACGGACACCGGACTATCTGATTATATGCAATTTGTGCACAGTTTTCGGTGTCACTCCCGATTATCTTCTCGGATTCATCGACGAAATTTGTCCAACTCACAACTGATTATGTGATATATACAAGGCCTTCCGGTATCACTTCACAACCATCACCGGCTGCTGCCACAACTGTCACATAAAATATATTAAAATGAAAGGAGGAATGTTACTGTCTAAGCCAAAACAGTAACGAAAAACAGCCCGGTGCACATATCACAATGTGTGCCGGGCTGTTTTTACTATATATATGATATGAGGGGCAAAAACTATTTTGCCCCTCATTTATGATTAATCAGATTACTACATGCTACGCATTCCCGTAATCTGACTACACCTCGAAATCCGCTAATTTCCTGCGTCCCCGCAGCAAAACGCTGATACGTCCTGTCTGTATGCAGGCCGCAGATTTTATTGTTATTCTGCCACAAGTATTATCGTGGTTCTCGCAGGAACTCTTATGGTGTTGACACCCAAAAGCTCTGTCTTTGCCGTGAAGTCCTCTCCGTCAAAATACTCTACATTGGTGTTGGTGTCCACATGCCAGTGTTTTCCGTTCGGAAGCACCGGAAGCTGCGTCACAAGTGGCTCCCAATATGCATTCATGCAATAGAATACAATATCATCCTCCGTGTCCTCCTCATTTCTTCCGGCATACATGATGCCGATAAGCTTTGTCTTGTAATCCGTTGAGGCATTGAACGGTGTACCGTTGTGCACACTGATTTCCGGGAACTGGCAGGATGAAGGCTTTGTCATCTTTCTGAGTATAGGATGCTCTTTCCTGAACTGAATCATATGACGCACGAAATCATGGATTTCCTTGAATTCCTCAAGCCTGCTCCAGTCGAGCCATGAAATAATATTGTCCTGACAATACGCATTGTTGTTTCCAAACTGGGTGTTACAGAACTCATCGCCCGCAAAAAACATTGCCGGACCACGGCTACACAAAAGCGCTGCAAATGCATTCTTTATAAGGCGCCTTCTAAGTCCGTTTACATTTGGATCGTCTGTCTCACCCTCTGCGCCACAGTTCCAGCTATGTCCGTTATTGTCTCCGTCTGTGTTATTCCAGCCGTTTTTCTCATTGTGCTTTTCATTGTATGAGTAAAGATCATACAGTGTAAAGCCATCATGACAGGTCATGAAATTGACTGATGCCTTGTGTCCTCTGCTCTCCGGGCTGTAAAGGTCGCGTGAGCCGGTGATACGTGCGATGGCATTTCCCGCCATACCGTCATCGCCCTTTAAAAAGCTTCTCATGTCATCCCTGTATCTGCCGTTCCACTCAGCCCATCTGTTCCATGACGGGAAACTTCCCACCTGATACAGTCCGCCTGCATCCCAGGCCTCTGCGATGAGCTTCATCTTGCCAAGTACCGGGTCGAATGCCAGCGACTCAAGAATCGGCGGATTGGCCATAGGTGCACCGTTTTGGTCTCTTCCGAGAATGGAAGCCAGGTCAAATCTAAAGCCATCCACTCTGTACTCAATGGCCCAGTGTCTCAGACAGTCTATGATAAAGCTGCGCACAACAGGATGATTACAGTTCATAACGTTTCCACAGCCACTGAAATTGTAGTAGTGTGCATCCGGTGTCAGCATATAGTACACGTTATTGTCTATTCCCTTGAAGGAGAAACACGGTCCCATCTCATTTCCCTCAGCGGTATGGTTGAACACCACATCAAGAATGACCTCTATGCCATTTTCCTTTAAAGCCTTTATCAGCGATTTCAGCTCATCTCCCTCGTGGTTGTGCTCCTCGTTGAAGGAATAGCTGGTATTCGGTGCAAAAAATGATACTGTGTTGTAGCCCCAGTAATTGTAAAGCTGCACACCATCGACCACTCTCGCGCTCTCCATCTCATCAAACTCAAAAATCGGCATGAGCTCCACTGCATTTATTCCAAGGTCCTTAAGATACGGAATCTTTTCCTTCAAACCGGCAAATGTGCCCGGTGCGCTGACTCCAGAGGACTTATCCTTTGTATAGCCCCTCACATGTGTCTCATAAATCACAAGGTCCTCAAAGGGCTGCTCAAGCTGCTTTATGTTGCCCCAGTCAAAGCTGCTTTTTACAACTCTGGCTCTGTACTCAAAATCCTTGCCACCCTCCGGCTTTTCTCCCCATTTTCGCTGTCCAGTGACCGCTCTGGAATATGGGTCTAAAAGGACATTTTCCTCGTTAAACAAAAGTCCCTTTGCCGGCTCATAAGGTCCGTCAAATGAAAATGCATACTCAAATTCATCCGGCTTTATGTCGTAAACTAGCATGGAGTAGGTATCTCCTATCCTATATGAATCAGGAAATGGAATCCTCGCATACGGCTTTGGTGCCTGTGGCTTGAACAATAAAAGAGTGCACCTTGTTGCTCCATGGGAATTGATGGTAAAGCTCACTCCGTTCGATGCCACGCACGCTCCGTACATTCTGAAAAAGCCCGGACGTATCTTAAATCCCTCTACCACATCAAGCGGCTGCAGGCCTGTATTTACTACATCCTCATGCTTTTCTTCTTTACTGCGCTCTCTCCACATATACATATTGCTCTTTGCTCCCTTACTATATTTGTATGATGGTACATGCCATTTGTTGCATGACTGCTTTTTATCTTAATTCGTTAAAAATCGTATCTGTTCAGTACCTTCACAGTTGCAAAATCTGCTATTAATTTACATGCAGATTTCCAAGCTCATCAATCTCTATATTACTACAATTTTGTGAATATGTGTTCATTAAACTGCATATCTCCTGAGCTTTTTCGCCAGAAGCCACTGTCGGTCTGAAATCATTGTATGCGCTCGTGCTGCTTAAGGTGCATGGAATAATCTGCGCATCTATGCCCGGCTGCAATTCACCATTTATCAGAGTAAATGTCTGCTGATAAATTGCCGTATTCTTGTCTGCCGGATTTTTATTGCCTCCGAAGCAGAAATTTCCAAGGCTGTAGCATATCATTTTGCCGTTATAGACCTCCATCCCCTGCAGTACATGAGGGTGGTTTCCGACTACCAGGTCTGCTCCCCAGTCGATGATACGGTGTGCCGCCGCCTGCTGATAGTCATTAGGGTAATGGTCACCCTCTATGCCCCAGTGGCAGCATGCGATAACTATCGCCGCTCCCTGCTCGCGAAGCTGTGCTATACCGTTTTGGATATATGCCTCTCGGTCACCGTTTTGTGACAAAAGGCTGACCGACACTATTCCAATCCTTGTCCCATCAGCAGTCTCATAAATACCGGTATGATCATTGAAGCCGTACACTATCCCGGCATTGTCGAGCACATTTCTCGTATCGTCCAGTCCCGCCTGACCATAGTCGTATGTGTGATTGTTTCCAAGACTGCAGGCCTCGATGGAGCTGCCCGTCATAATTCCAATGTACTCAGGCTTTCCCTTAAGGTTCCAGCGCTTTTCGACGCGCTCCGTCGCATCCGACAGCACACACTCCAGATTGATGAGTGTCATATCGTCAGCCTCAAAAATATCTCTCACGCCGCCGAAAAAGTAGTCCTGTCCCTTTGAGTCATAATAAGAATTAAAGCTGCCGTCATAGCTTTGCTCCTGATTGTTGCCGAGTGTACAGTCTCCTGTAGCCGTAATCACTATGGTTGACATCTGTGGCTGCTGTGTATCCGCTTCTGTTGTCTCAGCTTTGGCTGCATCAGACTGTGTATTCGCTGTGCCTTCTGCCGTACTGTCAACGGCATTCTCATCTTCTTTTCCGGTATCCGATGTGTCTTTAACTACATCCACACCATTCCGGTTAGCGGCTTCCTTTATATTATCTCCAATATATTCTTTTCCTATGAGCGCTCCCGCCATAATGATGCATAAAACCAAAAGCACAGATAATAGAATTTTTAATCCCTTGTTTTTCATAATTTTTCCTCATATTCCTCACACCCTTAGAATATCAACCGTGTGCGCACTTGCTCCCATCAGGTCTGCTCTCTCACATGTTGAAAGATGATACTGTACAAACATATCAAACTCTTCCTCGTCAAGAGCATTCAAAAATGGCCTGATATAATTTGCCGCGCCATCGGCTGCTATTATCTTTTCGCGTGTAAGCGCTGCCTGTGCGTTTAATGCCTCTATATCTTCTAATCGGACAAAACTGTACAAATCATTAGCTTTTTCTGTACAATGGAAGCTCTCATCGAGCATTCCGCCCTCTATGCCCTCTTTTATATGCTTCTCCTTTATGGCATAGGTTATCACGCTGTACTCATTCATAATGTATGCTACAAGTATGTAACCGCCCGGTTTTGTCACTCTTTTTGCCTCATTCAATGCGGCAAGCTTTTCCTCCGCCGATTTAAGATGATACATAGGTCCGAATACGAGTGTGAGGTCAAATTCATCGTTTCCAAACTTTTTAAGCCTTGTGGCATTGCCCTGGTATGCCTTTACTTTATCGCTCTTTTGCTTCAGTCTGCCGAGGTTATGCTTAACTAACTCGAGTGCTGTCACATCATAGCCTTCCTCGGCAAGAGGCACTGAATATCTGCCTGTTCCCGCACCTACATCCAGTATTTTAATTTGTGAGTGAAGATCAAGCTGCTTCTCATTCATCAAGCTGCCAAGACAATCGTGTATATACTTCATGGAGGTGATAAACTCTACCCTGCCGTGACGGCTGTTCAGGCGCTTTTCCTCGTTGAATTTGTTATAGTATTCTTCTAATTCTGTCACGTATATTCCTCCCTGTATTATTCCTCGATATGCTCACGTCCCTGCGCAATGATTGTGCGCACATGTCCGTCGGCAAGTGAATAAAACACTGATTTGCCCTCACGTCTGCTGTTTACAAGCTTGTTTGCCTTTAATATCCTAAGCTGGTGTGATATGGCGGACTGTGTCATGTTGAGCACCTTTGCAAGGTCGCAGACGCATACCTCCGCTTCAAACAACACAAAGAGGATTCTGATCCGGGTGGAGTCGCCAAATACCTTAAAAAGCTCTGCAAGGTCGTAGAGCTCGGTTTCCTCCGGCATTGTATCATTTACTATTTTCAGAAGGTCTTCGTGGATTTCGTTGCAGTCGCAGCATTCTATCTGTTCATTTATGTTTTCGCTCATGGTGGTGTCCTTTCTGCGTTATTCTTTCATTATTTTTGCGTTATTTTTACTTTATTGGCTATGGGGCGGGTGTTTGCAGAAATTGCATGTGCCCTCGCTCAGTATTTCGATATTAAGACTCTGTAGGAATTATGATTTAGGTTTTGGCTATAGGACGCAACCGGCTTTTAGCGCCGTCCGTGGCGCTAACGCCTTGTCCGTGCGTCCATGCACGGACATTGCTGCGTTTTGACATAATTCCAACAGACTCTAAATATCTCCATATTCGCGATGTCACATGCAATTTCTGCAAGCACCCTTAGGTTTTGGATCATTGAAGGGTGTTGACGCGTCGTATTGGCGGGAGCGTAACTGCTCAGTGCCTTCGCAGTTACGGGGCTGGTCCGGATGCGTGTGGGGGCACTGCAGGAATTTACTTAGCTTTTGTTTATTAGCTATTGCCGTTTAATTGTCTTTTGTTACTGTCACACTTTCGTGTGAACAGTAACTTCTTTATACGCGAAAGACAGAGTGCACCTCTTGGGTGCATTCTGTCTGGTATTTTTTATATAGTAGTTTCATCATGCTTTGATATCTGCTTTTTGGGCTCTATGCATTTAGAGCTTGTGTACGAATAATGCGCGGATTGCATTTAGCACTGCGATCACCATTACTCCTACATCTGCAAATATTGCGAGCCACATATTGGCTATTCCGACTGCTCCGAGCACGAGGCAGATCAGCTTGATGCCTATTGCGAAGTATGTGTTTTCATATACTATTCGCAGGCATTTGCGCGATATTTTTATTGCTTTTGCTATCTTTAGCGGATCATCATCCATGAGGACGATATCTGCGGCTTCGATTGCTGCATCTGAGCCCATGGCGCCCATTGCAATTCCGATATCTGCTCTTGAGAGCACCGGTGCATCGTTGATTCCGTCTCCGACGAAGGCGAGCTTTTCTTTGCTGCCCTTTCTTGCAAGCAGTTCCTCCACCTTTGCCACTTTATCGCCCGGTAAAAGCTCACTGTATACTTCATCAATTCCCAGCTCTGCCGCTACTGAGTCGGCTACTGTCCTTGAATCGCCTGTAAGCATTATTGTACCTTTTATTCCGGCTTTTTTCAATGCCTTTATTGCTGCCGCTGAGGTTGGTTTTATCTTATCTGAGATAAGGATATAGCCCTCATAGCTGCCGTCTATTGCGATATGGACTATGGTGCCGACCTTGTCAGTTTCACTGTAGCTTAAGCCCAGCTTTTTCATAAGCTTGTAGTTTCCTGCCGCTACAGATACGCCATCTACCTTTGCAGTGATTCCGTGGCCACTGATTTCCTCAACTTCTGTCACGCGGGTTCTGTCGATTTCCTTTCCATATGCCTTCTGTAAGCTCCTGCTGATTGGATGCGATGAGCTGCTCTCTGCAAGTGCTGCGTACTCGAGCACCTTTTCTCTATCGAGCGTATTGTCGTAGACTCCTGCCACCTCGAAAACGCCCTCTGTCATGGTGCCGGTCTTGTCAAATACAACGTATCTGGTCTGTGATAAGGTCTCAAGATAGTTTGAGCCCTTTACAAGAACACCCTCGCGGCTGGCGCCTCCGATTCCTGCAAAAAAGCTGAGCGGAATACTGATGACCAGCGCGCACGGACAGCTTATTACAAGGAAGGTAAGTGCCCTGTATATCCAGCTGCCCCACTGTGGTGCGGCTGACATGAAAAGTATTCTGACAAGCGGTGGCAGTATCGCAAGTGCAAGTGCACTGTAGCAGACTGCCGGAGTGTAATACCTGGCAAATTTTGATATGAAGTTTTCTGATTTTGATTTCTTTGAGCTTGAATTTTCAACGAGGTCAAGTATCTTTGAAACCGTTGATTCGCCAAACTCTTTGGTGGTTTTAATCTTTAAAACACCGGACATATTGATGCATCCGCTGATTATCTCATCACCGCATTTTGCATCCCTCGGCACGCTCTCACCTGTAAGCGCGCTGGTGTTTAATGTAGATGAGCCCTCAACTATCACGCCATCAATAGGAACCTTTTCTCCGGGCTGTACCACGATTACTGAGCCGATAGCAACCTCATCAGGGTCAACCTGGGTGAGCTTTCCGTCCACCTCAATATTGGCATAGTCAGGTCTGATGTCCATGAGCTCGCTGATATTCTTACGGCTCTTTCCGACTGCATAGCTCTGAAACAGCTCTCCTATCTGGTAGAAGAGCATAACGGCTATAGCCTCTGTATAGTCACCATTCTCATAAAGTGCAACCGCTATCGCCCCTACAGTGGCAACCGCCATCAGGAAGTTTTCATCAAATACCTGCTTGTTTTTGATTCCCTTAAATGCTTTTTTCAGGATATCGTATCCTATAACCAGATAAGGCACCATGTAAAGCAGGAACCTGATAATTCCCTTAACCGGTATGAAATGTAATATAATCATGAGTACCGCTGCGATTATGATACGCGCAAGTACTTTTTTCTGCTTTTTATTCATACGCCATAGCTCCATTCATTATAATCTCTTAATAATCACCCTTACTATAGCGCAGGCATTGAAATAATATCGTTTGTCATTCCTGTGCCCGGCAATTTATAAGAAAATCTCGCAGTCGTCCTCTACCTTTTTACAGTTCTTAAGAACCTCCTGCATAACCGCCTTTGCATCCTGTCCCTCTTCAAACTCAACGCTCATCTTGAGTGTCATGAAATTGACTGTAGCATCCTTTACACCTGCTGTATTCTTTGCGGCATCCTCCATCTTGTTGGCGCAGTTAGCGCAGTCTACATCGATTTTGTAAGTCTTCTTCATAGTGGTGTTCTCCTTATTTTCATGAATTATTTGTTTTACTGTACGTTTTTTATTGAACATATGAATGATTGTTCATATGTTGTTTTTATTATATCACCTTTTGTACTGTTGTCAATACACAATGTGCATCTAAACAAAAAATTTATTCACATACTCTAATCACATAATTAATCTCATAGTTTATGATTCAGGCTTCATCTGTGATATTTTCTTTCCAGCTGCTTCCCTCTTCTATCCCATTTGCCGTAAGCCATTCATCCTCAACCTCTACATGACGCTTTCTGCCGTTTTCGTCCTCGAGATAAACCACGCATTTTGCTTTTGCGCCGTCTGCTCTTTCCTCACAGCCAAAATCAGCCTCATATATGTGTGTTACTGTATACATCTTCACTCTACCTTCTTTCATATGATTTTGCATGACATAAATATATAGAAACTTCCCACATGTACAGGTGGATGTATCCACTCCAAAATATCATGTGGGAAGCTTTTTTCAACTATATTTATGATTAATCAGATTACTACATGCTACGCATTCCCGTAATCTGACTACACCTCCAAATTGCTACTTTCTCGGTGTAGTGCGGGTCACTAAGGTATACATCGAATTGCATGCAAGCATGCATCGATGATACCTTTTGACCCTTTAATCATAATGCTGCTTTAATCGCTGCAAGCAGCTCATCATATGTCTCATATGCAGGAAGCTCAGGGTAGTCCTTCTTGATGGCATCTGTGCTTCTGAAAAGGAAACCTGCCTTGCTGGCCTGTATCATGCCTAAATCGTTGTGGCTGTCACCGCTTGCGATGGTATCGTATCCGATAGACTGCAGTGCCTTTACAGTTGTAAGCTTTGACTGCTCACATCTCATTCTAAAGCCTGTAATCTCGCCATCTTCAGCAACCTCAAGCTCGTTACAAAAGATTGTCGGCCAGCCGAGCTTCTTCATGAGCGGACCTGCAAACTGTGAAAATGTATCACTGATGATGATTACCTGTGTGATTGAACGAAGCTCATCCAAAAACTCCTTTGCGCCAGGCATTGGATCTATCTTTGCGATTGTCTCCTGGATTTCTTTTAATCCGAGTCCGTGCTCCTTTAAAATATTTATTCTATAGTTCATGAGCTTATCATAATCAGGCTCATCTCTTGTTGTCTTTTCAAGCTCAGGAATGCCTGTCTCCTTTGCAAATGCAATCCAGATTTCAGGTACCAATACTCCCTCAAGGTCTAAGCATACAATATTCATTTTGATTCCTCCGTGTGTTTTATTCTGTGGATTTCGATGAAGCTCAATATAATTGTCATGTAACAATTCGAGCCACCTTGAATAATTACATTTGATTTATAGTTCACCGATTTAATCCAATAAAGTATATCATACAAGACGACTGTCTACAATAGAATTATACGTGATTTTTCAAAGGATTTTTCAGTAAATCATTATTACCGTCCATTACGCTCGCTGGCTTTTGCACACGCACCGGCTTCCACAGAGAAGACGCCCTCATCATCTATGATGTTTCCGCTCTCAACATGCTTTTTCAGTATATTGTTAAATGCATAATCCCAGATTTTCTCTGAGCCAAGTGCTGTGCACTTATTTCTGCCGAGTATCTGCGACAGCTTTACACTGTGCTCACGCCATGAAAGCCCTCCCGACGCATCGTTTAGGAGCATTGGCTGTATATTGTCCATGGTGTGGGCAAATCTGGCTTCCGGTGTCTGCTGCGCCTCAAATTCCTCCCACAGCTTTAAAAGCGGCTCGCCCTGTTCCTTTGGCAAGAGTCCGTATATACGCTCCGCTGCCTTCTGCTCACGCTCATGCTGTGTGGCCTTGCCTGCCTCATCATAGGCATATGTGTCTCCTGCGTCAATCTCTACTATGTCGTGTATCAAAAGCATTCCTACTGTCTTTAGCACGTCTATCTTCTCATTGGCATACTCGCTCAAGAGCATGGTCATGATAGCCATATGCCAGGCATGCTCCGCATCATTTTCCTTGCGGCTTGCATCGGCTAAATAAGTCTGGCGGAATATCTCCTTTTCCTTGTCGATTTCTCTGATGAAATCAAGCTGTTTTTCTAATCTTTTGTCTTTCTCATTTTCCTGCATTATTGTATCTCCACGTTAATTCTCATCATATTTGCAAATCTGCATCCTTTTACTATTATGATTAAAGGGTCAAAATACCTTTTGACCCTCATATCACTATTATGAATTAACCAATAATTTTGTCAAGCGGTCAATACAAATTACAGCGCATCCTTCATTGCTTTAACATACTCACCGACATACTTTGGTGAAGCCTCACCATACTCATCGATTATCTTGATGATGGCAGAGCCCACAATGGCACCATCCGAGATATCAGCCATCTTCTTTGCCTGCTTGGGTGTTGAAATACCAAAGCCTATAGCACATGGCACATCTGTGTTTTCTCTGATGACCTTGACTATTGAAGCCAGATCTGTCTTAATCTCGCTTCTTGTACCGGTGACTCCTAGGCTTGAAATCACATAGATGAAGCCGGTTGCCTCCTTTGCTATCATCGCAATACGATCCTTTGATGTAGGTGCGATAAATGAAATAAGGTCCACATCATATTTCTCGCAGAGTGGTAAAAACTCTTCCTTTTCCTCATATGGGATATCCGGCAGAATGAGTCCGTCAATGCCTATTTCCTTACATGTACTGATAAAATTTTCTGCGCCGTAAGAGTAAACCACGTTTGCATATGTCATGAAAACCATAGGAATTGTGACATCTTTTCTCAAATCTCTCACAAGGTCAAAAACCTTGTCTGTTGTAACTCCGGCTGCAAGCGCCTTTATGTTGGCGCCCTGGATTACAGGTCCCTCTGCTGTAGGATCAGAGAATGGAATTCCAAGCTCTATAAGGTCTGCTCCGTTTGCAACTGCTTCTCTTACGATTTTTGCAGTTGTCTCTAAATTTGGATCACCACATGTGATAAATGGTATAAATGCCTTGCCGTTTTCAAACGCACTTCTTATCTTACTCATAAATATTCTCCCCTCTGTATCTTGCTATTGCCGCGCAGTCCTTGTCGCCTCTTCCTGAAACAGTAACAACGATTATCTTGTCCTTGTCCATTGTAGGCGCCAGCTTCATGGCATATGCCACTGCATGTGAGGACTCGATTGCAGGGATGATTCCCTCTGTCTTTGCGAGGTATTCAAAAGCATTTACCGCTTCATCATCTGTTACAGGTACATACTGCGCTCTTCCGATATCGTGCAGATATGCGTGCTCCGGTCCGACTCCCGGATAGTCAAGTCCTGCAGAAATTGAATAAACCGGAGCAATCTGTCCGTATTTATCCTGACAGAAATATGACTTCATGCCGTGGAAGATACCAAGACGGCCTGTATTTACTGTAGCCGCAGTCTCAAAGGTATCTATTCCTCTTCCTGCTGCCTCGCAGCCGATGAGCTCTACGCCCTCATCCTCTATGAAGTTGTAAAAGCTTCCAATGGCATTTGAGCCGCCGCCCACACATGCGATAACCGCATCAGGCAGTCTGTGCTCCTTTTCAAGCATCTGCTCCTTGATTTCCTTTGAGATGACCGCCTGGAAATCTCTTACGATGGTAGGGAACGGATGTGGTCCCATAACCGAGCCAAGGCAGTAATGTGTGTCCGAAATTCTCTTGGTCCACTCTCTCATTGCCTCCGATACGGCATCCTTTAATGTGGCTGTGCCTGATGTAACCGGGATAACCTCTGCTCCGAGCAGACGCATGCGGTATACATTGAGCGCCTGACGCTTTGTGTCCTCCTCGCCCATGAATACAACACATTCCATACCCATAAGGGCTGCGGCCGTTGCTGTTGCCACGCCGTGCTGACCGGCTCCGGTCTCAGCTATCAGTCGGGTTTTGCCCATTTTCTTTGCAAGAAGTGCCTGACCTAATACGTTGTTGATCTTGTGGGCTCCTGTATGGTTTAAATCCTCTCTTTTAAGGTATATTTTTGCTCCACCGAGATCCTTTGTCATCTTTTCTGCGTAGTACAGTCTCGATGGTCTTCCTGCATAATCGTTGAGAAGCTCTGTGAGCTCTCTGTTAAATTCAGGATCGTTTTTGTAATAATTGTATGCTTCTTCTAATTCTTTAACGGCATTCATGAGGGTTTCAGGAATGTACTGTCCTCCGTGAATACCAAATCTTCCGTTTGGATTTGTCATGATGTTTTCCCTTCTGATGTATATTTGTAAATATTTTGTTTTCTGTACTGAATAGTTACAGATATTCTTAAAACCATGAAGATACTTATATATCTCTATTAGCTTAATCGCAATTCATCAAGCTTAGCCTTTTTGTCGTCCGCTCTCATCAGCGTCTCTCCGATAAGCACTGCGTCAGCTCCGATTTCACGTATTGCCCTGATATCGTCTGTGCTCTTTACACCGCTTTCCGATACAAATATGATGTCATCGGGAATCAGGTCGCGCAGCTTTTTGCTGTTAGCTGTATCAACTGTAAAATCCTTCAGATTGCGGTTGTTGACACCTATTATTCTGGCACCGGCTCTTACCGCCATCCCTGCCTCTTTTTCATTGTGTATCTCCACAAGGGCGCTTATGCCAAGGCTGTCACAGATTTTTATGTATTCACCAAGCTGCACATCTGACAGTATAGAGCAGATTAAAAGCACCGCAGCGGCACCGAGTGTCTTTGCCTGATATATCTGATATTCATCGACCGTAAAATCTTTTCGGATGCACGGAATCGAAACCGTTTTTGCAATCTCCTTAAGATACTCATCCGAGCCTAAAAACCACTTTGGCTCTGTCAGTACCGAGATGCAATCCGCACCTGCCGCCTCGTATTCCCTTGCGATTTCAAGATATCTGAAATCCGGCTCTATAAGCCCCTTTGACGGCGAAGCCTTCTTGCACTCGCATATGAAGCTCAAGCCATCCTTTTTGAGTGCTTTTTCAAATGCAAAATCACAAAGCTTTTCGTTTTTCGTCTGAATCGCGATATTTTTTATTTCATCAAGGCTTATTTTTTTCTTGTCCTCTGCCACGCGAAGCCTTGAATATTCTGCAAGCTGGTCTAAAATATTCATCGCTTATCCTTTCCTGTTTTATGTGCCTAGTACAGCGAATAATAAGTAATTGATATATTGACCGGTCTGCGATTCCGATAGCCTTGACGTAGCCCGCTACGCCTGCGTTTTTTGACATGCACTCTCGAAACCGCATCCTCGCTCAATGTATCAACAACTTAATTTTCGCTGTACTAGCTGTTGCTTACCTCGATGAGCTTATCGAGTGTTTCAAGTGCTTTTCCTGAATCAATGATTTCTGCTGCAAGCTCGATACCATCTTTCATGCTGTCGGCCTTTCCTCCTATATAAAGTGATGCGCCTGCGTTCATGAGTACTGCATTTCTCTTATGGCCCTTCTGTCCGCCTAAGACATCACGTACGATTTTTGCATTTTCCTCAGGTGTACCGCCCTTTAAATCCTCCTTTGTACAGCGCTCAAAACCGAAATCCTCCGGTGAGATTACTGTGCTTCTGAACCATCCGTCCTTTATCTCGCATACCTTGGTCGGTGCGCTCATGGAAATCTCATCTAGCTTATCCATGCCATAGACGACCATTCCGCGCTTTACTCCGAGGCTTACAAGTACCTGTGCAAGCGGCTCTACAAGATACTCATCATACACTCCCAGAAGCTGCATGGCCGGTGAACCCGGATTTGTGAGCGGTCCTAAAATATTGAATACGGTTCTAAAACCAAGCTCTTTTCTGATAGGTCCGACATATTTCATTGATGTATGATATTTCTGTGCAAAGAAGAAGCACATGCCGACTTTATTTAAAAGCTCTACACATTTCTCAGGGCTCTGGTCTATGTTGACGCCGAGCGCCTCAAGGCAGTCTGCTGTGCCGCATAATGAAGAGGCTGCCCTGTTTCCGTGCTTTGCCACCTTCATGCCACCTGCTGCTGCAACAAGTGCTGAGGTTGTTGAAATGTTGAAGCTCTGTGCATTGTCTCCGCCTGTTCCTACGATTTCGAACACATCCATACCTGTTTTCACCTGTACCGCATGCTCTCTCATGGCTGCTGCACAGCCTGCGATTTCGTCTGTTGTCTCAGCCTTTGCGCTCTTTGTGGAAAGAGCTGAAAGAAAAGCTGCATTCTGGGTTGGCGTTGTCTCACCGCCCATGATCTCATTCATCACTGCATACGCCTCATCATATGTGAGGTCTTCTTTGTTTACGATTTTTACTATGGCTTCTTTTATCATGATTATGTCCTCCTGTATTCCGATGATATTTCGTTTATAATTTTGTTTATGATTTTATTCTGCTATTTGTTTTCAATTCAACAACTAATATATAAATTCATTAAACGCTGCAATTTTCAATTAAGCTTTGATAAAATTACTAAGCATCTGCTTTCCGTCCGGTGTCATGATTGACTCCGGGTGAAACTGCACACCGTATATCGGATATTCCTTGTGCTCAACAGCCATGATCTCACCATCATCTGTAGTGGCTGTAATCTTTAGGCAATCAGGCATTGTGTCCGCATCTGCAGCAAGCGAATGGTAACGTGCTACTTTTGCTTTTTTGGGGCAACCCTTGAATAAAAGGCTTTCTGTGTCAAACGATGCATCCGATTGCTTTCCGTGCATGAGCTCCTTTGCATATGTAACTGTCGCACCGTATGCTGCACATATTGCCTGATGGCCGAGGCACACGCCAAGGATTGGGATTTCCTTTCCAAGCTCCTTTGCCACAGCTATTATCACGCCCGCATCCTCAGGCCTTCCCGGTCCCGGTGATAATATGATGCGGTCAGGCTTTAAAGCCCTAATCTCTTCAACCGTCATCTCATCATTTCTGATTACTCTGATATCAGGCTCTATCTCGCCGATTAGCTGATACAGATTGTAGGAAAAGCTGTCGTAGTTATCAATCAGTAAAATCATTCTTCCACCTCCTGTGAGACTTCCAGTGCCTTAAGAGAAGCCTTTGCCTTGTTTATGCACTCCTGAAATTCCTTCTCAGGATCTGAATCCGCAACGATTCCCGCTCCGCTTCTCACGAAAACCTTGCCGTTTTTCTTGTAGGCAATACGGATTGCAATACATGTGTCCATATTTCCTGTAAAATCTATATATCCAATCGCGCCACCGTAAATGCCTCGCTTGTTGTCCTCAAGCTCTCCGATAAGCTGACACGCTCTGATTTTTGGTGCTCCTGAAAGTGTTCCTGCCGGGAGCACGGCCTCAATTGCATCGAGTGCGTCGTACTCTTCTCTTATCTCTCCACGCACTGTCGAGCCTATATGCATCACATGTGAATATCGCTCTATGGAATGAAGCTTTTCTACCTGTACACTTCCGAATTTACTTACCTTTCCGAGGTCATTTCTTCCAAGGTCCACCAGCATATTGTGCTCTGCGAGCTCTTTTTCGTCCTTAAGTAACCCTTCCTCAAGCTTTTTGTCCTCCTCTGCTGTGGCACCTCTCGGCCTCGTGCCTGCCAGCGGGAATGTGTGAAGCACTCCATTTTCAAGCTTCACAAGTGTCTCCGGAGATGCTCCCGCAACCTCCACATCGGTTCCCGAAAAATAAAACATGTACGGCGAAGGATTTATCGTTCGAAGCACGCGGTAGGTATCAAAAAGGCTTCCCTCAAACGGTGCGCTCAATCTGTTAGATAAAACTATCTGGAAAATATCCCCCTCTTTGATATGGTGCTTTGCCTTCTCGACCATCTCACAATACTGCTCCTTGTCAAAAAGCGGTGTGACATCGCCCAGCAGCTTGCCACCCATATTCTGTTTTTTCTCTCCGTGCATCAGAAGCTCCTTAAGCTGCTTTAGCTCAACAATCGCTTTGTTGTAGCCTGTTTCCGGAGCATCAAGTGACATATTTGCGATTAGTATTATCTTTTGGCACAGATTGTCAAATGCTATTACCTTATCAAAAAGCATCAGATCAACATCCTTAAAATCCTCTGTGTCCCTTGCTTTTCCTCTGATGCTTTTCTCCTTGTAGCCCAGATAATCATACGAAAAATAACCTACAAGGCCACCTGTAAATGAAGGCAGATAATCAAATTTCGGACTCTTGTACTCTGAAAGAATCTGTCTGATGTACTCTGAAGGATTTTCCGTCTCCACCGAAAGCTTTCCAAGTTTCATGTGACCATCTATGCAGTTAATCTCAAGCTTTGGATCATATCCTAAAAATGTATATCTTCCCCAGGCTTCATTGGCCTGTGCTGATTCAAGCAGATAACAATGTGTTGAAACATTCTGCAGAATCCTCATAGCCTCTATAGGTGTTATAAAATCTGATAATATCTCACAGCTTACAGGGAGAATGTCATACTTCCCGGTTTTTGCTATTTCTTTAACTTCGGTCAGTGTAGGTGAAATTTTCATATGCTTACCTCCAAATTTTGTGTTTGTGTGAACAAAACGTCCAACATACAGCTTTGATTTTCTGCGGTGAACAAACGTCCAACATACAGCTCGAATTTGCCTCTTCAAGGCTTCTGTGCAGCTTGCGCTGCTACAATTCTCGCTTTATGTTGTGCAGTCCAATGTTCGTTCGCAAGCTTGCATGCGAGCATGCAGACTTGCAAACTCCATTGTACCTCTTTGTTCACTAAAAAACGCCCCTGACAGAATTTTAGTTCTGTCAAGGACGAATAATCTTAACTATCCGCGGTGCCACCTTGAATTCACGATAAAGCTCGTGCGCTTGGCAGGATACCAACATATCCCGGACAAATGACGTATGCCCTCACGTCGCAGAATACTCTGGATATCTGGATGAAAAATAAATCCATTTGACTGCGCCCTCAGCGGTCCATTTGACAACTTGTTTCACACCTGATTCTCAGCACCACAGGCTCTCTGTAAGGGCATCATTGCCGTTATCTCCGCTTCAACGGTTTACAATTTATTTAATTGTGCAAACTTTTATACTGTTTGAATTTCTTTAACGATTTAATGCTTTATCTCGCTAAATTTGTTTAAAGTTTATCACTCCTTTTTGTGTTTGTCAACATACATTTTAAAATAAATTGTATGTTTAAAGGACCAACAACAACATAACAGCAAAGCTTAATATGATAAAAAAGCATATCTATTTTTCTTGTTTTAACAGCGACGATAATCTCTTTCTGTCTTACTATAAAGGCAAACCCTAATCCATGCTCTAACAAGAAGCATGTAATATTCTGCTCTAATGCATCTTCCAACTCTTCCTCATCATATCCTACAGAAAGTGATACAAAACCGAAATCATAAGCATCTTTTACTGTTTCCACATGATGTCTCCATAGTACAAATCCGAAATTGCTGGAAATTCATTTTGTAAATAGAGACTTAACTGCTCTACAATTCCTTTTCCCATTTTTATTCAAAAGCGGAGATTATGGTCTCCATTTGTTTGAAAGCACGATTTAAATATAAAAAACAGGCTTTATTTTTGAGCTGTTTTGGGGTTTATACTGATTTCAGCTACTTTTTGCCTGGTCTTTTCCGGACATTTTGCTGGGTTTTGGGGTGCTGTTTTTGGGATTTCTGCAGTTTCAGCTACTTTTTGTCTGGTCTTTTCCGGATATTTTGCTGGGTTTTGGGTGCTGTTTTTGGGATTTCTGCAGTTTCAGCTACTATTTGCCTGGTCTTTTCCGGATATTTTGCTGGGTTTTGGGTGCTGTTTTTGGGATTTCTGCAGTTTCAGCTACTTTTTCTCGGATTTTCCCAGGCTTTTGGGCTGGATTTGGGTGCTGTTTTTGGGTTTTCTGCAGTTTCAGCTACTTTTTTTCGGATTTTCCCAGGCTTTTGGGCTGGATTTGGGTGCTGTTTTTGAAGTTTTAGAGATTACAGCTCCCCAAGTCCTTCCTACTATGCTATCAACCTATAGCTATTGAACATTATGCTAATTTAGTCCTACTTTCTTAATAAAATCTATTAAATTGCCACCTCACTCGGATGCACGGACCACAACTCAGGTCATGACTCCTGAATTGCTTGTGCTGTGTTTGAATTTCAGTTTGATTTGTCAGTGTGGCCTTATCATATACCGATTTATACTTTCCTAATAACTCAGATCCTGCAATACTTGTCATAGTTTCATGTATATGCAGATAACGTGGATGGCATTATGTGGCATAATAGTATCCTGGCTTTCATATCACAAGCCTTTTATTCTACTCTATCAACTTCAAGATCCTCTGCGCTCTAATCAATCAAAAACACCGACTAATCTAAAGTCTGATTTTAGATTAGTCGGCATTCTGGTTTTCTATAAAATATACTCCATCTGGCGTTCCTTTGTCTTAAGCCCCATCTTCTCATAAAATTTCTCAGCAGATGTGTTTCCGCTCCATACATTGAGAGTGACCTCGTAGCAGCCGAGATGCTTTGCCTCATTCTTGACATATTCAAAAAGCTGCTCTCCGATATGCTGTCCTCTGGTCTTTGCATCTACACACAGATCATCTATGAAAAGTGATGTAAACGGCACCATATTGTTAGAAAACGGCTGCTGTCTTATCTGACAGAATGCATATCCCATGCATACATCGTCATCATCTGCCGCAACATATATCGGCTTTGTATCGTCCTTTATCATTTCTGCAAGCTCTTCATTTGTATATTTTGTCGTTCCCGGGATAAAAATATCCGGTCTGATATCGGCATGGATCTGAAGCACCTGCTCTAACAATTCTATAAGTCTTGGTATGTCTTTTTCGTGTGCTCTTCTAATATTCATTTTTGAGAATCATCCTTCCTGTTATCGTTAATGTATAGTAAATTGCTACTTTCTCGGTGTAGTGTGGGTCAAAAGGTATACATCGAATTGCATGCAAGCATGCATCGATGATACCTTTTGACCCTTTAATCATATTATTTACATTATAATGCAAATAATCTTAAAAAAATAATAGTTTTTATATTTCAAAATAAATCCAGCATATTATCGAGATAAATGTGCTCTCTGACATGTATCTGATACTGTGGCTTCGTCATATAGTAGAGCAGAAATTCAAGTACCATGGCACTTCCAAGCCCTCTGCCCTCTATTTTAAAATTGCTAAAGCCCATCGGCAGATAAGTGTTTTTTATATCATCTATTCCGATAAAGCCGGGATTTTCCATCGCCTTCGAAAAGAGATATCCCTGCTCCGCATCAGGTGCAGTGCAGTAATGCTCCGGGCAATCCTCACCCAGATTTTTGCGGCTAACCGTCTCGTAGCATTTCTTCCTGTCCATGCAGCCAAACCAGCAGCACTCATTGCACAAAAATTCTACTTTTTCCTTTTGATGCTGTGATAATGCTTTCAGATTGTCAAATGATTTGTTCAACCTGAAATCCGGTACCACATAGCGGAATTCCTCTCTGTTTAGCTCATTTTCAAATTTACAAAAATCCGTCAGAACCTTTGTGGTTGAAGACACAAAATAAAAGTCAGGGTAGTTTTCTTTTATGTAATCAAGCAGAATATCTGAGTAGATGATTATGCCGTTTCCAAAGCCCCTGCTTCGCTCATTATCTCCGCCTATATCAAATATCCTGCACAGTTCGTTACATTTTTTGTCAGGAAGATGCTCCTTTGTAAGCAATGAATTGCTAAAGGTAAGTCTCGCGGATATCCCATATTCCTGCATCAGCTTAAGCACTTCCTTCGAATCGTGCTCACCAAAACCGACGCGGCCTCCGCCCCATATGCAGTCTGCCGGTGCACCGTATATTGAGCCTATGTCGCACCAGTCATAAAAATATTCCCGGTGCTTGCGGTACAGTGGGAGAAATTCTTTGTATAATTCATAAAATTCAAACAATCCCGGTAGATGATAATACGCTTTCATTTTGACTCCTTATTTTAATCCGTACCAGACTCTCAACAGACTCTAGTATACTTCTCCCAAATGTAAGTGTAAATGGATTTTGCATATCGGTCTCCCATTTTTACTGTTGTTTACTGTTTTGAATCTGTTTTACTGTCTTTTACTGTTGTTTACTGTTTTAATTTTATTTTACTGTTGTTTACTGTTTATGTCAAAATTACAAGTTTATGCTAATTTGCATTTTTGTAGTAACCGGTTGCCGTTGTAAAATAGTTACTGGTCACACTGTTAGGTGTGAACAGTAACATAAAATAAACCCCGGAGCGTATTGTATGCTTTGATAGCATATCAATATCATGCTCCGGGGTTTCTATTTACGCCTGATTTAATTTAAGAAATTCTGTATGATAACTTCCTCTGCCTCTTCCTCTGTAAGTCCGAGTGTACGGAGCTTGAGAAGCTGCTCGTCGTTTATCCTGCCGATTGCTGCCTCATGTATGATAGCCGCATCGATATTTTTTGCCCTGATTTCAGGGATTGAACCGACCTCTGCATGATCCATGATGATAGAATCACACTGGATATGAGCCTGGCATTTGCTGTTGCCGATGGCATTTGGATGGAAGGTCTGGACAGAATTTCCTTTTCCTACGGATCTGGAAATAATCTGCGCAGAGCTATCCTCTCCGTTTAACTGCACCTCGATATTTGACTCCGCCTTCTGCTCTCCATCTGTCATGAGACGCTCTGTGACATAGAGCTTTGCGTCCTTTCCAAGCTCCACATTGGTCTCACGGACTGTAGAATCAACACCCTTTATCTGTGCTGTATCTAGTGTGAAAACAGAATTCTCACCCACAAATATATTTGTTACAGGGTTGAGCACTCTCGCACCTGTTCCGTTTCCCTCGCCGTAGTGCTTTTCCTCATATCTGACATTCGCATTTTTGCCTACATGGAAGGTATGGATGCCGTCGTGTCTGCTCTCGTTGCAGCCGCTGTTGTGGATTCCGCAGCCTGCCACAATCCTTACATCTGCGCCATCCTCTACATAGAAATCGTTGTATACAAGGTCTGTCATGCCTGATTTGCTGAGCACTACAGGGATATAGACAGCCTCTCCGTCCGTCTTTCCATCAATATAGATATCGATGCCAGGCTTGTCCGTCTTTTTCTTTATCTTGATATGCTCGCTGTCTCCGTGGCAGATTGATGTGCCGTTTTCACGCAGATTAAAGGCACCTGTCTGACTGAATTTATTATCATTTATGACGTCCAATACGCCCTCTGTTACGTTGTCAAGCTTTACCATATTATGCTCTTCCCTCCAGTCTCTCTACGCATTTGTGACATTTCTGTACACCATTGAGATAAGGCAGCACCTCGTCCTTTGTGCCGATTTTCTTGATTTCTCCGCCATCAATTATCATGATGCGGTCTGCCATATTAATGATTTTCTCCTGATGTGAAATCACTATGAGGCTCTGCTTTTTCTCAGTATGGATTTCCTCAAATTTCTGTATGAGCATTGAAAAGCTCCACAGATCGATTCCAGCCTCCGGCTCGTCAAATATACAAAGCGAATGCTCCTTGGCAAGCACTGATGCAATCTCAATTCGCTTCATCTCTCCACCTGACAGTGTGCCGTCAATCTGGCGGTAAATGTAATCCTTTGCACAGAGTCCTACCGCGGTGAGAAGGTCGCAGCACTCCTTGTCTGAAAGCTCATCCTTTGCGGCAAGCTTAAGCAGCTTCATGACTGTCATTCCCTTAAATCTCGGTGGTTGCTGGAATGCAAAGCCTATTCCCGCATTTGCCCTGTGATTGATGTCAAGCTCTGTGATATCCTGTCCGTCAAGTATAATCTTTCCGCTGTCCGGTGTCTGAATACCTATCAGGGTCTTTGCCAGAGTAGATTTTCCACCTCCGTTTGGTCCGGTAATGACAAGCATTTCTCCGTCCTCTACCTGAAATGATATATTGTTCAGAAGGCATTTCTTTCCGCCCTCATCATCTACGTTTAAAGTTAAATTTTCTGCTTTAAGCACGATTTTCACCTCATTTTTATTTATGATACAGCATAAAATCCTTCTCCTGCTGTTCTTATTACTTTTTCCGTTTACCGTTCACATTCACACATTAGTATGCCCGGCAATGATTACAGTATAACATAATAGTAAACGTTTACAAGGTATAAACTCTCTGGTACTCGCTAAAATACATACCTGGTACGCATAAACGCTTTGCTTATCTATTAAGAAAAATGCCAAAGAACAGATTACAGGAAACCGTTTTTACCATCATGATGGTGCTTGTCATGGTTTATGCCATGATATGCTTCAATATTGCCCTTGAAACAGGTGGTATGAAGAACTTTGTTTTTAAGTCCGCATTAGGCGAATTTCCTATCATGATTGCTACCGGTTTTATTCTCGATACATTCATTGCCGGACCACTTGTTAGATTCATCTTTGGAAAAATCTTCCGGGAGAACTAATTTAAATGTAAAAAATGTAAAACCGGGCACGATATCCTGCCCGGTTTACACTATCCATAATAACTGTTAAGCATCACACCTTGCATATTCACATAAAAGCTCATTGCAGGTGTCTTCTCGCTTCTTAGAAAGCTTCATAAAACGCTTTGTCTTAGAAAACTCCGTCTATAAAGCCCTTCATCTCATCCTTAGACACAAGACCAATCTGCTGACCGGCAACCTGACCGCCCTTGATTGCAATAACTGCCGGAATATTCATTATACGATACTCTCTTGCCAGATCAGGATTCTCGTCCACATCAATATTGTAAAACTCCACATCTGTGATTTCATCAGAAAGCTGCTCCATTACCGGCGCAAGCATCTTGCATGGACCGCACCACTCTGCCGAAAAATCAACAATGATAGCCTTATTATTTTTAACCTGTTCAAATTCACTGCTATTAATCTTCTTTACCATAGTTGTTCTCCTTTCATCTGTCGAACGAATTATTTTTGTTGTACCTGTACAGCAATAAAAAATAACTGCTGTACTAGTACACCGAATAAGAAATAACAATGCATCAGAAACTTATTATTCGATGTACTAACACTACTATAATACATAAATCAGATTATGTCACATAAAAATATTATAAACCGCAAAATTTATCATTTATCACGATTAAATCTTTTTGTGCTCAGCCATGTAAGCCTCTATATCCTCCGTGGTTCTGATGATATCCTCCGACAGACACACTGCACCGTCCTCGGTGATAAGCACATCATCCTCAATCCTGATACCGATTTCCCATTCATCTATATACAGTCCCGGCTCGTCACTGATAATTGCACCCGGACGAAGCCTGCTGTTTGAGTCAACTGTCACGTCATGCACATCAATTCCCAGATGGTGTGACACGCCATGCATGTAATACTTAGAAATCTCTACAGAATTCTTTATCAGTCCAAGCTTCATAAGCCCGTCTGCAAGCACATCCTTACATACTTCATTTAATTCCTTTGTAGTCATTCCCGGCTTTGCAACCTCGACAATCTTTCGGTTTGCGGCAAGCACGATATCATATACCTGTTTCTGGCGCTCGGTAAACCTGCCATTTACCGGATATGTTCTCGTAATATCCGAATTGTAGCCATCGATTCTGGCTCCAAGGTCAAGAAGCACCAGTGTTCCATCCTCCATCGTCTCACGATTTGTGTCATAGTGAAGCATTGTTCCATTCATTCCGCTTCCGGCAATTGTAGGAAAAGCTGTCCACTCTGCACCGCCACGTCTTATGATATATTCAAAATCTGCCTGTGCCTGATATTCCTTCATGCCCGGCTTTAAATTGGCCATCACATTGCAGAGCCCGTCCTTTGTAAGAGCGATTGCCTTTTTGGTCAGTTCAATCTCATCCTCATCCTTCTGCATACGCTCCTCTGCCACAAGTGGGAAAAGATTCTTCACAGCAACTCCCGGATAGTCTGTCTTAAATTCATTGGCTTTTACCACATTGTAATCCGGCAAATCCACTTTCTGATGACGGTACGTATCGAAATATGCTGTGTATACATCCTCGCGCGTCATTATCCTGTCCAGTGTGCTCTCAAGCTCATAAATATATTCTACTTCATCAATTCCTGATATTTCCTCGGCTTCCTCCATAGTCACCTTTCTGCCGTACCAGCGCTCCATCGTAGGGTCTGCCTCCTCTATAAAGAGCATCGTCTTAGCAGGCTCTACACATTTATCCAGTACAAGGACCATGTTGTCACGTCTAAGTCCAGTCAGATAGAAGAAATTGCGGTTAGCCTGTGCTGTGAATAAATCATACTCATCTGCACTCACATGGTGCTCGATGCCTGAGTACAATATTGCTATAGAATTGTCCTCCATCTTGTCTAAAATTCTTTGTCTTCTGCTTTCAAAATCCATTTTGCTGCCTCTTATTCATTATTTGTAATGTCTGTCTTCAAAAATCGCTGACATTCATACGACCTTACGTTATCACAATATGTGTATTTTTACAAGCAAATTGGACCCGCTAATACAGTCATAGGATGCCAATGTTGACTTTTAAAGGTCTCATTGCAGTATTAATCTATTTCTTCTTAAATATACACATATACTGTGTAGTCTTTCATAGGTACTACCTGAACTACCTTCGGAAACATAGACAAACACCTCCTGATAATCTGATGACAATAATATTTTATATGTAGAATCTTCTTTATTTATTGTACCACAGTTCTTACAAAAAAACACCCCAGGACAAAAAGTCCTGAGGTGTAATATACTTTTCTGAAGCGTCATAAGACGCACTGGATTGTTGAAATCCTATCTCTTTGTTAATGTTTTGATAGCTTGAAAAGCCCTGAACTAAGGGATTTGTAGTTGGTAGTGTTGCATATGTGTTTTATACGCAGGACTGCCCACACATTCCTATTGCTACCACTAACTATTCGAATAGATCTAATATATCCTTTTCTGCCCAATACTCATTTGGATAAATCGATATATCATCTTTATGCTTTCGAATAATTCTTTTAGGCGTTTCTGTATTATCATAAACATGCATAATATCACATATTTCGAGCAGTTCTTTAATATTATTGATTGATTTGTAAAATCTTTCAATCACTTTTGAACTTTCAACACTATGACCGCCCGATGCCACTCGCGATTCTATTCGAGTGATATTGATTTTAGGGTCAATAGTTAATACAAATACACACTTAATAAAATAGCCTTCTTCTTTTGCCTTTCTTAATATGTTTAATTTGTACTGAGATGATAATACCGTTTCAAAAGTAAAATCTTCTTTTTTATCAATAGACTCGTATCTCATTTTATCTACTAATATGGCTGCTTCCATGTTATCCATTCCAGTTGCTGCAACAATATCATCCGCATTCGTGTATTTACCAACTTTGTCAAAAAATGTTGTGATTGTACTTTTACCAGAGCCATTAGGACCTGCTAACACAAGAATCATTGGCTTTTTACTTTGCATATTTTCTTTCCCCATTTGCATATTCGATATATGCCACTCTTTTTTCTTTGTCATATCCCGCTACTGGCTTTTTACATATTTTTGCTTTGTTTATAGCTGCTTTAACAGCCTCTGTAGCACGAGCATCCATTTCACTATCAGATACTGTAAGCGTAGTTTTCTCTTCTTCACTAGATACAACTTTTATCACTTTTCCACTCTTTGTACTTATGGTTGTCATAACTATGCTCCTTTCATGTAGATGTACTATCTATATTATGATTACTATCCAAATATACAAATATTCAATTATTTCATACAAATACATTTTACCACAGTTCTCACAAAAAAACACCCCAAGACAAATGTCCTGGAGTGTAATATACTGTTCTGAAACGTCCTGAGACGTTCTGGATTGTGAAATTGATTATCTCTTTGAGAACTGAGGAGCTCTACGAGCTGCTTTGAGACCGTATTTCTTACGCTCTTTCATACGTGGATCACGTGTTAAGAATCCAGCAGACTTAAGAACCGGTCTGTACTCTGAATCTACCTGAAGGAGTGCACGAGCGATTCCGTGACGGATTGCTCCGGCCTGTCCTGTATATCCACCACCACGAACGTTAACTAAAACGTCGAACTTGTCAACTGTCTCAGTTGCAACTAATGGCTGGCGAACAACTAACTTTAATGTCTCAAGACCAAGGTACTCATCGATATCTCTTTTATTGATTGTAATCTTTCCTGTTCCAGGTACTAAATATACTCTAGCAACAGATGATTTTCTTCTTCCTGTTCCGTAATACTTTGTAGTAGCCAATTTACTTTACCTCCTATTAAAACTCTAATGTCTCAGGCTTCTGAGCTGCATGTTTGTGATCTGGTCCAGCGTATACGAATAACTTTGTATACATCTGACGTCCAAGAGGTCCCTTTGGAAGCATTCCCTTTACAGCGTACTCGATAACGCGCTCTGGGTGCTTGTTCATCATCTCTCTTAATGTTGTCTCTTTCATACCACCGATATAATCTGAGTGATGATAGTAAATCTTCTGGTCTAATTTCTTACCAGAAACCTTAACCTTGTCAGCATTAACAACGATTACATAATCACCTGTGTCAATGTGTGGTGTAAAGATTGCTTTATTCTTTCCTCTTAATACTTTAGCAACTTCTGATGCTAAACGTCCTAATGTCTTACCTTCAGCGTCTACTACGTACCATTTTCTGTCGATTGTAGCAGGACTAGCCATAAATGTTTTCATCGGTTTTCCTCCTTAACTGATTCGATTACTTTTAATGCCGATGCCTCTTGAAATCGCGTATGTCCGGACGCCACTTCCTTTTTGACATCTTATAGTCCTCTGTTCCATCTCAGATGACTATCATTATCTATACTAAATGGTTGCCGGGGCTTTGGCTTCCATTTATCTACTTTTACAGACCTAGATATTATACTTGCGTAACCGACTGTTGTCAAGTGTTTTTCACCCTTATTTTCGGCTTTTTCTTTAAGCTATTTCTTTAAGCTATTTCTTGAAACTTTTTCTTGAAACTTTTTCTTTAAGTTTATTCTTTATGTTTATACTTTTTCTTTAAACTTTTATTTTAAAACTGCATATATACAAAATCAGCCGGATTCACTCCCGGTCCGTAGTAACCGAATATTATTACTATAAAGATGCCAAGGTATATTATCGCCCAGCGAAGCGGCAGCTTTCTTGAAAGTATGAAATCGCGCATGTCGAGCTTTTTATTTTCCTCAACGAAGCTGATAAAGAACCACAGCAGCGTACATATTATAAGTAAAAGTATATCGTACTCGTCCAGTCCGCATGCTCCGAGATTCAAAATGATGTTGTTTATTCCAAGCTCGCTGATATGGAAATCCGTGACTGATTTAAAAAGCATGTGAAATGCAGTCGACGCATTTGCAGCTATGTCAAAATAGTAGCCTACCAGTATGAGCATAAAGGTCCAAAGCACTGATACAATCGTTGCAAATATGCCCTTTTCCCTTAGGCCGGTCAGCTTAAAAAAGCCGCCTGCCACCTTTTTGTTTACCGGAGCAAAAAGCTCTGCAAGCATGATGACAATGCCGTTCCAGAGTCCGAAATACAGGTATTTCATATTGGCACCGTGCCATACTCCGATGACGATAAATGTGATGACACTCGCGATGCAGCCCGGCAGCACCTTACTGATATGCGCACCAAATCTCGGCTTTAGCCATTTGCCAAAGTTCAGGAAACGCTTTGAGATTGAAAGCGGGTAGAAGATATAGTTTCTGCACCAGTCTCCAAGAGTCATATGCCAGCGGTGCCAGTACTCAGTGAGTGAGCGCGAAAAATACGGGTGGTTAAAGTTTGTTGACATTGTTATGCCAAACATCTCCGCAATACCGCGCACTATATCGATTCCTCCCGAGAAATCCGCATATAGCTGCAGCGCATACACTACTGCCGCAAAAAATACATAAGTACCCGAAAAATCCATCGGCTTATCCATTACTAAATTGATGATATTTACCGCGCGGTCTGCTATCACAAGCTTTTTCATGACTCCCCAGAGCACCAGAAGCGCACCCTTTTGCAGATTTTCAAGTCTCAGGGAATGTCCCTCGTAAAGCTGTCCCGCAAGCTTATCATATATCGCAATCGGTCCCTGTATGATCTGAGGGAAAAATGATACAAACAGCGCTACCTTAAGAAAATTCTTTTCAGGCTCGACAATTTCCCTGTATACATCCATCACATAGCCCATGGACTGGAAGGTGTAGAAGGATATGCCAAGTGGAAGCAAAAGTCCAAGCTCCCCCGCATATGGTATATATTTAAGGAATGCCAATATGCCGAAATTGCAAAGCAGCGCAAAAAGCATGACTGCCACTCTCTTTTTTCTGCCCTTTTCCTTGTATTCCTTTCTGGTCTGCCTGTCCCAGTCCTCCTTATGGCTTTTTACGATGGCATTCTGCTTCTTTAACAGCTTGTCAATCCATATTGTTGAGCCATAGGTGGTGCATATTGTGAAAATGATAAAAAGCACATACCACTTACATATAATCACATAGTATGCCATGCTTCCCGCCAGAAGCACATACCAGCGGTATTTCTTCGGAAAGCAATAATATAGTACAAGCAATGCTATTACAAATATCGCATATTTTAATGAAATGAGTTCCATTTTATTTACTCCAAATCTATTTTCTAATGTAATACTGCCAGACATACTTTAATTAACAGGCAGTATTTATTTTAAAGTCCATACAATATCATGCTATTTTTTTACCGGGGTATTTAACTCCTTTGCAGGCTTTGCATCGTTGTTCGTATCTGCTACCTTATTTGTCGCAAGGCTTGACGAAAAATTATAAGGCAGATAAACGGACATCTCAAAATAATGATTGCCCAGACTCAGATCCGTATCCTTTGCGCAGGCACTTATCACCTTGTCAGCGCGCCTTGCGCACTCGCCCCATGCACTCTGAATCTCCGGTGAGTGGTCTGCATTAAGCCTGTAATTATCAGACAGATATTTTCCCATATATGCAGTGAATTTGCGGCTTCCATTTATATTCAGGTGCTCTGAATTGTAGAAATCATCCCTCTCATTGATTCCGATAAATTCCTTATCGCCTTCAAAGCTCGCAAAATCATAGCCATAAGACTCCACCAGCTCCTTCACGTCGCAAAGCACCTGTGGATTCTTTACCTTCTTCTCATGAGGGAACCTCGCAAAAAGCACCTTTTCCACCCTCTGTGCTTTACAATACTCAAGCAGATCAGTCATATACGCTCTGCTCTTGTCGGTAAAATAGAGCTTTTTCTGCTTACCTGATGGACAATCGGAATATTTTGCAATAGATGAAAATCCCTTCATGCATGATGATTTTGCAAAATACATTCCAACTCTTGTGGCAAAGGTGTGTGCACACTTGCCTATATCCTTCCAATTGCTGTGATATAGCTTTAAAGGGTTTCTAAAGTTATCCTGCTCATCCTTTGGCACAATCTCTTTTATTGTATCAAGCCTGTTTTCCTTATTGTGGATATTGTCTATCCAGCTATGCAGCTTTACCGTCCTGTCGTAATAGCTGTCATTTTGTAAAAAGCCATTCACTTCAAAAACCACAACCTTCGGATGCTGTCTGGTGAGAGCTTCTCTGAGCATTGATTTGTACAGGCTGCCGGGCGCTCCTGATACCCCAAGCGAGTATGATGTGTATCCATAATTCTTCCAGGCCTCGGTTGCACTGTAATCAGCGTATACCTCGCTGGCTCCTATCATCATCACATCAATTGTGTTCTTCGGCTCCTTGTAAAACCCCTCTATAGTCGCAATATTGACAGCATCCGTCATCTTAAAAAATGTCGAGACAAACGAAAACAGCACGACAAATACCAGGGCGAACGCTCCTATACGGATTACCTTACGGTGTCTGCCTTTTCCTTCGTCTGTGCTGTTTATGGCTTTGTTTTTTATAATTTTCTCTTTTGCTTTTGTAAATCTCATAACCGTCTTCATCTCCAAGCTTCTTTTTACCGTACCGTGTATTAACAGTAACGACATTATAGCCTATTATTGAAGCTAAAAACGGATATTCCAAAAATCTTAATACAATATTAAAAATCTAAAGCTGTTACTCGTACTTGAGTCCTATCATTGTAAGCCCATGTGCCGGGGCTGTAGGACCTGCTGCTGCCCTGTCTGTTGCGGCTATTATGCCCTTCATCGCATCTGCCGGCATATCGCTTCCACCTATCTTCACAAGTGTTCCTGCGATTATGCGCACCATATTGTATAAAAAGCCGTTTCCTGTCACACGTATTGTGATGATGTCACCGGCCTTTGACACCGTACAGTCATATATCGTGCGGACTGTGGTCTGTGCCTGCGAGTTTGCCGAGCAGAAGCTTGCAAAATCATGCTCTCCGATGAGATATTTTGCGGCCTCACTCATCTTTTCTGTGTCAAGCTGATAATGATAGAAATATGTGTCAAGCCTGCGTGTCGGATTTCTGAACCTCGCATTTAATATGCGGTATTCATAGGTTTTACGGCTCTTTGAGAATCGTGGATGAAAATCATCGCTTACCTCACAGGAATCGACCACCACTATATCCTCCGGCAACTTCTGATTCAGTGCATACGATATCTTTTCCGCCGGCATGCGGGTATTGGTGTCAAACATACACACATTTCCAAGTGAATGCACTCCCGCATCGGTGCGGCTTGCTCCTGTCACCTTTATATCCTCCTTTAACAGGCGGCTCAGGTGCTCGTTTAATACCTGCTCAATTGTTATGCCGTTTGGCTGTATCTGCCAGCCGCAGTAATTTGTGCCATCGTAGGCTACAATCATTTTTACACGCATATATCTCTCCTGTTTTGGCTGCACTATCTATTTCACTATCTGAAAATAAGATTGCCCAGATTCACCGGCAGAAGGATTCTAAGCACTATCACAACCGCTAAAAACGCAAATATGAAAAGATATGCTATTTTATCGTCCTTTTCATATACGAGCGGCTTCATCTTTGTCCTGCCCTCTCCACCATTGTAGCATCTGGCCTCCATGGCCATTGCGAGGTCATCCGCACGCCTGAAGGCCGATACGAAAAGCGGCACTAAAAGAGGCACCATGCTCTTTGCTCTTTTTATGATATTTCCATGCTCAAAATCAGCTCCTCTTGCCATCTGTGCTTTCATTATTTTGTCCGTCTCCTCAATAAGGATTGGAATAAAACGAAGCGCTATCGACATCATCATGGCTATCGCATGCACCGGAACATGTATTTTGTTTAAAAAGCCCAGTGATTTCTCAAGACCGTCCGTGAGCTGGTTGGGTGTGGTGGTGAGTGTCATGAGCGAGGTTCCTATAATGAGCAGCACAAGTCGTATCATCATGGTTGCTGCATTTATCAATCCGGTGTCAGAAATGTGCAGTATACCGTACTCCCAGATTGTGTACTCTCCCTGTGTGAAAAACACGCTGAAGCATGCTGTAAAAAGCAGCAGTATTATAATGGATTTGAGTCCCTTTACCATGAACTTAAAGGGCACCTTCGAAATCTTTATAACTGCGGCAAGCGCGGCAACTATAAACAGCACACCGGCTATTCCCTTGTAGGAAAACAGCGCAATAATATATATAAGTGTTGCGAAAAGCTTTACTCTTGGGTCCAGTTTATGTATTGGCGACTGAGCCGGATAATACTGGCCTATGGTAATATCACGAATCATTTTTGTATTCCTTCCTCATAATTTGTATCAAAATATCGGCATTGGTGAGCTATTTAAAGGCTTTTAGTATTGAGTCCCTCGCCTCCGCAACTGTCGTCGCCGAAAGGTCAACCGGTATACCCTTTTCCGCCAGATCATGCATCAGATATGTGACCTGCGGTGCTGCAAGTCCGACTGCCTCGAGCTCCTTGTAGTGTGAGAATACCTCCTTTGGCACTCCGTCAAACATCACCTCTCCTGAATTCATAACAATGATGCGGTCCACATACTCCGCAACATCCTCCATGCTGTGTGATACGAGTATGATTGTAATACCCAGATCCTTTTTCATCTGTAAAAGCAGTCCCAGTATCTCATCTCTGCCCGCAGGATCCAGTCCCGCTGTCGGCTCATCGAGTATGAGTACGTCAGGGTGCATTGCAAGTACTCCAGCTATGGCTACACGCCTTTTTTGTCCTCCGGACAAATCAAACGGTGGCTGATAGTAGAGATCCTCCGGAAAATGTACATTCTGCAGTGCCTCATAGGCTCTTAGCTCCACTGTTTTCCTATCAAGCCCCTGATTTTTCGGTCCAAAGCATACATCCTCAAAGTTGGTGGTCTCAAAAAGCTGATGCTCCGGATACTGGAACACCATCCCCACCTTGTGACGCAGCTTGCTTAAATCATAATCATTGTCATATATATCCTGTCCATTGTAGTATATATGACCGCTTGTCGCCTTCAAAAGGCCGTTCATATGCTGGATAAGTGTGGATTTTCCCGAACCGGTGTGACCGATTATTCCGATAAACTCTCCATCATTTATCTCAAGGCTTACATCCTTAAGTGCCTGCACCTTGTAGGCTGAGTCGGCACTGTAGCAATAGTTTATGTGATCTAGTATTATTGACATATTTTCTCCCGCCTATCTGTTTTTCAGCGCAACAAGCGCATTTACAAGCTCTTCTCTCGTCAGGATTCCATCAGGGATATCAAGGCCTGCCTTTTTGAGCTCATCGGCTACCAGTGTCACCTGTGGCACATCAAGCCTGTGCTCCTTCAGCTCGTCCACCCTTGAAAAAATCTCACGCGGTGTGCCGTCCATGACCACCCTGCCCTTTTCCATGACATAGACATGGTCTGCGCCGACCACCTCCTCCATGTAATGGGTGATGAGAATGATGGTCACGCCCTTTTTCTTATTGAGCTCATGGGCTGTGGCTATGACCTCCTTGCGGCCGTTTGGGTCAAGCATGGCTGTAGGCTCGTCAAATACTATACATTTTGGCTCCATTGCCACAACTCCCGCGATTGCCACACGCTGCTTCTGTCCTCCGGAGAGCTTGTTCGGTGAATGTGTGCGGTACTTTGTCATACCGACAGCCCTTAGTGCATAGTCCACGCGCTGCCAGATTTCATCTGTCGGCACACCGATATTCTCAGGTCCAAAGCCCACATCCTCCTCCACGACATTGGCGATAATCTGATTGTCGGGATTCTGGAAAACCATACCTGCACTTTTCCTGACAGGTATGACATTTTCTTCCTTTGACACATCCATGCCATCCACCCATATGGTGCCGTCGCTCGGCGCAAGAAGTGCATTGATATGCTTTGCAAGAGTTGATTTTCCTGAACCATTATGACCGAGGATTGCAATAAACTGTCCCTCTTTTATGTCGAGGTTTACGTTGTCGAGTGCTGTAGTGATTGACTCTACATTGCCTTCCTCGTCTCTTCGTATAAATTCATGTACTAATTTGCTTGTTTTAATTATGCCCATTTCTTTTTCCTAAAAATCTACCGTATTTACAATTATCATAGCTGTTAAAGCCCACATAGCTGCCAAAAAATATGCGCTTTGCCGCTTGATTTAGTCATCCCAGCTCAGGTGATGAAGCTCTCCCTCAAGCCTCATATGATCAAAATTATTCTGTCTCAATGCCTCGTAGAGCACGATAGCTACTGAATTTGACAAATTAAGTGACCTTGTCTCACCTATCATCGGTATCCTGATGCACTCATCCGGATGCTCCTTTAGTATATCCTCCGGAATGCCTGCGCTTTCCTTGCCAAACATAATATAGCAGTCGGGCTCAAAATGAGCATCAGAGTACACATGTCTGCCCTTTGTTGTCGCATAATATATCTTTGCGCCCGGATTTTTCTCAAGGAAATCCTCCCAGTCCACATATGTGGTAACGTCAAGGTCCTTCCAGTAATCCATTCCGGCTCTCTTTAGTGCCTTCTCTGAAAGTGAGAATCCAAGCGGCTCTATAAGATGAAGCCTCGTGCCTGTCGCGACGCAGGTTCTTCCGATATTTCCTGTATTTGCCGGAATTTCCGGCTCATGTAACACTATGTTCAGCTTTGCCATTTTGTCTCCTGTCAATTTAAACTATTTATTATCCATCCCGGCGCGAAGCTCTGTGACAAACTCCTCAATGCGGCCGAGCGCCTCCTTTAAATCATCAAGCGAATATGCATATGATATACGTAAAAAGCCCTCACCGCACTCTCCGAATGCAGTTCCCGGAACCACGGCAATCTTCTTGCTGTTTAGAAGCTTTGTGGCAAACTCATCGGATGTCATGCCAAACTCCTTGATGCTTGGGAACGCATAAAAGGCTCCGAAAGGCTCAAAGCACTTAAGCCCCATCTCCTTAAAGCGGTGAAGCACATAGCGTCTGCGGCCGTTGTATTCCTCCCTCATCTGTGCAACATCCTCATCGCCGTTTTTCATAGCCTCGACAGCCGCATACTGGCTCGTGGTCGGCGCACACATGATTGCAAACTGATGAATCTTTAGCATCTGCTTTAAAATGGTCTCAGGTGCACATGCATATCCAAGCCTCCAGCCTGTCATGGCATAAGCCTTGGAAAAACCGTTTATGAGCACTGTGCGCTCCTTCATTCCCGGAAACGATGCTATAGATACATGCTTATCCACATATGTAAGCTCTGAATAAATCTCGTCACTTATCACAAACAGATCATGCTCCTTAACCACCTGAACGATTGCTTCAAGGTCTGCTTTTTCCATGATAGCGCCTGTAGGATTATTAGGGAAAGGCATGATAAGTATCTTTGTCTTTGGAGTGATAACAGCCTCAAGCTCCTCGGCTGTCAGCCTGAAATCATTTTCCTCCTTGAGCTCCACAATCACAGGTGTGCCACCTGCCAGCACAGTACATGGCACATATGAAACATAGCTTGGCTGTGGGATAATTACTTCATCTCCCGCATCGAGCATGGCGCGCAGTGCGATATCTATAGCCTCGCTGCCGCCGACAGTTACCATGATCTCTTTGTTGTAATCATATGTCATGCCGTATCTTCTGTCGAGATATCTTGCAATCTCAACCTTTAACTCCTTGAGTCCGGCATTTGAGGTGTAGAAGGTGCGTCCCTTTTCAAGGGAATATATGCCCTCATCCCTGATATGCCACGGTGTGTCAAAATCAGGCTCACCTACTCCGAGTGAAATCGCATCCTTCATCTCGCTCACTATATCAAAAAACTTACGGATGCCCGATGGCTGGATAGTCTTTATTGTACTGGATAAAGGGTCTCTCATTATGACATAATTCCCCTTTCATCGGATTTGACAGGTGCCGCCATGATAGTTCCGTGGTCCTTGTATTTCTTCAGAATAAAGTTTGTCTTTGTCGAAAGCACCTGATCCAGTGTAGAAAGCTTATCTGTCACAAACTGTGATACCTCGCGCAGAGTCTTGCCCTCGAGTGTGACCATGAGGTCGAAGCCGCCTGAGATAAGGTATACAGACTTCACCTCAGGATAGTTGTATATACGCTCGGCAATCTTGTCGAAGCCCATGCCGCGCTGTGGTGTCACTCTGACCTCTATCATGGCTGTGACCTTCTCAAGGCCTGCCTTGTCCCAGTCAATCAGTGTGTGATATCCGCATATGACATTCTCCTGCTCCATAGCAGCAATCTCGTTTGCCACACTTGCCTCATCCACACCAAGCATGATTGCAAGCTCATTCAGGTTTATCCTGCTGTTTTTCTCTATAAATGTTAATATCTTTTCTCTCATGATATATAGTCTCCTGATTGTTACTGTTCAGACGCAAGCTTGACACCACGCTGTCAAGCTATGCGCCATAGTGTTAATTATTGAGTGATTACAGCCCCTGCCTCGTAGAGGCATTTTAAATGGGCTGTAATCGTTGCTGGTCACACTGTTAGGTGTGACCAGTAACTCCTGATTCAAATATATTAGTTGAAAACCTTGTATATCTCGTCAGTCTGGGCAGTCTCCAAAAATCGTCTCTCCTCGCCGGAAATCAGCACTCTGTCGTTTGAATCGGTTGTGGCACCGACTATAACAGCATTTTGTCCTGTTTTCTCAAGCTCTCTGACCACGCGGGTACCATCTGCAGCTATGATTATCAGACTTCCTCCTGACAAAAGCTTATACGGGTTTATGTCAAAAAATTCACTTATTTCAATCGTATCCTGCCTGATAGGGAGCTTCTTTAAATCGATGTCAAGACCAATTCCCGAAGCCTCTGCCATATCCCAGAGTGCTCCAAAGATGCCTCCCTGCGAAGCGTCATGGATTGCCGCCACACCGGCGCCAATCGCGGATGCAGCCTCCATTGCGGTGGAAATATGGTCTATATATGCTGCTGATTTATCTATAAATGCCTTGGAAAATCTCGTTTCAAGCTCGGCTCTTTTCTCATTTGCAAGAATTGCGGTGCCCTCAAGCCCCACATAGCCTGTCACTATTACGTCCATGCCCGGTGCTGCTGCCGATGATGGTGTAAGCGCCTGCTCATAGGCCTCACCTATTGCTGTAACTGTCACCACGATATTCTTCACCGCACGGCTCACCTGTGTATGCCCACCAAGCACCACAATGCCTGCTTCCTCACATACAGCATCAATCTCTCTCACCGTCTCACGAAGCACGGCTTCGTTTTCTGTGGTAGGTACAAGCAGTGCCAGCTCTATCCCAATAGGACTTGCCCCCATGGCATAAATATTGTTCAATGCATCATAAACTGCGCAGTTAGCACGCACATGCTTATCCGATACATCAAGTGTGAACGTCTGGGTAGCAGTAACTAACTTAGTTTGGCCGCCTGCCTGCATGGAAATCACCGCACAGTCCTCACCTACTGCCGGTTTAAAAAGTATTCTGTCGCTTTTGGTATGAAGTTGTTTTAAGACAGAGCGCTTTAAAACCGACTCTGATATTTTACCGTTTTTCATGTGTTTTCCTGTTCCTAATAATAATATGTTTTGTATACTGTTGCAGCCCGGTGCATTGATTGCAAATAACCACATCAGAAACAACTACCTGCGGGCATTTACTGCGTCTGTGCTCCCTGTGTCTGTCCCGCCGGCTGCTGTGTCTGGGTGCCCTGTGCCTGCCCTGCTGCATTCTGGTCTGTCGGCTGCTGTGTCTGCGTGCCCTGTGCCTGCCCTGCTGCATTCGGATCTGTAGTCTGGGTCTGCGCGCCCTGTGTCTGCCCTGCCGCATTCGGATCCTGTGTCTGAGTCTGTGCTGCCTGTGCCGCCTGTGCCTGTGCTGCCTGAACCGTTGCTGCCGCAGACGCAGCAATGGATTTAACCGAGCCCTCATCATTAGCCGCTGCCGCCGCCTGAAGCTGCGCAACAACCTCCGCTGATGCTCCTCCTGTGCCAACCGTCACGATTTTTGGTGATGACTTGTACTTGCTGTTGTTGAATACCTCATCACTCTGCACTGCACCATCGACTGTAACCGTCTTCCAGAGCCTTGCTGTAAGTCCCTTGTGCGCAGACTGCTCAGTGTGGAAATAGCCAACCGGATGACCTGCATCAAACTTAAACTGCGTAACCGGATCCTCCTCGGAAATCGTCTCACTCCTGAATGAAATTTCCCTGTTTGCCGGTCTCGTCTCCACTCCGTACACATTGAAGGTGATGACTCCACCACTGCAATATCCCTCTATATACACCGGATTGTCCAGATTATTTTTAAACTTAAGATCCTTGTAGGTACCTGCGATTGCCGCATCGTCAGATGGCTTTACGTAGTTTACTATCATGGAATGGTTGTAGCGCTGCACTATCTCAAGCTCAGCCCTTATAACCGCATTGTAGAGTGTGGTAGCAACCTGGCACACGCCTCCGCCTACCGAGTCCACTACCTGACCGTTCTCGTATGCGCCTGCTATCTGATAGCCGTTGTCAGTTGTGATAGGGCTGATAGCCTCGTAAACCGAGAACTGCTCACCCGGATATATGACACTGCCGTTTATCAGGCTGCACGCGTTCTTTACATTGGCTGCACGCCCTGCTGCCGAGCTGCTGAAATCTGTAGAAAAGCCTCCCAGATTATCCTTAATCTTTGAGAGCTCCTCCTTTGAGCCCCTCGGCTGGACCGTATTTGTGACCAGCTCTATCTCATTCGCCGAACCATCCCAGCTATTCTGCAAAAAATCATTTATGGCATAGACAGATTTTACCACATCAACCTCTTTGCCTTCCTGTCCCGGGACAAAATCGAAGCTGTCACCGTTTCTCTGCAGCGAATTGTTAACTGCCTTTATATTGAGATCGTCGCTCTTGTCATAAATCATATTTGCGGTCTTTTGCTTATCAACCGACAGATACATATTGACGGCAACATTGCCCTTTTTGAGTTCCTCTGACTCCACAAATCTGTCAATCAGGCTGCCCTCATGGCACACTGAAAGAGCCTCGTCCGCCGCTGCATCAGTGTCCGCCGAAACAGACATTTCCTGTGCTGTTGCATCAAATGAACCATTGGCGCCCTTTAATGAAAAGGATGTATCCTTTATGCTGTCAACATAGGCATCAACTGCTTTTTTTGCTTCTTCCTTTGTCATACCGCCTACATCCACACTGCCAATGCACACACCCTCTGTAATTGTCTGTACCTTTGCCTTCTTTGTGCCTGACGAACCGCTTGCATATGCACTTACCATGCCTGATGCTGCCACAATCACAAATGCCATTGTACCCAGTAATAATGCTTTTTTATTAATCTTCATTTCCGTTTCCTTTTCCTGAGGCTGTTAAAAGCGCCCCTGTCATCGCTTAACTGAACTGCATTTTATATCATATTATCATATTTTTTCAATATTTCAAGAAAAGCTATACAAGACTTGACACAAATGTTGTCACAAGCATCGCTGCTATAACCACTATTATCACTATAGCAACCACCTTCTGATTTCTTTTTTTATTAAAATCGTACATACTATTCACCTCTGTTCAAAAATGAGTTATACTATTTTCATATATGAGAAAGGATTTTCCAACATATGATTCCAATTTGTCTAATTTTATTCATTTTATTTATTGCAGTGATTACTTTTGCCATAAAGAGGGCTGATTCTGCCCAGGCAAAGGTCACCGAGGAGTTCTGGGAAAAGGAGCGTAAGGCCAACTCAACCCTCCGCGGAGATACCACTGACCTGTGTTATATTACCATACCGGAAAAGTTTTTTCCATTAAATAATGATAAAATAAATGATTTAAGGGATAAAACCCTTGTCAATCTCACCGGAATTACAAACACTGATTTAAAGCTTAAATATGGCATTCTCAATTTTAAAAAGCTGTCTGAATATGATGATAATTTCACGAAATTTGTTTCAATGCTGCCGGACTATTACAATAGGCTTAAGGAAGCAGGCTATGAATCGCTGGCCAATGAGCTGCTCGAATTTGCAGTGGAGCAGGGTGCCGATTCAAAGAACGTATACAGTCTGTTAGCCAACGCCTTCATCAGCATGTCAAAAGCTGACCGGCTTGCAGAGCTTATCGAGAAAGCAAAGCAGCTCAATTCTCTTTCAAGGGATGGAATCGTTTCTATGCTTGAGAGCCTACAGGCTGATGCCGCCCCGGCCGATAATTAATTTGCGTTATAGCTTATTTTGTTGTAGCTTATTTTCGTTATAGCCTATTGTATTATATCTTATTGTATTGAAACTTATTCCGAGCCATCCACACACATATTAATATACTTACTGCGATATTCATCGTACAGCCTTGAGGCCTGGCTTCTGGTCAGGTTATCCCACGATATGACATCTGCTATCCCATACTCAGCCATCAGCTCCTTTAGCTGTCTGACCTGATGTGCTGTGGCAGGTGTCTGTTTTTTTGCCTTGTATACAAGTGGCTTTGACTCCACCGGCTCACCCTTTTCATCCATCAGTGCAAGCAGCTTTTCAAATATCAGCTTTGTCTCTATCGCATCATCGAGCGCCCTGTGGGCATTTCCCCTGCTCACACCAAAATACCCACACAAATCCTCCAGCTTCTTCGACTGCTCAGCAGGCAGACATTTTCTGGCTATTTTCAGAGTATCATATGCATTCAGCGAGAGGGTTCGCTTGTGATTTACCGCCCACTGCTTTAAAAAGCTGTAATCAAAGGTCACATTCTGCCCGAGTATGATATCATCTCCGATAAAATTAAGCAGGTTATCCACAGCCTCATCCATATCTGCCGCGTTTTCCACATCACTGTCGGTGATTCCCGTTAATTCCTGCACACGCTGTGGAATATGCTGCTTCGGATTTACCAATGTGGATATCGTATCCACTATCTCTCCGCCCCTCACACGTGCCGCACCTATCTCTATTATCTTGTCATTTTTAGCTGAAAGCCCTGTCATTTCCAGGTCAATCACCGTGTAATTTTTTATATTATCTATGTTGCTCATTTTTCTTAGTCCGTAAACCTTTCCGGCTTTTAACACTGTAGTCATTTCACGTTACTGTTATTTTATATACTCCACCAGCGCCTGGTGGTCAAGCGGGTCTCTCATGTCGTAGTGGAAAAGCGCCCACACCGGCTCCTTATGATACTCTGGCAGCTCATCCAGCTTGCGCGTGTGCTTGTCCGGAAAAATATAGTGGAACGGCTCCACATGCGACAGCTTTCCATTCTTACAGTATGCATGTGTCATGTGCTTGAATTTGCCTATATCTGTGGCCCACACTGGGCGGCTCTTGCAGTTCTCACGATAGTACAAATCAAAAATGAGTGACTCCTGAATCATGCTGTAAATCTGCGCATTTTCATCAAAATCAGTATTATCTCTATCTATGGCATGTTCGTCAAAATCAGTGTTATCTCTATCTACGGCATGTTCGTCACAATCAGTATCATCTCTATCTCCGTGATTTTCGGATAATCCCACAGAAGTCATAGCATCGCTGTCATGGCAATGCAGGTATAAAGCCATAAACTCAAGCAGTATCTCGCACCTTCTGATGCGCGAATGGCTCATTCCAAAATAGCCGTTTGCCTCATAAAAATCTCCAAGCTCCTGAAAAAACTCAAACGCACTGTCAAAGATACACTCCATGAGCTTCATCGTAATCTCAAACTGTCCGCTGTTGTAATACACCTCAAGCATATCCTCGACACGCTTAATCTTTATCACATCATCAAACGAAAGCCATTTTGTGGACATAACCTCATACGGCGGTTTGTCATGGTAGACAATACCATATTCCGCAGCATGCTCAAACATGTACGAGCCCTTGAGTACCTTTAAGAATCCAAGCTGGAGCTGGTTTGGCTTAAGCTCATAAATCTCATCAAAGGAACGCCCAAAGCTGTCATAGTCCTCGTATGGCAGCCCTGCAATCAGGTCCAGATGCTCATGGATATTGTTGCCTCTTTGAATGAGCTTCACAACCTCCTTAAGCCTCTCAAGCTTCATAGTCCTGTGAATCTGCTTAATCGTGACCTCATTGGTGGACTGCACACCGATTTCAAGCTGTATCAGCCCCGGCCTCATATCAGAAATCAGCTCAAGCTCCTCCTGATTCAGCAGATCCGCCGATATCTCAAAGTGAAAGTTCGTCACACCATTGTCATTTGCCTTTATAAAGCGCCACAGCTCCATGGCATGAGCATGATTGCAGTTGAAGGTTCTGTCCACAAACTTAATCTGAGGCACCTTCTGGTCTATAAAAAACTTAAGCTCCCTTTTGACAATCTCAGTATCCCTGAAACGCAGTGTCTTATCCACCGATGACAGACAGTAGCTGCACGAAAACGGGCATCCCCTGCTGCTCTCGTAGTAGATGATGCGGTTTGAAAAATCATCAAGCGTATCATAGCAGAATGGAATTTCACTCATGTTTTTGATTGGGCGTGGACTTGTGAATACTATTTCACCGGCTTTATTGTCTCCCATGTTGTTCACACTTGTACTATTACCTGTACTATTACCTGTGCTTTTTTTTCTGAAAGCAATGCCTGCAATATCACTCAGATTTCTTTTATGTGCATAGTAACCGCACAGTTCTCTAAAGGTATCCTCTCCCTCGCCTATCATCACACCGTCTATGTATGGATTTTCCCGCAGAAATGCCTCCACCTCGTAGGACACCTCAGGGCCTCCAACCCATATCGGCACTGACGGACAAAGCTTTTTATACTCGCGTGCAATATCAGTCACATAATCAATATTCCATATATAGCACGAAAAACAAAGTACGTCGGGCTTTCTCTTATAAAGCTCCTCAAGAATGTAATCCTTTTGATTGTTTATCGTGTATTCCGCAAGCTCCACAGCATCCCTGTACTCCCCGGCACAGGCGCGCAGTGAATAAACTGCGAGGTTTGAATGTATGTATTTTGCATTTATTGCTGTCAGTAAAATGTTCATGGTTTCTCCTTAAAAAATGACCCTTGAATGTAGACTTTATGCGACATTCAAAGGTCTGCTTCGTATTATTGCAGCATCGACATATTAACAAGCCTGTCGTACATGCCGCTTGCAAACAGCACCATCATGCCAATCGTGCAGATTACAGACAGCACAAATCCTATTATCGATGTAATCATACCGGCAGTTGCTATTGCATTGTTATACTGCTTTGCCTTTTTTGACATTTTGGAAGCAAGCATGCCGACAATTCCAAGTCCCATCAAATATCCAAAAAACGAGAAAATAATACTGCAAATACCAAGCACCAGTGAAACCACTGCAAGCTTAGCGCCCTCCCTCTCGTCATCTATGATAGTCTCATTATTGTAGAGCATCTCAAGACGGATACGCCTTGATTTACGCAGCATAACAAGCATAGGAATACCGAGCACGATAAACGCGATACAGTTCATTGCCGAAAACTCATTAATCCTGTCGGCCACTCCGCCTCCCTCAAATATTCCCGATGATAAAAGACCTCCCATATCTACAACAGTATGGAAAATGGCAAGCATCCAGAAATTACGTGTAGACGCGTATATCATGCAAAACAGCACACCCATGAGACCTGCTGAAATAACCTGTATCAGACAACTGCTGAACTTAACCCCTGCGCCCATATTTGAAAAATGCATCAATCCAAACAGTATGCCTCCCAAAACTACGGCTCCTGTGATTCCACCTTTCGTCTTTGGAAAAGCTCTCAGCAGCAGATTGAACACCACGCCTCTGAACACCAGCTCCTCAACGAGCCCTACAAGGCAGACCGCAATAAAGAAAAAGATGATGTTGTAAAATGCCTTCACATCACCATGCTCGCTCAAAAAGCACAAATATATGCTTGAAACAACAGCATACAGACAATACACTATGAAAAAACCGCCTGTGTATAAGCTTCTTGTCCATCCTGCTGCATTTTCCTTAAAGATATCCCACAACCCGAATATATATGTGATGCCAAGAAAAATAACTAAAATAACGGTCTCCACAATAGCCTGCAGCAGATAGTCATCCGTCTTTTCCATGCCCGGAATCAGTCCCAGCACTTTTCCGCTCCACTGCAAGGGTGCAATGAAAATAAAAACTGCAAGAATGGCAAATATTATATTTGCCGGTGCCGAAAGGTTTCTCAATTTCTGTTTCATAACTTTAAATCTCCTCATTTGCGTGTTATTAAGTATGAAAATATTCTATAGCATTTACTTTGACATTGCAAGCAAAGTATTTCATACTTCAATGGACAGCAAAAAAGCCCTATTCTTACGAACAGAGCCCTATGCATTATTTTGCACTTACAAGTCTTACTATCACATCAATTCCAGCCGCCCAAAAGAGTATCGCCCCCACGATATATACCTTTGTCTTTTGCTCGAAACCGAAGTGGTATCCTGTGTAAATGCCTGCCACTATACAGATGACAGTGAGCAGCGCCACCATTATCATAATGGTGAAAAGTCCGGTACCGAGGAATCCGAATGCTATTCCTGCAAGAACCGTATAAAATGCGGTGATTCCTGCTATCATTAACACTCTTTTCATGTCAAGCTGCGCCTGACAATGCTCCTCAATCCTTTCGTTTCTTATAGCCTTTCCTATAAGCCTGATCCCCAGTCCTATCAGTATTCCGATAGAAATTATCTCTCCTAAAAGTGCTTCATCCTTCACCGAGTATTTCCCATTAAGAAAGTTTGACAGGAAATACCCGATGTACATTGCTAACAACTGGCAAACTGCAACTATGAAGCAAATGGCTGTAAGCTGTTTCTTATTTACTTTCTGGATCAGGGATCCCTGACATTCCATCGCAACGAAAATCTCCAGCGAGCTTCCCGCCACGATTAACAGATATTCTATCCAGCCCATTTTTGCCTCCCATAATCTTTAAACATCCTTAACTGTTCAGTACCTTCACAGTTGCGGATCGCAAGCGCATTAGAATCTGCTGCGCTGATGGGCGCTTGCTCCTACATAATCTATGTTTTCTTACGAAATATGCGGTACCGCATATTTCTATACTGAATAGTTACAAACATCCTTTAATTAATTATTTGTTACTATCTGCCTTAGCATCTATTGAAGCTAATTTATATATGAACTTAACGCTGCCCGTCTGTCCATCAGCGATTGCTGAGTATGTCTGATATTCCTCACCTGCGTCAATTACTGCCTGAAGCTTGTCGGTGAATGGCTTTAAGTCACCGTTGTATGCGTCAAGAATCTTGTTGATTCCTTCCTCATTGAACTGTACCATACCGTCTGCAAGTGTGTGTGCACCCTCTGAAAGTGTCTTAGAGCCTGTTGTGAGCTGGTCAACACCTGAAACTATCTGATTTGTTCCATCTGCAAGCTGTGAGGCTCCGCTGTTGAGCTGTGCATTGTTCGCTACAAGTGTGTTTGAGCCGTCTACAAGCTGCTTGATTCCACTTGTGAGGGTTGGTACTGAGCTATACAACGTCTGTGTTCCATCTGCAAGTGCCTTCATTCCTGTTACAAGACTGTATCCATTTGCCTGCTTTTGATTAATAGAGGCTGCTACAGTCGCTTTTGTCTGCTCTGCAGACGTTATTGTAGCCTGCTCAGCTCCTGAAACTGCTCCTGTATAAGCTGCTGTTGTTGCTGCCTGACTTGCTCCCAAATACGCTGCCGATCCTGCTGCTAAGCTTGCTCCTGTATAAGCTGCCTCTCCTGCCGCCTGGCTTGCTCCCAAATATGCTGCTGATCCTGCTGCTAAACTCGCTCCCGCATAGGCTGCTTCTCCTGCCGTCTGGCTTGCCGCTGTATATGCTGCTGTTCCTGCTGCTAAGCTTGCTCCTGTATAAGCTGCTTCTCCTGCTGTCTGACTTGCTGCTGTATATGCTGCTTCTCCTGCTGCAATCTTAGAAGCTTCCTTGGCTGTTGATGCTACACTTCCCGCTAACTGATTTATTATTGTATCAATTTGTTTATTGACAGCTGCATCAGCTGCTCCTTCTTTCTTTTCAACATATTTGTCATAAAAAGCCTTTGCTAAATCATAATTTGTGATTGCAGAATTATTTTCAGCCATCTTCTGTACAAACTGTGCTTTTACACCACTTTCAATTACCGGCTTAAGACTTTCTAATTGTTTCTTTGCCTCATTTGTTATATCGTCGGTTTTTTCGGATGTAAATTCTTGTTCAACAGCACTTGCTGCCTGATTCTTTATTTCATTTTCCTGTTGTTTTACTGTCTCAGTTGCTACTGATTTAATCTGCTCCTTCTGAGCGTCTACTGCGTCCTGAGCCTGTTTCTTAATATCTTCTTTCTGAGCATCTACTGTACTCTGTGCCTGTTTCTGTATGTCTGACTTTTGTGCATCTACCGCACTCTGTGCTTGTTTCTGTATGTCCGGCTTTTGCGCATCTACCGCACTCTGTGCCTGCTTCTGTATATCGTTTTTTTGTGAGTCAACAGCACTCTGTGCCTGCTTTTGAATGGCTGTTTTCTGTGACGCAACTGTTGTCTGCGCCTGTTTTTCTATTTCAGATTTTTGAGACTCCAATGTACTGTGTACCTGATCTAAAAGTGTCTGCTTTTCTGAATCAGTAAATTTTGTTGAAACAGTTGCATTAAGCAAAGCCACCCCATCATTAAGCGATTTCGCACTAGAGTTTAATGTTGTTATGCCATTAGATAAAGTAGGTACATTTGAATTCAGTGTATTCAGTCCACCACTTAATGTACTTACACCATCAGTATATGTCTTAAGTCCATTCTGCAGTGTACCAACTCCTGATGCGAATGTGCCGAGCTTGCTCTGCAATGTTGAGAGTCCGTCAGCAAGTGTGTCGGTACCCTCTGCCAGTGTCTTTGAACCATCCTGAAGCTGTGTTGAGGCATCCTTTAAGTCATTTATCATGTCATCGAGGTCTGATGTGTCAATTCCGTCTGTGCTTACATAATCAGATGCGTTTACCACGAAGGTCATGGCTGCAGGCATCGAGAAATTCTCCACATCTGCTGTCATTTCCATGTATTCAGGGATATTTACATCGCCATCGAGGTCTTTGTCCTTGATTCCGAGGCTGTCCTTTAAGCCCGGAAGTGCATAGCCGAGCACTACGCTTGATGAGTCGCTTACCTCAGCCTTGCCGTTTGTCACTTCGATATTCTCGAAGCCATCACCGAGTACAAGTCCTGTTACTGCTGCAAATGGTACGGAAACTGTCTGCTTCTCGCCGTTTACTGTCTCTGTATATGATGTGGTATTTGTGTAGTCAAAACGGATTTTGACCTTTCCTGATTTTCCTGCAAGGTCCTCAGGTGAGATTTCTTTTCCATCGAGGTAATATGTAACCTTCTGTGTTACAGGTGGCTCTGCTGTTGCTGTGCCCTGATAGTAAATGTCCTTGCCGCCGGCCTGCCATGTGAGCTTATCACCGCTTTGTGTGAATTTTTCCTTGCCCTTTACGTTCTCGATATCTGAAAGGTTTGAAGCATCCTCCAAGGTATCCTTTTTGTCTTTATTTTTAAGGTGATCTACTACGATTGTTTTGTTTACGTTGCCGTTTGCATCTGAGATGAGGTATACGCTCTCGTCCTTGTCTGCATCGTTATCCTTTAATGATACGCTGTCCATGAGCTTATCTGCTATGTCATCAGCATCCTTGCTGCTTCCTGTTGTGCTGTCTGCCTCGGCTGTGACTGCTGTGCTGTCCTTCTCGGCAAAAACCGCTGTTGCTCCGATTCCTGTACCTACAAGTGCTATTGTGAGGACTCCGGCTACAACACGGACAATATATTTACTTTTTAACTTTTCTTTCAATTCTGGTAATTTCATGTCTTATTCCTCCTGATTTTGTTTTTGAGGTCATATTTTTATGTTATGAGGGCCAAAAAGTATTTTATCCCTCATTTATGATTAATCAGATTACTAAGCTGTCAGGTTCTTGTTTTTAAAGCCTGCGCTTGTGGCACATATTACTTTGTCAAAAATCATAAACATTGACGGAAGTATAAATACTACTACAAACATACTGATGATTGCGCCTCGTGCAAGCAGTATACAGATAGCACTGATCATATCAATGTTTGAATAAAGTCCTACACCAAAGGTTGCGGCGAAGAAGCAGAGTGCACTGACTATAACTGAGTTTGTCGAATCTGCAAGTGCCTTTGTGATTGCCGGCTTTTTGTCCATTCCGGTGTATCTGTTCTTTCTGTACTTTGTGGTCATAAGTATCGCATAGTCAACCGTTGCACCAAGCTGTATGGTTCCGATTACGATGCTCGCGATAAACGGAAGCTTCGTTCCCGTAAATCCCGGAATTCCCATGTTTACAAAGATTGCAAACTCGATGACCGCTACAAGTATGATTGGAAGCGATACCGATTTGAATACCACGAGAATGATAAGGAATATCAATACGATTGATACCGCACTTACACGCTTGAAGTCTGTATCTGTGATAGTGATAAGATCCTTTGTACAAGGTGCCTCACCGATAAGCATTGCGTCCTCGCTGTAATTCTTTACTATCTTTTTAATCTCTGTAATCTGGTTGTTTACCTCATCAGATGCTGTCGCATATTTTGATGAAACAAGCATCATCTGGTAATCACCGTTTTTGAATATCTCCTTTGCCTCATCCGGCACCATATCATCCGGTATGGTAGGTCCGAGTATTGAGTCAAGCGATACCGCAAGCTTTACTCCATCGACCTTATTGATATCATCTATCATGCTTATGCTGTCTGCCTTTGGCATATCGCCCGGTGCGATGATGATATGTGTGGCACCCATAGCATACTCCTTGTCGAGTCTGTCATTGGCCTGCTTACTGTATGCACTGTCAGGCATGGTTCCTGCAAGGTCATAGTAGACCTGATCATGAGTGTATCCATATATTGCCGGGATGAGCACTACGATGAAAATCACTGCAAGTATCTTATAATGATTTGTTACCCAGCTTGCAATCCTGGAAACATCCGGCATAAGAATCTTGTGCTTTGTCTTCTCGATTGCCTTATCACATGCAAGAATCAGTGCAGGAAGGATAGTTACACATCCGATAACTCCGAATACAACGCCCTTTGCCATTACGATTCCCAGGTCAAGTCCAAGTGTAAAGCTCATGAAGCAGAGGGCTACGAAGCCTGCGATTGTTGTGATTGAGCTTCCTGTTACTGAGACAATTGTGTGGGAAATGGCATGTGCCATGGCTCGCTTCTTGTCTCCGTCATATCTGTCTATCTGCTCCTGATAGCTGTGCCACAGGAAAATCGAATAATCCATTGTTACGGCGAGCTGCAATACTGCTGTCAGTGCCAGTGTCAGATATGAAATCTGTCCCTGTATAAAGTTTGTTCCCAGGTTATAGATAATAGCCATTCCTATGCTTAGGAGGAATAACATCGGAACAATTATTGAGTCCATTGTAATTCCCATGACAAGCATTGAAAGCAATGCTGCTATGATGACATATATTGGAGCCTGCTGTATAACAAGGTTTTTGGTATCGGTATTAACCGCCGCCATTCCTGCAACGAAGCAATGGTTTTTCACCATCTTATTCATCTTGTCAACGGCTTCCATCGTCTCATCCGAACCCATCGTGTCACTGTAGGTAACAAGCATGAGCTGGCTGTTTGCATCCTTGTTGTTGAATGCGTCGTACACCTCATCCGGAATTGCCTCTCTTGGCAATGTGGAATCAGCGATTGTTCCGTACCAGATGACATCATTTACACCCTTAAGGTCCTCTATGTCATCCGCCAGAGTCTCTATGTCCTGATCCTTCATATCCTCTAAGATCACAAATGACAACGCTCCGGTTCCAAACTCATCTACCATGATATCCTGGCCCTTCATAGTCTCTATCTGGCTTGGCAGATAAGAAAGGATATCAAAGTTGATTCTCGTGTTGATAAAGCTGATACCCGACGGTATAAGCAGTGCAAATGCAACTATCAGTATCAGCACACGATATTTTACGACTCCTTTTCCAAATTTAATCATTAGATTCACCACTCTTTCTTTTATTCGTATTGAAGTATAAAAAAAAAGACCGAATAAATAAATATTCAATCTCTTCGATTTGTCATGTGAGATATACAAATCCATCAATTTGTATATCCGATATGACACATATATGATATTGTATTTGATTTCTGACACTTTTCACAGCATTTTCATATTTATATGAACGCATGCCTCTTTATGATTCTGCTTTATGAGCTTGCTTAAGCCGTCATTTTTCCATGGCAATTGTCCTCTACAGCTCACTTAGTATATCATCCATCGAGCGCGTAATCAGATACATGTATGCCTCAGCCATCTCCTTCGGCTCAATATCATCCATGCCCTGGGCTATCCAGCCCTCTGTGATAAAGCACAACGACTGCGCATAATATGTAGAAATCACCTCCGGTGTGAGCCAGCGGTATTTGGATTTCTTTCCTGTACTCTTTTCGTTTATGATATTCATAAACATCTCGCAGACGCACTTCATGGCAATCTGATTGAACGTCACAGCGCCCTCCAGCTTTAGTGCTTTCTTGTAAAAAACACTGTTTGCCGAGATATTATTGAGCATCAGCACAATCGCTTCAAAAATCATTCCGGCATTGAGCAGTGGCTTGATGGGCTCAAGCAGCTCGTTTTTGATAATACACTCTATCAGCTCGTACTTGTCCTGAAAATGATTGTAAAACGTAGGGCGGATAACTCCGGCCTTGTCCGTTATCTCTTTAATTGTAATCTTATCGATTGGCTTTTTCGCCGAAAGCTCTATAAGGCTCTCAGCGAGCACCATATCTATTGCATTCTTACCTTGCTGTGTCATTACTCATCAAACTCCATCGTGACAAAGTAGCCCTTCTCAGTCTCCCTCACATCCACGACATCGCCCTCGCGACTTTTGAGCCTCTCGCTGACCACGTAGTTTCCCGACATGGCAATCGCATGCTCTATCGTATAATAATATGAAGTCGGAAGCTTGCTCTCTGTTACCTTCAGATGGTCACCGACCTTGGTAAGTCCGGGTCTCTCCATCTTAAACTCCATCCGACGCATTCTGCCGCCTTTCTGTTACTGCTTAATTGTCCTCTTTTCTGTCCTCGACAAACGTTGCCTCATACTCCTTTTGCTTATTGTAAGCGTTCTCAGCCTTTGTGGCACGGCTTGTAATCCAGATATTGGACACTCCGTTGAAAATCAATATAATTCCGACAACAACAGTGGCTGTTTTCATTACATCAAATGCATTTGTCACGCAGATTATTCCAAAAATCAGACTGACTATTGAAAAAATCAGGCCGACACTCCAGCCTCCGTAACCGTATTTTCTGGCATCCACCGCCTCAATAATGCTCCTGATGCTGTGAAAAATGAGCACCAGACCGATGACTATAGGTATCAGGCTCACCACAACCTTTGGCTGTACCAGAAACCATATACCCACTGCTAAAACCACAAGCCCAAGCATCGCTGAAAAACCATTCGTGACTATATTCAAAAAATAGCTGCACATATAGACCACTCCGATGATGATAAGCACTACCGCAAGCACATTGGCCACAATCGTGAGCACCGAAGCTCTCCATATGATAAATACCAGTCCCAGTGCTATACAAAGCACTGATGACAATAGAAAATCAGCCTTTATTCTGCCTAAAAACTCCTTCATACGCGACCTCCTTTATATATCCTGCCCTACATTACTTTTCTGATTCTGTTCCTCTGCACTTTTCTTGACCAGGTCAAGAACAGTCTGAAGCTCAGCCCCCTCAACCGGTGCAGCTCCATATCCAAGACGCTTGTGATCTTCTGTAATCTCGGCCAGCTCAGTAGTTTTATCGGCCTTCGCATCAATTACAAAATATCTGCCCTGTGACGCAACATCATCCCACACGAGATAAGCACGGATTGCGCAGTTTGGAGCCATATCTCTTGTCGGGAAATCAACTCTGGTGACATTAAGCGTATCAGAAATCTGCATAGACATAACAGAGAAATCCTCCTCCATATATGGATACATACGCTTCTGCTGATATGCCTCCTCGTACAGCTCATCTATTAGCTTTTCCTTCTCATCGGCAAGTCGGTCCATGAACTCTTTTCCGCCCTCAAACATCTTTGCCGGCAGGAAAATATGCTCATACTGCATACGCTCAAAGATGACATACTGCTCTGCTGTCATCTGTACAGTCTTGCCCTTTGTCGGTGATGTAGGATGTCCCTCTCTTCTGGCCTTTTCCACTGCCTCAATCTTTTCTACAAGAGGCTTTTTGAAAATCAGATTGTGAGTGAACGGGTTGAATGCGATACCATCAATCTTTAACTCTTTATTTGCCACCATATTGTTGACTGCAAGAAACGGCATATTTACAATGCATGGTGACGGATGATCCTTAGAAAGCTGTGCCTTTGATGTATAAATCGGCAAAAAAGCCTCTCCCTCACCGTTTTTAATAAATAGCGGAATCGGCCTGTTGTTCTCTCCGACATTTGCAGGCACCAAAAATCTGCTCTTAGTGCATTTTTCAATGAGCTTATTGAGTGTCTCCGCCTTTTTGTCGCTTGAATACTGTGTCAGCAGCGCCTCAACCTCCGGGTTTTGCACCTCAAGAGTGAAGGCCGGATCATCCTTTAATTTATTTTTGATTTTATTTTTATTTTTATCCATTTATACTGCTCCTTATATTAAATGCCCGGATTTACATCCAGGCATTATTTTAACACATTTCTTTTATCAACTCAACAATCTTAGTATCTCTTGCTATCCATTCTTTATCAAGAAAAGCGCTGTTGGCCTTTATTATCTCATCCGGCGTGGCCCATGACAGATGATACTCAAGCCTTATCTCGCTGTCTGTCATCTGTGCTGCAACATGCTCGTCCTTCACATCACAGAAATACACGTAGGTGTGACAGTAATATATCTTGTCAGTCTCAAATATATCGCGTCTCTTTTCTATGACCTTGCCGCACTCCCTGATGCTTTCCGGCACGACAAGAAGCCCTGCCTCCTCGCGCACCTCCCGTGCCAGCGCCACCTCGTTGGTCTCGCCCGCATCGATGCCGCCGCCCAGTATCTTGTAGTAGCCCTCACCGGCCTGCTGCATGGCAAGCTTTCCGTCTCTGATAATAACCGCGCGCACCGCGAAGCGCTCAAATACCTCCATATCATCGGAATAATTGTGTTTGTCAAATGTATATAGCGTTCTCATGTTTGTCCTCCGTATATGGGCTGTAATCATTCATTAGTATACATGGAAAGTAGTTTTTATTCTACACCATTTGACGGCGAATTGGAATACTATTATTGACCTTTTACCTGCAAAGTAATACCACTGTCTCTATGTGCTCTGTATATGGAAAGCAGTCATATGGTGTTGCACGCTTCACTGTATATCCATGCTTTGTGAGATACTTTAAATCCCTCGCCAGTGTTTCCGGACCACACGACACATACACCACTCTCTCCGGCGACAGCTTGACAACCGATGATAAAAATGCCTCGTCGCTGCCGGTTCTTGGAGGATCCATTATGACAACATCCGCTTTCTCACCCTTTTGTGCCATCTCGACCATGAATTTTCCGGCATCGTCATTGTAGAAGCGGATGTTTCTGATGTCGTTACGCTTTGCATTGATGACTGCATCGCGGATTGCATCACGGTTTAGCTCGACTCCGATGACTTCACCTGCATTTTTCGCTGCTATGATGCCTATGGTTCCGGTGCCGCAGTATGCATCGATTACACGCTCCTTGCCGGTGAGGTGTGCCTCGTGAATGGCTTTTTCGTATAAAAGCTCCGTCTGTACCGGATTCACCTGATAAAACGAGCCTGGTGAGATGCGGAAGGTGCAGCCACACAGCTTATCCTCTATGAAGCCCTTGCCATAAAGTGTGATGTTTCTGTCTCCGAGCACCATGCTTGTCTTTTTATCATTCACGTTGAGCACCACTGTCGTGATATTGGGATGCTTTTTCCTAAGTGCTTTTACGAAATTATTCTTCGATGGAAGTATCGGCGATGCCAGGACAAGCACTACCATTATCTGCCCTGTTGCATAGCCCTTTCTCACGAGCACATGTCTGAGAAGCCCATAGCCGGTGTCCTCATCATAGGTCTTTATCCTGAATGAGCGGAGCATATCCTTTATGTCCCTTATTATCTCATCTGACTCCTGCTCCTCTATCATACAGCTTTCGATATCCACCACATCATGTGTGTTTTTCCTGTAGGCTCCCGCCACAATCTGACCGCGCCTCGTACAGTCAAAGGCTGCATGAACCTTGTAACGATAATAGAGCGGATTTTTCATGCCGACAATCGGCTCCACAAAGCAAAAAGGCTTTAGCAGCTTTTTCATGTATGCCTGCTTGGTTTTTAACTGTTCCTTATATTCTACACCCTGATAGTCGCAGCCGCCACATTTCTTCGCATACGGACATACGTTATCGCTTTTTGCCCGGTTGCTTTTCTCCTTTAGTCCCGGCTGTCCGTTGGCTCTTTTGTATTTTTTATCATTACGCGTGGGTTTTTCCCTGTAATTGCCTTGATTTTCCGCCATATCCGTGCTCCTTAAAATCAGCTGTGCTGATTACTTGCCGTATGTATTATATAAATACACATGATTATCTATACAGTGCCATCCGCTTGAAGCGCCTGCTGTCACACATATATATGTCTTTCCGCTTGCTGCCTTCTCATAGCTGACCGCACAGTTGCCGGACTGATTTACAAAGCCTGTCTTTGCACCGATTACCTCGCCACTTGTCATCCTGTCCTCTATTCGGCGCAGGAACAGATTTGATATGTTCAGGTTCTCCGGATGTTGCGCTGTTGCAGCCGTGCTATATGTATGATTTGAAAGTACTGTTTTACAAATGTCGTCCTGCATCGCTGCCTGCATGATGACCGCCATATCATAGGCTGTGCTGTAATTGTTCTCATCATATATGCCGACAGGGTTTGCAAAATGTGTGGTCTGGCCTATACCAAGCTCTGCTGCCTTCTGGTTCATCATATCGACAAATGCTTCCATGGAGCCTGCTGTATAAACCGCAAGCTGATATGCCGATTCTCCACCTGATGGCAGGATGGTTCCGTTAAACACATCGCGAAGAGGCACCTGCTCACCGTCTAAAAAGCCTGTTGTACTGCAATCATGCACATATGAATAATCTGTGGCTTCTTTTGTAATTGTAACAACCTCGTTGAGCTTGTTTTCTATCACAGCCTGCCTGTCTATTTCGCTGTTTTCATTCTCCGCTGCAGCAATTGCATTTTTCTCCGCCTGCTCTGCTGCTACAAGCACTGTCATAACCTTTGTCATGGAAGCCGGATACATTTTCTCATGAGCATTTTTTCCCGCAACAACTGTGCCGTCCTGCTCATCAATCACTACGGCATAAGAGCTCTCCAGCTCATCTCCGATTGCTGCTGTAGCATCAGACTCCTTTGGCACAAAAAGCTCCTTTGCTTCCTCTGTCTCACTTACCTGCTCAGTCACACCGGTCACATTTTCTGTGGCTGTCCCTGTGTTTTTTGCCTTATTACTGTCTTTTTTTGCCTTATTAAAGCACGATATAACTATTATAATCGCTATAACGACTGTCACAGCCACTATTCCTACAAGCTTAATCTGTGAAGTTCCTGTATTTCGTCTGCGGCGTCTGTAATTTTTTCTGCTATTATTTCTCATATCCAATCCCTATTTCGTTGTAACTATTCATCCCCACGCACATTCGCAAAACCGCACTATACTTGTGCTTTACTGCTGCTTACATGCAATCATGCCGCAACAGCTTTTTGTTCTCAGTGATTCTGAATAATCACATTTCATTTTTATACTGTAACCTATTTAGTATACTCCCTATCCGGAAGCTGTGCAATAATTATCGCAATAAACATGAGCACACATCCAAAAATTTCTCTGCCACCTAGCATCTGGTCCAGCAGAATCCATCCTGCAATCACAGAAACCACCGATTCAAGGCTCATCGCCACCGATGCCACCGCCGGATTTAGGCCCTTTTGTCCGACAATCTGCAGCGTATAGCCCACTCCGCTTGAGAAAATGCCGGCATAGAGAATCGGAATCCATGCATCCCATGTGCAAAGCGACTGTGCCCACTGCGCTATACCGCTGGCAGACGGTCCCATATCAGTAAAAATCATCACTATACATGAGCCAAGTCCGGTGACAAAAAACTCAATGCATGAAAGTCTGACCGCATCTACATGTGATACGAAATGGTCTATAACAAGTATCTGTATCGCAAAGCACAATGCCCCTGCCAACAGGAGCAAATCCGAGCCACTAAGTGAAAATGCCCCATTCATGCACAGAAAATACATGCCTATCAGTGCAATAAATACACCTATCCATATTTTAGCTCCGCATTTTCTTTTGAGGAAAATCCCAAGTATAGGCACCATAAGTATATATGTAGCTGTAAGAAACCCGGCCTTGCCGGATTCTGCGCCCATGCTGATTCCAAGCTGCTGCAGGTTGCTTGCAAAGAAAAGTGCTATTCCACAGCAGCTTCCGGCTATCCAAAGCTCTTTCTTTTGCTTTTTGCTTTCAGGCCTGTTTACCGTCAGCTCTTTCTTATCCAGTATTTTTATGACCGGCAGAAGGCAGAGCGCACCAATAAGGAAGCGGATGCCGTTGAATGAAAATGCTCCAACTGCATCCCCTCCCTTTGACTGCGCTACAAAGGCTATTCCCCAGACTATATCTGCCAAAAACAAAATAAAGACATGTCTTGTCTTTGAGGCTGTATTCATTTTAATTATTCCTCCGTGTTATCAAAATCAGAGATATTATATCACCGACTGCCTTAAATTGCATACTTAAATATGCTGTTACATATCGTTTGTATATGAAATTATACAAAAAAGGAAGATTCTCCTTAGAATCTTCCTCATATGAATTCAAATAGTAATATTTAATTGTTCTTCTTTGCCATAACCAGTGCAACTACCGCAAGAACTGCATTTATCAGGCACCAGCCTGCCCATATAGCCAGATCTGAAAAGCTTCCATAACCCGCAAATCCGATAATTGCTGCCAATCCAAAGAGTACTATGAGTGCGATATTCCCACCCTTGCCTAACGATTTTCTCGTAGCGATTGAAACAATTCCACCTGCAAGCATAAGAATTGCCACAATTATTCCTGCACTTCCTGATGCCTCACCATTGGCCTCCAATGCATTAGATACTCCTGCAGCGCATGACTGAAATGATACAAAAACAAATAAAATTATTGATAAAATACCTGAAACTAATTTCCAAACCTTCATGATGAATTTCTCCTATCTATTTAAATATTGCGTAGCTCTACTGTTTAATAATCATACTTTCATATGATGTTTAAATTATTTACTGTGCCGTAAATGTTATCGCATCTGAATCCGCTATTGTATCGTAGCTCTCAGCATTGTATATATGGAATTTAAGCTCCACCTGATCGACCGACGTGATTCCGTTTGCCTCAAGGTCACTTGACATAATGGTTATATCATCTATCGACTTCTTTCCGTCATAGACCGTGGTTGAAAACAGCGGTGTCATCATATATCCATTGATAGACATATTGTCCACGTTTATTCCGACATTCTGACCTGATGTGTTTTCGATGTAAAGTAAAATTGCTGTTCCCCAGAAGGAATTTTCATCAACTGTTTTTCCAACAATCCTTACACCATTTGCATTGTAAAGCTCCTGTCCCGCATCGTTTGGTGTCGTATCCATGTTTGCAAATTCAGAGGTCTCAAGCTTTGAATATACATTCTTGAAAAGATTATCCCAGTTTGAATCGTATGCATGGAAATACATCTCAATTTGTCCTACTGTATCTATTCCGGCTGCTTTAAGCTCTGTTGACGATAAATACATAACCTCATTCGACTTCTTTCCTGCCGCAACATCCGAGCTGAACAGATCTGTGATCATATAATCGTTCACGATAAGTGCATCACAGCCTATTGTATAGTCCTTGGCCGAATTATTTTCAACCAGAAGCTTAATTCCATCTCCCCATATGCTGTCCGTCACATATTCAGTCGCAGTTATTTTGATGCCATCCTGGTCTACAAGCACCTGCTCATTGATGCTCTCATCTGCTGATGCCTGATCTGCGCCTCCACCGGTCTCTGTTGCGCTTCCCGGTGCAGCTATGCTCTTTTTTTGCCCTGTATCCGAGCTGCATCCCAATAATGTAAAAGTAATTGCTGTGATACTCAGTACAAGAGCCAGTAAATTAGTTCTTTTTTTCATGGTTAAGTCCTCCTCTGTAAATTGTAGGACTATTATACCATCACAGTATGAATACCGTTCTCCCCGCAGCGGTGGTAAAATTATATTCTAAACCTACTCCTGCACACCACTTGTCCTTAGCATTTCCATACCATTTTTGCTGAGTAATTCGTTCACTTCTATGATTCCACCCGGATGGTCTTTAAAAATAAGCATAAGAAGGGCATCTCTCGGGATTTTTGCATAGAGCTGCGGCATCTCGTATTTTCGCAAGGCTCTCTGGGTCTGCTCCAATGTAAGCTCTGCAGCATAACATATCCTCAGGATAATATCCCTCTGCCTGGTATGTTTTTCGCCTGACAGAAGCTTGTAGCCGTATTTTTCCGGAATATCAGCCTTCAAAAACACCATCTGCTGTGTTATTTTCTTTTCCTTAAGCAAATCCTTTATGTACTCCGAAAACGCATTTTGCTCCGGATTCATGCTGTCCTTCTGCTCAACACAAAATTTATCAAAATCCGATATATGAGTTTTTCCAAGGATATCATCCAATTCTTTTGTATTTTTTTGCTTCATAAATTTCTCCTATCTGTTATACTTGTACTTGTAACTATTCCTACCTCATTAGCGATACCTGAAAGGATACATGCACCATGAGCGATTACAAAATAATCTCAGCCTTAAATGAAGAACACAAGGTTTATCTGGTTCAATCTGCGCTTTCCGGCAATATTTATGTCCAGAAAATCCTTGATGTATACAATATCCGCGTGTACGAATACCTTTATCGCAATCCTGTGGCCGGTATTCCGCGCCTTATCAATTACTATGAAGATGGCAATCAGCTTATCGTAATCGAAGAATATATAAGCGGAACCTCCCTGCAGGAAAAAATAGACAACTCTGACCTTAGTGTTTCCGATATCAGAAGCTACATGATTATGCTCTGCAATATACTTGAAGCTCTGCACTCGATGACTCCGCCTATAATCCATCGCGATATAAAGCCGTCAAATATCATAATCACCAGTTATAACTATGCCATGCTTTTAGATTTCAATGCCGCAAAACAATTTTCCGGACAAAACGAGTCTGATACCGTGCTGATCGGCACTCCCGGATATGCAGCTCCCGAGCAGTATGGCTTTGGTTCTTCATCTCCGAAAACAGACATATATTCTCTCGGCATAGTACTGCGCGAAATGCTTGGCAGCATCACTCCGGTTCCCGACATTGCTCCAATTTTGCACCGGCTTAACCTGATTGCAGAAAAATGTACTCAGATGACACCAGCCGCAAGATACCAGTCTGTGGCAGAGTTAAAAAATGCCGTATCGCAGTCATATTATCCTGCGCAGCACAGCACTTCTGCTGCCGGTAATTCAAGTCAATATGCACACCAGAACCATGATAATGCAAACAATGCTGCCAATGCCGATACTGCTAAACGAGCTATCCACGACAGTTCTTCCCGTTTCCTCCCACCCGGATTTCGCACGAGAACTCCATGGAAAATGCTGCTATCCTCAGTCGCATATCTGTTCATAATATGGCTTTGCCTGTCACTGGAATTAGAAAATACTTACGGTGCAAAGCTGTGGCTTGAAAGAATCTTCTGTCTTGGTATGTTCATATTTGCGATTTTCTGTGGCTTTAACTATCTCAATGTACAGAATATACTGCCACTTTGCAAGAGCAAAAACCGTTTCCTGCACTACGTCGGCATAATACTGCTAGATGTGGCAGTGATTTTTGCTCTATTTGTGATTATGTTCATTATAGAGTCTGTTGCATTCCCTATAAATTGATTATTTTATAACTATTCAGTACAGAAATATGCGGTACCGCATATTTCGTAAGAAAACGTATATTATGTAAGAGCAAGCGCCCATCAGCACAGCTGATTCTAATGCGCTTGCGGCTCGTAACTGTGAAGGTACTGAACAGTTACGATTATTTATATCATAGCACATAAAAATAAGCCATGTTCTCACCGCTGTGGTGGTAACATGGCTTATTTTATTTTTCATAAAGATATATTTTGTTATAAAAAGCCGTTGACTTATACACACTTAATGTGTATATTATGATTATGGAGGAGGCATTTATGAAACAGGTATATCCAGTTATATTTACACAATTAAAGGATAAGAAAGACACCGTGCTTATTAATGTTCCTGATATGGATATATTAACAGAGGGCTTCGGTCTGTCAGACGCTATAGAGATGGCCCGCGACGCCATTGGAGCAAACGGAATCACATTACAGGATCTGGGCAAGGAAATTCCGGTTCCAAGTGATATTTCAGATATTGATATCAAAAACGGTCCCTTTGACAATCCTGGTATTAGTCATGTTTCATTTGTGGATATAGATTTTGATGAATACCGCCGCAAGGTCGACAATAAAACCGTCCGAAGAAATGTCACTCTCCCTAATTGGCTTAATCAGGAAGCTGAGAAATCCCATATCAACGTATCCCGCGTTTTGCAGGAGGCTCTCATGGTAAAGCTAGGTGTATCAAGATAAATAAATTTAAAAACCAAATCAAACTAAAAAGAGTGCAGGTTATTTATTGGATAGCCTACACTCTTATTTTGTTCTCATACCTCAAATATAATTTCAATCAAGGTATTAATCCGGTTATTTGCAGGAACGATTTATTAAAATGCCGCTCTGTATATCTCCACAATATCGTCCTTGCTAAGCGGTACAAACGATCCCTTTGAACCCTCGCAGGCCTTCTTTGCCATCACCTCAAAGTTCCTGTCGTCTGTGATTCCTACCGCTCTTAGATTTGCAGGAATGCCCATTGTCTCAAAGAAGAATTTCTTCAGTGCATCAATGCCTGCGTGTGCAAGTGCATAGTTATCATCACCGGAAAGTCCCCAGACATTTTTTGCAAACTCCACAAACATTGGAAGTGTGTCGTCATTTAGTATGTGCTCCATCCACGCCGGTGTGAGTATTGCAAGTCCCTCTCCGTGAGTAATATCATAGAAAGCGCTCAGCTCATGCTCCATAGGATGTACGCACCATGCCGGTGAGCAGCCATCGCCCACAACGCCGTTGATTGCATGTGTGCCTGCCCACATCAGGTTGGCTCTGGCCTCGTAATTATCAGGCTGTGCGAGGGCAACCGGTCCATTTTTAATCATTGTACGTAACAATCCCTCCGCCATAAATTTCTGGCAGTCAGCATTCTCCATAGAGAAATAATTCTCCATTGTATGGCTCATCATATCTGCGGTTCCTGCTGCGGTCTGTTTTTTTGATACTGAAAAAGTATATTCAGGATTTAATATTGACATAGTTGGCACCATATACGGCGATCCTGTTCCCCACTTTTCATTTTTAGACATATCAGAGATAACAGCAAAAGGATCCATCTCTGTTCCTGTTGCGGAAAGAGTAAGCACATCAAATATCGGAAGTGCCGCCTTGACCTTTGAGCCATCAAGCACCAGATCCCATGCATCACCATCATACTTTGCCCCTGCTGCAACAACCTTTGAGCAATCAATTGTACTGCCGCCTCCTATTGCAAGCACCATGTCGATACCCTCATTTTTACAGATTTCAACACCCTTTCTGACTGTCTCAATCTTTGGGTTTGGCTCCACTCCGCTAAGCTCAAACACGATCAGCCCCGCATCCTTAAGGATCTTCATTGCGGTATCGTAGAGACCGTTTTTCTTTATAGAGCCGCCTCCGTACACTAAAAGCACCTTGCTGCCATATGCCTTAAGCTCTGATAAATTTGAAATTGTGTCCTTTCCGAAATGAATCTTTGTTGGAATGTTGAATGTGAAATTGTACATATATAATACCTCCTGCTAAATAATCATATTTTTCAATTTCTCGTATCATAATTTCTCTCAGCATCCGATCAACACTTTTTTTCCGCAAAATGCAAATCCATAATGCTTGATATTCTTCTCAGGTATTCCCCTGTCCAGCAATTGAGTATCATAGTTTTTCTCATCAATTTGTCTGAGCGCTGACGCAACCGTATCTTCAAGTCCACTTTCTTCACTGTCATCAAACACCTTAAAATCCATAACAAATGCGTCACGTCCCTTCTCCCTCGGAACCAGAACTACATCATATCTTCCAAAGCCACTTTCACGATTTAATTTACCTGCTTTACATCAGCAAAACTTATAAATATAACAGGATATGCTCCCTGTAGCTTGCGGTATTTTTCGCTGTTCCATATAGAAAGTTTCTCAAAAATCTCACTGTTTTCCGATGCTTATAGTCTGTGCCATACTTTCTTCTCCTAAAATCATATATGCCTATTATATAATTCTTTTGAAACGATTACAAGCAAAGAAAGATACTGCTTACGCCTTGAAAATTGTAAAGTGGTATAAAATGTAAAGTGGTATAAAAATTGTAATTCCTCAAAAAATCAGTTATACTATATGTAAATGTATCAATCATTTTTTTACCGGGGAGGCTCGCATGGAAATATTAAAACTGCCTGTTGGAATCGAAAATTTTGAAGATATACGAAGGTCTGGATTTTATTATATAGACAAAACTATACTTATCGAGCAGACTTTAAACAATTGGAGTAAAGTAACGCTGTTCACCCGTCCCAGGCGCTTTGGAAAGACTCTTGGCATGAGCATGCTACGCTCATTTTTTGAGATTGGCACTGACAAATCACTGTTTGACGGATTATATATTTCCCAGAATAAAGCTCTTTGTGATGAGCATATGGGCAAATATCCTGTTATATTTCTTACACTAAAGGGTGTTGAAGGGCTGACCTTTGCAGATGCAAAAATGATGCTAAAATCGATTCTTTCCACTGAAATGGACAGACATTACTATCTCAAAACAAGTGAGGCTCTTACTGACGAGGATAAGGCATACTTTGTAAAGATGCTTACAGGTACTGATGAGAATATAAATGACAGCCTCCGTAAGCTGTCACAATTGTTATATAAGCATTACGGCAAAAAGGTGGTCATCCTGATAGATGAATACGATGTGCCACTCGACAAGGCATACCAGAACGGCTACTACCATGAGATGGTCTCTCTCATACGAGGCTTGTTCGGCCAGGCACTAAAGACCAACGATTACTTACAGTTTGCTATTTTAACAGGCTGTCTTTGCATATCAAAGGAAAGCATCTTTACAGGATTAAATAATTTTGAAGTCGTTTCAATCATGGATTCAATGTATGACGAGTGCTTTGGCTTTACAGATAAAGAGGTTCAGGAAATACTTAAGTATTTTAATCTTTCAGAGCATTATACAGATGTAAGAGAATGGTACGACGGCTATCATTTCGGCAACACCGATATCTACTGCCCGTGGGATGTCATAAGATATTGCAAGAGCCTGTGTGCAGATCCCACTGCAAAGCCGCAGGACTTCTGGTCAAATTCAAGCGGAAATGCTCTGGTCAGAAGCTTCATTGACAAAGCCGATGTCCAGACTAAGGATGAGATTGAGCGTCTGATAGCAGGCGAATACATTGAGAAAGAAATATCCCAAGAGCTGACCTACGATGAAATCGACAAAAGCATCGCAAACCTGTGGAGTGTGCTCTTCACCACCGGTTACCTGACCAAGCAGGGTGTGACCGACGATGGCAGGGTGCGTTTATCAATACCAAACCGCGAGATTAAAAACCTTTTCATCAAAAAAATCCGCGAATGGTTCAGCGATACAACCGCAAATGACGGAAAGACACTTGAACAATTCTGCAATGCATTTGTGGAGAAGGATACTGAAAAAATAGAAGAGCTTTTTGGCGATTATCTCTGGAATACA
>ONHG01000025.1 GCA_900317585.1 uncultured Lachnospiraceae bacterium | reverse complement strand
GAGTGGAAAAATGTAAAGTGCTACGATGAAAAAGGAAATCATATAAAGTGTGGCATGAATCTGGGGGATAACGATAATTCGGGCTTTGATAGTGACGGCTCTTACTACGATTATGATGAGGATATTTATTATGACCGCTACGAAATCATAAAAGTGGTGGAGCAGGTGAATGAGAGCTATGAGCTTTTACCGGATACATTTAATATATCGGATACCGGAATTGTGTACTATCCATACACCCAAACGGAAGAGCAGCCTGAGTACTATTATGTGTATGCAAAGCTGCCTGAGCAGCTTCAGGAAAAGGGCGATTACTTCAATCAGGCAGACAGCATACTTGACGTCATGGAATTTACAGAGGCTCATTTGAGTGTATTGTTTGTCATATTTATACTTGGTTTTGTGATTACAGCGGGATATCTGCTGGCAGTTGCCGGAAAACGTGCAGAGTCAGAGGAAATTAAATTACGATTATATGACAGGCTGCCGTATGAGGTGATGCTTGGAGTGACAATGCTTGCAGACTTTATGGTATTTCCGGCATGCTTTTTGCTTATAAAGCAGCTTCCGGTGGTGGCACTCATTTGTCTGGCAGCAACCATGGTTTCGCTTGAAGCAATCCTGTCAACATACGTAAGAATCAGGGCACATGAGTTCTGGAAGCATACATTGTGCTACTATGTTGTGAGATTTTTCTTAAAGCCTGTCAAAAAGCTATGCAGAATGGTATTTGCTCCAATCAGATACGGCTTTTCATGGATAGAAAGAAATGTACCGCTGTTTTTGATCAGTATGCTGGCATTCGGCCTTTTATGTCTGCTTGAGCTTATAGGCTTTTGCATGGAGCTTATTGGCTTTGTATTTATTATAAAGCTTATAGAGCTTGCACTGCTTATCGCATTTATCATGCAGTATGACAGGATAAGATGCGCCGCAAAGGCTATAGCAAACGGTGATTTTTCACAGCCGGTTGATACGTCAAGACTCATGCTGTTTTTCAGAAAGCATGGAGAGGATTTGAACAATGTGAGCAATGGAATAGAGGCTGCGGTCTCTGAAAAAATGAAGAGCGAGCGCTTCAGGACGGAGCTAATCACAAATGTGTCGCATGATATCAAGACACCGCTCACCTCCATTATCAATTATGTGGACCTGTTGCAGAAGGAGGACATAGATAACGAGAAGGTACGCGAATATCTTGACGTTCTCGACAGACAGTCATCACGTCTGAAAAAATTAATTCAGGATTTACTTGAGGCTTCAAAAGCATCTACCGGCAGCATAAATGTAGAACTTGAGGAACTGGATGCGGCTGTTATGCTGTCACAGGTAGCCGGAGAATACAAAGAAAAATTCGAGAAAAATAATCTTGATTTAATTATCAAAAATGACGTTACACCTGTCATGATTCAGGCAGATGGACGACATCTGTGGAGAGTGTTTGATAATCTGATGAACAACATCAACAAATATGCCCAGCCGGGCACGAGAGTGTACATTGACATCATTCCAAAGGACAGCGGAGCCATCATAACCTTCAAGAATGTATCAGCTACACCGCTTAATATCTCAAGCGATGAGCTCAAGGAGCGTTTTGTCAGAGGAGACAGCTCGCGAAATACCGAGGGCAGTGGACTTGGACTGTCTATTGCAGAAAGTCTCATGAAGCTCATGAATGGTACTTTGGAGCTGACTGTGGATGGCGATCTTTTTAAGGTGACTCTGGAGTTTTAGGCTTTTTAAAACAATATTATGATACCTATTGACCGTCTAATCATATTATATATTGAACTTATAAGACATAAGAAACAACAAAATCCGGGGCAGATGCCCCGGATTTTAATCGAGCTGTTTCTCACAATATTTTTCGACAAGATTTATAAATTCTTCTGCAACTGTAATTTGCCGCTCTGCTTCTTCTCTGCTTGCAATATAAAAATCATCATAATCGCTTGCATGACGAATTTCCTCTGCCATTCCAATTTTTCTTCCTATTTCTCTGGGAAAAATTTCTGTTTTAACATAGTCTTTATTAAAATTAGCTATTGCATCCTTGTGTCTCTTATATGCTTTTCCACTAGTAGCATGTACTGCATTTATAGCATGAAAAATTGCATAGTAGGCTCTGTTATTTGCTCCTTTATAATCATCAATAGACAATAGCACCTTTGCGGATTTTAAGTCATTCTTTGAGGTTTCAATTCTATATAGAACAAGATCTCTTCTTGTACCAATTTCTACATCATGCGGCTCCATATAGTATAACCCCCTCTTTATGAATATTTGAATAAAATGGATAATTTACTACCCACTTATTAAAAATCTCTTCACTTTTGGCAATTGGTTTTATGTCAATGTCATGATCCAGATTAAAGTCATATGTCATATAGGAAAGCTTCTCACCATAAGATTTAAGATCAATATCTGACATATCAACCAAAATCATAATATCTATATCTGAGTCAGGTCTGAAATCGCCTCTGGCATACGAACCATATAAAATAATCTGTCTGACATGTGAACCATAAATTTTTTTGATTTCTTCAATGTATTGTCCAATCAGATTATACATAGCTTTTGGCATATGCTACCCCTCCTTAAAAAATAATTTTCACTCTACTATTTTATTATACCATATATTAAAAAAAATGCATTTTATATTTTACCACAAAAAGTCGGTATAAAAATACGGGGCATCTGCCCCGGCCTTTACACGCAAACATTTCAATTGTGTAAGCGTAATATTATTATGCTTTTCATCTATGCTCTATATCACATGTTTCATATTAGATGTGTAATATCACATATAGCCATTCAATAATATGATATGAGGGTCAAAAGATATTTTGACCCTTTAATCATAATATAGACGTGATTTAATTTCCCGATATCATCTCCAAAAACCTCTCATGAATCCGTGTATCATCATCAAGCTCCGGATGAAAAGCCAGCCCAATCTGGTTCTTATACTGCACACCGACAATTTTGCCGTCATACTCTGCGAGTACACGCACATCATTCTTTGCTGAAGCATCAATAGCTTCCACGTAAGGTGCTCTGATAAATGTCATGGTAAAGTCAAAGCTATTGTCAAACCTTGCTGTGGCCTCAAAGCTTCCAAGCTGTCTGCCGTAGGCATTTCTTTTAACAGTGACAGGCAGAGTGCCGAAATATACGTTGTCATCGTTGCTGATATGTGAAGCTAAAAGGATAAGACCGGCGCAGGTTGCAAGCACCGGAAGTCCGTTTGTGATTTTTTCTTTAAGCTCATCAAACATATCAAGTTCACGGAGCAGCTTGCCCTGCACAGTGCTCTCGCCGCCCGGCAGCACGAGTCCGTCTAAGTCACAGATATCTGATTTCTGGCGCAGCTCTACACATTCGCACCCGAGAGACTCAAGCATGCGCTTGTGCTCAATAAACGCTCCCTGAACGGCTAAAACACCAATCTTAAGTCCTGATTTCATTTTATTTGCCTCTTTCTTCCATGATGATTTTAATCTCGCTTTCGTTGATTCCGACCATAGCCTCACCGAGATCCTCAGAAAGCTCTGCGATGAGCTTTGCATCAGTAAAGTTTGTCACAGCTTTTACGATAGCGGCAGCTCTCTTGGCAGGATCGCCTGACTTGAAGATACCTGAACCGACGAACACACCCTCAGCACCGAGTTGCATCATAAGAGCCGCATCAGCCGGAGTAGCCACACCGCCTGCCGCAAAGTTTACAACAGGAAGCTTGCCGTTATCGTGAACAAACTTGACCAGCTCGAAAGGCACCTGAAGATTTTTAGCTGCCTCGAAAAGCTCGTCCTCACGCATGGAAGTAAGTTTTGCAATCTCAGAATTCATCTTTCTCATATGTCTGACAGCCTGCACGATATCACCTGTACCGGGCTCACCCTTTGTACGGATCATGGAAGCTCCCTCGTTGATACGGCGGAGAGCCTCACCGAGATCTCTTGCACCACATACGAAAGGCACCTTGAAATCTCTCTTATTGATATGGTACACATCATCAGCAGGTGAAAGCACCTCAGACTCGTCAATGTAGTCAATCTCGATAGCCTCGAGCACCTGAGCCTCCACGAAGTGACCGATACGGCACTTTGCCATGACGGGGATGCTGACAGCTTCCTGAATGCCTTTAATCATCTTAGGATCGCTCATTCTTGAAACACCGCCTGCGGCTCTTATATCAGCAGGGATTCTCTCAAGCGCCATAACAGCACATGCACCGGCAGCCTCGGCAATCCTGGCCTGTTCCGGAGTCGTGACATCCATGATGACACCGCCTTTTAGCATCTGCGCAAGACCTTTGTTGAGTTCGTATTGAGTATTCTTATTGTTCTCCATTTGTTAAATCTCCTTTTGTTTTTTGCATTTGTATTTTTGCATCAATTTATATGATATGAGGGTCAAAAGGTATTTTGCCCCTTTAATCATTTATATGACGAAAGTAGTCAGGCGTAAGCAGATATGTTTAGGTGGCGCAGGCGGCGAGTACACTCTCGTGAGAGCGCATAGCGGAGCTGCTTAGATACTGTTGAATTATGCCCAAGAAAACCAGAAATGCACCGGCATGGAAGCCGGGGCAAGGAGCTATCGAGCCATGGAGGGCGAGTAGCGACGGTTTCGTCTGCCATAGAAAACCTATAAGGCATAATTCTTACAGTATCTTGGCAGCAAAGCGTAGCGAACACGAGAGTGTATACGTCGCCTGCGCCGCCGGGCTGTATTTGCTCACACCAGCCGCATATCATGGTTGCAATAATACACTACATCTGGTAATATTAAAATATTCAAAATAAGGAAAATAAAAATGCCAGAAAGCGGTGAATCAAATGCTGACCTACGACCTCACAAAAACAGACGGACCACTCTACAAATGCCTTTATGAGTGCATTAAAAACGATATATCACAGGGAAAATTAAGCTCCGGGGAGAAAATGCCATCAAAGCGTACCCTCGCCAAGAATCTGGGGATTAGTACCATTACGGTTGAAAATGCATATGACCAGTTGATAGGCGAGGGCTATATGTTTGCAAGACCAAAGAGGGGCTATTTCATAGCCGATGTGTCAGATATCAGGGTAATCAAGGCACCGGTGCAGAAGGAGCTGAGCATAAAGCTGCCACCTGAGCAGGATGAAAGTATATTTGACTTCTCATCAAACAGGACAGACTCGGGTAACTTTCCGTTTTCCATATGGGCAAAGCTCATGCGAGAGACGATTTCCCTTAGGGAGCAGGAGCTTTTGTCGGTGTCGCCGTGTGGCGGAGTGAGAGAGCTTCGGGAAGCGATAGCAAGCCATCTGTCATCGTTTCGCGGTATGAATGTGGACCCGGACCAGATAATAGTCGGAGCGGGAACAGAGTATCTGTACGGACTGCTTGTGAAGCTTTTGGGTACGGACAAGGTATACTGCGTGGAGGATCCGGGCTATAAGAAAATCAGCCAGATATACGAGTGCAACAATGCAAAATGCCTGCCGGTGCAGATGGATGAGCAGGGCATCAGCGTGGAGCTTATAAAGAAAGCGAACGCGCAGATAGCACATATCAGCCCGACACACCATTTCCCGACAGGAATCACGATGCCTGTAAACCGCCGCTATGAGCTTTTGGCATGGGCCAACGAGAGCAGCGACAGATACATCATAGAGGATGATTATGACAGTGAGTTTCGCATGAACGGACACCCGATACCGCCCATCCTCTCGATAGATGCGTGTGAAAAGGTCATCTATATAAATACATTTTCAAAATCTCTCACATCCACCATACGAATCAGCTACATGGTGCTGCCGGAGCATCTGGCAAATGAGTTTTACAGGAGGCTTTCATTTTACTCATGTACGGTATCCACCTTCGAGCAGTATACGCTGGCACGATTTATCAGCGAGGGCTATTTTGAAAAGCACATAAACAGGATGAGACTGCACTACGGCAGAAAGCGCCAGAGCGTGCTTTCGTCCATAAAAGGCTGCTTCACTGAAAAGGAATGCAGGGTAATAGAAAATGACTCCGGACTGCATTTTATCATACAGTTTGACACGAACCTTCCGGACAAAACAGTTGAAGAGCTGCTATTGAAAAAAGGTATAAAGCTTCAGGCGATTACCTATTTCAATCTGAGTAAGCCAAAGGAAGACAGGCATCAGTTTATTATCAATTATTCAAATATTGATGCAGACAGGATAATGGAAAAGCTACTAATTATTAAAGATACAATACTTTAACCAGACAATACTTTAATAAAGCCGACTATAAAGCATATAAATAGTGTATACAAATAATAAATACAAACAATAAATACAAACAGTGTGAATAATTTATTCATGTAAAAATTTGACACAGATTTTACATACATCTGATAGAGCATTTTACAAAGCATCCATATAATGTATTCTCGAAGACAAGAAATTTATTACATGTTGCAGGAGATACAAATGGAGAAAAAAATCAAAATTCAGGTTCGCGACCTGAATCTGTATTATGGCCAGAATCATGCACTGCATGGTGTCAATATGGACATAAAAGAAAACAGTGTGACAGCGCTGATCGGACCGTCAGGATGTGGTAAGTCTACATTTTTAAAGTGCATCAACAGAATGAATGATCTGGTTGACAACGTCAGAATCGAGGGAAGCATAGAGATAGATGGTGAGAATATATATGCACCATCAGTCGATACAACCGTACTTCGCAAAAAGGTCGGCATGGTTTTCCAGCAGCCGAATCCGTTCCCGATGAGCATATATGACAATATCGCATATGGCCCTAGAGTGCATGGCATCAAGGATAAAAAGACACTCGACCAGATAGTTGAGGAAAGTCTTCAGGGTGCTGCGATATTCAATGAAGTTAAAGATAGATTAAAGAAATCTGCTATGGGACTTTCGGGTGGACAGCAGCAGAGACTGTGTATTGCGAGAGCGCTTGCCGTACAGCCGGAGGTGCTTTTGATGGATGAGCCAACATCAGCGCTTGACCCTATCTCTACTTCAAAGATAGAGGAGCTCATGGAGGATTTAAAGAAAAAGTACACGGTTGTGGTTGTAACACATAACATGCAGCAGGCAGTGCGTGTGTCAGACGATACAGCCTTCTTCCTTGTGGGAGATATGGTTGAGTTTGGTGACACAAAGACAATTTTCTCATATCCACAGGACAAGAGAACCGAGGATTACATCACAGGGAGGTTTGGTTAATGAGATCGAAATTCGACGAGCAGCTTAAGACGCTGAATGAAGAAATGATGCACATGGGAAGCATGATTGAGGAGTCAATCCAGAAAGCAATCGAGGCATTTATACATCAGGATGCCGATAGCGCCAAAGCCATCATGGAGGGCGATTCAGAGATAGACAGAGAGCAGAAAAAGATAGAGAGCCTGTGCTTTAATCTGCTCATGCAGCAGCAGCCTGTAGCAAGAGACCTTAGAACAATTTCTGCAGCGATGAAGATGGTTACTGATATGGAGCGTATAGGAGACCACGCGGCCGATATCAGCGAGATGACCATTTTGATGAGCAGTGACAAGCCATACAGGGTCAATATAGAGCATGTCAAGAGCATGGCTTCAGAGACAATGCTTATGCTTATCAGGGCAATCGAGGCATATGTTGAGAAGAACAATGACAAGGCTCACATAGTGATGAAGCAGGATGATGTGGTTGATGAGCTTTTTGATAAGGTAAAGGCTGAGCTTATTGATTTCATCAGGGAGCATCCGGAGGATGGTGAGCAGGCAGAGGATCTTCTCATGGTTGCAAAATACTTCGAGCGTATCGGAGACCATGCGACAAATATTGCTGAGTGGGTTGAGTTTGCACTTGATGACAAGGTTCGCAAATCATGATTTAATCTTTAAACTGAAAAATTAAATCATAGTTATATACAGACAAAATTGATACAGACGATGGATTTTACATAAATTTTACATAAAACCATCGTCTGTTTTACATTAGTAATGTATAATCGAAAGTAAAAAGCAGGTAAAAATTTTACATAGGATTTTTTGAAATGGAGAAAGCTATGGCACTTATTTATATTGTAGAGGACGACGAGAGCATACGTGAGATAGAGACTATTGCTTTAAAAAACAGTAATTACATCGTCAGTGCATTTGAAAACGCAAAGGAATTTTACAAGAAGCTGGATGAACTCGTACCGGACCTCATACTGCTTGATGTGATGCTTCCGGATGAGAGTGGCTACGATATCGTGAGAAAGCTCAGAAAACGTCCGGCTACACAGGATATTCCTATTATAATGGTCACAGCCAAGACCACAGAGATGGATATGATAAAAGGGCTTGACGGAGGCGCAGATGATTACATCAAAAAGCCTTTCTCAATCATGGAGCTTATCACAAGAGTAAAGGCACTGCTCAGGAGAACAGCGAAGGAGGAGCCGAAGCTTTTAAAGCTGGATGATCTGGTGATTGACCATGAGCGCCATGTGGTTACAGTGAACAATGAGCAGGTTGACCTTACATACAAGGAGTACGAGCTTTTAAGGCTTCTGATGGGCAGTCAGGGCATAGTCATGACCAGGGAGGTCATCATGAGAAGCGTCTGGGATACTGACTTTGAGGGCGAGACACGTACAGTGGACATGCACATAAAGACACTCCGCCACAAGCTGGGTGACTATGGCAGCAGGATAAAGACAGTCAGAAATGTGGGCTATGTTATAGAATAATAGCTGTTATAATGATTTCTAATATACATAAGCGGAGCGTACAGCATGAAAAAGAAGATTAATTACTATCTGGTAGCAACAGCACTTTTTGTAGCAATTGCCACTATGGTTTCCATGACAGTAATCAACTATTACCTCTTTCAGAAGCAGGTAAAGGAAGACCTGCAGGTCATGGCAGAGACAATAGAAAGCACAGGAATACTAAAACAGGATATAAATGAAATCCCGCAGATTGACGTGGAGGGGATTCGTGTCACCTGGATTGACAAGGACGGCACAGTGCTGTATGACAATCAAAATGACGTGAAAAACCTTGAAAATCATGGCGATAGACCGGAAGTTGAATCAGCATTTGATAAAGGTACGGGAGACAGCGTGAGAACATCAGCCACCATGAACAGCAATACCTTCTATCATGCCATAAAGCTCAATGATGGAACGGTACTGCGTGTTTCTATTGCAGCAAGAAGTATCTGGAACATGTTTGCAAGCAGTATACCTGCCATGCTTATAGTGACGGTTATCATAGTAGGAATATGTGTGGTTCTCGCCAAGAGCCTGACCAGAAAGCTCATGAAGCCAATCGAGACACTCGCGGGCAACCTTGAGCAGGCCTCTGTCATCCAGAAAAAGACAGAGTACAAGGAACTCGTGCCGTTCATGAATGCGATAAGGATACAGCATGAGGGCGTGCTTGCCGCGGCAAAGAGCAGACAGGACTTCACAGCCAATGTGTCACACGAGCTAAAGACTCCGCTCACAGCCATCTCCGGCTACGCAGAGCTCATAGAAAACGGCATGGTCGAAAAGAAACAGCAGATTCATTTTGCCACTGAAATCAGAAGAAATGCACAGCGCCTGCTTTCCTTAATCAATGATATCATAAAGCTCTCGGAGCTTGATTCCAGCGAGGCGCAGCAGGGCTTTGAACAGCTTAATCTGTACGGTCTGGTCAAGGACTGCATGGAAAATCTACAGGTGAATGCAGAGCAGAGAAAAGTAGCACTCAATTTTGACGGCACTGACTGTATGGTACGAGGCAACAGGCAGCTTCTCACGGAGCTCGTTGAGAATCTCTGCCAGAATGCTATCCGCTACAACAATGAGGGCGGCACCGTAAATGTGACGGTACACAAGCTCGGTGGAAAGACAGTTCTCACGGTCGAGGACAACGGCATAGGCATCCCAAAGGACCAGCAGGAGCGCGTCTTTGAGCGCTTCTACAGAGTGGACAAGAGCCGCTCGAAGGAGACCGGCGGCACAGGCCTTGGGCTTGCGATAGTAAAGCATATAGTGGAGCTGCATGATGCAGGGCTGACGCTCGACAGCGAGGTGGGACGTGGCACAACAATAAAGGTGGAGTTTTAGCTCCGCCTTTTTACGTGAAGAGAGGCACACAAGCTCTTGCAAAATCGTGGCGCAGTGTTTATAATCATATGTTAGCAGCGAAAACAAGGCAAAACCAGGAGGAACAGCCATGTATCAGGAAATATCAAAATTACTTATGTACGGAGATTTATCTCAGGACGAGATACTTTATAAATTGGGACAGCTCTTTGAGCAGTTTGAGGTGGGCGAGTACAACAAGACAGAGCTTGTGCGCGACATCAATACACAGGTCAAGAGAATCTTAAAGGTAGCGACAGACTATGGCTTTGATGACAATCTGTGGCACAACTATCTCACTTTCTTCCTTATGATGAGTGAGAATCCGTTTTCCATTACCTGTGAGAAGGTCGGAGCCAGCGATGGCAGCGTAAATGGGCTTGTGGCAAACGATTTCAGAATTTTTAAGAAGCTTTTCGATTATGATTTCAAGCCAATCGAGTCAGCACTCGGAATCGACTGCTTCACACAGATCAGCAATTATAAGGCTATCGTGAAAAAGGACCTTATGTACAATCACAATGTCAGCGAGAAAGTAAGGGCGCTGAGCAAGAAGCTTGAGGCAGCTAAGGATGAGCAGGAATTCTTTGATGTAGTAACAGGCTTTTACAAGGCATACGGAGTCGGCATGTTTGGTCTCAATAAGGCATTCAGGATTGAGGAGCATTTGGACGGAGGCTTCTCCTTCATGCCAATCAACAATATGGATGCGGTCATGCTCGATGACCTGATCGGTTATGAAATCCAGAAGAAAAAGCTCACAGACAATACAGAAGCGTTTGTACAGGGCAAAAAGGCCAACAATGTGCTGCTTTTCGGAGACAGCGGAACCGGAAAATCAACAAGCATCAAGGCCATTGTCAATCAGTATTATGATGACGGACTGCGCATGATTGAGATATACAAGCATCAGTTTAAATATCTGTCAAAGATTATCGCAGCAATCAAAAACAGAAACTACAGATTTATCATATATATGGATGACCTCTCATTCGAGGAGCACGAGATTGAGTACAAGTTCCTAAAGGCAGTTATCGAGGGCGGCGTGGAGACAAAGCCTGACAACATACTGATTTATGCAACCTCTAACCGCCGTCACCTGATCAAGGAGACATGGAATGACCGCAATGACCAGGACAACAGCAATGACAAGCATCACTCAGATACGGTTGAGGAGAAGCTGTCACTTGTAAACCGTTTTGGTGTGACAATCAGCTACTCAAAACCATCGCAGAAGGAGTTCTTCAACATTGTAACAGAGCTTGCGAGAAAGAGCGGCTGCACACTTTCAGACGAGGAGCTGTGCAGGGAGGCAAACAAGTGGGAGCTCAGCCACGGTGGTATTTCAGGACGTACTGCAACACAGTTTGTCAACTACATTATGGCTAACAATTAAGCAGCAGGCATAAGCATGAAAGGATAGTATATGCTCTACCAGATAAGTAATGGCGCTGTCGCATTTGGCGACGACGTCATTTTGCATAGTATAGATTTTGAAATCAGAAACACAGAAAAGATAGCGATAGTCGGCAGAAACGGCTGTGGCAAGACAACACTTTTAAAGCTCATTTCAGGCGAGGTTGAGATGGAAAAGCTCGACAGCGATGAGAGCGCCTTTATTGCAAAGGCAGGAAACCCTGAGATAGGGTATCTGAAGCAGATTGCGTTTGATGATCCTGATGTGACACTCGAGCAGGAGGTGCGCAAATGCTTCGTGAAAATGGACGAGCGAAAGGCAGAGCTTGCGCGCGCGGCGGCAGAGCTCGAGCATGATTATTCCGATGAAAAGGTAGCCAGATATACCGCAATGGAGGAAGCCTTCAAGGATGATGGCGGCTACTATTATGAGAAGGAATATGAGGTCATGATCCGCAAGTTCGGCTTCTCAGATGATGAGCGCAAAAAGCCAATCCGTGACTTTTCCGGAGGGCAGCAGACCAAGATAGCATTCATAAAGCTGCTTTTGTCAAAGCCTGACATACTGCTTTTGGACGAGCCGACCAACCACCTCGATGTCACGACGATTGAGTGGCTTGAGGGCTATCTGAAGTCGTACCCGAAGGCAGTGGTTGTCGTATCCCATGACCGTATGTTTCTCGACAATGTGGTAGATGTGGTATACGAGATAGAGTACGGCACAGCGAGGCGCTATCCGGGCAATTATACCAATTTTATCGCCCGCAAAAAGGAAAACTACGACAAGCAGATGAAGGATCACATCGCCCAGCAGAAGGAGATAGAGCGTTTGCAGCGTATGGTTACGCGCTTCAAGGGCAAGCCGACCAAGACATCCATGGCGCAGTCAAAGCAGAAGGCTATCGACCGCATGGTGATTATCGAGGCGCCGGACAAGTACGACAACAAGACCTTCCATGCCAATTTCCAGCCCGAAAAGGAGACCGGAAACGATGTGCTTTATACATCAGAGCTTGCAATCGGCTATGACCATCCGCTCTCCGTAGTGTCGCTTGATTTGAAAAGAGGCGAAAAGCTTGGCATACTCGGCGGAAACGGACTTGGAAAATCGACATTTTTAAAGACTATCGTGGGTAAGATCCCTGCACTTTCAGGCGAGTACCGCTTTGGAACCAACGTGCAGATAGGATATTTCGACCAGCAGATGGCCATGTATACAAGCAACAAGACTGTGCTCGATGATTTTTGGGATGAGTATCCGAATCTTACAGAAACCGAGGCCAGAAATGCACTCGGAGCCTTCCTTTTTTCTGGGGAGGACGTGTTCAAGAACGTAAATATGCTCTCAGGAGGAGAAAAGGTCAGACTGGCGCTTTGCAAGATTTTAAAGACCAGACCGAACGTGCTCGTGCTCGATGAGCCAACTAACCACATGGATATCGTAGGCAAGGAAACGCTAGAGAGCATGCTTAAGGACTACAAGGGTACACTGATTTTTGTATCACACGACAGATATTTTGTGAAAAAGGTAGCCACACAGCTGCTTGTGTTCGAGGATGGCACGACCAATCTCTATCAGTTTGGCTATGAGCAGTATCAGGAAAAGCTCGACAGGGAGGCTTCGGAGAGCAAAAATGTATACAGAGGTAATGCGATATTTGGCGGCGCGATAAGCCAGAACGGTAGCAGTCAGACCAGCGGCAGTCAGACCGGCAGTGATGCAAACCGGAGCACGTCACAAAACGCTGCAGCAGGTAATGTGGGCGAAAGCACCAATGCAAATAGCGCAGCCCAGGCAGGCGGCATGGCTGTCTCATCAACCGGCAAGGCATACTACAACCCGGGCAAGGAACGCTCAAAGATACAAAAAAAGGTCAAAAAGGCCGAGGAGGACCTGGCAGTCAAGGAAGCAAAGCTCGATGAGCTCAAGGCTGAGCTTATGAAGCCGGAGTATCAGTCAAGCTACTCAAAGCTCACGGAAATCCAGAACGAAATAGACGCTCTCGAGGAAGAAATCCTTATAGATATGGAGGCGTGGGAGGAGCTTTCCTCTCAGCTTGAGGCGCTTGGGTAAAACATAGGCGCTGTGATAGTATAGAGACGCTACGATAGTGTATAAAAAATCATCTGACTTGATATTTTTTATCTTGATGAAATTCCTAATTATAACGAAATCAAGTGATTTCGCATTGAATCATAAATAAAATCTTGATTTTTTATATAAAATGCATAAAAATGATTGATGAAAAAGAAATTTATGGTATAATATTTACATGATACAGACAACGTATCAAATAAACGACAAAGGGGTTGGACATCATGAGAATAACAATTTCAGGAAGAAACATCGAATTAACAGAGGGGCTTAAGCAGGCAGTAGAGGAGAAGCTGTCAAAGCTGGAGAAGTTTTTTAAACCGGACACAGATGTATATGTTACGCTCAGCGTAGAAAAGGATAGACAGAAAATCGAGGTTACTATCCCGGCAAAGGGACATGTTATCCGTTCAGAGCAGGTCAGCAATGATATGTACGTATCAATTGACCTCGTAGAGGAAGTAATCGAGAGACAGCTTCGCAAATACAGAACCAAGATTTCCGCAAAGAAGTATGCACCGGCGATATTCCAGGATGATTTCGTGGAGGCAGACGATGCAGATGACGAGGAAATCAAGATTGTCCGCACAAAGAGATTTGGTATGAAGCCTATGTATCCTGAGGATGCATGCATCCAGATGGAGCTCTCAGGTCACGATTTCTTCGTATTCAGAAATGCAGAGAATGACGAAGTAAATGTAGTCTACAAGAGAAAAGGACATACATACGGACTTATCGAACCGGAATGTTAGAACTCTTGTTTTTCATCATAATTTAACCTTTCTTTCATCGAAAATCGGCAGCCGTTGGCTGCCGGTTTTTTTGAGTGCAGTGCTCAGTCTCTGTTTAACCTCATTTGGTCTTGGATATGCGATTGGTTCCAATGGCAGTAAGACCACAAAAAAATAACCGCCCCAGCCTGGAAACTGAACGGTTATTTTAGCTAAGTAAATGATCAGGCGAACCGTTGTTATAGGTAGCACCTTTTTGTTATCTATATTTTAACATTCATTTCTAATCATGTCAAAATTATTTTCAAATATTTTTTCAAACTTTTTTTGAAAAATTGAAACTATCCTTAGAAATTCCCCGACCTATACCGTGTAAACAAAAGAAATAAAGCAAGATAAGGAGTGGATATGTATGAGAACATTATCTGATGCAGTTGAATAAGAGAGATATTCAAAGAATATTAATTGTTATTCCTTGTAGATTATATTTGGGAGAAAGAGGTGAGTTTGATTGTTTGCTTATAGGAAATCGCATTTTCTTTAAGGTAAAAGGAAGATGGCGAAATATTAAATTAGACAAACTCGGTTTCGAAAATGAAACTTTTTTTACAAAGAACGACCTAATTTTGGGAAAGTAAAATAAAACTATAGACAAATGTATAAAAAGTACTATAATATGTATATGACATTTACTAAATGTCAAATTGAAAGGAGAACTTTATGAAGAAACGAATTATTGCAACACTTATGGTGGCTGTACTTGCAACATCAATGCTGGCAGGATGCGGAAAGGAAAAGAAAAAGTCAATTGAAGACATTACAACCGAGGAACTTGAACAGGCACTTGCCAATCTGGATGATGGGTATGAGGATAGTTCGGATACGGAAGCAACAGAAGATATTTTTTCACTAAAAAAGACTTATAAAGAGTCAAAGGATTGGAAAAAGCTGGGAGCAGATTCGAGAGCTGTTCAGGTGGGAGATATAGTTGTTTATCCCGGTATGACAGTAGCTCAATTGGATGAAAAATTAAAAAAGTCAAACATAAAATGGAAATATGATTACAATGCAGATAAGCTTGTTGAAGGTGGAAAGAATGCAGAAATTTCATTTTTTGCCAGTGCCAAGGATACAGTAGAGAGTTTTGATGTATATGCATTAAATCTTAAGAAGGAAACAGGAAAGTTTGCGGATGCAGTTATTGTTGGAGTAAATGTTTCGGATGATGCAAAACCATATTCGAGATTTATAGACGGAAGAAGTTATGATGACATTTTGAAATTAAAATATGATGATGTAAAAAATATGAAGTCATCTGATTTCCAAAATATGGTAAATGATTACAAGGAAAATACAACAAAAGTCGGTGACAAGGATTGCATAGTTGTGAGTTATCAATTAATTGACGGAACAATAAAAGAGGCTAGATGGACTGACTATGATGTAATGTGTGGATATACATTTGACTTTACAGTCGATTCAAATAGCGGAAAGGTGATATCATATGATAACAGCAAGGGATTGGCATACACATGGGATTTAAGTAAAACAGGAGAATATATTACTGACGTTAACCAGATTTCCGATGATATGTTGAAAAAACTTGATGAGGATATAAGGAAAGTAATAGATAAAGATAAGTCAGGACAAACTTATACAATTGGCTCAATGTATGAGATGTTTATGAAACCACGAGATTTCAGCGATGATGAATACACATTGTATGTTGTATATAATGCAACATCAGATAGTGGGCAGTATACGATGGCACAAGTGGATATGCCGCAAAAAACAAATATGGGGTACATCAATGCAAGTATAGTTTATACATATGATTTTTATGATTCTGTAGATGCAATGTTGGAAGAACAATGGATTTCGACCGATAATATTTCAAGCCAAAAAATTTTTTAAAATTACAGCTTAAGTAACTCATCAACAGTAGTATCAAAAAAATCAGCAAATTGTTTTAACTCAATATCTGTGATAAAGCGGGCACCTGACTCAATGCGTTGGATAGCATTTTTATCAATATCAATTCCATGTAGCTGCATCTTTGATGCAAGCGCACGCTGGGAAAGGTGCTCTTTATAAGAAAGACGAAGCTTTCGGATGTTTATGCCGGCTATATTGTTTCGTGAATCAAATTTATTTTTGTACATGATTAACCTCGTGAATTAGTAATTATACTATTAAATTTAGGTTATGATAAAATTTAGTACAATATGACACTCACTGAGTGTTATTAAATGTAAATTAATAACAAAAAAGAAAAAGGAGAACAAAAAGATGGATGAGAACAAATATTACGAGTATAAGGAAAAATGGGAAAAGGTAAAGAAGAAGCTAATAGTTGGAGCAATTCTTGGTGTAGTAGTTGGACTTTACATTGGTTCGTTTACAGATAATATCTTTGCAAAGATAGGATTGGTTATCTTATATGTAGTTGTATGTTCAGGATATATACAGGCTTGGTCAATGCTTCCGTTTTATGCTTGGGGATTTATGGGAATTGTATTAAAAGCATGTATTGTTGTTGGATTTGGCTGGATAGTAGGACCTATTGCGCTTATATATTATCCTGTCAAAATTAAAAATTATGAAAAAAAGAATAATATAACAAATTAACACTAGTAAATTTTTGCTACATAATAAACATTCAATAATACCCTTGTCAGATCTTCTGATAAGGGTATAATTAAATAGAAAATATGTTGGATAAAAGGAGATTTTAATGGAATCGTACACACAGGAACAGCTTGCATTGTACAGTGCTTTGGCAGAAGCAACCGGTAAAATGCAGGCCGGAGATGAAAATGCATACAATGATATATACAATATGATGTTTCCACATGTTAATGCCATTATTCAAACAAGAGGAATATCGGGAGAAGATGCAGTTGATGTGGCACAGGAAACTATGATAAGTGTTTATAAATACATATCAACTATAAAAGATCCGCAGAGCACATATAAGTGGATAATGAGTCTTGCAAATAATAAAATTGTTGATTATTTTAGAAAAAATGCAAAGCGTTTTGAAAATGAAACCTATATCACATCAGATGATGATGACATGGGAGAGGCAGAACAGATTTATACTAAGTCGCATGATAATCAGTCTGGACAGATAAGCATAAAAGTGCCGGAGGATATATTTGTAAATAAGGAAAAACAGCAGATGCTTTTGGGAGTTGTAAATTCTCTTAAAGAAGACCAAAAGCAGGTAGTTATGATGCATTGTTTTAGTGATATGACGTTTAAGGATATTGCAGATGTTCTTGGGGTGTCAGAGAATACTGTTAAGACAAAATTTTACAGGGCATTGAATAAGCTTGAGGCTTCTATATACGAGGTGGAGAAAAAAGAGGGTGTGCGCCTTCATTCTATGGGAATTGTTCCATTTTTGCTTTTTATATACATGCTTTATTCAAAGAAAATTTCTGTATCAGCAAGCATGAGAAATGAAGTTACACAGCGTGTAGGTAATGAAATAGAAGATATGAAAAATTCTGCAGGCAAAAATAATATATCGAAATCATCAGCAGTAAAAAGTGCAGGAGCTAAAACCGCAGTTATAAGTCACAAAGCAGTAGCAATTGTGGCAGCGTGTGTTGTTGGTGCAGGGGCGATTGCAGGAGGAGCGTTTGCACTGGCTAATGCGAACAATTCAGAGAAACGGACGCAAGAAAAGAAACCGGTTGCTGCAACGGAAATTCCTTCAGAAACACAAACGGAGACAGAGTCTGAGACCAAAAGCGATGTAAAAGAGGTTTTATTAGAGTATTATGACAGCACACTTGTACCACAGTTTGGTACTGCTGATAAAACATTTGTCAGAAATTACTCGTTTAATGAGGGTGACGATGACGAAGATATGTCGAAGGATTATATTGATACAACAGGAAATCAGGGGTTAGTCGGTAAAAAAATGATAGATGTAGATGGCGATGACACTGTAGAAATGCTTGTTGGTAATATAATATACAACGATGATACAACAATGACTGCACAGATTTTGATATATGATTATGATGAAATGAGCGGTACAGTCGAAGAGGTCACAAATGGAAAAATAAAATCATATCCATTTGGATGGTGCAACGACACAGTACAGTTTGCATATCAGGTCAAAGAAGATGGATTCTATATTTATTCCACAGACATGTACACATACACATGGTATGAGGGCGGATATAAAAATGCAGTTGCATATGCCTGGAAAATAGATAATAACGGAGTTACCGATATTCTCAATGCTAATAGCTATGGTGATAAATACATGGAGGAAATTGATTATCTGGACACAGCAAAGGATGTTATGCCGACTGTAGTAAATCAGTGGAATGAGAAATATAATGACATAGATACTCTTGTAACCGGCAATTTCAAGGAAATCCCTTTGATTAAAAATCTTAGTGAAATGGATTCTGAATATACGCAGCTTATGTATATAGGCATAGGTCGTAATGAAGACAGTACTTCTTGGGAATATGAATACGACAAGACAGACATTCCAGGATTTACTAATTTTTATGAGTAGAATAGTGATTAAAGAAAAAAATAGTACGAAATTATCATTCCAAAATTTCGTAAGTAAAACCTGCAAATTTAAACATAAAAAAGCTGATGCATACATAGTTTTTGTCGAAATATGTCAAAAATTACCAAAAAGTTGCAAAAATATTACAGAAATTAACATAATAGAATCCACAGGCGCGAAACGCACCTAGAAATTTTACGAAAAATATGGAAAAATAATATTGCAATAAAAAGAGTCTTGCAATAGGGGAAAGAAAGCAAAAAAAGAAGTTCTCGAGAATTATAATATCAAAATAATGAGCACAAGGAGGGTTATGAATATTTGTATAGTACGGTATTTCGAGAGCAGAGGGGACTAATTAATTACGAAGATATCATAGATATTTTAGCTGAGGTATCAAACGTACAAAAATACCTTGAAAACGAGGCACTTAAGATTCTGTTGTTTGGCAATCCTGACCTTACAGTAGGGCAGTGCCGGCAATTGGTTTTTAAGTATGGAGAGACGTTGAACCAGAAGGATTTACAGGGTCGGAAGCTTTTTGTAAGAATGGTTATGCTGTTGGATAGCCGCGACGTTATATAAGTTATATGAAAAATAAGGGAATTTCTTTTTTGACCGGTTTAACCGGTCTTTCTTTTTTATATAAATGGTGTTATAATTTTAGAAATTGATAACTTACCGGAGCCGATATATTTGATTGGATTTAGGAGTGTTATCAGAAATATAGTTAATGTGAAAAGAGGACAAAAATGAACATCGTAGTACTTGCCGGAGGGCTCAGCACAGAGAGAGATGTTTCCTTCAAGACAGGAAGCATGGTAGCTAAGGCACTCAAAGAGAACGGCCACAAAGTTATATTATTGGATGTATTTATGGGATATAGTGACAGGGAGGAGGACCTGACAGGTATATTTGACCGCGCGGACGAGATAAGCGTGCAGGTCAGTGATATTCCGACAGAGGCACCTGACCTCGCAAAGGTAAAGGCTTCCAGAAAGGACCAGTCACCTTGCTTCTTCGGACCAAATGTCATCAAAATGTGTCAGATGGCTGACATTGTTTTCATGGCACTCCATGGAGAAAACGGAGAGAACGGAAAGATACAGGCAGCATTTGACCTCTTCGGTGTCAAATATACAGGCAGCGATTATTTAAGCTCAGCCATCGCCATGAACAAGGAGACATCAAAGCAGTTCTTCCTTGCAAACGGTATACCTACTCCAAAGGGTATTTCCATGACAAGAGCGACCAGACAGGACGATATCACAAAGCTTGACCTGACACTTCCATGCGTGGTAAAGCCATGCTGTGGTGGCTCAAGCATCGGTGTCACTATCGTTAGAGATGCGGCAGAGTTCAAGGCGGCACTTGACGATGCCTTCAAGTGGGAAAATGAGCTGGTTATCGAGGAATTTGTACAGGGAAGGGAGTTCTCTGTCGGCGTTATCGAGGGCAGGGCTCTTCCTATTATAGAGATTGCACCGAAGGAGGGCTTCTACGATTATAAGAATAAATACAAGGCGGGCAGTACAGTAGAGACATGTCCGGCCGAGCTTCCTGAGCAGGTGACAAAGGATATGCAGCACTATGCCGAGGAGGTTGCGCGTGTTATCGGGCTTGACACATATTCACGCTCAGACTTTTTGCTCAATGACAAAAATGAGATGTTCTGCCTCGAGGCAAACACACTGCCGGGCATGACTCCGACCAGTCTTCTGCCACAGGAGGCAGCGGTTATCGGTATGAGCTTTAATCAGCTCTGTGAGCATCTGATTGACATATCTTTGAAAAAATATGAGGTGTAGCATGTCGGATAAGTACATGAAGAATCTTACATTTGCAAATATCGCTAAGGCCTGCGGGGGCACATACATAGGCGATGAGACACAGCTTGATACGACAATCACCGGCGCCGTCATTGACAGCAGACAGGTGAAGGAGGGCTATCTTTTTATCCCGATAAAGGGAGAAAGGGTGGACGGCCACAAATTTATTCCGACTGTGTTTGAGCAGGGGGCGGCAATTGTGCTCTCTGAGCATGAGCTGACGGATCCGGCAGGCCCATATGTGCTTGTTGAATCAACCACCGATGCCATGAAAAGGCTCGCGGCATTTTACAGAAAAGGCCTTGATATCAAGGTGGTGGGGATCACCGGAAGTGTCGGCAAGACCAGCACCAAGGAGATGATATCATCAGTCCTTGAGCAGAAATACAGCGTCCACAAGACCGCGGGCAATTTCAACAACGAGATAGGCCTGCCACTCACCATTTTCGGAATCAGGGAAAGCCATCAGGTAGCAGTGCTTGAGATGGGCATATCTGATTTTGGCGAGATGCACAGACTTTCTACTATGTCTTGCCCGGATGTCATGGTCATCACCAATATCGGCTACTGCCATCTGGAGTTTTTGGGCGACAGGGATGGTGTGTTTAAAGCAAAGACAGAGTGCTTTGAGCATATGATGCCGGATGCGGTCGCAGTGCTGAATGCAGATGACGACAAGCTGGCCACAGTGCAGACGGTAAATGGAAAGCCTGCCATATACTATGGCAAGGAATCAGCATCAGGCGTTCATAAATCAGTATATACCACAAATATTGAAAACCTAGGCTTCGACGGCATGAAGGCTCATTTTGTCACACAAGAGGGCGAGTTTGATGCACACATCCACATCCCGGGTGAGCACAATGTATACAATGCCATGGCGGCAGCTGCTGTCGGATTGCAGCTTGGCCTCACAATAGCTGAGATAAAGTCAGGAATCGAGAAAGCAGAGACAATCGCAGGCCGTACCAATTTCATCAAAACACACGGCATGACGGTGATAGATGACTGCTACAATGCAAATCCTGTATCCATGAAATCCTCTATCGAGGTGCTTTCGCATGCAAAGGGCAGGACAATAGCAGTGCTTGGCGACATGGGCGAGCTTGGAAGCGATGAGAAAAAGCTGCACTATGAGGTTGGAGAAGCAGTTGGAGAGAACAATATCCACACACTATTCGCCGCAGGAGAGCTGGCAAAGGAATATGCAGCCGGAGCCGCAGAGAAATCATCCGATGTAGACATACACTATTTCGAGGATAGGGAGACTATGACACAGGAGCTCATTTCATATGTGAAGAAGGGCGACACCATACTGGTGAAGGCATCACACTTCATGGAGTTTCCGAAGGTGGTCGAGGCACTGAGTTAGTAAAATTAGGTAAAATCAATCGGGTAGAAATTAAGTCGATATTTAATAATTGCGAGGAATGGATATTCTCCAGGCCTCATAATATTATAAAAGAAAGAGAGAAAAATAATGGCACAGAATCCAATCGTAACAATCACAATGGAAAACGGCGATGTAATCAAGGCGGAGCTTTATCCGGAAATCGCACCAAACACAGTAAACAACTTTATCAGCTTAATCAATCACAACTTCTATGACGGAGTATGCTTTCACCGTGTAATCAAGGGCTTCATGCTCCAGGGCGGAGATCCGGACGGAAACGGCACAGGCGGCCCTGGCTATGAAATCAAGGGCGAGTTCACACACAATGGCTTCAAAAATGACTTAAAGCACACAGCCGGTGTACTTTCAATGGCACGTACCATGATACCTGACTCAGCAGGCAGCCAGTTCTTCATCATGCATCAGGATGCACCACATCTCGATGGTGAGTATGCGGCATTCGGCAAGGTAATCGAGGGCATGGATGTGGTAAACAAGATTGCAGAGGTGCGCACAGACTACATGGACAAACCACTTGAGGCCCAGGTCATGAAGACAGTTACAGTTGAGACCTTCGGAGTGGACTATCCGGAGCCGGAGACAGTTTAATGATAATAATTATCGATGAGGCAAGCGCAAAACTTGCCTCTTTTTACTATCATGACGAGATATTTAAGCCACAGTGGAGGCGTGCAGTAGAGATGACATCTGCTCCCGCCGACTGCATCTGGATAGTCTCAAACCGGCAGCAGAAGCAAATAGCTGACTCACTCGGCATAGCATCAGTAGGAGAACCGCAGTGTGGCACGCGCTATGCAGTGGAAAGCCTTGCAGAGCTTGATATTGAGTATCTTGAGCGGGTGCGCAGGCGGTATAATCATATCCCATGGGATATTGGCGAGACAGACAGATGCCTGATACGTGAGCTTTCACTGTCAGACCTTCCGGCGCTCTATGAGCTCTATGACAAGCCCGGCATGACAGATTTTGTGGAGCCGCTGTATGACTATGAGACAGAGCTTGAATACCAGAAAGCATACATAGAGAGCATGTATGGCTTTTACGAGTATGGCATGTGGCTTGTGTTTTCAAAGGAAACAGGGAAGCTGATAGGACGGGCGGGACTTGAGCACAATGAAATGGGTTATATGATAGCACCGGAATTTCAGAACCTGGGCTATGCCACGGAGGTGTGCCGCTTTATCGTAGACTATGCGCGGAAAAACACAGACTTTGAGGAGCTCTACTGCCGGATAGATGAGAAAAATGTGGCATCGGTGCGTCTTGCAAAAAGGCTTGGATTTGTCAGAAACGGACAAATCGGGAATGAGAGAAATACCGGTGGATTAGATAGGTATGTTCTTTCAATCAGATAGAAGAACTGAATAGTTGCCTGATAGAAAGGAATGTGCATAAATATGGCGAAAATAGGAATTGTTATATGTAACTATAATAAACAAAATGATGTTATTGACTGTATACAGTCAGTTCTTGAATCAAAATATGAGGATTATCACATCTATGTTGTGGATAACGCATCGACAGACGAGTCGGTGAGGTTGATAAGAGAGTGTTACGGAAGCTGCGACAGGCTCACACTTATCAAAAACAGTGAAAATCTCGGAGGCTCTGGTGGCTTCAATACAGGGCTTCGCGTGGCGATGGCTGAGGGACACATGTATCTGATGTGCGTAGACAATGACGCACTGCTTGACGAAAACTGTATAGGAACACTTTCGGATTTCCTTGATTCACATGAGAAGGCAGGCATAGCGGCGGCAAAGATTTATCATACCGGGCAGGAAAACTATGTGCAGCAGTATGGCTCGTTCATAGATTATGATAATTACAGCGTGGACTCGACGTATCTAAATCATATAGAGGATGGTTCAATGCCTGATGTGGTATATTCTGATGCAGTCCCGGCGTGCGCGCTCATGATAAGACGTACGGTTGCAGAACAGATTGGCGTCATGCCTGAGGAGAATTTCCTCTATTGGGATGACACCGAGTGGTGTGTCAGGTGCAGGGAGGCAGGTTACGAGGTTGCATCTGTAGGTGCTGCAGCGGCAAGTCATGCGATGGGGGCAAAAAAGGAGGATATTAATACATTTCCAACCTACTATGCATGGCGGAACTGGATCAAGTTCTTTTTAGACCATATTGATGAGGAAAGACTTTCAGATATGGCAGAGACATTTCTTGGCTCGATATTTGAGATAAACTACACAGGTCTATATCGCGGGGAAGAAAACCGCTCAAAAACAGTTATGGCGGCATTAGATGATGCACTTCACAAAGTTATGGGAAAAGCGAAGGAGGACAGGATATTTAATCTGGAATTGACTTATGATGGGCTAGAGAGGGCGATAGGCGATAAGTCGGATATAGCTATAATAGCAGGTGAATTTCCGTTATATGCAGATGCACTCAAAGAAAAAATAAAAGTCATGTGGCCTGATAAAAGGGTTTACATTGTTGGTTTGCAGGATACTGACGAAACATATGGTACAGCACATTTTCAACCGGATGCCACAATCACCATCTGTGAGAGTATTTTCAGGCAGGATGACCTCAGCCTTTCCACATATGTGATGGACCTGGATGGAAATGTACTGGTTGATGAGGATGACGTGCTCATGGTCATAAACTATAATTTCAGCCGCAGAAGTTTTATCTTTTCTATGAAGCCACTTTTTATGAGGCTTTCAAGGCAAAATTACGGATTTAAAAAAATAGTAAAAAACATTGAAAAATATGCAATTAGGCAATAAAATATAAACATAGTTTAACGATTTGGAGGACGAAAAAATGAAGCAATATGCATACGGAGTAGATATAGGTGGAACAACAGTAAAGATAGGCTTTTTCGAGACCACAGGAAAGCTTGTCGATACATGGGAGATTCCTACACGCACAGAGAATTCCGGCGAGCTCATCCTGCCTGATATCGCAGCATCCATCAAGGAGAATAACGAGAAGCATGGCATCGAGATGGGGGACATCGAGGGTATAGGCATGGGAGTGCCGGGACCTGTAAAGGATGACGGAACAGTATTAAGATGTGTCAACCTCGGCTGGGGCGTGTTCAACGTGGCACAGTCACTCTCAGTGCTGTGCGGCGGCATCAAGGTAAAGGCTGGAAACGATGCCAACGTAGCTGCACTCGGTGAGATGTGGCAGGGTGGCGGAAAGGGTCATCAGGATGTAGTCATGATCACACTCGGCACAGGCGTAGGCGGAGGAATCATCCGCGAAGGCAGAATCGTAGCCGGAGTAAACGGAGCAGGCGGAGAGATAGGACATATGCCTATGGTAGATGATGAGTCAGAGTGCTGTGGCTGCGGCAAGAAGGGCTGCTTAGAGCAGTATGCATCAGCAAACGGACTCGTAAGAGTAGCAGAGAGATACATTGCAGCACACAGGGATGTGGCAACAAAGCTTGATTTAAATGCAGGCTTCACAGCCAAGGATGTATGCGATGCGGCAAAGGCAGGAGATGCAGCGGGCATTGCAGCAGTAGAGCAGTCTATGAAGCTTCTCGGCAAGGCAATGGCAGCAGTAGCATGCGTTATGGACCCTGAGGTATTTGTTGTAGGCGGAGGCCTCTCAAAGGCGGGTAATATCATCATAGATACAGCAGCAAAGTACTATAAAGAGTATGCTTTCCATGCAAGCCGCGAGACAGAGATCAAGCTTGCCACACTCGGCAACTCAGCCGGCATGTATGGCGGAGTAAAGATGGTTATCGGCTAACAACATAAGATTGCAATTTTTAAAGAAATAAAATATAATGGCTACTAAAGATACACTACAATCGAGGTGAGACTATTGGCAGATTACTCAACAGAAGAATTAGAAAAAATAGCGGACAAATTTCGCTCAGATACCAGCGGCATAAGGGGAACAAAGGATTTTACGAGTCCCGAGGAGCTTTACGATGAGCTGAAAAAGGAAATCAAAAAGTACCATCCGTCGGATGACACGAGCCTTGTGGACAAAGCCTACAGGGTAGCTTATGATGCTCATAAGGGTCAGGCACGTAAGTCAGGAGAGCCTTATATCATACATCCGCTGTGTGTTGCCATAGTACTCGCCGAGCTCGAGCTGGATAAGGAAACCATTGCAGCAGGACTGCTCCATGATGTGCTGGAGGACACCATCATGACCATGGATGAGATGCGTGCGGAGTTTGGAGACGATGTCGCACATCTGGTGGATGGTGTCACGAAGTTGAAGCACCTGCATCTGACAGACAGCACCAAGGATCCGAAGGACAAGAATGCGGACAGGCTTGAGATGCAGGCTGAGAATCTGCGCAAGATGTTTCTCGCCATGGCAAAGGATATCAGAGTCATCCTCATAAAGCTGGCAGACAGACTGCACAATATGCGTACACTCAAGTACCAGTCAAAGGAGGCACAGCAGCGTATCGCCAGAGAGACACAGGATATCTACTGTCCTATCGCGCAGCGACTTGGTATCAGCAAGATAAAGATAGAACTCGAGGACCTTTGTATGAAGTACCTCTATCCGGATGCCTACTACGATCTGGTCGAGAAGGTAGCCCTCAGAAAAGCAGAGAGAGACACCTACATCCAGGGCCTGGTAAACGATGTCAAGAAGTATGTTTCAGATGCCGGTATCAAGGCAGAGATATACGGCAGGGCAAAGCATTTCTTCAGCATATATAAGAAGATGGTCAATCAGGATAAGACGATAGACCAGATATATGACCTATTTGCCATCAGAATTCTGGTGGATACCATACCGGACTGCTACGCAGTGCTGGGTATCATACATGAGAAGTATAAGCCTATACCGGGCCGATTCAAGGACTATATTGCCATGCCGAAGCAGAACATGTACCAGTCGCTTCACACGACACTCATAGGCCCGAGCGGACAGCCGTTTGAGATACAGATACGTACCTATAAGATGCATCGTACAGCTGAGTACGGTATCGCAGCGCACTGGAAGTACAAGGAAGCAAACAACGGCAATGCCACTACCACCACTGTCACAGAGGAGGAGAAGCTCAGCTGGCTGCGCCAGATACTCGAGTGGCAGCAGGACATGTCGGATAATAAGGAGTTTATGACTTTATTAAAGAGTGATTTAAATTTATTCTCCGATAATGTATTTGCATTCACACCGTCCGGCGATGTAAAGAACCTGCCAAAGGGCTCCACACCTATAGACTTTGCCTACAGCATACACTCTGCGGTCGGCAACAAGATGGTCGGAGCCAAGGTAAACGGCAAGCTGGTGCCGATAGACTATGTCATCAAAAACGGTGACCAGATAGAGATAATCACCTCACAGAACTCCAAGGGACCAAGCCGTGACTGGCTCAACATCGTAAAGAGCACACAGGCCAAGAACAAGATCAACCAGTGGTTCAGAAGTGAGCTCAAGGAGGAGAATATACAGCACGGCAAGGATCTGATAGCAGCCTATGCCAAAGCAAAGGGTATCAACTTTGCTGAGATAAACAAGCCTGAGTATCAGGAGAAAATACGCCGCAAATACGGTTTCCACGACTGGAACTCATGCCTTGCAACCGTCGGCCACGGCGGACTCAAGGAGAGCCAGATAGTCAACAGGATGTACGACGAGTACAAGAAGGATCATGTGGTGCCGGTGACAGATGCAGATGTACTTGGCAGCATCGCAGAAAAGCAGCAGGCGGCAGCAGGCATACAGCCGGAGCACAAGTCAAAGAGCGGCATTGTGGTACACGGACTCTATGACGTGGCAGTACACTTCTCGAAGTGCTGCAATCCGGTTCCGGGAGATGAAATCGTTGGCTTTGTCACAAGAGGCCGAGGCATTTCCATCCACAGGACAGACTGCGTGAATATCATCAATCTGTCCAAGATAGAAAAGGATAGGCTCATAGAAGCAGAGTGGCAGGATACAGCCCTCATGGACAACGGTGCCGAGTATCAGGCAGACCTAAAGATATTCTGTCATGACAGGCCGGGACTGCTCGTAGATATCACAAAGATATTTACCGAGAAGGAAATCAATATCAGTGGTATCCAGTCCAAGACCAGCAAGCAGGGCATCGCTACAATCGAGGTATTTTTCAATATCAGAGGCAGGGACCAGATAAAGGTTCTCGTGGAGAAGCTCAGACAGATAGAAAGTGTAATAGACGTAGAGAGGACCACCGGCTAAATCCCGGTGGTTCTTGCGTGAAGCATAACATATAACAGATAAGGAGTACACTCATATGGTAAATATGAAGATAGACCACTTCGTAGTGGGACCGGTGCAGACCAACTGCTACTTTGTCACCAATATAAAGACAAAGGAAATGATAATAATAGACCCGGGCGCGTGTGCCGATCAGCTCGCCAAAAAAGTGGATGAGTCAGGCGCAAAGCCTGTAGCAATACTGCTCACACATGGACACTTTGACCATGCCACTGATGCAAAGCCGCTCGCAGACCGCTACGGCATCAAGATATATATCCATGAGGCAGACAGGGCTACACTCGACGACCCGCAGCTCAATGTCAGCTATATGATGGGCCAGTCAAAGACTTTTTATGCAGATGTATTTTTGAAGGATAAGCAGGAGCTTGATATTGCAGGCTTTCACATAGTAGTGCTTCACACACCGGGGCATACACCAGGCGGCTGCTGCTATTATTTCCCGTATGAGGACGTGATCTTTACAGGAGACTCACTGTTTTGCGGCTCAATCGGACGTACGGATTTCAAGGGCGGCAGCATGTCAGACCTCGTGCGCACAGTGAAGGAAAAAATCATGACACTGCCTGAGCATACAGAGGTGTACCCGGGCCACAACGACACAACAACCATAGAAAACGAGAGGATGTATAACCCTTACTTATGATAGTAGTAGTATTTAATAAACCGGATTTTGAATATGATGTGCACTCACTGCTCAAGGAGTTCTTCCCGCAGGAAGATGTGCATATGTACTATAGCTGCTCACCTGATGAGGTGGAGGGGAAAAACCTGGCCTGCACGCACCACGAGATGACAGACGATGGCGTAAAGGAATTTGCGGATGCCTCACAGGTATTTAAGATAGACTATGTGGGCGATGAAATTGCAGTGGAGTGGACGCTGAATAGAGCCGGTGGAAATAATTCCATGACAGGTGATATTAAAATATCCGGAGAAAGTATCTGCACAAAAATATCCGTGGACGGCACAGACCGTAAGGAGACCAAAAACCGCCTTAAGCTCGCCCTATATTCCATGATAGAAAAAGGCACAGGAAAGAGCCTTCCATGGGGCACACTCTCAGGCATCAGACCGACCAAGATAGCCATGAAGTGCATAGAGGACGGCATGAGCGATAGGGAAACCTACGACTATCTGAAGGAAACCTACCTCGCAAGCGATGAGAAAATCGACCTCTCAATAGGCATAGCAAAGCGTGAGAAGGCACTGCTCGACAAGGTGGACTATGACAACGGCTACAGCCTGTACATAGGTATACCATTCTGCCCGAGCACCTGTGCATACTGCTCGTTTACGTCATACCCACTCGGCGTGTGGAAAAACCGCGTAGACGATTACCTCGACGCACTCGAGAAGGAGATAGACTACACAGCACAGAAATTCTACCACAAGAAGCTAAACTCCATCTACGTAGGAGGCGGCACACCGACCACACTAAGCCCTGCGCAGCTTGACAGGCTGATCAGAAAAATCAAATGCAGCTTTGATTTAAAGGACTGCCTGGAATTTACCGTGGAGGCAGGCAGACCGGACTCCATCACGAAAGAAAAGCTTATGGCACTAAAGAAAAACGGCATCAGCCGTATATCAGTAAATCCACAGACCATGAAGCAGCAGACACTCGATATAATAGGAAGACACCACACAGTAGACGATACGATACAAAGCTTCAAGCTAGCGCGTGAGCTGGGATTTGACAACATAAACATGGACCTCATTATGGGACTTCCCGAGGAGACATTCGATGATGTAAGGCATACAATGGAGCTCGTAAAGGAGCTGGCACCTGACAACGTCACCATCCACTCACTCGCAGTAAAGCGAGCTGCAAGACTCACCATCTTCAAGGACCGCTACAGCGATATGCAGATGGTCAACACTCAGGAACATATGGATCTCTGCGCAGCCTACTGTAAACAGATGGGACTTGAGCCATACTACCTCTACAGGCAGAAGGGCATGGCTGGCAATATGGAGAACGTGGGCTATGCGGCAAAGGGCAAGGCAGGCGTATACAACATACTGATTATGGAGGAGAAGCAAACTATCGTGGCGTGCGGAGCCGGAGCAAGCACCAAGCGCGTCTGGCCCATACCAAATCCGGATGGCACACACCGCATCGACAGATGCGAGAATGTCAAGGATGTAGGGCAGTATATCGCAAGGATTGATGAGATGATAGAGAGGAAGCAGAGGTTGTTTGAGAAGTAAATATTTCCTGAAAAGTGTATAAAAAATGATGTTTACATCATTTATACATCAAAAATTTCTGTAGTGTTACGGAAAGGTTGCTGTGATAATAAAAAAATGATATAGTTAATATAAAATGAGGAAGGGCTAAAGGTAGCGGATAAAATGTGTGAGTTCAAAATTCAAGAGTTAGGCCTTAGAAATTATAGAGGATTTGATAATAAAAAATTTGTGCTCAATCCAAGAATGAATGTTTTTGCTGGGAAAAATGGTTCTGGTAAGACTTCCGTATTGGAGGCTGCTAATGTGATGCTGGGAGCTTATCTTGCAGCTTACAAGACTTATGTACCTTCACGGTTTGTATATAATATAAAGTCAACCGATGCAAGAAGAAAAACGTTGATTTCAGATGATAGTATGATTTTGACGACAGGATCAATTGCACAGTATCCGTGTGAAGTAAGTTGCAAGGCGCAGTGGGGCGGAAATAATACAGAGAACAATATTGAATTTAGACGAGTTATTTTAAAAGAAGATGCAAGAACTAAATTTGGTGGTTCTAATCCGATGCAGCCAGCTGTAATTGAATGGGAAAATAAAATATCTAATGCGAATCACTCGGATAGTAAAGTGGTTCTTCCATTAGTGCTTTATTTGAGTACAGCACGCCTTTTTAAAGATGGAAATAAGAAAACAAATATAAAAGGTGTATTTAGTAGGACTGACGCATATAATCATTGTTTGGATTCACAACATGGACTTGAAATTGCATTTCGTTATATTGATACTCTTAAAGCTGTTTCACTAGAAGAAAATGGGGGAAAATTATTTCCTGCATATGAGGCAATTTTAAAGGCTGTTAATGATGCATTTTGTGATGAATTGAAGCCGGGAGAAGAAATTATATCTTCGACCAAATATGAGGATGATATTATTGCATTAAAAACAGCAGATGGAACAATCCTTCCGTTTCAGTTGTTGAGTGATGGTTATAGAAATGTAATAAAGATAGTACTTGATATAGCTACGCGAATGTGCATATTGAATCCTTATCTAAAGGGTGATGCACTCAAAATGACACCTGGAATTGTTATAATAGATGAAATTGATTTGAGTTTGCATCCTACATGGCAGAAACGTATTATAGGAATTCTGAAAGAACAATTTCCTAGAATACAGTTTATATGTGCTACGCATTCTCCTTTTATTATTCAATCTTTGGATGAGGGAGAGCTTATTACTTTGGATCAGCCATTAGATAGTGAGTATTCCGGAGAAGGATTGGAAGATATAGCTGAAGATGTTATGGGCGTAGAATTGCCTCAATATAGTGAGAGAAAACGAAAGATATACGAAGCAGCCTCAAAATATTATACAGCCTTGAAAGAGGCCAAGACTCAAGACGATATAGCTAGGCTTGGCAAAGAATTGGCTGATTTAGAGGCGGAATATAGTGATAATCCTGCTTATATGGCGTGGGTTCATCAAAAATATACTGAACAAGCATGGAAAGTGAAGAAAAATGAGACCAGTAGATAAAGGTGAATCACCATATAATACAATAAAAAAATATCAGGATGCATTGCCCTATTTAGGTGAAAAGATAGGTTATTATTGTTCATATTGTGAATTTCCAATTAAGCATGTACCGGAGGTTGAACATGTTGTATCAAAATCAAAGGGCGGAGATATAACGGATTGGATGAACTTGCTGTTGGGATGTAAATATTGTAATGCTAGAAAATCAGCTAACACAACTCCTGAAAATGATGATGATTTTTTATGGCCTGATGTGAATAATACAGCAATTGCATACACATATGAAAATGGTTATCCAAAGGTAAATGAGCAGCTTTTAATGGAATTAGATCCGACAGGTGAGTTAAAAGAAAAGGCAATCAATACGTATGAGCTAGTAAAACTTGGTAATGTTCCTGATTTGAGTAAAGGGGATAAAGATAGGCGGTTTATAGAAAGAAATACTGCTTATTATAAAGCAAAGGAGTCATTGGACGGATGGGTACATATGAAAGATGCGCCAGATAGCTATAGAGAAGATTTAAAAAAGCAAATTATTATGACTGCTTTGGGGGATGGCTTTTATTCTGTTTGGATGACAGTCTTTGCAAATGAGCCACAAATATTATTAGCTTTAATTGATGGCTTTGCAGGAACAAATAAGAATTGTTATGATGAAGAGGGGAATGTTAAAAAGAATATTTTAGTTTAAAACAGTGAAAGTTATTAAACGGCTTGCAAAGAAAAATTTAGTAGACAGAGTGTAAAAGTGCATAATCATGTAGAGAGGGGGAAGAAAAAATTTAGAAATAGTGTCAAAAATTATAAAGAAAACCTAATATTCATTGACAATAAATAAAAAAAAGGTGAAAATAAGACATTAGAAACCCAATTAGATACAAAAAAAGATACGCTAATCCGAATAAACATACAAAAAACAAAACAGGCTAAAATAATTCGGGGGGGGGGACTAAGGTGCCTCCCCCTGTAGCAGGTATAGAGGAAAATAAAAGATACCACAAGGAGAATTTGGAAAGAATGTACAGAAAGAAAGGCAGAGGATGGACAAAACATATAGACTTCATGCTTTTGGACATCATATGCATATTGATAGCATTTTTTATTTCATATGTAATACGCTTTGGTTTTAATAATCCATACGTAGACAAGGACTACCGTACACTCGGGGTAGCCTTCCTTCTGATAGATTTCTTTGTGGAGATAATGGCAGACTCATTCAAGAACGTACTGAAGCGTGGATATCTGGATGAGTTCATATCGACCTGCAAGCATGCAATGCTTGTATTTCTGGTGACAGCGCTTTTCCTCTTCACCACACAGATGGCTGATATATACTCGCGATTATCATTTTATATCATGTTTCCAATCTATGTGACAATTGCATATATCGGCAGAATGGCGCTGAAGAATTTCCTTAAGAAAAGGGACTTTGCTACATCGAAGAGATCATTGTTTGTCATAGCGCCTGATGCTATGCTTCGCGATACACTGCACACAGTGGAGAAAAGCTGTATAGGCTATACAAAGATAGTAGCGGCAGCGCTGGATGCAGATCTGAAAGGCAAGACCATATGCAATATACCGATAGTGGCAAATCACGATGGCATAGTGGACTATGCGTGCAATGAGTGGGTGGATGAGGTGCTCATCCCACCATGTAGCGAGGATGAATATCCGGATAAGATGGCAGATATATTCCTTGAGATGGGAATAGCTGTGCATACAGGGATAGCCAAAAACGGAACTGCTCATGGCGGATACAAGCAGATAGAAAAGATAGGCGACTATACGGTAGTCACATCAAGCGTAAACTATGCAAATACCAGCGCACTTCTGGTAAAGAGAGGCATGGATATAGTCGGAGGACTAGTGGGCTGTCTGTTCACACTTATCATCATGATATTTGTGGGACCGGCGATATACATAGCATCGCCGGGACCGATATTCTTCTCGCAGGAGAGAGTCGGCAGAAACGGCAGAAAGTTCAAGATGTACAAATTCCGCAGCATGTATATGGATGCCGAGGAGCGAAAGAAAGAGCTTATGGCACAGAATAAAGTGGGCGACGGAATGATGTTCAAGATGGACTTCGACCCGAGAATCATAGGCAATAAGGTACTGCCAAACGGAAAGAAGAAAACCGGAATCGGGCAGTTTATCAGGAAAACAAGCCTGGATGAATTCCCACAATTCTTCAATATACTAGTGGGAGATATGAGCCTGGTGGGCACCAGACCGCCAACACTCGATGAGTGGGAGAAGTATGAGCCTCACCACAGAGCCAGAATGTCATTCAGGCCGGGACTGACCGGACTGTGGCAGGTGAGTGGCAGAAGTAATATCACGGACTTTGAGGAAGTGGTGAAGCTGGATACCCAGTATATTGGGGAGTGGAGTGTTAAGGGGGACATAAAGATAATATTCAAGACGTTTGTAGGTGTTTTGAAAAATGATGGAGCTGTATAGTAAATGAGAAGAAAAAACAATAAAGATAATATGAAAATATGTTTAGTAGGATCATCTGGCGGACATTTGACACATCTTTATATGCTAAAACCATTCTGGAAAGATAAAGATAGATTTTGGGTAACCTTTGACAAAGAAGATGCACGCAGCATTCTTGAAGGTGAAAAAATGTATCCGTGCTATTATCCGACAAACAGGGAAAAATATTCGGAGCTAAACTGGTTTATATAGAAGTGTTTGACCGTATAGATAAACCAACAATGACTGGAAAAATGGTATATCCAATAGTTGATAAGTTTATTGTGCAGTGGGAAGAACAAAAAGAAGTCTATCCAAAAGCAATTAATTTGGGAAGTATCTTTTAGAGGAAAGAATAATGATTTTTGTAACAGTTGGAACTCATGAGCAGCCTTTTAACAGGCTGATTAAGAAAGTAGATGAACTAAAAAGAGATGGTGTAATTCAGGAAGATGTAATTATGCAGACAGGCTTCAGTACTTATGAACCTAAGTATTGTGAGTGGAGTAAGCTCATTCCTTATCAGCAGATGATAAAAAATGTTGAGGAT
>ONHG01000048.1 GCA_900317585.1 uncultured Lachnospiraceae bacterium | reverse complement strand
AAACACCTCACGCACCTCTTTATTAGGAATCACAAGCTTATAGGCATAGCTCTCACTGTCAGGCACCTTGACCTCTCCGATTTTGGTGAGATAGCCTGTAGTAAAGAGCACACTCCACAGATTGTCAATCGTATTGTCAATCTCATCATAGGTCAGATCAAGCCGAAGCTGCTTCTCCACAAATCCGCCTGCCACGAGCTTCTCAATCTCATCTCTCGTGGTCTGATCAGCCTTGTCCACAAAGCGCTTCACCATATCATTTCCACTGCTGTTAATCCAGAACGCACTCGGTCTGGCTGACGGATCTGAAACAAGCTTCTTGGCAAAATTTATCACATCCCATGGACAATAAATATCCGCATTACCAAAATGATATCCATCATACCATTCCTTTACATCAGGGTACCTCTCGCTCCTGTCATAGTCTAAAAGCAGCTTCATGACCTCATCATCAGTGAAGCCAAACTGCTCATCATGGTCGATATCCACAATGGAATTAATTTCAAAATTATTGAGCCCTGTAAAAATGCTCTCTTTTGACACGCGAAGGCAGCCTGTGAGCACAGCAAATTGCAAAAACTCATTAGTCTTGAGTGCCTTTCCAAAGAGTCCTCTGATAAGTGAAACCATCTCTTTATAGTAACCATTCTGGAATGCCTTATCGAGTGGAACATCATATTCATCAATTAATATTACCGTCTTTTGTCCAAAATGCTTATATAATAATTGAGATAAAATCTGCAGACTTGATACAAGCGCTTTTTCATCCATTGCATTCGTTCCATCCTTCAATGCAATGATCGCCTTGTAGCGCTTTTTTTCATTTTCTGACAAATATTCACTATCTTCCAAAAAGCTGAATCTTTCTGCCTCTATTCCTATAAGCTCAGTAATCATATATCTTGCATCGTCAAAGGAACGTCCTTCAACACTCTTGAGTGACAGAAAAATAACCGGGTACTTGCCCATATGCTCATCACAAAATGCTTTATTGCCAGAAATATATAAGCCGTCAAACAACGATTTATCTGCGCCTATCTCAAAAAAGCTCTTGAGCATGCTCATATTGAGTGTCTTACCGAAACGCCTAGGGCGGGTAAAAAGAGTCACCTTCCCCCATCCCTGTAAAAGTTGCTCAATAAGCCTTGTCTTGTCAATATAATAGAAACCCAATTTACGAATTTCCTCAAAATTTTCAATTCCAACCGGTAACTTCAAAGTATTTGCCATAAAAGCCTCCAAAAAATAATCCGCTAACTACATCTGTTATAAACGGATATTCTTCACCACACATCTCTTCTTAAAGAAAGAAATACCATAACAGAATACCTCGTCATAGTCCTCCTCAAACTCCTTTGCATACATGCGACTGTCAATCTGTGCAAGTGCGCGATCGCACTCGGCTTGCAAGTTTTCAAATATCCTTGTATACTTGGCCTCAAAAACCGCCACACGTGCATTTGCCAGATCATATACCACTATATCACTTCTGCCCTCTCCGTGCTCCTTATTTGACTCTACCATATAGCCTGCACCTGCAAATATTCCTGCAAGAAATGCATGATAGAAATCCTCTTTGTAGTCATGATAACTGATAGTCCTTCTTAAAAGCCTGTTCATTTCAACCGAAACCGCCTCACTGTTTCCACTCCAGATTGCATCAAACAAAGCACTTCTGTCCCACTTAGCTGTCGAATCATTAAACCATTTAATAACAGTAGTCTCAAAAATATCCTTAATCTCTCTATTAGGAATCATAAGTGCTGTCATATTATCCGGTATATCCTTGCAGTCCCTTGCCACTGTCAGATACCCTGTGAGATACAGCACACTCCACAGATTGTCCTCTGAGGAATTCAGATAGTCATATGTCAGATATTCATCAATATGCTGCACTATAAACTCTCCCGCCATAAGCTGCTCCAGCTTATGTGTGATGCTGCCTCCGGCAAAATCGATAAATGAGCGGATAATGGCATTGTCACTGGTATTTTTCCAATAGCTGGCAGGCTTGGCATCCTTATTGTACTGCAGCTCAAGCATATAATTCATAACATCCCATGGACAGTAAATATCATATGTTCCAAAATGATAACCGTCATACCATTCCCTTACAGTGTCAGCATACCTTACTGCATCGGCATCAGAAAGCAGTTTATCAACCTCAGCCTGCGTGAATCCAAAGTACTCGTTAAGCCTTGAATCCGTTATGGTATCTGACACAAAGTTGTTCATCCCTGTGAAAATACTCTCCTTAGCTATCCTAAGACACCCTGTGATAACAGCAAATTTGAGTGATGCATTGTCCTTCATCACCTGCATCAGTCCTTTCATCACATCAAGCATCTCCTTATAATAACCATGGCTGTTTGCCTTTGCCACCGGTACATCATACTCATCTATAAGCAAAATTACTGGTCTGCCATAATACTGATGTAAAAGCCTAGTCAAAAGCAAGAGGCTATTCTTAAAAATTTTAGCAGAAGGCTCTGCCCGGACAATGGACCTCACAATATCCTTATCAAATTCACTTATAATATCACTATCAAGCAGATATAAATGCTCCTTGTACAGATTTGCGATCACAACTGTCATCATGTCATATGCACTGTCAAAGTCCAGCCCATCAACATTACGGAAAGAAACAAATACAGTAGGAAATTTATTCATCCAATTGTCACAAAGTATGGCATCCCCGGCAATTTCAAGCCCGGCAAAAATTTCTCGGCTGTTCTTTCGAATATCAAAAAACTCATACAGCATGCTCATGCCAAGAGTCTTTCCAAACCTGCGGGGCCTGGTAATCAGAGTTACCTCGGCTGACTTATCTATAAGGTCTGCTATAAGTCCTGTCTTGTCAATATAATAATACTTTTCCTCACGTATCTTAGCAAAATCAGATATTCCAACAGGAATATTCAGCTTATTCATATCGCAGTCCTCCAATCTTCTATGACAGCTTATAGTCTTAAATCTATAGCGTTACTGTTCACACCTAACAGCGTGAACAGCAACTTTATAACTTCTCACCAACCACCCTGCACCGCTTCCTGCAAAATGCAATGCCATAGGCTAAAATATCACATCTGCCCTCATCACGTAGAGCCTCATCATAGCGCTTGTCCTTAATCTGCGCCATAGCAGCTTCACACGCTGCGTCAAGCTCCTTCATCTCCTTAGCATACTTCACCTCTATAACGATTCCCGCATCCGGATCCTCCGGCTCAATCAAAATATCACTGAAACCATCTCCCGACTCACGATTGGACTTAATCAGCCAGTCCGGATTGCTTCCGCGAAGCAGACCGAGAAGTAAGCCATGATAGAAATTCTCCTTCATATCATCAGGCGCCTTGGTATCGAGTATACTTATCATGCGGCTCATCACGATGTTTAGCTGCCTGGCAATCTGTCTCTCATCTTTATCCAGAATTGCCCTTGATAAAAGCTTCATAGTATCATCATCTTTTGCGACAACAGCCTTGAACCACTCCTGAATTTGCAAGATAAACACCTCACGCACCTCTTTATTAGGAATCACAAGCTTATAGGCATAGCTCTCACTGTCAGGCACCTTGACCTCTCCGATTTTGGTGAGATAGCCT
>ONHG01000049.1 GCA_900317585.1 uncultured Lachnospiraceae bacterium | reverse complement strand
TTTATTGAATTTGCACATTTTTGTCAATATATTTTCTTTATTCATACAGATGTAATATAGCAATAAAATTGTTAGTAGCCTGTCTGTGAATGTCATAATCCATCTTGAAGTAAAACTTAATTGCAAGAAAATCTTGAAAAACGAGGGACGGGGCTTTCATATCCGCCCTGTCTGCTGATGAAACCAGTCCTGCGCTTGCGGCTCCACGCCACGCAATCACAACCCTGTTTTGTATACAAACTTTTTGGTGTGAAAATACGAACTTATGGCAAGTATAACCCTAATTAAATAACACCTTTCTCTTGAGCATAACTATTAATTGCATCCAACAAGCTATTTTTATAAATTGATAGTGAAAAGGGTATCTGTATACCACCTTCCCCATCATCATACTCAGGGAATATTATAAAATTATACCTATCCATCTTCATAATAACATACTCATTTCCTTCAAATTCACCTTTTCTTATCTCATATAAATTAATAAAATTTATAATGCTCTCATAATACTCTTTCGAATTTATTTCTGCTTGTAAAAATTTATTTAATACGTCCATATATTTTCCCTTTCTATATACTATTTTATTGGATATACACTTAACAAACCTCCATCACTTGAAATTACAATTTTTATGTTGAGATATAAATAAAATTATTCCGTCAGTCCATCCATGTAACATGTCTTAACTAACTTTTCCATGATTTGCAACTGCTCATAATCAGGAAAAATCTCATCATCAAGCACGCACCAAGACTCCGCTGCATGAGCATTCAGCCAGTTTATGATGCCTTCTCCACGGTTATAAGTCATATCGGCAGTGTGGTCATAAATATCAAGCCCAAACTGGTTCAGCTGATAACGAATCATCTCCTGAGACCTTGATACAGTACCATCTTCATTAAGCCAGTCATCCTTCCAGCTTGAGATTAATACAAGCACTGCATCCGTTTTGTTTACAATCTCCTGCAACACAGCAAGATTGCGTGGGTCCAGCTCCGGATAGTCAAATTTTCTGTCTACAGTTTTACTAGAATTTAACACACCGTCAATATCAAGAAATATTACTTTCATAATCTCACAATGCCTATTCATCAAGTTTAATTATATCATCATACAATACAGTGTGCTTTTCGTCTGTCTGCAAATAGTAGTGATAATGCCCGAAATACCAATGTTTGTAATGCAGCTTTCCTTCCAAAGCCTGAAAATAATCTGTCAGCACATCTGCCTTGCTTGGTTTATTGAGATAATGCACGATGGCAGTCTGTAAATCCGTGGCACAGCAGTGGGTTATTACATAATCAACAGTAAAGTCTGCCTTTGAAAGATTATCAAGCCCTGTCTGCAGTTCCTGTTCCGTCGGAAGTTCCTGCGGCCACCATGATTCGCCGATTATACGATATGGAATCCAGTCTCTGCGGCGTTCCTTAAGCTTTGTCGCAAATTCCGGATCATTCCGGTCAAGAGAACCTCCGGGAATATCATGTGAAGCAGCACCGCCAAATGTAAAGAATGTATGTCCTTCAATATTAAATATCTGTCCACGCTCAAGCAGGATGACTTTGTCTCTTCTGTGTTTCCTTTAATTCATATACTCTGTCTGCAAGTATCTTACTGTGCATATCTTCCGCATTCTTGCAATGAAGATCATGCATAAGTCTGCCTAATTCCGTATCATCTTGTTTCTTTGAATTTACATAACTAACTGAACGTGCGTGAGAGGGCGCTGGAAGTCCGGTGGACTTCCGCTTAGCGCCGACCGCAACGGAGTGTAGAACGAAACCTGATGTTCAAATCGTCCGCGGACGATTTGTAATATAGAAAGAGCAGGTATTACAACCTGCTCTTTCTATATTATATAACGTGCGTGAGAGGATTCGAACCCCCGACACCTTGGTCCGTAGCCAAGTGCTCTATCCAGCTGAGCTACACACACATATTTAATTTACTCATTCATTATAACACTCTTGTCAAGTGTTTTGAATGAATGCCGCAGACCGGAATCGAACCGGTACTGTATCACTACAACAGGATTTTAAGTCCTGCGCGTCTGCCAGTTCCGCCACTGCGGCATAAATGGGACCTACAGGGCTCGAACCTGTGACCCTCTGCTTGTAAGGCAGATGCTCTCCCAGCTGAGCTAAGATCCCATATAAAATTGTAGCAGATACTCACTACAAACGACCCAGACGGGACTCGAACCCGTGACCTCCGCCGTGACAGGGCGGCGCTCTAACCAACTGAGCCACTAGGCCAAATGCTTAATGCGTGATATATAATATCACAGTTTGCACAAAAAAGCAAGAAAAAATTTAATGGACCATCGGGGACTCGAACCCAGGACCGACCGGTTATGAGCCGGTTGCTCTAACCAACTGAGCTAATGGTCCAAATATATAAGCCGATGATCGGACTCGAACCGATAACCTGCTGATTACAAATCAGCTGCTCTGCCAATTGAGCCACATCGGCATACGACTTATGACTTTTAACTCAGCGCATTGCTGTGCTAAAAATGACTCCAACGGGATTTGAACCCGTGTTACCGCCGTGAAAGGGCGATGTCTTAACCGCTTGACCATGGAGCCTAAGAAAAAGAAAACTCCCCGAGTAGGGCTCGAACCTACAACAACTCGGTTAACAGCCGAGTGCTCTACCATTGAGCTATCGAGGATTATTAAGGTTTGTACCTTCAAA
>ONHG01000050.1 GCA_900317585.1 uncultured Lachnospiraceae bacterium | reverse complement strand
CAATTATAACAGGAGACAGATAGATTAGAAAGGCGAAAGGTAGCCAACGTGTTTCATGATACATTGGTACCTTTCGCAGAAAGGCGGATTATAAAAATGAAAAAAATACAAATAATGAGAGATAAAACGTTAAAATTACAAAACATTATTAGTTTTGAAATCGATGGTTCGGATGAAACAGATAGTGATCTAAATTTAGATGTAGAGATTAAAAAAATGAATACATTAATTATTGCTAGTGGTAGCAGACAGATAGGTCCATTGATACAATTTTCATCAGTGAAATTTACAGATAATGATTATACTAATGTAAAAATAGTTTTTATGTTACAAAGTAGTAATTTTATCCACAACGTAGAACCGCCTTACAAGATGGATTCCATTTTACGTGTAAAGAACTGTCTCTATGCACGTTATATCGGACCGGAGGATAAGCTGAAATTTGCCTATGACAAGCTTGGAGTTTATGCATTTGAGAATGACATAGAGCTTGAAGGCTGCAATTATACTATCTATGTGGACAGGAATGAAGAGGACGAAACCATGGTTGCAGATGTATTCATGCCTGTAAAGGAATAAAAGAAATATGAGCAAAAGAGTAAAGAGTTTAGATGAAATAAGAGAATCAAGGCTGCTTTTTGATAAAAATCCGCCTGCGTTTGGATATATTCTGATAACTGTCATAGCTATATTTATGACCATTGCCGTGGTGTGGAGTACAAAGGCATCAAAGGTTTATACAATACAGGCACAGGGAAATGTGACTAATGATGAATCAAACTATGTGATGTGCAGTTATACAGGGGAAATCCTTGATTGTAGTATGAAAGAGGGAGAGCTTGTGAAAGCAGGGGATGTACTTTTTACTGTCAAAAGTACAGATTATGACCTGCAGCAGACACAATTAGAAGAAAACCGGCAGTCTTATGTGGAGCAGGTATCCCAGTATCAGCTTTTGATAAAGTCAATAAAGGATGATACTAATTATTTTGATGAGGCAAAGGCAGAAGATGGCTTGTACTGGAGTCTCTATGAGACATATAAATCGCAGATAGACCAGAATAAGGTTGATGCATCAATTTATCAGACATATGGATATACAGATGAGCAGATACAGGCACAGCTTGAAACTAATCAGGGGAAGATTGATGAAGTATATTATTCGGCCATACAATCTGCCGAGGCAAAGATTGAAGAGGCGAATCTGCAAATTGCATCAATAGATGCACAGCTTGCAGCGGTGACAAGCGGGCAGGATGCCTATGAGGTAAAAGCAACCACATCAGGAGTTCTGCATATGCTGGGAAATTATAAGAGTGGAATGGTTGTGCAGACCACAACTACTGTTGCAACAATTACACCGGAAAATTCACAGAGATTTCTCGAAGCATATGTTTCGACATCCGATATGGCTAGAATGCATGAGGGTGATTCTGTTCAGGTAGTGGTGGATGGATTATCGCAGAATGTATATGGAACAATAAGCGGAACGGTAAGCCGTATCGACAGCAATGTTACCACACAGGAAAGCTCTGATGGTTCGGCAAGTCAGGCGTTTAAAGTGATGATAGTACTTGATCAGGACTATGTGCTGAGCAGAGAGGGCGATAAGGTTGACATTACAAATGGTATGACTGCTGTGGCAAGAATACAGTATGATAAAGTCACATATTTTAACTATGTTCTTGAGAAACTTGGTATCAAAACAAGAAAATGATGTGGGATAAGGTTATGAAATTAAGAAGTAAGATACAGATTTTAGCAGTTTTGTTTATATTATGTATAGGCATGACATATCCGATAATGCCGGCATTTGCAACAGAGCTTATAGATGAGGATACAGGTGCGGATGATAATGCCGGGAGTAATATAACAGATAATGCAATTGATAACTCAACAGATGATGATGCTTTGGATACTTCACAAAAAACAGATGGTGATGCAGATATAGAGAAGAATATGGGTCAATCATTTTTCTTATGGGTTTAGCCCCAATGTTTTAGGTTATCGCCATCCTGCCGCCATCCTTGACAGGTCAAAAAATAAATGCTGTGGGT
>ONHG01000052.1 GCA_900317585.1 uncultured Lachnospiraceae bacterium | reverse complement strand
TTTGCTGTTCTCGTACGGACATTTATCAATGCTCCGTTTATCTTGCTAATCTTTGGTATTTTCTTTATTTTACCATATATCAGATTGGATTTCATCCCAAATTCAATTATTGAATCATCGGTTTTCTTTGTATCCATGCATATCCAGATGCTGTATATGGACTTTATGTCATCATAGCTTGAGCCGGAAAACTCTGTTCCCTTCTGCTCTGATATCATACGCCCCATGTAGTATGTTATCCTATTTTCAAGCATATACCCAAGCTTTGATTTTTTACTGCTCTTTTGTGCCTCAATGTTGATGATAAATTCTTTTTTCTTTCCCTTATAATACACCGGAAACTTGATGTCGTAAATGATTTTTCCATCTTCCTCATCAACTGACTCGTTTCCTGTGTTTTGGACTTTCACACCAAGCCTCTCCGGAAACTTAAGTGTTACTGTTGGCTCGCCCATGCATGGAATAATCTCATCTATTTCCATGTCTTTAAACTCCTCCACCACTGCCTGCACTATGTATGCCGCAATCTGCGGATCCGCAAGTATACACTTCACATAGTCATCACTGGTTGCCTTGTCCTGCTCTATCGCACTTAGCTCATCACTGGTTGCCTTGTCCTGCTCTATCGCACTTAGCGTACGGGACAGGTTTGTCCTTACTTTTCTGTAAATCATTCACTTCTCCTTCTGATTTTCTTGTAAAAATCTTCGTAACCTCGTAATTATTCAATACTTTTTTGATAATAGCTGCCCTCAAAGATTCCTTAAATTTAAAAAGCTCTTACAAGCAGGAAACTATTAAGAAGCTACTAAAAAAAACGCACATATTCCGTATAGATACGATCAGACATTTCCTGGCAATATTTAGTTTTTATACACAATGGGATTTGTGGCTGACACAGCCTGATAAATCATTGAGCCTCTGAAACAGCTCGAATTGTGTGTTTAAATTATATCATTGGTTATATACCTTTGCAAGACTTTTATTTTTTTGTTCTTCCCACGCCTTACACATGGTTACTGTTCACACCTAACAGTGTGACCAGTAATGGGCAAGGAGAACCGCGCCACGAACGGCGCGTTTCGACGTATGTATAATCAACCTATAAGGCATAATTCCTACAGTATCTTAGCTGTGCAGCGTAGCTCACGCGAGAGAGTGTACACCAGTCCGGGCTCAGGGGATGAACCCCCGCCCTACTGTCAGTACCCTCAGACAAAAAGGAAGCAGCCTCAGTGCTTTCGCTCAAAGACTCCTTCCTATAATTTACATTTCACTACAATATTAGCTCACAAGCCATTTTTTTACTGTTTCCTCGTCAAAATCCACGCATTCAGCTATATCTTCTATTGAGTATCCTTTTTTCTGAAGTTTTAAAGCCGTTACTTTTGCCTGACGAATTCTGCCTTCTTCTCGGCCTAATTTTCTGCCTTCATTTTTCTGATCTTCCCACGCCTTACACATATCAATCACCTCTTCTTTCTCATCTATGTCTATATCCGTTCCTGCAAACAGGTTGATTGCCTCGACTGTCTCTCTGTCCACCTTGCTAAATTTTTCATCGTTCTGCAGCACTTCCTGCATCTTTTCCTTATCATACGCATTCTGCAGTACCTCGAAAAGCTGTCTGATGGATGTCCTGAATCCTGTAAAGTCTGTTATCTCCCTCGGTGCCAGCAGATTAATCCTGTAATCCGGTATGAATGGCAGAAGTTCTTCATCCACATCACCAAACATATCTGACAGCTTTCTTGGACCATCCCATTCCTTTATTCCGAGATATACTGTAATCGTAATCACCGGAATCAGCTTATCAGTTTTTGTAAATCCAGAGAGAAATTCATCCGACGTTGCCGTATCCTTTTCCTTGCGGTGCTTTTTGGCTGTTTCCTTTACCTGATTTCCATATGCCATGACATCATAAAACATGTTTTTTACCGGAATGGAATAGTGTATATCAGACTGATTCTCTACTCCTATCAGTACGACATATGATTTGCCGGTATATTTGATGCTGGCATTTTTGAAGATATCCCTCAACTTCTGCACCGCTATGGTCTTTTTGTCAAGCCCCAGTGCAGTCAGCACCTCTGTCGTGTCCCTTTCCTTAAGGTCTTCCGGCAGGATTACCTCTCTTCCTCCATACAGTATATTGTTGCACAGGTCAGCAAACCTGGCATTGTCAGCAAAGTATTCCTTTGCCATTGAGTCCTTTGCGCTCAATCCTTCTCCTCCTGTTCTCTTGTGTGAGCAGTAATGAGCAAGGAGAACCGCGCCACGGACGGCGCGTTTCGACGGTTTCGTCATGTATAATCAACCTATAAGGCATAATTCCTACAGTATCTTAGCTGTGCAGCGTAGCTCACGCGAGAGAGTGTACACCAGTCCGGGCTCAGG